>DATKDI010000048.1:0-91424 GCA_035512775.1 Actinomycetota bacterium | reverse complement strand
GTGCATCCTCTGGGGTGCTCCGCGCGGGACCGGCACTCAGCTTACGCTTGCCCTGTATCCCGTATCGGGCTACAGGGACGCCTTGAACTCCTCCCAGGCGGCCCGAGTCGCCTCCAGTTCGGTCTGGTCGATCTCCACGTACCCGACCTCGGAAACGGCGGTAGCCAGGCCCTCATCCGACATGTACAGGTCGATGAATTCCACGAGCTCGGGCTTCTGGCTGGCCAACTCCTTGTTCACGTAGATGAAGAGCGGACGGGAGAGCGGGTATTCCCCCGACGAGATGGTTTCGGGGGACGCGACGACGCAATCACTTTCGGCGCCGTCCTGCGGAGCCACGGGGATGGCCTCGACGACGTCCTGGTTCTCTTGATAGAAGGCGTACCCGACCCAGCCGAGTGAATTCGCCGATCCGGCGATCCCCTCGACGATCACGTTGTCGTTCGCCGAAGCGACGTAGTCGGGCCGGGTGACCTCCTCTTGCTCGCGGGCCTCCGCCAGACCGGCGATCGCGAGATCGATGAAGGAGAAGTACGTGCCGGACTCCTCACCGGGGGCGATGATTTCGAGTGGTTGGTCCGGGTAGGGGACGGCGATGCCGCCAACCTCCTCGCCCAGCGCATCCGAGTCCGACCAGCTCTCGAACCCCTCAGATTCGGGTCCGATCAGAGCGTACAGGTCGTTGATGTTCAAGCACGCGGGAGGCGCTGGGTTCTCGGGAGACGTGAGGACGGCCATGCCGTCGATCGCGATGTAGAGCTCGACGTATTCGATCCCGGCTTCCTCGCACACCGCGATCTCCTCTTCGTCGATGGCCCGCGATGAATCCTGGACGTCCGTTTCACCGTTGCAGAAGAGCTCGTAACCATCACTCGTCCCGGGACCCTCAACCGTGATGCTTACCCCTGGCTGATCCTCAGCGAAGAATTCGGCCACGAGGGACGTAACCGGCTCGACCGTCGATGAGCCGGAGATGAAGAGCTCGCCGGTCAGCTGTTCGCCGTCGCCCGAGCCCCCGTTGTCTCCGCCGTCCCCTCCGCACGCCACGGCCACCAGTGACAGCGCGAGCGCACCGAGGACCACCCGACTCCAAGGCTTCTTGGTCATACTCCCCCTCCCGTTCACGACGTCCCCATCCCGGGGATCGACTACGAACGCGATGCTAGGTGGGGTGGATGGCGGGCCCGTGGCAACAAGATGAACGGGCGGTGAACCCGCGCCATCCCTGGCGGAAGATGGTCCCACTCGCCTCTCGGATCCGGATGGAGGGAGGATGAAGAGAGGCGGAACGGCTCATGAACGAGGTGAACGTGCGCCTACACTCCCGCGCGTGGAACCGGTCACGGTGGTCGTCCTGGTGGTGGCGCTCGCGGTCATCGTCGCCGCTTCCTGGGCCTTGTCGCGCGCCGTCCGGTCCGGCCGCGCGTGGGAGGAACGCGCGGTGGCGGCCGAGGCGGCGGGCCTGGAGCAGCGCGTCGAGGCGGAGGAGGAGCGCCGGACCCGCGACCTGATCCTGTCGACGATGCAGGACGGGGTCCTGCTCATCGGACGAGATGCCAGGGTGGCGTTCGCGAACGACGCCGTCGCCCGACACCTTCCCTCGACCCCCGCCTCACTCGCGGGGGTGTTGCCACTCGCGCTCCGGACGGCGATCCACGAAAGCCGCGAACGACAGGAGCCCACGTCCGTGCTGGTGGAGACCGGCGTGCCGGCTCGCTGGCTGCGAGGAACGATCACCCCGGCCGCCGACGGCGCGACGCTCGTCGTCGTGCGCGACGTCACCCAGCAACGCCAACTCGAGGACGTGCGACGCGACTTCGTGGCGAACGCGTCCCACGAGCTCAAGACGCCCGCCGCCACCATCCAGGCGGTCGCCGAAACCCTCGGCCAGGCCGCGGCGGATGACCCCGCGGCGGTCCCTCGGTTCGCGTCGCAACTCGAGCGCGAGGCCGTTCGTCTCTCGCGCATCGTCGCCGACCTGCTCGACCTCTCGAGGCTGGAGTCCGGGAGCGCGCTCGACGAGATCGTGTCGTTGGGGGCGGCAGCCCGCGAGGAAGGGCAGCGGTTGGAGGAGTCGGCCGAGCGGGCGGGGGTGACCCTGGAGATCCTGACCGAGAGCGAACAGCCGGTCCGCGGATCGCAAAGGGATCTCACGCTGCTCGTGCGCAACCTCATCGACAACGCGGTCCGCTACAGCCATGAAGGGGACAAGGTGCAGGTCGAAGTCGATTCCGATGGGGACGAGGTGACCCTGCGGGTCACCGACACGGGGATCGGGATCCCCTCCCGAGACATCCCCCGGATCTTCGAGCGCTTCTATCGCGTCGACCGAGCCCGATCCCGGGAGACGGGCGGCACGGGACTCGGGCTCGCGATCGTGAAGCACGTGGTCGACAACCACGGGGGCAGTCTCGAGGTCGAGAGCGAGCTCGGCCGCGGGACGACGTTCCGGGTCACGCTTCCCGCGGCTCCCCGCCGCTGATCCTCTCCGGCGCTAGTCGGGAGCCATCACCGGGTTGAGCTGCCGAGCGTCCGGTGCGGGCACGATGGAGAGCTTCGCTCCGAAGACCGCTCGGAACCGATCGGCGACGCTCCTGGGAGTCCACGGGGCCGGGACCGGGGCCTCGACCTCGAACCGGCCTCGCCATCGGCATGTGATCGCGGCCGGTTCTCCGGGGGGGATGCGTCGGTGAAGCTCTTCCGCGAGGGCGAGCGCGACGGCAGTCCGTCGAACCGCGGGCCGCTCGCCGGCCGGGATCAACCGTGCGAACGGCCCGAGGCTGGCCGCCCCTCCCGCGTGTCGGAGGATCGCGGACAGGGTGCCGAGGGCCTCGTGGGTGAATCCCGCGAGGTCCGCCGTGGTCACGATCATCGCGGCGTGCTCGAACCGTTCGTAATGATCGATCGCCTTTCCCACGTCGAGCAGCGTGGCCGCGTGCTCCAGCATCTCCACCACGAACGGCGTGGCATCGGGATCGAGCGCTTCCATCAGCTGGACGGCGAGCGAGGACCGACGCTCCGCGATGGTCACGTTCCATGTCGCGAATCGAGCGGCGAGCGTGGCCGCGGAGATCGTCCGCACCTGTCGAGGCGAGGGGACGGACGAGCGGTCTCCCAACGCGAGGCCCTCGCGAAGTCCTCGGCTCGAGACCACCACTCGCTCCGCCCCGAGGTGCCGCATCGCGGCGAGCACGACGAGGGCGCCCCCCACGATCGAGTCGGCGCGGTCGGGGTTGAGCCCACGGAGCCGCGCGCGGCGCTTCATCGTGCGCGCCGCGAGATCATCGATGATCGACTCGAGGTTCCCCTCCCGGAGCTCGTATCCGTGGAGGAGCGGCAACGGATGATCGGTCCGGCGGAGGTCCATCTTGGCGAGGTTCCGTACGGTGCCCCCGATCCCCACCAGGTCCCCCTGCTCACCCAGCTCGGGCACGCCCGATCCCTCGAGCGCCGCCGCGACCGCCTTGCGGAGGTCCTTCATCTCGCGGTCCGAAGGCGGGTCCGAAGCGAGGAACCGGTCGCTCACGCGGAGGGATCCGAACGGGAACGTCCAGGATCGATCGAACCGCCGGTCGTGGAAGCTCGTGAGCTCCATGCTCCCGCCGCCCACGTCCATCGCGGCGCCGTGCACGACCGGCAGGTCGTGCACGGCGCCCATCAAGCCGAACCTGGCCTCGAGGTCACCGTCGATCACTTCCAGCGGCACCCCCGATGCGTGCGCCTCCTTCACAAGGCGTCCCCCGTCGCGGGACTCGCGGACGGCGGAGGTCGCGACGGCGATCATGCGGCTCGCTCCCGCGCCGTCGGCGACCGCCTTGAAGTCTCGGAGCGTCTCGAGGGTCCGGTCGATCGCCTCCGACCCGAGGCTGTCGTCGTCGCGCAACTCTCGGCCGAGGCGGAGTGGCGCACGCGCATCTTCGAGCACGTCCAAGTGCTCGCCCGGGCGCAGTCGGAAGACGATCATCCGTGCCGAGTTCGACCCGACGTCCACCACCGCGAACGGCCGGTCGTCGTGACGAGG
This sequence comes from Actinomycetota bacterium, assembly GCA_035512775.1. Classification (GTDB taxonomy): domain Bacteria; phylum Actinomycetota; class UBA4738; order UBA4738; family HRBIN12; genus JAJNBA01. Next base: position 87,403 of record DATKDI010000048.1, on the reverse strand, counting down.
CCGCCGATCCGCTTCCACGCATCGATGCTCCCATACGGCGGCAGGGGCCTGAAACCGGGAGCGCGGTCACGCGCTCGGACACGGACAGAGCCCTCGTATGCTCCTGCGCGATGACGACCTTCTTCCTGATCCGTCACGGCGTCACCGCCGTGACGGGGTCACGGCTGTACGGCCGGACGCCGGGGATCCATCTCGACGAGCGCGGCCGCCGGCAGGCGGCCGCGCTCGTCGAGCGCTTCGAGGGCGTTCGCCTCACCGCCCTTTACTCGAGCCCTCTCGAGCGCTGCGTCGAGACGATGGAGCCGCTGGCGTTGGCTCGGAGGCTGGAGATCAGGACCGCGGATGCGCTGATCGAGATGGATGCCGGCGCCTGGACGGGGCGGACGCTCCGCTCGCTCCGGCGCCTGAAGCTCTGGGAAACGGTGCAGCGCAACCCCTCCCGGTTCTCCTTCCCTGGAGGCGAGAGCTTCGTCGACGCGGAGGCCCGCGTGTTGGACGAGATCGAGCGGATCGGGTCCCGACATCCACGCGGTCGGGTCGCCGTCGGCACCCACGGCGACCTCGTCAGGGTGCTGATCTCACACTACGCGGGCGCCCATCTCGATCAGTTCCAGCGCGTGATGGCAGAACCCGCATCGGTCTCGGTCGTGCATCTGGGTGAAGGCGTGCCGCGGATCCTGCTGGTGAACGACACAGGAAGCCTCCGCCGCTTCGCTCCGACGAAGGGCGGCGACGGGCCGGCGAAAGGCGGTGGTCCGCCTTCCCTGGCTGACCGCAAGACGAAGCTGCGAGGATAGGTCGATGGACCTCGGACCGGTCGATCACATCACCGCCGACGCCGTGGGCGAGCCGGGCGACCGGACGTTCTACATCCAGGCGCGCGCCGGGAAGGAGATCGTGACGGTGATCGTGGAGAAGCAGCAGGTGCAGCTGCTCGCCGCATCCGTGATGGAGCTGTTGGAGGACGCGCCGACGACCGAACCGGTGGCGGACGAGCCCACGATGGCGCTCCAGGAGCCCCTGGACCCGAGATGGCGAGCGGGTCGCCTCTCGATCGGATTCGACGAGGACCGTGACCTGTTCCTGCTCGAGGTCGAGGAGTTCCAACCCGACCTCGAAGACCTCGACATCGAGGATCCGCGACCGGCGGTCCCCGGCACGGAGCCCGAGTCGATCCGGATCTGGGCGTCGCCGGCGCAGATGCTGGCGCTTTCCCGGCACGGGGCGGCGGTCGCCGCTCGAGGCCGCCCGACATGCCAGTTCTGCGGGAACCCGATCGACTCGGAGGGCCACGCGTGTCCCGCGATGAACGGGCACTCGAAGCGGGCCTGACGGACCCCGCGATCCCCCGGGTCCTCGCCACCGGCGAGCTCGAGGTCCTCGGCCTACTGCCGAACGCCTCGAACCACACGTTCCTCGCCCGCGCTCGCGGCGAAGACGAGGAGACCCTCGCGGTGTACAAGCCCCGCCGAGGCGAGACGCCGCTCTGGGACTTCCCGGAGGGCACCCTGTGCGCGCGCGAGGTCGCGACCTTCGTCGTCGCCCGAACCCTCGGCTGGCCCCACGTCCCCGCCACCGTCCTGCGCGACGGTCCGTACGGCATCGGCTCGGTGCAGCGGTTCGTCGCGGCCGACCCGGAGGAGCACTACTTCACCCTCGGAGAGCGCTTCCCCGACGAGTTCCGCCGGGTCGCGGCATTCGACCTGGTCATCAACAACGCCGATCGGAAGGCCGGGCACTGTCTGCTGGGGGAGGACGGACGGATCTATGTGGTGGATCACGGGGTGTGCTTCAACCAGGAGCCGAAGCTCCGCACGGTGATCTGGGACTTCATCGGGGACACGCTCGAGGACGAGGTGCGGGCGGACCTTCGCCGGCTGGCGGGTGATCTCCGTGAGGGCCCGGTGCGCGAGGAGCTCGCCAACCTGCTCGCCGTGCCGGAGCTGGCGGCCCTCGAGTCGCGCGCCTCCGAGGTGGCCTCGCGGGAGCGGTTCCCCGAGCCGGAAGAGGACCATCGTCCGTTCCCGTGGCCGCCGATCTGATGATCGTCCGTACGACGATCGACACCCCGCTCGGTCCCTTCACGATCTTCTCCGGAGATGCGGGTGTGGTGCGAACGATCTTCGGCGAGGAGGACCCGCTCGAGACCGGTCCCGACGCCTCGGAGGATCGCCGACGAACCGCCCCGATCCGCCGCGAGGTCGACGCGTACTTCCGTGGCACCCTCCGGGCGTTCGAGACCCCGGCCGACCTGTCGGTTCTCGGCGAAGGATTCGCGCGGCGGATCCTCGAGACCGTGACGACGATCCCCTACGGGCAGATGTGGACCTACGGGGACGTTGCGGCCGCCGCGGGCGCAGCCCGCGGCGGCCGCGCGGCGGGCAGCGCGCTCGCGCGCTGCCCGATCGAGCTCTTCGTCCCCTGCCATCGCGTCGTCCGAGCGGGTCCCCGTCTCGGGAGTTACGGCCGCCATGACGACCGGCGCCGGTTCCTGCTGCGGCTGGAGGGGGCGCTGGCCGACGGTTCCTCGAGCTCATGAGAAGGTGGGATCGGATGATCCGGCGACACCTCCTGGTCTCGATGCTCACTGTGGCGACCCTGGCCGGCTCGTGCACGACCGGCGAGAACGCCCCCGAGGGAGGACTCGATACCTCGTATTCCGCCCAGATGGCCAGCACCTGGCACTACGTGGGGGCGCCGCAGCGCGTCCAGGTAGGCATCCTGGCGAGCGACGCGAACGGCTTGCGCGTCGTCACCCAGGGCTCCGTCGACCTCGCGTTCTCCTCCCTCGGCACGGACGGCAGCGGCGAGCCGTCGGCCGGCCCCACGGCCACCGCGACCTACGTCCCGGTCCCGGGGACCGATGCCTCCGGCGACGCGCCGGCGATCGTCACGGGAGCCAACGGAGTGTACGAGGCGGAGGACGTGACGTTCGCCGAGGCGGGGATCTGGCGGGCGACGCTCTCGATCGAGATCGACAGCGTCGCCCGCGAGCTCACGACCGACTTCCCCGTGCGGCAGGAGTCGGGGATCCCCGCACCCGGCATGCCCGCGCTCGCCACCGAGAACCTCACGATGGACTCGAAGATCCGGCCCGGCGCGATCGACTCGATGGCCGACGGCGGTGGCGAGATCCCCGACCCCGAGCTCCATGAGTGGACGATCGCGGACGCGATCGCACAGGGCCGGCCCGCCCTCGTCCTCTTCGGAACACCGGCGTACTGCACCAGCCGGTTCTGCGGGCCGGAGGTCACCGAGCTGCAGCGGATCGGCGCGGCATACCCGGACCGCGCCGTCTACATCCACATCGAGATCTGGAAGAGGTACGACCCTCCGGAGACCCAGGTCATCAATCAGGGAGCGGCGGACTGGCTGCTGCGCGAGGCCCCGGACGGCACCCCCGAGATGACCGAGCCATGGCTGTACCTGATCGGCTCCGACGGCCTCATCGCGGATCGATGGGGGCCTCTCTTCGATCCGGCCGACGTCGGCGCCGCCCTCGAGGCCCTCCCGCCGATGGAGTCGTAGGTCTTCCCGGCGGTCCACCGTCCTCGGTGGAGCCGCGCGATCACCGCTCGCATCCACCGACCTGAGCGCCGTTCCATCCGCCCACGCGTACGATTGGCTCTGTGGACCAGACGCCCACGATCCCCCCACCTCCGACGCGGGAACGGTGCTACCGGCATCCCGATGTGGAGACGGGCGTCCATTGCACCCGCTGTGGCAGACCCATCTGCCCGGATTGCATGATCCCGGCGCCCGTCGGCCATCAATGCCCGGAGTGCGTGGCAGAAGCTCGCCGAGAGTACCGGCAGGGACCCGGACGGCAGGTCGCGGCGGCCAACCTGAAGGCCACGCCCGTCACGAAGATCTTGCTCATCGCGATCGGCATCGGGTACCTGTGGGAGCTCGTCGTGGCGGGTGGACCCGGCTCGCTCTTCGACGGTCCGGGCTACCAGGCCCTCATCGACGCGGGAGCCCTCGTCCCCTTCACGGGAGGGACCGAGCTCAACCTGACCGGGGGGATCGTCGGCGGCGAATGGTGGCGCCTGCTCAGCTCGATATTCCTGCACGCCGGACTGATCCATCTGGGGCTGAACGCGTACGTCCTGTGGATCTTCGGGAACGAGATCGAGCGTCAGATCGGTCGAGTCGAGACCCTCGCGGTGTTCCTCGTCACCGGCGTGTTCGCCGGCGCGACCTCCTTCGCGTTCGCACCCGGATTCACCATCGCGGTCGGAGCCTCCGGCGCGATCTTCGGTCTCGTCGGCGCCTTCATCGCCTACAACTACCTGCGGCGCCACCACGTGATGGCGCAAGCACGACTTCGTGGCGCGTTGAGCATGCTGGTGATCAACCTGATCATCGGCTTCTCGATCCCTGGGATCGACTGGCGGGCGCACCTCGGCGGTCTCGTCGCGGGGCTGGTCGCCGGCTTCGCCGTCGATCCCTCGAGGCCTGTGGCGCCCCGGCGCGCGTTCGCCGCCGTCGGGCTCGTGGCGCTCCTCGTGGCGGCGATCGCGCTGGTCGCCTTCCGTACGGCCCAGATCAACCAGGACCCGGCGGCCCTGTTGCGGTGATCCGCTACGAAGCGGGGGCGGGCTCCCGTCGTTCCGTGAGCCCGTAGAAGTACCCCTGGCGGGTCCCGAGGTAGATCCATCCACGCCAGACCGCCGGCGTCGACTCGATGCAGCCGTTGAAATGCAGCTTCCAGAGCAGCAGCGGATCGGCATCCGGATCCGAGACGTCCCAAGCCCAGAGGTCACCCGCGCAGTCGCCCTGGATCAAGACGCCGTCCACCACCACGGGTGACCCGATCGCGGGCGCCCCCACCTGCCGCTCCCAGCGGATGTCGCCGGTCTCCCGTTCGACCGCCAGCAGACGGCCAGCGGCGGTGGTGAAGAAGACGAGATCGCCGTACAGCGCCGGCGTCGACCAACTGCCGCCCGCGCCCTCGAACCCGATCTCCCTGGCATCGATCGACCAGACCAGAGGGTCGTCCGGTCGCGAAGGGTCGAGTTTCATGAGCTGTCCCACCTCGCGGCTCCGGTCGCCGAAGCGCTGGTACTCGCTGGCCACGTAGAGATCGCCGGCACCGTCGATCACGACCGTGGCGTCGGTGTCGTCGCCCGTCCAGAACCGGAACACGCGTTCCACGCGAGTGCCGCCCGCCAACACGTCCGATACGTCCCACCCCTGCACGAGGCCGCCGGAGTTAGCGAAGTAGAGGATCCCGTCGTGGAGCGCGACCGAGTTCTCGATCGAGACCTCGGTATCACCGAGAACTCGGAGCAACTCGTCGTCGAACCCGGGAACCGTCGCGACGATCCTCGGCTTGACCTTGACCAAACCGAGCGGGTCGTATCTCCGGTGCAGCCTGATCACGTAGAGCCATCCGTTCTCCCCACCCTGGAACAAGACGTCGTCGACCACGAGCGCGGAAGCGTCCCAGTCGTCGTTGCGGAGTGGCCGCTCGACGCTCGTCGCACCGTGGATCGACCACAGCACGAGCGGCTCCTGTCGGTCCGTCGCGACGATCCGGAACCTGCCGTCCCGCGAGCCGGCGTAGTAGAGCGGGAACCCGTCGGGATCGGATGTCGCGGTGCCCTTCGCCAGGTCGCGTGTCGCGAGCGGAGGGCGGACCGGCAGTCCCGTCGTGCCGTCGAGGAAGTGGTACATGCCGTCGTACGCGCCCTCACGGACCTCGATCGTCCCGTCCTCGCCCACCACGACGTTTGGCTGCCCGGTCCACCCGGTGCCGCACCATTCGTCCACCTCGATCCCCACGTAGGACACGGAGCACATGCGCTCCGTGGGCACGCGCCACCCGATCACCGGATCCAGCGGCACCGGACCTTCCCCGTAGTAGGTCCGGGTGGCGTTCCCGCGAAAGGTCGTGATCCCCTCGAACGTCGCGTTGATGGGTTCGGCCCCTTCGGGTGGGTTCGGGTTCCGGAGCGGGCCCCCGCGGTGTTGCTCGTCCTCGACCCGGGAGAGGATGAGCGCGATCACGAGGACGGCCGCACCGATCACGAGCGCGCCCGAGATCACGGGGAGGACGGGGAAGCGCCGCGCCGCGGACGCCCGGGGTGCTACGCGTCTCGCACGGGCCATCGAGCCATGCTAAGCGGTCAGACCGGGTCGCCCGCGGAGCGGTACGAGCCCAGGATCTTCAGCAGCGAGGTGTGCTTCTGGACCTCCGCGAGAGCGTCCTCGACGCCCGGGGCGTCCGCCGCCGCCATGAAGTCCACGTACATCAGGTACTCGAAGGCGGCACCGCGCCGCGGCCGGGACTCGATCTTGTGGAGGTTGATGCCGCGGGCGGCGAATGGCTCGAGCGCTCCCAGGAGGGAGCCGGGCTCGTCCAGCACGGCCATCACGATCGAGGTCTTGTCCGCGGCACCGAAGCCGGGGTCGGTCGCACCGACGATCGCGAACTTGGTGAAGTTCTCCTTCTCGGTCTGGATCCGCTCCGCGAGCACGATGAGACCGGCGAGTCCCGCCGCGTCGACACTCGCGATCGCTCCCTCCGCCGGATCCCCCACCTCGGCGACCTTCCGAGCCGCGCCGGCCGTGTCGTGCTCGGGAACCGGCTCGATGTGCATCGAGGAGAGGAAGTCCTCGCATTGCGCCAAGGCCTGCCAGTGGGAGTGGGCCCTCCGCACGTCTTCGAGCCGCGCGCCGGGAACCCCCAGCAAGGCGTGGTCGACGCGCACGATCGACTCACCGACGATGCGGAGCAGGCTGGTGTTGGACAGCAGCTCGTACGTCTCGTTCACGGATCCCGCTTGCGAGTTCTCCAGCGGCACGACCCCGAAGGTGGCTTCGCCGCTCGTCACTCGGGAGAACGCGTGCCGGACAGTGTCGCAGGGAAGCGGCTCGGCGTCGGTGAAGAGCGATCGGACGGCGCGCTCGCTGTAGGCGCCCGGCTCACCCTGATACGCGACCCTCATGGCGCGGGAGGCTATCGGGTCGCGCCCGCCTTCGGCGGGGGCGACCGATCACGTCGTGACGAACGACTCGAAGATCCGGATCGCACCGGGCCCGACGATGACCACGAACAAGGCCGGCAGGATGCACAGGATCAGCGGGAACACGATCTTGACGGGGGTCTGCTGCGCCTTCCCCTCGGCGCGCTGCCGGCGCTTGATCCGCAGCTGCTGCGCCTGGGTTCGGAGCACGCTGGCGATCGAGACACCGAAGACGTCGGCCTGGATCATCGCCAGGGCGAAGGCGTTGAGCTCGTCCACATCGGTCCGCTCGGCGAGGTTCCGGAAGGCGTCGGCCCGGGGCACGCCCAGCTGGATCTCCTGCAGCATGCGAGCGAACTCGGAGGACAGGACACCCGGCACGTTCTGCACCACCTGCGCGATCGCGGCGTTCAGCGACAGACCCGCCTCCACGCTGATCGTCAGGAGGTCGAGGGTGTCCGAGAGCGTCCGGAGGATCTCCTTCTGACGCTCCTCGACACGGCGGTTCAGCATCGAGTCGGGAACCATGAAACCCACGAACGCCAGGAGCCCGATCAGCACGATCCGGATGAACGGAGCGAGGTCGCCGACCAGGGTCGTCACGAAGAAGCCGAGCACGATGCCGCCGCCGAGCCCGATGATCTTGAACGCGAGCAAGCGCTCGGCGTCCCATCCACTCGGGCTCCCGGCGAGCAGCAGTTTGTGCGCGACGCGGTCGCGGGCGTCGATCGGAGTGACCCGTCGAGCGACCTTCGCGGCTCCGGCGACGACGGGCACGACGATCCGTCGCCCGAAGCTCTCCGAGAGGTGCTGCTCCCGAAGGTTCACGTTCTCGCTCGTCGTGCCGGCGACCTGGGACTCGAGCAGTCGGACCGCGCGACGGCGCTCCGACTGACTCAGGTCGACGAAGATCCCGAGCAGGAGGATAGCGCCGAAGACGCATCCGATGGCAAGGACCAACCAGATGTCAGACATCGATGTCCACGATCTTCCTCATCCAGAGGATCCCCAGCACCATCAGGACCCCAGCCACACCCAACATGAACAGACCGATCTGCGTCGTGAAGAGCAAGGAGATGTACTTCGGGTTCACGGCGAACATGTAGATCGCGATCGCGAACGGCAGGATCGCGAGGACCCAGGCGGACAGCCTGCCCTCGGCGGTCAAGACGCGGATCTGGCGGCGCATCGTCGCACGCTCGCGAAGCGTGTCGGACACGTTGTCGAGGATCTCGGCGAGGTTACCGCCGACCTCGCGCTGGATGTTCACCGCGAGGACGGCCCACCGGAAGTCGGGGCTCCCGACGCGGTCGGCGAGCGCCTCGAGGGCCTCCTCGGCCGGACGGCCGAGCCGGATCTCCGAGACGAGCCGCTGGAACTCCACGTTGGCCGGCGCCGAGATCTCACGCGCCGTGGTGTCGAGCGCCTGGAGGAACGAGTGCCCTGCGCGCAGCGAGGACGCCATGATCGTGAGCACGTCCGGCAGCTGCTCCCGCAGCTTGTCCCCCCTGCGATTGAGGGACATCCGCAGGACGAGTGTGGGAAGCACCAGACCCAGGAGACCGAACACGCCGGCGAGGATCGGATTCACGAAGACGGCCGCACCCAGCACGGCGCCGAGCAGTCCGGCACCCACCGTGGCGACCACGAACTCGCCCGACCGCAGGCTCACACCCGCGGCCTCGAGCCGTGCATCCAGCTTCTCGCTGAAGCCCTGAGACTGGGCGAAGCGCTCACCGAACGCCGACACGCTCTCGGGGATCCACCCGCTGCCGGGCTTGCCGACCGGCGACGCCGTCGATTGCGGGACCGGGCGTCCGATCGCCGCCATCCGAGCGGCCATATCGCGATCCGCCTTCACCCGCGCGGCGGTCCCGAGCATGAGCCACCCCAGCGCGAAAGCCGCCAGCGCCACGAGGGCGACGACGACGGCCAGCATGGCCTGGCTTGAGAAGAAGGTGTCTGCCGCCAGCATCTACCGACCCTTCTGTTCCATCGCGAAGAGCTCCGCGTCGATGCTGATGCCTCGCTCCTGGAGCTTGTCGAGGAACTTCGGCCGAAGCCCGGTGGACTTGAGGCGTCCCCGGAACCGGCCCTCGTCGTCCATGCCGGCCGAGAAGTCGAACAGGAAGATGTCCTGGAGGGTGATCACTTCACCCTCCATCCCGGCGACCTCGGTCACATGCGTGAAGCGACGCGTTCCGTCCTTCAGGCGCTGTTGGTACACGATCAGCTGGATCGCAGAAGAGATCTGCTCGCGGATCGCGCGAGAGCCGAGGTCCATCCCGGCCATCATCGTGATCGTCTCGAGACGGGAGAGCGCGTCGCGAGGCGAGTTGCAGTGGATCGTGGAGATCGAGCCGTCGTGACCCGTGTTCATGGCCTGGAGCATGTCCAGGGCCTCGGGCCCACGGACCTCTCCGACCACGATCCGGTCCGGCCGCATACGGAGCGAGTTCCTTACGAGGTCGCGGATCGAGACCTGGCCCTTCCCTTCGATGTTCGGCGGCCGGGACTCGAGACGGACGACGTGCGGCTGCTGGAGCTTCAGCTCCGCCGCGTCCTCGATGGTGACGATCCGCTCGTCGTCGGGGATGAACGACGAGATGACGTTCAGCGTCGTCGTCTTCCCGGCACCCGTTCCGCCCGCGACCATGATGTTGATACGGCCGCGCACGCAGGCTTCGAGGAACTTCGACGTCGCCGAGCTCATCGTGCCGAACTCCACCAGGTCGTCCGCCTGGTACGGGTCGGCGGCGAACTTTCGGATCGTGAGCGTGGGACCGTCGATCGCCAGCGGCGGGATGATCGCGTTGACACGCGATCCGTCGGGGAGGCGCGCGTCCACCATCGGACTCGCCTCGTCGACGCGCCGGCCGACCTTCGCGACGATCTTGTCGATCGTGCGACGGAGCTGGCCTTCGTCGTGGAACTTCGTTCCGGTCCAGTACAGCTTGCCCGAACGCTCCACGTAGATCGTGTCCCAGTTGTTCACCATGACCTCGGTGACCTCCGGGTCGCGGATGTAGGGCTCGAGCGGCCCCAGACCGAGGACGCTGTCGCCGATCTGGCGAACGATGAGGAGCTTCTCCTGCGCGGCGAGCGGACCCTCTTCCTCGTCGAGGAGCTCGCGCAGGCGCTGGTGCACCATGCCCTCGAGCTCGGTGTCTGAGAGAGTCGCGTCGTACAGGCGCGGCCCGAGGCTCTCGACCAGGCGCTCTTGCACCCGGGTCCGGACCTCGGCGATCCGGTCCTTCTGTTGGGACTTCTGCAGCCTGTCTGCCAGGGACATGGGGTGCCTCCTCTACCTTCTTCTCATCTTGGCTTCTCAGCTTCGGGCGAACAGCTTCCGCTTCTTCTTGTTGGACGTGTCGATCCCCGCCTCGCCGGCGGCGACCATCTCGGCCTGGCCGGCGAACCGCATGGCGAGTTGCCGAACCGCCTGGGCGACCTCGGAGTTGGGCTCGTCCAGGACCACCGGACGGCCCTTGTTCAGCGACGTCGGCACGAGCCGGCTCGAGGGGATCATCGCGTCGACGTTGATCTTCATGACGCGCTCCACATCGGATGCATCGAGGCCGACCTTGGAGTCCGCACGGTTGAGCACGACCCGGAACCGCTCCCGGGGCAGCCCGATCGTGAGCAGCGTGTCGAGTGACTTGGAGAGGTGCTTCACACCGACGACGTCGAGGCCGGTGACGAGGCAGATCGCGTCGGAGAGATCGAAGCACACGAGCGCGGAGTCCGAGTAGTCGACCGAGGCGTCCACGACGACCCAGGTGAACTCGTTCCGCAGCGCCCGGAGGAACTTCCCGATCGCCTCACCGGCGGGAGCTTCCGCGGCGGGATCCGGCGGCGCGCCGAACCCCCACAGGTGCTCCGCGAGCTGGACGCCCACAGCCTTGATACGGGAGCGCTCCGCCCCCTCACCCAGTTCCATCAGGTCCTGGATGGTGGCCGAGGGCTCCCGGCCGAAGTACGTGAATACGTCGCCCATGTCGATGTCGAGGTCGACGACCGCCGTGTCCTGGCCGGTGACCTCGGAGATCGAGGTCGCGAGGTTCGAGGTCAGGAACGTCTTCCCGGTCCCACCCTTGGAAGAGAAGACCGAAAGGATCCGTCCCCTCGTGAGGGGCTGACCGTCGGACTGGGTGACGTTCACCGAGCGCAAGTTGGAAGCCCAGACGATGGCGCGCTCCACGGCGTCGCGGAGCTCCTCCGTCCCCTGGGTCATGTCGACGACGTCGCGGATGCCCGCTCGCATGGCCGCTGGCAACAGCCCGTTCCACGTGTGATCGCGGACCAGCACCATGGCCGTCCCTGGAGCCTGGCGCCCGACGAACTCGGCCAGACCGAGAGCGTCGGGCTCCTTGACCTCGGGCGAGAGGACCAGGACGTCGATGGGCTGGAAGGCGTTGATCAACAACTCCTCGGCAGCCGTGGCCGACTGCACCCAACCCACCTCGTCCGGGCCCATCTCGATGGCCCTGGCGAGCTGTTGACGGAACGACTGCGGCGTCCCGACGGCGACGACGCTCGCGTCCGTCATCCCAATCTCGCTCCAAGCAGGAGCTTCAGCGGAACCACGGAGGCGTCCGGCTGGCTGCCTTCTTCGTCTGGCGGCAGCAGACCGAGCCACACCAGTCCGTTCTCTTGCGCGAACACGAGGTTCTGCGCGTCCTCAGGAAGGAGATCGAGCGTGATCCGGATCCGGTCGCTGTCGCTCTGCTGACCGGTCTCGGAGTCGACCTCCGGGTTCTGGATGCGCAGAACCTTGACGGTCGGGATCAGCGTCACGGTGAAGTCCGGGAGGTCCACCTTCCGGCCGGTGTCGGTCGCCGTCGGGTTGTTGACCGCCTGTCTGAGGTTCCCCGCGATCGCCTGCACGTTCTGATAGGTCGCGAACACGGACACGTTGTCCCCGGGCTGCACGTTGCCGGTACCGCCCTGTGGGGCCTCGAGCTCGACCGCGACGCCGATATGTCCCTCACTGATGCCGAGCTCGTTCGGCCGAGGGCCGCTCGAGAGGCGAGAGATCGGGATCTGCTCGTTCGCGAGGATCGTCGAAGTGGTGGTCGCATCCTCGAGCTGGCTGATGTCCGTCACGGCGCCCGAAACCAGTGCGTCCTGCGGGACTCGGATCTGCTTGAAGACGTCCTGTGCGACGAGCGGATTGAGCGACTCGTTCGCCCGGATCTCTACCGACGACACGATGACGGTCTGGAGCGCGCCACCCTGTTCCGCGTCTTCCTTCACCCCTTGCGTGTAAAGGATCACCGCCGCCGCCGCCGCAACGGCGAGCACGACAGCGATCGCAACCACCAGACCCCGTGACCTCATCCTCTTGCTCCTTCCCATCCTCAGAGTTCTTCTATCGGCCAGACCCCCCGCCGGCTTCAGTCATTCGGCTCAGTTCATTCTTCCGGGCAACTCCCGAACGTCAGGTCGCACAGCCGGACGGCGCGGAGGTTGTAGTTGGCGCCCTGACCCGGAAGGCTCCCGCCGAACTGCACCTCGACCGTCTGCACCCGGAGGCACACCGCACTCGAGTTATTCGGAGGCACGCCGCAGGGACCGCCTTCCGAATAGTCCCAGGAGATCGTGACTCGGTCCCGGTTATTCCCGATCCAATCCACGACATTGGTCGAAGGATCGAACGTGTAGTGCGTCCCAAGGGTGCAGCAGGGGCCACCTGGGCCGGAGGCCGAGAGCTCGACACCCGAGATCGCGTCGTACGGGGTGCACCCCAGGCCGGATGCGATCACGTCCAGATCGATGTCCGGCGACGTGGGCACCATGTCCATCTCGGCGGTTTGGCAACTTCCGGAGTTGCCCTCCCACTCCGACTTGGAATCCAGGACCTCATCGAGACGAAGCACGATGAACCCGATGATGTTGTACTTGTCCGGCGCCTCGTCCGGAGAGCAGCCGATCGGGCCGCCGTTCTTGTCCACCTGGGTGGCGCAATCGTTCACCGGGAAGATCAGGTCCTGTCCGACCCGCTGTTCCAAGCTGCTCCAGTTCGATGAGGTGAGACCGCTCACACGACAGACGAAGGTTTCGGCAGGGTAGTTCACGACGTTCGGGCCACCGCTCCAGTTGCCGTCGATCCAATCGCTCCGAAGGCTCGCGCCGACGTTCGGGCAGTGGTCGCCAGTGCCAACGTCCCACCCCTGTTGACACGGATCCGTCGCCGTGCACAGGTTCAGGAACCCGAAGGATGACTGGTTGAACAGGTCGTTGTCGTACCAGAGGTAGCAGGCGATATCCGGACCGATGCCCTCGTGGATGTCGCAGTTGCCCTGGCCGCTGCCCGTATAGACCACGACCGGCAGCGGGTTGGCGGCGCCGGTCGGCCCCCAACCGGCGGTGGCCTCGGTCCTCACGGCCGCCGGGCCGTCGAAGCCGAGCACACCCGCGAAGAAGAGTCCTTGCTCCATGCCGTACTCGACGGTGACGTGTCCGAACGGCGGGCCGTCGCATCCGACCATGTCGGTGATCCCGCCCGTGGCGACGCTCACGTTCTGCACCGCGAAGGTGTTCGCCATCGCACCTGGGCTGTCTGAATCATTGAGGCCCGCGCACGATTGCGCAGCAGCGAGAGCGGCAGCGTCGGAGGCGTTCACCATCGCGCGGCGCTTGTAGAGCAGTTGGCCCACGTCGACGGTCAAGATGATCATGCCGAGAAGTGCGATGAGGCTGAGGGTGACGATGACGGCGGTCGCGCCGCGCTCGTCGTTGCCACCGTCGCGCGAGATCCGCTTGGTCACTCGCATCGGAACGTCCCGCTCAGCGTGGGATCCAGTTGGATCGGCGGCAAGAATGGGATCGACACGTCGAATGCCTCCTTGACGGCTCCGGAGAGGGAGCCGTTGATGATCGTCACGGTGACCTGGGCTCCGGGGGGATCGCCGTCGCATACGGTCGATGCAGTGAATCCGGAGAAGCCCGGACCGAGCGAGCCGGCCGATGAAGCGACCATGGCCGCGCTGATCTCGTTGTTATCGCCGCGAACGGCGGCGACACGGGCACCCTCTCGGGCGGCGGCGCGGAGGTTCTGCACCTGCCAGAAGGCCAACCCGTATTCGAGCAGGCCGAAGACCAGGATGGCCAGCAGTCCGAGGATCAACGCGAACTCGACCGCGGCCGCTCCCTCTTCACGACGAAGTTTGGCTCGTATCTTCATGTCCCATCGCTCCTGCACAGGCCGTCGGCCCCTCGCGCCGCCGCCTCGAGGGCGGCGTCGCGAGCGGCCGACGGGGCCGCTCTAGCTGTAGAGCTGTAGTTGGACTTAGGTGCTGGCGACTGCGTCCCCAACCTGCTGGAACTTGTCGCTCGCAGACTCGCCCAGGAACGTCACCGCGACGATGATCACAACTGCGATCAAAGCAACCATCAGCGCGTACTCCACCGCGGTCGCGCCGCGCTCCTCCGAGGCACGCTCCTTGAGCTCTGCCCACCAAGTCTGGAAACCGGTGAAGAGCTGAAGCATCTGTACACCCCCTTCCTCCGATATCCCGTCCTCAGGGGCGCTTCGCGCCCCACCGGCGGAAGGCTTGTTCCGCCGATGACCACGTTAGAAGAACCCCACCGCCCCAGGGAATCCCGAATTCCACTGGAGTTGTCTACGTACTTCGACGTACGCACCCCCGATCGCTGCTGAGGGAGCCGGATGGTACCCCGTAGGATGCCCCGATGGGAACCCCTAGAGGGGCCGATTTTCGGGTAGGCCGCAACGGTTCCCCGGGGGGCCATCGGACGGAGGCTGCCTGGGCGGCCGCGGCCGGCGTTCTGCCGGCCGCGGCCGCGCTCATCTCCAGGATGAGAGCGATCGACCTCGCCTACCACGTGCGAGCGGGGGAGCTCGCCCTCGGTACGGGCGAGCTCGTCCGCGCCGACCCGTTCACGTTCACGCGGTCGGGGTTACCCTGGTTGAACCAGCAGTGGGGCGCCCAGGTCGTGTTCGCTTCGGCGCATCGGATCTGGGGGTGGGCGGGCGTGGCGGCGACCTATGCCGCCGCGATCGGAGCCGGGTTCTGCCTTCTGTATAGGAACTGTCGGCGCGCCGGGAGCGACGTACGTACCGCGGCGGTCCTGACGATCCTCGGATTCCTCGTCGGCGCGAGCTCGCTGGGTGCGAGACCCCAGGCGCTTGCGGTGCCCCTGTTCGGCCTGACCTGGTTGCTCCTCTCGCGACGAGATGGCTGGACCTGGCTGGTGCCGGTCGTGGCGGTCGTGTGGGCCAACATCCACGGAAGCTTCGTCCTCGCGCCGCTCCTGGCGACCTTCGCGCTCGGGGACGAGGTCGTGAGCCGGCGATCTCCTCTCCGGTCGGCGCTGGTCGTCGTCGCGACGATCGCGGCGACCGCTGCCGGTCCGTTCGGGCTCACCCTGTGGTCCTACGTCGTGGACGTCTCGACCCACGACACGATCAGGAACACCGTCGCCGAGTGGCGGCCTCCCTCACCGCTCTCGGGTGCCGGGTCGCTCTTCTGGCTCTCCGGGGTCGCGGTCGTCGTCGTGGCGCTGACGAGGCGCACGACGGTCAAGGCGATGGACATCGCCCGGTTGCTGGTGTTCTTCGCGCTCGGCGCGGTGGCGCTCCGATCCACCGTGTGGTGGGCACTGGCGGCGCCCCCCGTCGTGGCCGGCTGGCTCGCGAGCCCCGAGCCACGGGCGGAGCGACCCGCGCTCTTCGCGCCGGGCTCGAAGGTGGCGACGGCGGCCCTGTCGCTCACGCTGCTCGTCGCGGCCTTCCTCTCGCGATCGGGCACCGACCCGGTGACCGGCGCGCCGAAGCGGCTCGCCGCCGACGCACCGGAGGTGCTTGCGGGCGCGACCCGGCGGGCACTGCCCACCGGGTCGCCCCTCCTCGTGTTCCAGCCGTTCGCTTCCTGGTTCGAATATTCGCTCGCCGGTTACCCCGTGATGGTGGACTCCCGCATCGAGCTATTCCCGGCGGAGATCTGGCGGGACTACGACACCGCGATCGTCGCCGGGGACGGGTGGCAAGCGATCCTCGAGCGTTACGAGATCTCGGGCGTGATCCTTCCTCCGGGCGCCGTCCTCGCTCGAGAGCTGCGGGAGGACCCCGCCTGGAGACTCGGCACGGAAGGCCCCGCCGGGTCCGTGTTCGTGCGTCGCTGAGCTACTCGGCCGGGCCGATCGAGACGAGGCCGGAGCGCGCCGCCATCCGGAGAGCGGCCAGCCGGTTCCCCACGCCGAGCTTGCCGTAGATCCTGGCCAGATGCGTCGTGACCGTCCGCTCGCGAACGCCGAGCCGCTCCGCGATCTCGCGAGCAGTCAGTCCCTCGGCCGCGACCGCCAGGACCTCCCGCTCGCGCCTCGTGAGCCTCAGACCGACGCTCCTCCGACGTTCGATCCCCTCGGCGATCTTCCCGACGGAGGCGGCGGCCGGACCGGCGATCACCATCTCCTCGTTCCCCGCGCTCTTGATCGCCGCCAGGAACTCGTCGAGCTCGATGTTCTTGTCGACGAATCCGTCGGCGCCGACGAACAGCGCCCGCGAGACCACGTGGGGATCGGCGTTGGCCCCCAGGCCGAGGATCGCGTAGCCGGGGAATCGCTCGCGGAGCGTCCGGATCAGCCAGTACGAATCCTTGTCGCCCGCAAGACCCATCGCGACGAGCACGACCACACGCGTGCGGCGAACTCCCCCGACCACGGCGATCGCCTCCTCCGCACTCGAGGCCTGGGCGAGGACCTCGAGGCCGGGACTCGCTTCGATCGTCGTTGCGAGTCCCGCGCGGACCACGGGGAACGGGTCGACGACGACGACGCCCAGGCGCCGGATGGCGCGGGTTGCTTTGGTCTCGTTCACGGACGATCCGCTCATCGGCTCTCCGGAGCGACAGGTCTGCCGCCATCTTCCCAATCGGCGGTGACGCGGCTGAGGCTACAGCTCCACGAGCCCGAGCGTGGCCGCTCGCGAGACGGCCTGCACCCGCGTGCGCACACCGAGCTTCCGATACACCTTCGCGACATGGGTCTCCACCGTTCGTGGGGAGATGCCGAGCCTGGTGGCGATCTGCCGCATCGTGTGCCCGTCGCTCAAGAGCTCGAGTACCTGGTGTTCCCGAGACGTGAGATGGGCCGCCACCTCCGCACCCTCCCGGGCGCGTCGTGCGAACCGCCCCAGCGCGAGGACCGCGTCCTGCTCCATACCGGGGGCGATGACACGCTCGCCTGCGAGCACTCGGGTGATCGTGCTCGAGAGATCCCTGAGTCCCTCCGCCTTCGTCACGTAACCGCGGGCGCCGAGCCGGAGGGCGCGGAGCACCAGGTCTCCTTCCGCGTGATCGGACAACACCAGGACGGCCGCCGGCCGGTCGACGTCATCGAGCTCGGAGAGCACTCGGAACCCGTCGGCGTCCGGGAGCTCCAGGTCGAGGACGAGCAGCTCGGGTCTCCGTGAACGGCAGGCTTCGATCGCGGCTGAGGCCGTCTCCACCTTCGCGAGCACCGTGACGCCCGCCTCCCGGCAGGCGATGTCGATGACGCTGCGAACGACCGGATGTCCTGCCGCCACCACCGCATGGACCACGTCCATGCCGGCGAGGCTACCGCTCAGGCGGAACGCGAGGTGAGTGTGAGGCCGGCCCGCCACGCGGTCCCGACCGCCTCGACCTTGGAGTGCACGCCGAGCTTGCTCAAGACGTTCTTCACGTGGGTCTGCACCGTGGCCGGGCTGATGCCGAGCTCTTCCGCGAGCTCGGAGGTCGTGGCGCCGTCGGCGAGGGCCGTGAGGATCTCGCGCTCGCGTCCGGTCAATGTCGCGAGGAGCGTGTGCTCGCTCTGCCGTGCCCGTGCGTGCCACAGGCGATCGACGAGGGTCGGGAGCTCCGCCACGGGAAGGACGAGCTCTCCGGCGATGGCGCGCCGGAACGCAGCCACCAGGTGTGCGGGCTCCCGTTCGATCGGAAGGACACCGCAGGCGCCCGCGGCGAGTGCGAGCTCGACGAGGGGTGACGCGACGTGTCGTGTCGCGGCCATGACGCGGATATCGGAAGCGTTGCGGAGGGCCGCGATCAGGGCGACGCCCTGCTCGTCGGCACGGTCGATGCCCACCACGACGATATCGACGGGCGTCTCCGCGAGCGTGCGCAGCGCGCTCGCCTGGTCGGCCATCGGACCCAACACCTCGAGCCCCGGCCGCCGGCGGAGCGCCAGCACCAGGCCCTGCGCCAGCCCGAGGCTGTCGTCGACGATGAGGACCCGCAACTTGTCCATCTCACGAGAACATCGGCACCTCTCCGCCCGGAACTGAGCTGCCGACCGGTCCCTTGCGCGACACTGTCAGGGTGAACCGTCTGGCCGATGCCACGAGCCCGTACCTCCTACAGCACGCCGACAACCCCGTGGATTGGTTCCCGTGGGGAGAGGAGGCGCTGTCGAAGGCTGCTGCCGAGGACCGTCCGATCTTCCTCTCGATCGGCTACGCCGCGTGTCACTGGTGCCACGTGATGGAACGCGAGTCCTTCGAAGACGACGGCACGGCCGCCCTCCTGAACGCGAACTTCGTGCCGATCAAGGTCGACCGTGAGGAGCGACCGGACCTGGACGCGATCTACATGGATGCCGTCCAAGCGCTGACTGGCCAGGGCGGATGGCCGTTGTCCGCGTTCCTCACCCCCGCGGGCAAGCCCTTCTTCGCCGGGACCTATTTCCCCAAGGAGCCCGCCCACGGCATGCCGTCGTTCCGCCAGGTGCTGGAGGGGATCGTCGAGGCCTGGGGCGAGCGGCGCGCAGAGATCGAAGGACAGGGCGGCCGGGTCATCGACGCGATCTCCCGTGCCGTGTCGCTGACGGCGTCCGCCGAACCGCTCACCGACGAGATCACGTCGTCGGCGCTCGCAGCGCTCCGGCGATCGTTCGACGAGACGTGGGGCGGGTTCGGGGCGGCGCCGAAATTCCCCCAGCCGATGACGCTCGAGTTCGTGCTGCGGATGGCGCTGCGGGACGCGCCCGACGCCCTCGTGATGCTGACGACGACCCTCGATCGGATGGCGGCGGGCGGCATGTACGACCAGGTGGGAGGTGGCTTCGCCCGGTACTCGACGGATGCGACCTGGCTCGTTCCCCACTTCGAGAAGATGCTCTACGACAACGCCCAGCTCGCCCAGCTGTACACCCGCGCCTGGCAGCTGACTCGTGAGGATCGCTATCGACGGGTCGCGACCGAGACCCTCGAGTACCTGCTCCGCGAGATGCGGCATCCGGAAGGAGGCTTCTTCTCGAGCCAGGACGCCGACTCCGAGGGCGTCGAAGGCAAGTTCTTCACCTGGTCGTGGGACGAGCTCATCGACCTGGTGGGCGAGGAGGCCACGAAGGCGTTCGGCGCCTCACCGGGCGGCAACTGGGCCGGCGAGCACGGAGAGGGGACGAACGTCCTGTGGCGGCCGGACGGCACAGAGGCACTGAGCGGAGAGCTCGAGGAGGCTCGACGGGTCCTGTTCGAGGAGCGCGAGCGTCGGGTGCGACCCGCGACCGATGACAAGGTGCTGACCGCGTGGAACGCGATGGCGATCCAGGCGTTCGCGGAGGCGGGCCGGGCGTACGGGAACGACGACTTCACCGACGCCGCGATCACCGCCGCGAACTTCGTCCTCTCGAACCTGCGGAGACTCGACGGCAGGCTCCTCCGCTCCTGACGAGAGGGCAGTCCGGGCGGCCCAGGGTATGCCGACGACCACGCATTGCTCGCCTCCGCCATGCTCGCGCTGTTCTCCCGGACCGGTGAGCTGCGGTGGTTCCGCGAGGCGAAGCGGTTGGTCGACGACCTCGTCCGGCTGTTCGCGGACGACGAGCGAGGGGGGTTCTTCCAGTCGGGCGCCGACGTCGACGCCCTCGTGATCCGGCCGAAGGAGCTCTACGACAACGCCGTGCCTTCGGGGAACTCCGCGGCCGCCGACGTGCTCCAGCGGATCGCGCTCCTGACGGGAGACCAGAAGCTCGAGCGGATCGGTGTGTCGGCGATCCGGCTGGTCCGCGACGTTCTCGGAAGGGCGCCCTCGGGCTTCGGACACGCGCTCTCGGTGCTGGATCTCTCGCTGGGGCCGACCCGCGAGGTGGCGATCGTTGGGTCGATGGACGATCCCGCGACCCGGGCCCTGGCGGATGAAGTGCTCGCGGTTCGGTTCCTCCCGAACACCGTGGTCGCCGTGGCGGCGCCCGATGACGAAGAGGCGGTCGAGGCGGTCGCGCTCCTGCGCGATCGCCCCCAGGTGAACGGATCTCCGACCGCCTACGTCTGCGAGCGATTCGCGTGCCGCCTCCCGGTGACGCGGACGGAGGACCTCGTCGATCAACTCCTCCAGGCAGGTCGCTAGACTCGGCAGCTTATCGAACCGAGGCCATCGACGACGAAAGGACGAACCTGTGCCCACCGCGACGATCCACACGAACAATGGCTCCTTCACCATCCGGCTGATGCCGGATCACGCACCGAAGACCGTCGAGAACTTCGTCGGGCTGGCGACCGGAGCCAGGGAATGGGACGACCCGCGTGACGGGCAGAAGAAGTCGACGGCCCTGTACCCGGGCACGATCTTCCATCGGGTGATCCCGGGCTTCATGTTGCAGGGCGGCGATCCCACCGGGACCGGGATGGGCGGTCCCGGTTACCAGTTCGAGGACGAGGTGCCGCCCGGCGGGCCTTCGTTCGACAAGCCCGGGCTCCTCGCCATGGCGAATTCGGGCCCCGGCACCAACGGGTCGCAGTTCTTCGTCACGGTTGCGGCGACGCCGTGGCTCGACGGTCGTCACACCATCTTCGGCGAGGTGACGGAGGGGTACGAGGTGGTGGAGGCCATCGCGGGTGTCGCGACCGGCCCGCAGGATCGTCCCGTCGACGACGTGGTGATCGACCGGATCGAGGTCAGCGACTAGGAACTCTTCGTCGCGTCAACTCTCGCGGCATCTGTCGCGCGACGATCTGCTGCGTCGACCCGATACACGAGGTGGAGCCAACCGAGGCTGCCATGACGTGTCTCCTTCCACACCGTCATGCCGATGTGCTCCGCGACGCCGCGAGACGGCACGTTCTCCGGGCGGATCAGCGCGATCACATGATCCAAGCCGAGCGGACCGAGGCACCGGTCGCGCCACGCCGCGGCCGCCTCGGTCGCGATCCCCTGGCGCGCGCGGCGTGGCGTGACTGACCATCCGAGTTCGATCTCCTCGACCCCGTCGACCACCTGTGGCACGGGTCCGCAGTTGCCGAGGAACTCCCCCGACTCGCGGTCCTCGATCGCCCAGAGGCTGTAGCCGTACCGCTCCTGGCGATCGAGGAACTTCTCGATCCACGCGCGGGACTCCTCGCGGCTGAACGCGTGCGGGTAGAAGCGCATGTGCTGCGGGTCGGACTGGATCTCGTGGAGCGCGTCGAGATCCGAGAGATCGTCGGCGAACGGTCGGAGCCACAGTCGTTCCGTCTCGATGACGTCCGTCACGGGGACCAGGGTACGGTGGGCAGGTGGCGACGAAGGCCGAGACCCTCGACGTAGCGGGCCGGGACATCCGGGTGACCAACCCCGACAAGCTGTACTTCCCCGACGCTCCCGACGGTCCGATCACGAAGCTCGACCTCGTGCGTTACTGGGTCGAGGTCGCGGACACCGCGCTCGTCGGCTGCCGCGACCGGCCGACGACCCTCCACCGGTTCCCCGACGGGGCGGCCGGCGAGGGCTTCTACCAGAAGCGCCTGCCGAAGGGCGCACCACCCTGGGTCGAGACCGCGCTCATCACCTTCCCGAGCGGCCGGACCGCGAACATGCCGGTGATGGCGGACGCCGCCCACCTCGCGTGGGCGGCGACGCTCGGATGCCTCGAGATCAATCCCTGGCCCGTGCGATCGGGCGACGTCGACCATCCGGACGAGCTCCGCATGGATCTCGACCCGATGCCGGGCGTGCCGTTCGAGCAGGTCCGCGAGGTGGCGATGGCCGCGAAGGACGTGCTCGAGGAGCACGGTCTCGTGGGTTTCCCCAAGACGAGCGGCAAGAAGGGGATCCATGTGAACGTGCGGATCCGCCCCGAGTGGGACTTCACCGACGTCCGGAAGGCGGCGCTCGCGCTCGCTCGCGAGGTCGAGCGCCGCCTCCCCGACATCGCGACGACGAAGTGGTGGAAGGAAGAGCGTCACGGTGTCTTCCTCGACTACAACCAGAACGCTCGCGATCGGACGGTCGCCTCCGCGTACAGCGTCCGGCCGGTGCCCGACGCGCGGGTGTCGACGCCGCTGGAGTGGGATGAGGTGCCGGGCGTGGAGCCCGATGCGTTCACGCTTCGGACGGTCCCCGACCGGCTCCAGCGCCTCGGCGACCCCGGCGCAGAGATCGACGACCACGTGGGCACGCTCGAGCCGGCCCTCGAGCGTTCCGAGCGTCAGGCTCGCGAGGGGCAGGGAGAGGCGCCGTACCCGCCGCACTTCCCCAAGGCCAAAGGCGAGCCCGTCCGGGCGCAACCGTCCCGGCGTCGGAAGGGCAGCGGGGCGAAGGGCCCGGCCGAGAAGGGCTCCGTGCCACCTCCGGCGCCCGGCAAGACGAGCGGTCCCACCGGTCGCCGGCGCACGCGCATGCCGCTGATCGAGGTCGCACGAGCCGCGAGCGAGCGGGAGGCCATGGAGGGACTGGAGCGGTGGAAGGCGAAGTACCCGGAGGTCGTGCCGCACCTCGAGCCGACCGACATCATGGTCGATCCGATGCGCGGACGGAGCACCACGTGGACCCGGATCCGGGTGAACCTGCGCCACGTTCCGGAAGCGGAGCGTCCGTCACAAGAGGCACTCGAGGTCGATCACGACCCCTGGGAGGGGGTCCGGTGGCCTCAGGAACCTTCCTCGCCCCAAGAGGGTGGCGACTCGCCGAGCTGAGCCCACGTGCACGTCGCTGGCTCGCGGTCGGGACGCCACCGAAGGAACGTCGCCGCGTGCCGGAACCGGCCGTACTGGATCCGGTCGAACGCCACCTCGCAGACGAGGACCGGTTGCACCGTGACCCACGCCGTGTCCTTGCCGGCCGACCACCGGCTCTGCCCGCCAGGCTCTCGCCCGCCGGCGAAGCTCTCCGCTCCCTCCTCGAGCGGTCGCAGGAGCTCCTGGATCTCGCGGCGCTCTTTCGCCTTGAACGACGACGTGTGTCCGACGTAGTGGAGCCTGCCTTCGTCGTCATACAAACCGAGGAGCAGTGAGCCGACGCCTTCGCCATCCTTGGCGACGCGGTAGCCACCCACGACGCAGTCGGCGGTCTTCCGATGCTTCACCTTCACCCATCCACGGGCTCCGGGGAGGTAGGGCTGATCGTCGCGCTTCGCCACGATGCCGTCCTGACCGAGGCCGGCCTCGTCGGCGAACCAGCCCTGCGCGACACCGAGATCGTCCGTCCACGGCGTGAGCAGGAGCTCCGGTCCGGGATCGAGGTCCTCGAGTTGTTCTGCCGCCTGCGGCACATGGAGACGCTTCGAGAGCGCCGCGAGCCGGTGGCGCCGATCGGCGAGCGGTTTCGACCCGAGCTTCTCTCCGTCCTCTTCCAGCAGGTCGAAGAGGATCAGGCTGGCGGGGATCTCCGCGGCGAGCTTGCGAACGCGCGATTCGGCCGGGTGCAACCGGAGCTGCAGCTCGTCGAACGCGAGCCCACCCGGACGGACCATCACGATCTCCCCGTCCGCGACGAACGGTCCGTCTCGTCGCTCCTCGAGCAACGAGACGAGCTCAGGGAAGAAGCGCACCATCGGCCGGTCCGTGCGACTGTCGAGCCGGATCTCGTCCCCGACCGTGACGATCGTGCGGAAGCCGTCCCACTTCGGTTCGTAGGTCCAGCCGGGGCCTCGCGGGATCTCGGGCTCGAGCTTCGCGAGCATCGGCCCGTGCCCGACCTTGGCCATTTCCGCAGCCTCTCCGAAGTCAGTCGTTGATCTGCTGGGCGAGGTAGTTCGCCTCGCCCACCTGACCGATCAGGGAGAGTTCGGTTTCGAGCCAGTCGGCGTGCTCCTCCTCGTCAAGGAGACTGCCCGCGAAGAACTCCCGCGACGCGTCGTCTCCTTCCTCGAGTGACACCTTGATGCCGTCGGCGAGGAGCTTCAGCGCTTGCCGTTCGCCATCGAGCTGGATCTGGAGCTGCTCGGGCACGCTTTCGCCGATCGACACGGCGCCCAGGCGCTGCATATTGGGGACGCCCTCCAGTAACAGGATCCGATCGATGATCCTCTCCGCGTCCTTCATCTCCTCGAAGGCGACGTCACGGAGCCGCTTCGCCAAGCGCCGGTACCCCCAGCTCTCGCACATCTTCGAATGCAGGAAGTACTGGTTGATGACCGTCATCTCCAGCGTCAGGAGTTCATTGAGCGCCTCGGTGACCCGGCGGTTCCCCTTCATCGCCGCTCCCTTCTGCCTCGCCGCGCATCGAGATGACCGCCGCCCCGCCCGGCGAGGCGCTCTTGCGATTCCCGAGAAGCGCAAGGATCGATGGCCGGCACCCTCCGCAGACCGTTCCCGCACTGCACCTCGCCGCTACATCCCTGAAGCTGAATGCGCCCTCCTCGATCGCGCACGCGATCGCTCTGTCGGTGATTCGCCTTGCATAGACAGACGTACAACTCAAGCCCCCGTCGGCCCGGAGAACAGCTCTCGGGGCGATGAGTGAACTCGTCGAACGTCCACAGACACGCGGTCAAGATATCGGCGGAGGCCGAACGCCGCCGCCCGGATCCAAGGCCAAGGCCGCATCATCGCTCGGTCGCCAGCGTCCGCAGCCGAGCATCTGCACCTTCCTCCCGAAGGATGCGCGCAGCTCCGATCAGCTCCAGCCGCACCGCCGTGCCGACCTGGAGCTCTGGATGCGGACCCATGAGACGCACATCGACTTCCGTCCCGTCGCCGAGGACGCATCTGAGGAGCTGATCGTGTCCATAGAACTCGACGTTCACGATGCGGGCCTCCCCGATCGGATCGCGCGTGGCACGCAGAGACTCCGGCCGCACGAGGACCTCGGCGGCGCCGTCGGGGGCGTCGGGCACGTCGAGCTCGCCGAGCGCCGTCATCGCGACGCCGCGCGTGATCTGGGCCGGGAGGAGGTTCGTTTGCCCCAGTAGCCGGGCCACGCTCACGTCGGCCGGATCCGCGTAGACCTCGTACGGGGTCCCCGAGCGCCGAACCCGTCCAGCGATCATCACCGCCAGCCGATCGGCGATCGAAAGCGCCTCCTCCTGGTCGTGGGTCACGAACACGGCGGTCGTGCCGGTCGAGCGGAGCACGCGACGGACCTCCGAGCGAACCTCGGCCCGAAGCTGCGCGTCGAGGTTGGAGAACGGCTCGTCCAGGAGCAACACGTCGGGCGAGGGGGCGAGCGCGCGAGCGAGCGCCACGCGCTGCTGCTGCCCGCCGGAGAGCTGGTGGGGCATCCGGTCCTCGAGCCCGGTGAGGCGTGCCAGCTCGAGCAGTTCCCCAACGCGGGTCCGCGTCTCGCCATCGAGCCCGAACGCGACGTTGCCCCGGACGTCGAGGTGCGGGAACAGCGCCCAGTCCTGGAAGACCATCCCGACGCGGCGCCGCTCCGGCGCCACCCAGGTCTGGGGGCCCGTCACCGTGCGCCCGGCGACCTCCACGGTCCCGGCGTCGGGCCGCTCAAGGCCCGCGATGAGGCGGAGGGCCGTGGTCTTGCCACAGCCGCTGGGTCCGAGCAGGCACAGGAGCTCGCCATCCCCCACCTCAAGCTCGAAGCCGTCGACGGCCACGACGTCGCCGAAGCGTTTCGCGAGGCCAGTGCAGCGCAGCACGAGGTCCGGCATCAGTCCCCCCGGATCTCCTCGACCCCAACCCGGCGAGCGAGCGCCGAGAGCGGGATGACGGAGACCAACACGATCAGCAGGGCCGGCACGGCCGCGCGTGAGTACAGGCCTGCCGATGCCGACGTCCAGATCCTGGTCGCGAGAGTCTCGAAGCCCGTCGGGCGGAGCAGCAGCGTCGCCGGGAGCTCCTTCATCGCGGTTAGGAATACCAGGGCCATCCCGGCGGCCGCCGGCCGCGCGAGGAGCGGGAGGACCACCCGCCGGAACACGGCCCCTGGCCCACGCCCGAGCGTGCGCCCCGCCTCCTCGACACGCGGGCTCAGCTGCTGCAGGCCCGACTTCAGCGGCTCTGCCGCCTGGGGCAAGAAGAGGACGACGTAGGCCGCGATCACGAGCGGCAGCGACTGATACACGGCCGGTGCATACCTCGCCGCGAAGAAGACGAAGGCGAGCGCGACCACGAGCCCTGGAAGCGCGTACCCCGCGTACGCGACGCGCTCGACACCATTGGCCCTCCGCCCCGGATACCGTGCCACGAGGGACGCGATAGGCAAAGCGAGCAGCATCGCGGCGACGGCGCCGACGGCAGAGACGAGCACCGAGTTCCCCGCTGCGCCGACCGTGAGGTTGAGTGGGATCCCCGCATCCAACCCGCGGACGAGCAGGTGGAGAAGGACGCCGACCGGCAGGGCGAGCGCGAGCCCGACGACCGCCGCCGATAGCACCAGGGCCCCCCATCGCCAGCGTCCGAGCGGCACGGCGGGGAGGTCCCGGATGGCGCCGGCACCCGTGCGGTAGTAGCGGGCACGACCCCGGAAACGCTGCTCGGCGGCGACGACCGCGAGTGCGATCGCAACGAGCATGAGCGACAGGATCGCGGCCGGGGTCCGGTCGAACGCGGCCCGGTATTGCAGGTAGATCGCCTGCGTGAACGTCGGGAACCGCATGAGTGACACCGCACCGAAGTCATGCAGCGTGTAGAGCGCGACAAGCAGCCCTCCGGCGGCGATCGCAGGGCGAAGCAGCGGGAGCGTGACGCGACGGAATACGTCCCAGCGAGGCCGTCCCAGGGTCCGTGCGGTCTCCTCGAGGGAGGGGTCGAGGCCACGGATGGCGGCCGCGGACACCAGGTACACGTACGGATAGGTGAAGAGGCTCAGGGCGAGGTAGGCGCCGGGGAACCCACCGATGTCCGGCAGGCGTTCGACGCCGAGCGGCTCGAGCCAGCCCTGTACCAGACCCCTGGGGCCGAGCGCCGCGAGGAGCACGAAGGCGCCGACGTAGCTGGGGACGACGAGCGGCAGGGCGTAGAGGACCGCCCACACCTTCCGGTAGGGGAGGTCACTTCGCACGGCGAGCCAGGCGAACGCCACCCCGACCGCACCGGCCGTCGCCGTCACCGCTGCCGCCAGGCCGATCGTTCGTAGCGCGAGCCAGACGGTGCGGGACCGAAGGATCAGGTCCCAGCTCCCCTCTGAGGCCCCGGCCGCCCGGAACGCGAGATAGACGACCGGCAACCCGACGAGCCCGCAGACGACGAGGGCGGCGGCGGCGAGCCCGACAGGCACGCGCCGCCTGGGCCGAGCGGTGCCGGCCATGGCCGCGCCCACGCCCGCCTCGACCGCTCGGGGGCTCGAGATCAAACCATCCCGACCTCGGCGAGCAGCTGGAGCGCCTCCGGCAGCACGGGACCCAGGTCGAAGAGGTCCACCTGGCTCTCGGGCCCCACGAACCGGCTGATCGCAAGGATGTCCACCGAAGGCTCGTATCCCGGGACGACCGGGTATTCCCACGTCTCGGTCGCGACCCAGGTCTGGCCCTCCTCGCCGGTGGCGTAGTCCACGAAGCTTTGCGCCGCATCATCGTGCTCGCTGCTCGCGAGGATCCCGACCCCAGCGGTGTTCACGAACGAGCCGGGGTCACCGGATTCGAAGTAGTGGTTCGAGATCGGAAGGGACCCGTCCTCTGCCTCGACCTCGAACTTGTAATAGTGGTTCACGAGCCCGACCTCGATCTCACCGGACGCCACGGCCCGCGTGGTGGCGCCGTTGTCTTCGTAGAAGCGGACGCCGTTCGCCATGAGTCCCTCGAGCCAGTCGCGGGTGGGACCGTCGCCGATCGTGAGCATCATCGCGGCCACGTGAGTCTGGAACGACGAGTTCGTCGGGGGCAGCCCGATCTTCCCATCCCACCGCGGATCGGCGAGGTCCAGGATCGAGGCCGGTAGCTCGGAGGCGTCCAGGACCTCGGTGTTGTACACGGCCACGCGTCCCCGTCCCGAGGTCCCGACCCAGAGACCCTCCGGGGAGCGGAAGCGCTCCTCGACCCGGTTCAGCGTCTCTGGGTCGATCTCCGCGAACAGCCCGGCCTCGGCGACGGCGCCGAGGGAGCCTGCGTCCTGCGAGAAGAACACGTCGGCCGGCGAGGCATCACCCTCCTCGACGAGCGTAGCGGCGAGCTCGGCCGAGTCGCCGTAGCGGACATCGACCTCCGTGCCCGTGTCGGCCTCGAACTGCTCGAACAACGAGGCCACGAACTCCTCCTCGCGGCCGCTGTAGACGGTGAGTGAGCCGCCCTCATCGGGTGCACCGGCCGCTCCGCCGTCATCGCCGCAGGACGCCGCGACGAGCGCCAGCACGGTTACGACCCCAAGAAGTACGCCGGTCCGAGGAACGCGCGCCAACTGCTCCTCCTGTGGATGTGAAGATGAATCCGACCTTCAGAGTCGGAAACTCTAGGCTTTGACGCGTCGAAGCGTCAACCGCAGCAGGAGTGAATCCCGGCCCAGCTAGGATGCGCACATGCCTCGATCGAAGACCAGTGCTCGGTCGAAGACCCATGCGGGAGGGTCCGCCGGTCGCGCTGTGCGGATGGAGACGGTCAAGCACTACGTCGAGACCATCTTCTACATCCGCTACGAGGAGGGACGGGTCAGGCCTGGGCGGCTCGCCGAATGGATGGGGGTGAGCGCATCCACGGTCACCGTCACACTCCAGCGCTTAGCCCGCGACGACTG
Organism: Actinomycetota bacterium; assembly: GCA_035512775.1. Lineage (GTDB taxonomy): Bacteria > Actinomycetota > UBA4738 > UBA4738 > HRBIN12 > JAJNBA01. The sequence goes on along the minus strand of DATKDI010000048.1, from coordinate 58,612 downwards.
GCTGACGATCGGCTCAAATCGAAGTGTGACGCTCACGCCCGAGGGGGAAGCGCTTGCCGTGGCGATCGTACGCGTCCATCGACTCCTGGAGAGATGGTTGACGGACGTGCTCGGCCTGGATTGGGCCGCGGCCGACCAAGAGGCACAGCTTCTCGCGACAGGAATGTCGGAGCGGGTCGCCGACCGGTTGGACGAGCTGCTCGGACATCCGACCACGTGCCCGCACGGCAACGTGATCCCTGGGCGGGAGCCACCCTACGGTGAGCTCGTCCCACTCGCGGACCTCGAGCCCGGCGTGCCCGCCATGGTTCGGCGTGTATCCGAGGTCGCCGAGCACGACGCACCGGACCTGCTGCGAGAGCTCGACGCGTACGGGTTGGTGACCGGGGCCCGGATCACGGTCACCGACGCCGACGAGAGCGTCCAGGCCGTGCCCGTGGAGGTCGGTAACAAGACGAGGCCTATCGGCACAGAGGTCGCGCGTCTCATCTGGGTCGAGCCGGAGCCATCGGCCGAGCAGACACGCGCGGCACGTTCGGACCCCAAGCGGCGAGCGGCCGTCGAGCGATCTCGATGATCAGATGCCGAGCCTCGCCCACGGCCCCCAGATCGCGAACGACATCCCCGCGGACGCCTGGATGTTCATGACCGGCGTAGCTCCACGTTGTACCGTGCGCGCCGATGCCCGACGAGCGACGCTTCCTCGAGATGGACGACGGAGTGAGGATCGCCGTCACCCTCCACTTCCCTGAGACGCCTCCGCCCTGGCCGGTGGTGTTCGAGGCCCGCCCGTATCGCAAGGACGATCTTTCGGACGCGACCGCGATCTACCGGCGTCTCTGCGACGAGGGGAACCTCGCGGTCTGCCGTGCGGACGTCCGCGGCACTGGCTCCTCCGAGGGGAACGCGGTGGACGAGTACACGGCGCGGGAGCTCCAGGACCACGTCGCGACGATCGCCTGGCTGGCGGCACAGGACTGGTCGAACGGCAACGTGGGGATGTACGGCACGTCGTATTCGGGTTTCAACTCGCTCCAGGTTGCCGCGCTCCGCCCGCCGGCCCTGAAGGCGATCATCCCGATCTACGCGACCGACCGGCGCTACACCGACGACGTCCATTACGGGGGCGGGGCGCGGCGAGGGATCGACTTCCTCGACTATCCCGCGTACATGGTGGCGTTGATCGCGCTGCCTCCGGTTCCCTCGGTCTACGGCGAGGGTTGGCGCGAAGAGTGGCGGCGGCGGATCGACGCGAACGATCCGTGGGAATTGGGATGGCTCGAGCACCAGAACGAGGACGACTACTGGCGGCACGGATCCGTCTTCTTCGACTACGCCACGATCGAAGCGGCGACCTTGGTGATCGCCGGCCACGCCGACGGCTATCGCAACATGGCGTTCCGCGCGTTCGAGCGGCTCCAGGGTCCCAAGAAGATCCTCTTCGGACCCTGGAGCCACATGAGCCCCCGGCTCTCGATGCCGGGGCCGCGGATCGATCACGTCCCGGTGATGATCGATTGGTGGCAACGATGGCTCGGTCGTGACACGAGCATCGACGTCGAGCCTCCGATCTCGATCTTCGTGCGGCGATGGACCGACCCGGAGCCGGACGTCGACACGTACGCCGGCGAGTGGCGAGCCGAGCCGACGTGGCCGCCGGCTCGGCTGACCGAGGACCGCCGTCGGCTCAGCTCCGCGGCGGCTGCTCCCGGAAGGGCTGCCGGCGAGTCCGGCACGAAGGACGTCCTCGACATCCGCGGTGACGTGGGCGTCACCGCGTCGATCTGGTGCGCCGCCACTTTGCCCTTCGGTCTGCCGTGGGACCAGCGACCCGACGAGGCGTTCTCGCTCGTCTACGACTGGCCGGTCCGGGAGGAAACCGGGATCATGGGTCGCCCGCGAGTGGAACTCTCGGTCGCCTCATCCGTTCAGGTGGCATTCGTGTCGGCGAAGCTCTGCGACGTGTCGCCCGACGGCCGGTCGGCGATGGTGACGCGCGGGATCTTGAACCTCACGCATCGCGACTCCGACGAGCAGCCGGAGCCGGTGACACCGGGTGCACACGTGACGGCAACCGTGGAGCTGGACGCGACCGCGTACGTGTTCGAGCCGGGACACACGATCCGGCTCGACCTCGCCGGGAGCGACTTCCCGTCGTCGTGGCCCCCGCCCTTCGCCGGCACGATCGAGATCGATCGCGCGGTGTCCACCCTCGTCCTGCCCGTCCTGGAGGGGCCGCCGCTCCTGGAGCCGCCGACGTTCGTGCCGGGCGAGCCTCAACCGTCGCTACCCGCGCAGGTCACGTGGAAGATCCATGAAGACGTGCTCGCGCGCGAGCGGAGCGTCTCGATCGACCACGGCGGTGTTCGCGGGAGGAACGGGCTCGCCGATGGATCCGATCACTATTGGGGCGAGATCACCGTCTGCTCACACGACCCCGGCAACAGCCGGGCGAGCGCGGGTGCCTCGCTCGTCCTCTCTTGGGACGAGGCCTCGGTGCGAACGGAGTCGCGGGCGATGCTCCGATCTGATCCGGAGCGGTGGCACCTGGCGATCGAGCTCGAGGTCTACGACGGGGACGAACGGATCGCCGAGCGGCGATGGGAGCGAACGACCGCGCGGGACCTGCAGTAGCTCGCGCTCATCCCTCGTGCGTGCGCCACTCCGAGAGGAGCTCGCTCTCCTTCTCCGGCGTCATCCCGGCGCCGAGCGGCGGCAACCCTCGCTCGCGATCCCACGCGAGCGTGTCCGCGATCGTCTCGTCGAAGGGTCGTGGCCGCAGCCCGGCCGCGGTCGCCTTCTTCGCGTCGTACGCGTGGAATCCCGGGACGTGCGGGTGCCACATCGGGAACCACGTCTCGTACCGATCGCCGAGGCCGAGAACCCATCCCTGATCGGCCCAGGCGAACGTCGTGTCGGCGTGGCCCGCCGAACGGGCGGATCCGAGCACGTCGGCCATCGTCGCCGGTTCCGCGGGCCCGACGACTCCGTAGGTGTCCGCGTCGGACGCCTCGATCCGATCCAGCACGAAGGTCCCCAGGTCCCGGGCGTCGATCCCCTGGATCGACGCGTCGGGAGGGCCGGAGGCGAGCATCTCGCCGCCGGCTGCGGCCCGTCGTACCCAGTAGGTGAAGCGATCGGTCGGGTCGTGGGGTCCCACGATGTAGCCCGGCCTGATCACGAGGAGTCGCCCCGCGAATGCGGCCGCGGCCTCGGCCTCGCACGCCACCTTCAAGGGCCCATAGGTCTCGTCGGTCACCTCTTCCGTGTCCGGATCGAGGGGCGTGTGCGTGGGCGTGTTCTCGTTGGCCCCCACCGGGAGGTCGTCGGGATGGACCGAGAGCGAGGAAACCAGCGCGTAGTGGCCGACGCGATCGCCGACCGCTTCCGCGACCTCTCTCACCTCCCGCGGGACGAAGGCGCATGTGTCCAGGACGGCGTCCCACGATCTCCCGCCGAGGGTCCCCAGTCCGTCCTTCCGGTCGCCGTGGAGATGTTCGACGTCCGGGAGATCCGCCGGCTCCGATTCCCCGCGGTGAAACACCGAGACCTCGTGGCCGCGGCGTGCCGCATCCTCCACGAACGCTCGTCCGAAGAACCGCGTGCCACCGATCGTCAGGATCTTCATCGGGCGGACCCTACCGTCCGCCGGGGGAGAAGCGCTCCTGTGTCACTCGACCGCCGATGCCGATCGTGAGATGCCCCGAGCAACGGATCCCGCGGTCGGAGCCCGTGTCGACGATGGGATGGGAACGCGAACTGAGCCTCTGCGATGGGACCCCATCGCATTCCCGATATGACCAGAAGGGTTCAGGCGGCTGACTCCTCCATCGAGGGTGACCACTCGCCGTTCCGCGCCAGCCCGTTCATCCGGGCACGATGCGCGAGAGCAGCCTGTGCCGCCTCGACGTTGGACGCGCTTCCGCCCCACGCCTTGAGCGGACCCTGCTGGAGCGCCCGACCGTAGGAGAACGAGATCCCCCACGGAGCGCCACCCTGTCGGTTGATCTCGTTCAGCCGGCTCGTCGCCTCTTCGTCCGTCATCCCGCCGGACAGGAAGACGATCCCCGGCACCTCCTCGGGGACATGGGCGCGGAGCGTGCGCAGGGTGGCCTCCGCGATCATGGTGTCATCGACCTGCGTCGCGGCGCCCTTCCCCGGGACCACCATGTTCACCTTCAGCAGCGTCCCCGTGAGATCGACCCGGTGATCGGTCATCTGCGCGTAGAGGACCTGCAACGCGCGCCCGGTCGCCGCCTCACACGCGGCGAGGTCGTGATCCCCGTCCATCAGCACCTCGGGTTCCACGATGGGCACGATGCCGGCTTCTTCGCAGAGAGCCGCGTACCGCGCCATCGCGTGCCCGTTGGCGAGGACCGCGAAGTCGCTGGGGAGGTCGTCGCCGATGAAGTACGTCGCCCGCCACTTCGCGAACCGGGCGCCGAGCTCCCGGTACTCGGTGAGCCGTTCGCGCAAGCCGTCGAGACCCTCCGTCACCGTCTCGCCCTCGAAGAGGGCGAGCGGTTTGGCTCCCGCGTCGACCTTGATCCCGGCGATGACGCCTGCTTTCTCCAGTACGTCGGTCAGCGGCGTGCCGTCGTCGGTGGACTGGCGGATCGTCTCGTCGAACAGGATGACCCCCGAGATGTGCTCGCCGAGCCCCGGTGTGGTGAACAAGAGCTGCCGATAGTCGCGGCGGCTCTGCTCGGTGGAGTCGACACCGATCTGGTCGAATCGCTTCTTGATCGTCCCGCCGGACTCATCCGCCGCCAGGATGCCCTTCCCCGGGGCGACCAGCTCACGGGCGGTCTCGCGCATCGGATCCATCGCATCCATCCGGCCTGCTCCTCTCTCGTCTCGGACCGTTTCCAGCCTACGGCGGGCGGAGCGAGGCGGACAATCGACTACCTCGACTTAGGTACCCGGATGGAGCCGCCGATAGGGAAACATGCGGCGCCACGCTCACTCTTCGAAGCTCGCGATCCTCCTTACCCTGGCTGTCGGGCTGCTCACGCCGATGGCGGCCAACATGGTCGGCGCCCAGGCGGGCGCCTCCCGTGCTTCGGTTCGCGCCTCTGTTGCGGTCACGGTCGCGGCAACCCCTCGGCCACGGGGCATCGGGCTGCCGGCCACCGGGATCCGGCCCGACCCCGTCCAGATCGTGCGTGCCGCCGAGCGCGTCGACCGTTGGGTCAACGTCCTCGTGCACGTGCCTCGCACGCTCCCCGCCTACGCTCGCCCGCGTGCGGGCGCTTCGCAGGTCGGCGTCGTCCCCGCGGGCTCCAAGTACTACGGGATCCCGATCGTCGCGTGGGTCGAGACCGTGTCGGGCGACGGTCGCTGGGGGCTCGTCGAACTCCCCTATACATGGCCCCGGCGCGAGGGCTGGATCCGTCTCCGTGGCCTGGACCGAGACGAGACACGCGTGCAGGTGCACGTGGACCTCTCGCAGCACTCGGTCACGGTCCGGAAGTTCGGAAAGGTTCTGTTCCGAACCCCCGGCGCCACCGGCGCGTCCAGCACGCCGACTCCGGTCGGCGAGTACTTCGTCACCGATCGCGTGCCGTTCTCGGGCGGTTCCTATGGAACGTTCGCGTTCGGCATCAGCGGCATCCAGCCTCGACTTCCCGCAGGTTGGACGGGCGGGAACCAGCTCGCGATCCACGGCACCAACAACCCGTCGTCGATCGGTCGAAGTGCGAGCGCCGGTTGTGTCCGTGTGTCCGAGACCACGCTGGACCGGCTGATCCCTCTGCTGCGGTACGGCACACCCGTCATCGTGCACGCCTAGCGCGAGACCTCCGACCGTTCTCCCTCCGGGATCCCCTCGACGAATTCCTCCAGATCCTTGACGTGCGCATCGTCATGCTCGAACGGACCCCGTCCCACGAGGAGCTGTCCCATCCGATGCCCGAGCGACTTCCGACCACGTGGCGTCGCCGGGTTCTCCCAGCGGGCGTCCGACATCCCTCTCAGAGCGCGGATAAGCTCCCCGTGCACGTTGTCCCAATCCCGGAGCACCCGAGCGAGCGTGTGCCTCGACCGCGCGCGCACACCCGCCGCGTTGATCGCCCCGATCGAACCGGCGTAGATCTCGCGGTCGATCGGTGCGCGCTCGCCCGAGTCCCATGAGGCGAGCGCCTCCAGCACCTTCTCTTCCCAGAAGCAGAGATGCCCGAGCAGGTCCTTGGGGGTCCACTCCCCGCCGCCCACGCCCGGTCTGGCCATCCAATGGGGCGGGATCTGCTTCGTGAGGCGACGGATCCTCGCATGACCGCGTTCGAGGATGTCAATCGCCTCCTGGCGTGTGGCCATGGTCCGGCCGCCTCCCTCGTGCCCCGCGCGTGTCCGCGTCCCGGACGGTAGCGCATCGGGGGGTCAGCCCGAAGGTTCCGGCGGCCGACGCGTGACGGCGGCGATCGCTCCCGCAGCGGCAACGACGAGCACCATCACGACTCCACCCGCACCGCCCGTCCTCACCCCGAGCCGCTCCACCAGGAGCCCCGCAAGGACGAGCGCCACCACACCCGCGGCCGGTGCCAGCGCGAGGCGCAACGCGAGGGATCCATCTCCGAAGCGGACAGCCCACCCGGCGCCTACGAGCGCGATCACCGCGAGCGAGGACGCCCACCACCCTGCGAGGAACGCGGCCGACGGTCGTTCCGGAGCAACGGAACGCGCGGCCGGGGGCGGGGGGCCGGAGACGACGGCCATCCACCCGTTCGTCCTCCACTCGGGGTGCACATCGACGGCTCGGGCGAACCCGGTGAGATGGGATCGGAGGATCACGATGGTGGGATCCTTCGACAGCAGAGGACGGGCGACCCGCCAGGTCTCCCGAGCGATCTCGTCGAAACCCATCACGTCAGGACGGAGGGTCGGTTGCCCCTCGAGGAGGAGCTCGGGGTCGCCGAGATAGATCGTCGTGCCGACGGCGAGATGCGCCGGGAGCTCCGCTCGGATCCGCCGCATCACGCGCACGGTCCCGAAGTCGCCCTCCGTTCTGAGCTTGTCGACCACGACGATCGCGGGACGACCAGCGTCGGTGAGGTACCGGGCGAGCGAATGGAACTCGGCCAGAGCTCGGTCCTCACTCCACGGCTTCCTCGTCCGCCAGGTCTCCCAGGCGAACGTGACGGAGAAGACCAACGCCGCGGCCGCGACGACAGCGGCCACGACGGTGGCGACGCTCCCGAACCTTCCGCGCACCCAGACGACCGCAGCCACGAGACCGACCGAGCCGAGGAGCGGGATGGCCAGCGCGAAGGACAGGGCGCGTGGCAACGGCACCGTGCGATCGGCGAGGGAGACGAGCGCCGCCACCGCCGGGACGAGCGCCCAGGGGACGAGGAGCCAGGCGGCGCGCCGCCGCGACTGGTCCTTCGCGTCGGCCGTCAGCCACGCGCCGCCGACGACCGCGGCGGCGGCGGCCGCGGGCAGACGGTATCCGGGGAGCTGCGCCGAGAGGTGTCGCTCCACGGAACCGCGCGAGAGACCGATCGGTGCGCGCGGGATCCCTGGCGTCCCGAGCAGGAGCGCGGCGATCCCGAGCCCGGTGCCGGCGGCGACGGTCGTCCCCACGCGTCCCGACGCGGTCTCGGCGAGCGAGCGTCCCTGCCGGCGATCGCGGAGCGACGCCGGCAGGGACGCGAGCGCCAGGATCCCCAGGAGCACCGTGAACAGGAGCGCGAACTGCCAGTGCACGAGCCACGACGCGAGGAGCGCCGCCGCTCCGAGCGCCCGCCCCGGGCCGCCGGCGGCGGCGCGTAGCGCGCCGGCGGCGGCCAGCAGCAACACGGGCTCGACGAGTAGTTGGTCCAGGTAGCCGTTCGCGGCGAGTGCCACGTGGACGGAAGCGCCCGTCGCCACGCCGGCGAGGGCGATCCCCCATCCGGGCACCCCCGGGATCGCGCCGACGAGCGCCGCGGTCGCCAGCGCGATGGCGGCCGCGGCGACGGCCGGGAGGACGTACGCGAGATCGCGGGGATCGGCGCGGGTGACGGCCGACAGGGTGGAGAGCACGAGTGGCAACCCCGGACGATCCGCGTTCGTGTTCAACGCCTGCGCTCGGCCTTCGAACGCCGGTAGGGCCTCGAGGCCGAGCCCTGCCACCACCTCGGACCGCCAGACGTGTTGCGGCGTGTCGCTGCCGGCCGGCGCCACACCTGTCCCGGACGTGGCGTATCGCGCGAGGAACAGAAGGGACGGCACCACCACGCAGGCCGCGAGGCCGACGGCGAGCGCGAGCCGTCTCACCTCGACTCCGCGAGCAACGGCGGGAGCGCGTGATCGGGGACGTAGCGCCAGCCGGGGAGGAACCTCGCGGCGTAGACGAGCTCGTGGAGCTCTTGGGCGACGCGGAGCGGGCGCAACAGTCCTTCGTCGAACAGCGAGGAGGCTCCGCGATCTGCGAGCTCGCGTCGATACGCGCGAAGGCACGAATCGGACGCATCGTGGATCCAGCTCGCCACGGATCCCCCCCGCCACCGTTCCACGATCCTGCCCACGTGATCGAGAGACTGCACGAGGGAGGCGACGTCGCGGGCCGGAGGACCGGCGAGGGTGCCGGGACCGAGCGGATCTCCGTCCAGATCCGAGACAGCGAGGCCGCCTTCCCACCTGAGGAACTGGCCGACGTGGAGATCGCCGTGGATCGGGATCGTGACGGTCTCCCGGGCCTGGAGGGCGTCGAGCTCCTCGCGGATCCGCGTCGCGCTCTCCCGGAGCCACATGCCTTCGCCCCCGATGACCGACGAGAGGGCAGCCTCGAGGTCGGCTTCGGCGTTGCGACGCGCCTCGACGACCGCGTGCTCGTCGGCCGCTACGGTCGGCGCCGGCAGCACGTCCGTCGGGGTCGCGAGCGCGATGTGGAGACGGGCGGCGATCGCGCCGAGTGCGACGGCGGGCTCGACCGCATCGGCGGAACCGTCCTCGAGCGATCGCTCGAGGAGCTGGACGTACCAGTCCCAGCCGTCTCGCGCTTCGGGCAGGTACGCGGCGATCGACGCAAGGGGCGTCTGGCCGTCGGGGTGCTCCCACGAAGCGTTCCCGAGCGGCGCCGGCATCTCGTCGAAGCCGGCCGCCAGGAGATGGGCCGGGAGCACCCTAGGTCGCTCGTTGCCGGGGGTCATCCACACGGATCGCTTCACGACGGCCATGCCGCCCACGACGATCGACTCGTTCGACTGATCCACCTCGATCGGTCGCTCTCCCACCAGATGCTCCATGGGGCCCAGCCGCCGGAAGGAGAACCTCCCCGACTCATCCTCCCTCGCGATGCGGGCGAGCAGTTCCTCCGCCACGCCGGCTCCGACCCCGGCCCGACGGAAGCCCGTCCCGTCCTCGACCACCGCCGACGCCAGCAAGCCCGATCCGGCTTGTAGTACGAGGAGCCATCGACCGCGACCGAGGTCGAGGCCGTCCAAGACCGTGAGGGATCCGAGCGGTTCCTGCCGACCCGCCGCCCGGCGGGCCGGCAGGAACACAACCGGTTCGCTCGATGCCACCCTGCTCTCGAGGTCGGTCGCGGGTCTCTGCGCAGGCACGTCGCCGAGTGTAGGTCCCCCCACGCCAGCACGATTTACCTCCATTTCCCTACGGCAAGTAGTTCTTTTGGGGGATGCGCCGGGTGATACCGCTGTACGACTATCGACATCCCCCGATACGAAGTTCGAAAGGGCGCGACCGAGGTGCGTCATAGGATCTTCAGACGAGCCGCCGCGGACGAGGAAGGCGCCGTCCTCGTCATCATCACCCTTAGCCTGATCGCACTCTTCGGCATGATGGTGCTGGTGGTGGACGTGGGCTCGCTCCTGTTCACACGACGTGCTCTCGTGAACGCCGCCGATGCTGCTGCGCTCGCAGCGGCCCAGTCCTGTGGCCAGAAGGAGGGCATCGGGTCCGCCAACGCACAGGCGAACCAATACACGGTGGCCAACCAAAGTGGGGCCGCAGTCGTCTTCGGGTTCCCTCACTACTTCCCGAGCTGTGACTCGCCGGCGGGTTTGGTCACGGTGAGGGTGACAACGGAGCGGCCTCTCTTCTTCGCACCCGTGCTGGGCTTCGACTCCGATGCCGACGTCGTCACAGAGGCCACCGCCTCGTGGGGTGGAGCGGGGGTCGGGGAGAAGGTGGCGCCACTGATGCTGTCGGCCAACCGATTGAGCGACTGTGAGATCCCTCCGGAGAACCCCGAAGACCTCCCGCAGGGGACGGAGTGCGCGTTCTGGTGGAACAACTCGAGCGGTGGCCAAACCGACCCGGACCTCGCGAACGCGGAGTGGGGCACGCTGGACCTCCTGAACTGGGACATCATGCCCGCGGTCCACTGCAACAACTCCACGCCGCCCCAATTCGAGGAATGGATGCTCGAAGGTTTCGGTCTGCCCCTCCCGATCGACTCCTCGTTCTACGGAGCGATCGCAGGCGATACACACACCTACGTCTGCCGAGGACAGGGCAACTTCGGCGCCGCCCTCGACCGTGATATCGAGACCGCCGCGACGATCGGCGATCCCCTGTACTTCCCGGTGAACCGAGCCACGACGCAGATCGACTCGAACGGGAACGTGTGCGGGCCGACGGAGTTCGCGACCACGAACTGTTCTGTCGATAAATACGACATCATCGGGTTCGCGCGGCTCTACATCGTGGAGATCCACCGCGGGAACCAGGACGAGGCGCTCACGGCGTGTGCTCACGTGCCGGGCATCTCGAAGGACGCGAACGCGCGATGCATGATCGCGAGGTGGGAGGGTTACACGCCCGACGGGCTCGACCCTCAGGGCGGGGAGAACTTCGGTCTCGTGCCGGTCCGATTGGTGAAGTAGCCGGCGATCCTCCTCCTCCGCCGGGTGGTATGGATACGCACCCGGACACGGAGGACCCAGCCGAATGACCGACCCGCTCACGATCGTCTTCATGCCCGAGAGCGCCTACGGGCCCACGAACAACTGCATCGGGATCGGCAAGATCCTCGAGCAGCGAGGTCACCACGTCGTCTTCGCTGCCGAAGCCTCGTGGAGGGGGCGGCTCGAACCGCTCGGCTTCGAGGAGGACCTCGTCGACCTCGCGCCGCCCGCAGAGGGTGACCAGGACGCCGGCCAGTTCTGGACCGACTTCATCACCGAGACCGCGCCCGAGTTCCGAAAGCCGACGATCGAGCAACTCGACACGTTCATCAGGCCGGTCTGGGGATCGCTGATCGAAGGCGCGAAGTACTGCGAGCCGCAGCTCCGCGAGATCCTGGCGAGGGCCCAGCCCGACGTGATCGTCGAGGACAACGTGAGCGGGTTCCCGGCGCTGCTCACGCACGGCGCGCCGTGGGTGCGCATCATGAGCTGCAACCCGCTCGAGATGAAGGATCCGGACCTGCCGCCGACCTTCAGCGGCTATCCGGTCGACGACCCGTCCGGTTGGGAGGAGTTCCGCGCCGAGTACGACAGGACGCATCGGGAGCTCTGGTCGGGCTTCAACGAGTGGATGCTCGAGCAGGGGGCGCCGCCGCTCCCCGATCTCGAGTTCATCCACGAATCGCCGCACCTGAATCTCTCCATCTATCCGGACGCGGCCGACTACCTCCGCACGGAACCACTCGCGCCGACCTGGCACGGTCTCGGATCATCCGTCCGCGACACCGAGGAGCCGTGGTCCGTGCCCGGAACGCTCCTCGACGAAGACGGCGACGGCTCCCTCGTCTACCTGTCCCTCGGCTCGCTCGGATCGGCGGACGTGGATCTGATGCGTCGGCTCGTCGACGTGCTCGGACGCACACCCCATCGCTACGTCGTTTCGAAGGGCCCGCGTGCGGGCGACTTCGATCTCCCCGACAACATGTGGGGTGAGGCCCGCGTGCCCCAGACGAGCATCATCCCCGAGGTCGACCTCGTGATCACGCACGGGGGGAACAACACGATCACCGAGTCGCTTCACTTCGGGAAGCCGATGGTCGTGCTCCCGCTGTTCTGGGATCAGTACGACAACGCGCAGCGGATGCACGAGCTCGGCTACGGACTGCGCCTGGCGACCTACGACTTCTCCGATGACGAGCTCATCGGTGCGGTCGACGGTCTGCTCGCCGACGAGACACTCCGCTCGAACCTGGACGAGCTCGGCGACCGGATCCGCGATCAGAAGGGAGTGAAGCGAGCAGCCGACCTGATCGAAGAGGTAGGTCACTCCGGCTGACTCGGGTCAGACAGGACCGGTCGGCGACGTGATGATGTCCCGCAGGTTCTTCTGCGCCATGCGGCACAGCACGATGTCCGGGGCGTCGTTGCAGAACCCATCGATCGGGAACGGTCGGAGGAGTTCCGAGGTCCACGACTGGACCCCGCACGTCCCGACCGCCGTCAAGGCTCGATGATGAGGTCGGCCTGTCACGGCCGTGCCGTACGTGGGATGTGCGCCGGTGCTGGTCCTCACGCAGTACGTCGTCGAGGGCCACACCAGCACCAGCTCGACGCGCTCCTCGCTCGTGGTCGCGACTCGGACGACGAGCTCTGAACCGAACGTCGCGTCCTTGCTCGGGACGCCGTCTTCCCACAGGAGCGGCGAGCCGAGCACCTTCCTGAGCCAGCGCAGGCCCACATCAGCGGTCGAATCTCAGCGATCAGCCGGGAGTGACAGGCCTTGAGTTCGTTCTCGAGGGGCTCTGTTCGGTTCCCGGGAGGGTGGCAAAGGACCGCGTTCGTGACGTAGATGGCGGAACGTGCAACGCCTGCGGCCGTGAGGGCCTTGTCGAGTCGACGGCCAGCGTGCCCGACGAACGGTCTTCCTTCGATGACCTCCTGCCGACCTGGGCACGCTCCAACGATCTACCGACCGCGTCCGCGGGTCCCTCTCCCGGCACGACCGGCTGACCCCCGAGGGGGCAGCGATTGCAGCGAGCGGACGACTTGTCGGGATCCACGCCATGATTGTCGGCGGCTAATCGGCCGAGCCTGATTCGTCTCTCTTGGTTGCAGCTAGGCACGGGGTGGCCTGTGCCGGAGCGCGTGTGCAATCAGACCCGTGACACAGGGGGAACGCGCGACTCTCTCTGCCCGTCAGGCCACCACCCGGTAGAGGCGCCAGCGGTTGGGGACGCCCTTGAGCTCGTGGTCGCCAGCATCCTCGAACGCGAGGCCGGAGCCCGCCACGAGATCCTTCACCGTCTGAGACACGAGGACCTCCGAGGGGGCGGCCTTGCCGGCCACTCTGGCCCCGATCGCGACGGCGATGCCTCCCACGTCGTCGCCGAGGATCTCGATCTCGCCCGTGTGCAGCCCCGCTCGGATCTCGATCCCGAGCGGTCTGACTGCTTGCGCGATCGCCGTCGCGCACCCTATCGCTCGGGCCGGCCCGTCGAAGGTCGCGAGGAACCCGTCGCCCATCGTCTTGACCTCACGTCCACGCGCGCGCCCGACCTCGGCTCGGACGATCCGGTCGTGCTGCTCGAGCACCTCGCGCCACCGGCGGTCGCCCAACGCCGCGGCCTGAGCCGTGGAGTCCACGACGTCGGTGAGCAGCACAGTCGCGAGTGCGAGGTCTGGCTCGGGAGCACGGCGCTCTCCCGTGAGAAACAGCTCGATCTGCTCGAGGACCACCTCAGCCTCACCGGTCCACGCGAGGCTGTCGACACCGGGGAGCTCGACGAGCTTCGCGTCCGGGATCCGCTCGGCGAGCAGCCGACCGCTTTCGACCGACTGGATCGGGTCGAGGGTTCTGTGGAGCACCAGGGTGGGCACCCGGATCGTCGGAAGGAGGTCCCGCAGGGTCCACGCGGTTCAGGCTCTCGAGCGCGGCGACGCCGCCTCCGACGCTGCTGGTGACCGCGCCGTAGGAACCGAGCTCGCGGATCTCTGTATCGCTCAGGGATGGGGCGAAGCTGCGGGACCAGGTCGTCGCCCACTCCCGCATGGAGGTGCTGCGGCGAAACATGTCGAGGTCTTGCAGCTTCTCCTCGTCCGAGCTCTCCCAGGGGAGATCGTCCGAGCGCACATAGCTGGGCGTAGCGGAAAAAAGGACCAGCCCGTCGAACCGGTCGGGCGTCGCTGCGGCGAGCATGGCGATGAACGCCGATCCTCCGCCGCCGAAGAGCGTGGCCCGGAACGAGGCCGCCGCTCCCATCACCGCCAGCACGTCGTCGACCTTGTCCTCGAGGGCCGCAGCCTCGCCGGGCGGCAGCCGGTCGGAGCACCCCACCCCGCGAGGGTCCATGACGATGAGGCGGGAGAACGATGTCAGGCGCGTCATGAACGCGGCGTGCCGAGCCATCTGCCAGTTCCACTCCACGTTCGACAGGAACTGGGGGAGGTAGACGAGGTCGGCGCGCCCGCTCCCGACGACCTGGTACGCGATCGAGAAGTCGCCGCTCCACGTGCGCCGGGTGTCCGGGCGCTCCATCTAGCTGATCACCCGTTAGAGGCGCCAGCGATCAGGACACCCATCAACTCGTGCTCGCTGCAGTTCTCCACTGGCGCATCTTCCCCTTGGGCTTTCCAGCCGGCAAGCTGAACGTGAGTCGTCGCCTTCAACCGAGACGGCCGGCGCGGATCGTGTCCGGGGGGCAACCCGCGCCGGGGCACGCGGACGTTATCGACATACCCGTGGTCCCGCGCGAACCTATCCTCCGGGGTGGTCGAGGGCAGGGTGCTCCTGCCCTCCTCTCAGCTTGCTGCGCTGGCGAATCGCGGATACCTTGCGGGAGCGAATGGATGCCGCCCAGAGGCGGCGAAGGGGGCGTTGACACGATGAGCATGACGCCGGAGGAGCCTCACCATCACGAGGAGAGCCCGGCCCGCGACCCCGAGCGCGGAAGCGGTCTCGTCGGCTTCGCGGCGATCAAGTACGTCGCGATCGTCGCGATCGTGATCGCGATCCTGGTCTTCCTCGCTCTTTACGTAATCCCGGCCCTGACTGACTAGCTAACGGCGACGAGAGTGAGGAGTGAGCATGAGGCGCAGGCGCACATTTGGCGCGGTGCTCTTCGTCCTCTACATCATCATCGGTCTGGTCGTTGCGGCTGGAGAAAACTACTTCGACCATCTCGACAAGCTGAAGCCGATCGTCTCGGCAGCCCTCGCGGTCCTGTTGTGGCCCCTGGTCCTTCTCGGGGTCAACTTGCAAATCAAGTAGGCGATCTCTGCAGTTGATCCGGCAGGTGATAGCAAGGGGGCGGGTCTTATCCTTTCCTAGTCGCACTTCGTTGCGCTTCGCTGGCTATCTCCACAACGAGCCCTTCGCCGACATCACCGGCGACTTCGTCCCAGACGGGGTCCGACGCCGAGGGTAGAAGGGGATCGGGATTCTTCGGTTTCGAGACGTTGCAGGATCCATCCGTCGGACCATCGCCCGAACGTCCGTTCACCAGCCCTGATAGGCCGTGGAAGATGGTGCCCGGGGTGGGATTCGAACTCCCACCAAACCGATGATGACCGATGCCGAATCATGGCGTCTCCTGCTGCGACCAGGACCTTCAGCCGAGTAGAAGTGCCATCCGGTACCGGCAGATATCGCCAGATGACGTTGATGCCGTTAGCACCCTGTTAGCACAAGGGCTCGAGGCCGGCACGTACTCGTCGTCGGGTCCGTTGACCATGACCTCAGTCACGTGAGGAAAAGACCCTTCTGCAAAGGCGCCTGATCGGGTTGGCGGGACGCCGCGATGCGACCACCGAGCCCGTCGCGGAGAAGACCAGCGCGAAGACGATGCCGAACCCGCGGAAGCCGAAGGCTCCGGCGGGGGCTCCGTCGACCAGCCGAGGATGAGGAAGACGACCGCGCCCGCGGCCAGAGCCATCGCCAACCCGAACAGGCCCCAGGCGAGTCGCCCGGCGGCCCGCTCGTTCATGTGGCCGCGACCGGGATCAGGCCGGAGATCGTCGTGCCCGACCCGGCGCTCGACGTCACCTCGAGGGCCCCGCCGAGCGCCTCGAGCCGGTCCCGCATGTTCGTGAGACCCGAGCCCTCCTTCACTCCGATCGGGTCGAACCCGGCCCCGTCGTCCCTCACCGAGAACAGGAGCCGGGAATCACGCTGTTCGAGCCGAACCGTCACCTCCGAGGCCTCCGCATACTTCGCGATGTTCTGGAGCGCCTCCAGGCAGCAGAAATACACGGCCGCCTCGACCTCTTGGGGGTAGCGGCCGATCCCGTCGGGCTCGACCGAGACCGCCACTGGTGATCTGCGGGCCTGCGCATCGAGCGCCGCCTCCAGACCCTGGTCGGCCAGCAGCGGCGGGTAGATCCCCCGGGCGAGATCGCGGAGATCCTCGAGGGCTTCGTTCGCCTCGGCCTGGAGGCCCGCGAGCATCGCGTGGGCCCGTCCCTCGTCCTTGCCTACGAGCGCATCTGCGAGCTTGAGCTTCACGGCGATCGCTACCAGCTGCTGCTGGGCCCCGTCGTGGATGTTGCGCTCCAGGCGCCTTCGCTCATGGTCCTGGGCAGCCACGAGGCGCTGGCGGGACGCCCTCAGCTCCTCGATGAGCCGAACGTTCCGAAGCACGAGCCCAGCTTGCGACGCGAGGTCGCGGGCGAGTCGATCCTTGGCGGGGTTCATCGGGTCGTTGAGCGGCACGGTGATCGCGAGCGCTCCGAGCATCTCCCCCTGATGGACGACCGCGAATGTCTCGCCGTCTGGGAGCGAGGGAAGATCCGAGCCCGCCATCAGACGCGCCTCTGCCTCGGTCGTGCCCTCGGGCCATCTCGCGACGTCCTGCAGCTCCCGACCGACGCGCAGCCACACACGGGCCTCGGATGCCCCCGTCCCCGCCGCGAGCAGCTGCGCCATCCGTGGCAGAACATCCTCGGTCGAGTACGTCTCGCCCACGCGCTCTCCGAACTCCGAGAGCACCTCGTACGGCGTCGCGCGCGCTCCATAGAGGATGCGGTCGGCGCCCCGGCGCGCCCACCTGCGGACGGGGCCGAAGCTCATCCCTAGGAAGAGGATCGGGATCACGATCCACGCGGGAAGCCTTCGGCTCAGATCCAGCGAGGCGCCGGATAGCGAGAGCGGTGCCGACGCGATGAAGACGAACGCCAGGACGACGTAGGCGACCATGACTCTCCCAACGATCGTCTTGCGGATCGTGAGGTCGATCTCGTAGACGCGGTACCTGAGGACCCCGACCGTGAGTGCCATCGGGATGCCGAACAGCACGATGGCCGCGCCACCGAGGAAGACGAACATGAACGCGAACCAGGCGTCGTTCGCATCTCCCGTGACGGCCACGAGCAGGGCTCCCCCTCCGAATCCGACCGCGACCAGGGCGACCAGGGCGAGCAGCATCCGAAGGAGCCACCGCAGCGGCCGGCGATCCTCCTCCGAGCCCCTGCGACTCCGCACGAGGAGTGACGCGAGGACGGCCATGCTACCGAGAAGCATGGACATGCCCCAGATGCCGACGTAGCTGTCGACGAGCGGGAGCCCGAGAGCCCAATCCAGGCCTCTGAGGCCCGCTTCGGAGCCGAACTCCTCGGGATGGGCGAGGAGGGAGAGGAACAGCAGGAGCGAGCCGCCGACGACCGCCCACACGACGGGGCGGAACCAGCGGTTCGCTAGGCGCCCGTCGGGGAAGTACAGCAGCGCGAGGATCAGGCACGCAGGCGCGACCGGGAGCACGAGCACGATTAGCCAGGCAAGAGGGCGAGACCATCCGGTGGGGGACCCTGGTCCGGCCGAGATCCCTTCGGCGAAGAGGAACTGAGCGACGGCGAGAGCGCCCGACGCGACGAGCCATCCCACCGGGTTCCTCGGGACCTGGGAGGCGATGAGGGCGCCCACCGCGCCGTAGGCGGAGATCGCCAGTGCCAGCGCGAGCAACAGCATCGAGTGACCCTGCTCGCCGCGCACGAGCACGAGACCGACCCCGACGAGACACAGCACGACCACGAGCCCTCCGAGCCCGATCGCCAGGCGTGAACCCCTCATGTCACCGCGATGGTGGCACTGTCGGCTCGCCTATCCAAGGGGGGCGACCTGCACCTTCTCGCGCGGGAACACACCTCCACCCGGGGTGCAGGCACCCATCACGCTTCGGCACGCCCAGATTCCTCCTTGGGGCGACAGCCTCGGGAGCGGTCGATCAGCTAGGGGGCGGCGTTCGCCGTGACCCTATCTGAGGAGAAGGCTTAGCCGTACCACAGTGGGGAGCAAGGATGCTGTACATGACGCGGCTCGCCGTTAGCCTCTGGAGCATGGCTAACGCAGTGAAGTTTGATCCGACGTTCGACTTTAGGAGCGAGGGTGGCGAGGATCCTGACCATGACAGTCCAACGCTCAGGGAGTACCCAAGCGTCTTTGGAGCAAGCCTCTGCCGCACGGTGACCTATTCGAGTTAAACGTCTCCAAAGGTTCCCCCCGCCTACACCACGCGTCGTCGCGAGGCGAATTCACTCTCACGAGCGATTCGGCGATGCAGACCTGGAGTCGACCTGGGAAGTGGCCGGAGATGCAGGCGGTGATAGCACAGATTCCCGAGCAGGAGAAGGAGCACTTCCTCACCGTCGCCCACCAGATCGGCGGCAAGGTCATGTTCCCGATCGGCAGCAAGCCAACGATAAACCAAGCGCGAGGGTTGAACCCAACGATCGCCGACCGCTTTGACCTGACGCTGGAGTGCATACGCCGGTACTACCTGGGAGAGACCAGCCCGCTGGGAAAGACCAGCCCGCTGGAAGAGACGCTCGCCCGCTATGCGAGCTTCTTCGCGCTGTTCGAGGACTTCAAGGGATACACCGACTTCTTCCTCCTGCAAGACCTCGTGTCCGAAGATGCCTCGCGAGTTGAGTTCCTGATTGAGTTCCAGGACTTCAGCGAATCTCCGTTCGCCCGCACTGTCGAGGAGTATCAGAAGTACCGCGAGAAGGGGATCAGCTTCGTCCAGTCGCGGAATCGCCGGATGGCCGAGTACGTCGCTGGCGTGTAGTCACGATGTCGTGCGGGGCCGGGTCGCCGCCGCTGAGGCAGTCGTGCGACGATGCGGGCGCGATGAATGAGGCAACGGACGATGCTATGCGGCGGCGGCTCCCTTGAAGGGCTGCCGCGCCAAGACAACCTGAGAGACCTCGCGCGCGCGCCTCCAACAGCCGCAGCGCAACCTCCTGATGGACCTCCACGAGTGGATCTCGCTGCTCGATCCCCGCTCGCTCGTCGAGCTCGACTACGGGAGCCTGTGCGACTTCCTCACCTGGGACGAGCTGGACGATGACCGGAGCGTGCGCGAGCTCGGCCTGGCGCTCGAGGCGTTGGAGCGACACGAGCTCCCGCGCTCGGCCGAGATCTACCAGGGCGTCCTGTCCCACTGGGCCGAGATCCGCGGCCACGAGCTCCTGAACTAGGCCGTCTCCCCCGAAGCGAGCCGGAGCTTCGCGACCGCGGCCGTCCGGCTCCGAACGCCGAGCTTGCCGTAGACGTGCTCGAGGTGCTTGCGCACGGTCGGCACCTCGATCCAGAGCCGTTGGGCGATCTCTTCGTTCGAGAGGCCGGCGGCGACGCACCGCACGACCTCCCGCTCGCGTGGGGTTAGGAGCGCCAGGCCGGCGGCCTCCTCGGTCAACAGGAGCGTGGATCCTCCGTCCGCCGCCCGAACGACGAGCCTCGTGCCACTCGAAGGGATGACGAGGGGTACGTCATGTCCGTTCTCACGCCACGTCGCGATCGCCGCGGGCAATGGCGCCGTTCCTCCTCCGAGGTGCGTCCGGAGGAGCCGTCTGGCCGAGGCAGAGGCGAACTCGACATCGCCACGATCGCTGACGAAGACCACACCCTCCGCATCCTGATGATCGAGGGCGGCGAGAGCCGCTCGGAGCCTCCGCCTGATCGATCCTGCCTCCCAGAGCCCGAAGAGGTGTGGCTGCAGCTCGTGCATCAGTAGACGGTCACGCCGATCGAAGTCCCGGTCACACCTGTTCAGCACGACTCGAGCGCCGGGCGGTCCGATCCGAACGCACATCGTGTCGAGGATCCCGAACTCCGCGTGGTAGGAAGGACCCGCCTCGAAGGCGCTGCGGCGTTCGCGGGAGAAGTGGTCGGACGTCGTCACGATGCCGTCTCGCTGGACGTCTCGATCGATGGCCAGCTCGGCTACGAGTTCGTTCCAATCCGTGTCGGTCATCTCGAGATCTTCCGACTCGGCTGAGCACGGGAGATACGCGATGACCTCACGACGCGCGAAGTCGAATTCGTTGTACGTGGCGTAGTCGCAGCCCACGAGGTCCGCCAGTCGATCGAGGAGCTCGCGCGTGAAGGGGGGGGTCCATCGATCGACGACGCGTCCACGAGGAATCCGATCATCGCCTCGAGATCCTTCCTCCGCAGGTGCGCCATCGCGTCGCGAACATACGCGGAAAGGCGAATGGACACAATCGAGGGGCCGCGCGACCCTCGTATCGACTCGGAGACATCCACCGATCCGGAAGGAAGGAACGATGAAGAGACTGATCCTCGTGGCGGTTGCCGGTGCTGTGCTGCCGCTCGGAGTCGCGCTCCCCGCTGCAGCCCACTCTCAGACCGTCACGCCGAAGGGCCGGGACGTCCCGGTGGTGGCAGGGCCGATCTCGAATGTCTGGGCCCAAGCCCACTGCCACGCCCAGGCGCCTGCAGTCGTCGCCGAGGCGTCGGACGGTGTGGTGGTCTTCTCACCGGCCGGGCCACTGCCGTGCCCATCCAACGTCACGAACCCTGGCGGTCAGGTCACAGGTCCTTAGCGTCGGCCTATGCAGCGACGGAGCGGCCCATCCGGGCCGCTCCTCTGCGCGCTGGCGGGGTGGGGAGGGGCGGAATCGAACCGCCGACACCGCGGTTTTCAGCCGCGTGCTCTACCGACTGAGCTACCTCCACCGGGCCGGTAGAAAACCTGGCAGAAATCGCCACCGAGGTCATCACCAGCGCGTTCGAGTGTAGCGAGTAGAGGTCGGTCCGGACTTGGTAACGCCATCCGGACCTGCGGGCGCTTTTCAGGACAGCCTTGATTCTTGTCTGGGTGGCGCCGGGGAGGCGCCTGGGACATCGGGACATGCGGAGCAAGACGCGTCGTTCGTCTCGACCGTAGCGACCGCGTAGCGGAGCGCCTACTCTTCGCTCGTGCACGTCTGCACGAGCTGCGGTCGGGAGAATCCGGATGACGCCCGTTTCTGCATGGCGTGCGCCGCAGAACTCCCAGGCACGACACATCTGCCTCGTGAGTCCCGCAAGACCGTCACCGTCGTCTTCTGTGACGTGACCGGCTCGACCGCGCTGGGCGAGCGCCTGGATCCAGAATCGTTGAGCAAAGTCATGGGGCGGTACTTCGAGGAGATGCGTTCGGTGATCGAGCATCACGGGGGAACCGTCGAGAAGTTCATCGGGGACGCGGTCATGGCGGTCTTCGGCGTGCCCATGCTGCACGAGGACGACGCCCTTCGTGCCGTGCGGGCGGCGGACGCGATGGAGAAGGCCCTCGTCGGGCTGAACGAGGAGCTTCAGGCCGAGCGTGGCGTGAGCATCCAGATCCGGACGGGGGTGAACACAGGCGAAGTGCTCGTCGGCATGCGGCCCGCGACCGAAGGCCTCGTCACCGGAGACGCTGTGAACGTTGCCGCACGCTTGGAGCAGGCTGCCCAACCCGGCCAGATCCTCATGGGCGAAACGACGTATCGGCTCGTCAGGGATTCCGTATCGGCGGAGCCCGTCGATCCACTCTTCGTGAAGGGCAAGAGCGACCAGCTCCAGGCCTTCAGTCTCACGTCTGTGCGCGCCACGCCCGATCAGCCGGTTCCTCGGATGGGCTCTCCCATGGTGGGGCGGGAGCCAGAACGGATGCTCCTGCGATGGGCTTTCGATCGCGCCGTCCAAGACCGCTCGTGCCAGCTCACCACGGTCCTCGGTGCCGCGGGGGTCGGTAAGTCGCGGCTCGTGTTCGAGTTCCTCAAGGACGTCGGTGCAGGATGCACTACCTTACGCGGGCGATGTCTCCCCTACGGAGAGGGCATCACGTTCCGGCCGGTGGCGGAGATCGTCCGGCAGGCGGTGGGAGCGGTCGACTCCTCGGCATCCGAAGAGACGCGCGCCCGCGTGAAGACGGCCCTGGGATCCGAACCGAACGCAGATGTCGTCGCCGATCGGCTGGACCAGGTCTTCGGATCGACAGGCGTCGTCGCGTCGCCCGAAGAGACGTTCTGGGCCGTGCGCAAGCTCCTGGAAGCGCTCGCCCGGCGTGAGCCGGTCGTGGTGGTGTTCGACGACATCCACTGGGGAGAGCCAACGCTCCTCGACCTCATCGAGCACGTTGCCGACTGGTCGCGAGACGCTCCGATCCTACTGCTCTGCATGGCCCGACCCGAGCTGCTGGACCGACGATCCGGTTGGGCCGGTGGCAAGCTCAATGCCAGCACCACGCTCCTCGAGCCACTGAGCGGCTCGGAATGCCGGATCCTCATGGAGAACCTGCTCGGCCGAACCGAGCTTACCGGGGACGTGCGATCAAGGATCGCAGACGCGGCCGAGGGCAACCCGCTGTTCGTTGAGGAGATGATCGCGATGCTCATCGACGAGGGGCATCTTCGTCAGGAGAGCGAGGGATGGATACCCACGAAGGAACTCGACGACGTGGCTGTGCCCCCGACCATTCAGGCTCTCCTCGCCGCGCGTCTCGACCTCCTCCTACCTGCGGAGCGCGCTGTTCTCGAACGAGGCTCGGTCGAAGGCAAGGTGTTCCATCGAGGCTCCGTCCTTGAGCTCACCCCGCCGGAGGAACGTAGCGGGTTGTCGACGCACCTCATGACGTTGGTGCGCAAGGAGCTGATCCGGCCAGACCGGTCGGAGTTCGCTGGGGATGACTCGTTCCGCTTCCGCCATCTGCTGATCCGGGACGCGGCGTACCAAAGTATGTCCAAGGCGATCAGGGCCGAGCTGCATGAACGGCTGGCCGCCTGGATGGAACGGGTCACGAGCGACCGGCCCAACGAGTACGAGGAGATCATCGGCTACCACCTCGAGCAGTCGCAGCGCTTCCGGGCGGATCTCGGGCCGCTCGACGAACGGGCCGTCGAGTTGGGGCGCCGAGCGGGCGAGAAGCTCGGTGCTGCGGGACGCAGGGCGCTCGGTCGCGGTGATGTGCGGGCGGCGGTCAACCTGCTCGATCGGACGGTGGCGCTCCTGCCGGATGATGATCCGAGCCGATCGCGGGTGTTGCCGGATCTAGGTGCCGCGCTTGATCTCGGGGGGGACTTGAACCGGGCGGAGTCTGTCTTCGCTGAGGCGATCGCGGTCGGACGCGAGACTGGAGATCGTCAAGTCGAGCTGCGGGCGACCATCGGCCGGTCGAACCTCCGGATGCGCACCGACCCGGAGGAATCGACGGCGGAAGCCCAGCGCGCGGTGGAAGCGGCGCTCCCCTTTTTCGAGGCGCTCGGAGACGACCTGGGTTTGAGTGAGGCGTGGCGCCTGCACGCCCTGACCGAGCACATGGTCGGCCGGGCCAGTGCGATGTCGGACGCACTGGAACGAGCGATCCACCATGCCCGTGCAGCAGACGCGGTCGGACAGCTGGGCGAGCTTTTCGCGGCGCTGCTCTCGGACGTCGCACTCCGGGGACCGTTGCCCGTCAGGGCTGACATCGAGCGGACCGAGCTAGTGATCGACGAGATGGGGAAACACCGTCGCATCCACCTTGCCGCGCAGATGCACCTCGGGGTATTGCAAGGCATGTTGGGGGATTTCGTTGGAGCTCGGGCGCTACTTGATCAGGGCGAATCGGTCCGCCTCGACCTTGGGCTGGCGCCGAGCCCATACCTTTTGATGGGCCGAGCCGGGTACTTCGTGGAGCTGCTCGCGGACGACCCCTTCGCCGCCGAGCGCCTCATCCGACAAGAGTACGAAGCCCTCGATCGGATGGGAGAGCGGACCGTGCGGTCGACCGATGCCGGCTATCTCGCCCAGGCCTTGGTCGCCCTGCGGCGGATAGACGAGGCTGAGCGGTTCACCAGGATATGCAGAGAGGCGGCCGCCACAGACGACCGTGCCTCCCAGATCCTGTGGCGGAGCGCACAGGCGAAGGTGCTCGCGAGCAGGGGAGAGTCGGAGCAGGCGGCAGCGCTCGGCCGCGAAGCGGTCGCCGTGAGCCGGTCTACCGACTACGTCGTGATGCAAGCGGACGCGCTGATGGATTTTGCGGAGGTCGTAACGCTTTCTGGCGCGCTCGCGAACGCTGCTCCGTTGATCGATGAGGCTATCCACCTCTACGAAGCGAAGGGCATCGTTCCAGCTACCGAGCGAGCCCGGCTTGTCCGTTCCCGAATGTGAACGCGGGCCCCGTACGTGAGCTAGGTGCAAGCGATACTCGAGGCCCAAGCCTGTTCGGTGTCGGGTCAGCGCTCATGCCGGGCCGGCGATGTCGACGGCGGCGGTATGAGCTCGATGCCGTCGAGTTCTGCCGGTAGCTCTCAGGCGAGGACCTCGCTCGCAGGACCTTCTCGGACCCTTCACCCGTTCTGACCGCCCGGTGGGCCGATTCGTCCCTGCGTCGTTACCAGATCGCAGGGATCCGTTCCACCAGCGGTGATTGCCGTTACGAGTCGGTGCCCGGGGTGGGATTCGAACCCACACGCCCCTTCCAGGGCAAGCGCTTTTAAGGCGCCGTCGTCTGCCTGTTCCGACACCCGGGCTGGTTCGATGCTAGCGCTCCGTAGGACATCCGGTACTCATGTCGGTCCTTCGGGTGACCGATACAAGCGGGGTGAGAGACGAACGTGGATTCACCCTCATCGAGCTGATGACCGTGGTGATGATCATCGGCGTCCTCGTCATGATCGCGCTTCCCACCTTCCTGGGCGCACGGACGCAGGCTTATGACCGCGCGGTGCAGTCCGATATCCGGAATGCGTTCGCGGCCGAGAAGGCCTACTACACGGACACGCTCACCTATACGACCGACCCCGCAGAGATGACGGCGATCGAGGCCGCCATCGTGTATGTGGACGGAGACACGCCGCTCGTCACCGGCGTGGCGTATCTTCACCTCCACCCCATCCCCAACGAGATCTTCGTGTCGGGGATGAGCGAGTCCGGGACCTGCTTCTACCTCCGTGAGATCGACGGCGGCGGCGTCCGGTTCGCGACGGATCCCGCGTGCGGCGTGACCGACATCCAGGCCTACACGAGCTCCTGGTAGCCGGGCGGTACCGCAGCCCTCCGACGAACGCCTTCACGGTCGACCCGCGGTCGCTACCATCCGCGGATGCGAGACCTCACCACCCTCCCCAAGGCCGAGCTGCACGTCCACCTCGAGGGGGCGATGCGGATCGCCACCGTTCGGGAGCTCGCGGATCGCGAGCGTACCCCGGCGCCTTCGGGTCTCGTCGGCGAGGATTGGTACTTCGCCGACTTCGACGACTTCATCGCCCAGTACACCGCGACCTGTGGCCTCTTGACCGAGCCGGAGGACTTCCGGCGGATCGCTTACGAGTTCTGCGAAGACGAGGCGCGCAACGGCGTTCGATACGCCGAGGTCGTGTTCTCCCCCAGCAACCACGCCTCGCGCCTCAGCGACGACTGGTTCGGGCCGATCGAAGCCGTGCTGGACGGGCTCGAGGCCGGCCGGCGCGACTTCGGGGTAACGGCCCGCGTCGCGCCCGATCTCGTGCGCGATGCGGGTCTCGAACAGGCCGAACGATCTCTGGAGGTCGCTCTGAAGTACGCCGGACGCGGCGTGGTGGCGTTGAACGCCGCGGGCAGCGAACGGTCCCCGGTCGCCCCCTTCGGCCCTCTCTTCCGTCGGGCGAAGGACGCCGGCCTCCGATCGGTACCACACGCGGGTGAGTGGGCCGGACCACGCAACGTCTGGGAGACGCTCGATCACTGCATGCCCGATCGCATCGGGCACGGGGTGCGATCGGTCGAGGATCCGAGCCTCGTCGCCCATCTCGCGGAGGAAGGGATCCCGCTCGAGGTCTCCCCCGTGTCCAACGTGGCCACGGGTGTGTACGCGTCGCTCGCGGAGCACCCGTTCCGGGTGCTCCGTGACGCCGGCGTCACGGTGACCCTCAACTCCGATGACCCGCCGATGTTCGGAGCATGGCTCGCCGACGTCTACCGGTCGGCCGCGGAGACCTGGGGCTACGACGACGACTCGCTGGCGGAGATCGCTCGCACCGGCGTTCGCGCTTCCTTCGCCGACGACGAGCTCAAGTCGGTGATCTTCGAGGGCATCGATACCTGGCTCGCTGAGCCCGGTGGGAACTGAGCGACGCCGCTACGCGCCTCCGCCCGTCTTCTCGATCGTCACCTTCTCGATGTAGACGGCGTGCTCGGGTCGCTGGCCGGAGAGATCCGTCGCGTTGGGGTCCAGGATCGGCAGAACCTGGATCTCCTGCGCGACGCGGAGCCCCTCGACGATCTTCCCGAAGATCGTGTAGTTGGGGGTCCCGTCCAGCTTAGTGCCGCTCGGACCCGTGATGATGAAGAACTGGCTTCCGCCGGTGTTGGCGCCCGCGTTGGCCATCGCGAGCGTGCCCGGTGTGTAGGACTCCCTCCCCGTGAGCTCGTCGGGGATCGCGTAGCCAGGACCGTCCCCCCCGGTCCCGGAAGGATCCCCGCCCTGGATCACGTCGATCGAGGTGTCCAGTCGATGGAAATACTGGCCGTCGAAGTAGCCTTCGTTCGCCAGGAAGACGAACGAGTTCACGGTCTGCGGGGCGCGCTTCGCATCGAGCTCGATCACGATCGTGCCGCACGACGTCACCATCGTGGCCGTGTAGGTCGCGTTCCTGTCGATCGTCATCGGCGGAGGACCCGCGAACTGCGGCTTCGGCTTGCCGGCCTTGGCCGGCGCCTCCGCGCCGCACGCCACCTCGCCGGAGTCGTTGGCGGCGGTGGGGGTGAGCGTCCCGGACTTCGTACCGGGTGCTGCGGAGGGCGACGCGCTCGGCGAAGGGCTGCTCGACGGGGTCGATGATGGCGCCGCGGCGTCGGTGTCATCGCCGAGCAGCACGCCGAGACCGACGACGACCACCACCACCGCGAACACCCCCACCACGATGCCGACGATGAGGTTGCGCCGGCGCATGGCAGCGTCGCGCTCCGCCTGCCGTCGGGCGGCAAGCTTGGCGAGCTGGCGATCTCGGCTGCGTTTGGACATCGGCGGTCGAGGTTACCGGACGTCCAGCAGTTCCAGGGCCAGGCCGTCCAAGATGTCGGTCTCGCTGACGAGCGCCCACTCGGATCCGAAGCGCCGCATCGCGTTCACCAGGATGATCGCGCCCGCCACGATCACGTCGCCTCGTCCCGTCGGCATCACCGGGATCGCGGCCCGCTCTGCGTTCGTCATCGCGGCCAGCTCCCGCAGGGTCCGCTCGGCGTCCGCGAGCGTGAGGGTGGATCGGTGGATCAGGTCCGGGTCGTAGTGCTCGTGACCGAGGGCGCACGCCTGGAGGGTGGTCGCCGTGCCCGCGACGGCGACGAGCGTTCGAGCGTCCCGAGCCGGCACGGCTCGCTCGACCTCGTCGAGGTGCGGCTCGATCAAGGCTTCGAACGCCCGCAGATCGTCTTCCGATGGTGGGTCGGAGGGTCGGACCCGCTCGGTGAGCCGGACGCTCCCCATCTGCGTGGAGATCGCGTGGTCCACGATCTCCGGCGTCCGTCCGGAGACGAACTCCGTGGACCCGCCGCCGATATCGATCAGGAGGAACGGTCCGTCGGAGGGATCGAGGCCTCGCGTCCCTCCGAGGAACGAGAGCGCGGCTTCTCGCTCCCCGTCGATCACCTCAGGGTCGGTGTCGATCAGCCTCCGGAGAGGCCCGAAGAGCTCCTGCCTGTTGGCGGCGTCACGAACGGCGCTGGTGGCCCCGAGGCGGATGCGCTCCGCGTGCAACGCGTGAGCTCGGCGGACGAACCGGGCGACAACGCTCAGCGTCCGTTCGATCGAATCGGGCGCGAGCCTGCCGGTGCGATCCACGTCTTTCCCCAGACGCGTGATGCGCATGTCTCGCGTGATCTCCACCGGGTCCTCGCCCACACCTCGGGGTTCGAGCACCAGGAGCCGGGTCGAGTTCGTGCCCTGATCGATCGCCGCCACCCGGCCGGCCGGCCCGATCCCGTGGATCGGCTCCGCCCGCTCGGCGGTCCACCGCCCTACCGGATCGTCTCCGCCCGCGAGGTGATACGCGTGATGGGCGTGCAGGCACTTGATGCCTCGACGCGTGCCGCCGACCCCGCCCCACTCCTCCGCGCCCTGCACCATCTCCCCGCGCTCGGCCGCGTAGGCGCGATGGGCCTCGTCCAGACCTGCCCTGATCGCCGGATCCGCGCCGAGACGAGCGATCCACCCTTCGGACTCGAGCCGCGAGACGGCCTTCACCGCGGCGGGACACGTCAACCAATAGATGGTGGGGAACGGGCGGCCATCCGCGTCCAGCGGCCGGTTCCGGATCACGAGCGGATGGCCGCCGGTGCAGCGAGCGACCACCGAGAACGGAGTGGTGGGCTCGCGGCCCAGTTGCTGACGGACCACCTCGAGGTCTGCTGCCCGGAGCTCGTCACTCACGAACTACTTGCGCTTGTGCTCGACCGCGCGCTTGTAGTCGACCAACCGCTCCTCAGACTGACGCATGAACTTCTTCAGCATCTGCTCGAATTCGGGATCGGACCCGCGCCTAGCGCGGGGTGGTGCCGGATCCTGCAGCGCTTTGATCGAGAGATCGATCTTGCCGTCCTCCTTGATGGCGACGACCTTCGCCTGGACGACGTCTCCCTCGCGGAGGTGATCGTGCACGTCCTTGACGTAGTTCCGGTCGACCTCCGAGATGTGGACGAGGCCCAGCCGTCCGTCTTCGAGCTGGAGGAACGCCCCGTACGGGGTGATGCGGGCCACGGTGCCGTCGATCACTGCCCCGACTTCGATCTCTGCGATGAGAGCTATCCCTTCCATCCAGCGCGCCGCGAGGCGCGACCATCCGAGGCGCGGCCAACCCGCGCGACAGGCGCCAGTGTGCGCGAAGCGGAGCCGGCCGTCAATGGACTCGAGGAGCGAACCCGCAGGTCACCCCGCGTGACTCTCGCCCCGGGCTCGCTGCGCTACCGTCGGCACATGCGCGTCCGGCGCTTCGATCACCCCGTGGCCTTCCAGGAGGCGGCGACCCCATTCCTCGTGCGTGACGAGGCCCGACACAACCTGCTCCTCGGGATCTCGACCACGCTGATCCAGCGACCCGATCTCTACGAGGCGTTCGACCTGTGGGTGGTCTCAGAAGGAGACGACGTGACCGGCGTCGCGCTCCGGACCCATCCGTTCAATCTCGTGCTCGCGCAGCCCTCCGACGACGCGGCGCTCGACGCGCTCGTGGATCGCCTGCTCCAGGAAAGGCAGGCGCTTCCCGGCGTGATCGCCGCGATCCCCGAGCTCGAGGCGTTCGTCGGCGCATGGACGTCGGAGAACGCTCTGGACGCCACGATGGTGCTTCGTCACGGGGTCTACGAGCTGCGAGAGGTCCTGCCCCTCCCGGCGGCCCCGGGGAACGCGCGCCCGGTGACTCCCGGGGATCGGGATCAGGTGATCCCGTGGATCGTCGCCTTCGCGGAGGAGGCGCTTCCCGAGGACAACGAGGCGGAACGGCAGATCCGCTTCGTGGAGTCGCGGCTCGCGGCCACCGACGATGCGGGCCTGTGGTTCTGGGAGGACGGCGGCCGACCCGTGTCGATCTCCGGCTACGGCGGGGCGACGCCGAACGGCATGCGCATCGGCCCCGTGTACACGCCACCCGAACTGCGAGGGCGAGGCTACGCGACGACGCTCGTCGCGGAGCAGAGTCGCTGGCTGCTCGGGACCGGTCGCAACCTCTGCTTCCTGTACGCCGACCTCGACAACCCGACGTCCAACGCCGTGTACCGCCGCATCGGCTATCGCATGATCGCCGAAGCGGGCGAGGTCAGGTTCGATCCGCGGGACGCAGCCTAGCGCGCGAGACTCGTCTCACGTCGGCTCACACGCTCCCTAGCACTCCGGGGGAGGGACCGGCACGCCTTCCTTCGGAACCACCACGAACGCGATCTCGCCGCGTTTCACCATCCCCAGGCACTGGCGCGCGAGCCGCTCGAGGAATGCACGGTCGCGCAGCTGCTCGGCGCGAGCGGCGAGCGCGTCGTTCTTCTGCTCCAGTGCCGCAGCCTGCATCTCGAACCGAGCGAGCTCCGCCTTCTGCTCGAAGTACATCCGCGCGGGCGCGACCGAAAGGGCGAGCACGCCGAAGATGAGCGTCAGCAGAACGGTCGCGCGCGCCGTCAGGCGCGCGCGACGGCGCCGGCGCGGCGAGGCGTCTCGTGTCCGGACGGCGCCGGCAGAGACGGCAGGGGAAGGGGCCGTCATGCGCACTGCTATCCGCCGCCTCCACCGAGCAGTTCGGCGCCCGCGTAGCGTGCGTCATCGCCGAGATGCTCTTCGATCCGCAGGAGCTGGTTGAATTTCGCCGTGCGTTCGCCTCGCGAGGGAGCGCCCGCCTTGATCTGCCCGGCGTTCGTCGCGACCGCGAGATCGGCGATCGTGGTGTCCTCGGTCTCACCGCTGCGATGGGACACGACCACGCCGAAGCGGCTCCGCTGCGCCAACGCGATCGCGTCCAAGGTCTCCGTGAGCGTGCCGATCTGATTCACCTTGACCAGGATCGCGTTGGCGCCGTGTTCGCGGATACCGCGCTCCAGCCGTTCCACGTTCGTCACGAACAGGTCGTCTCCGACGATCTGGGTGCGACCGCCGGCGGTCGCGACGAGCCTGGCCCATCCCTCCCAGTCGTCCTCTCCGAGCGGGTCCTCGAGCGAGACGATCGGGAAGCGATCGAGGAGTCCGGACCAGAAGGCGATCATGTCGTCCGGGGTCCGGTCGGCGCCCTCCAGGTGGTAGCGACCGTCGCCGGTCGCGAGCTCGGACGTCGCGGGATCCATGGCCAGGGCGACCTCCCCGCCGGGCTCGAAACCGGCCGCCTCGATCGCCTGCAGGAGCAGCTCGAGCGCCTCCGCGCCGGTCGCGATCTGCGGCGCGAACCCGCCCTCGTCGCCGACCGCCGTCGACAAGCCTTTGTCGTGGAGGATCCTCTTCAGCGCGTGGAAGCACTCGGCTCCCCATCGGAGCGCCTCGGAGAACGACGAGGCGCCGACCGGCATCACCATGAACTCCTGCAGCTCGAGCTCGTTGTCCGCGTGCACGCCGCCGTTGATCACGTTCAACATCGGCGTGGGCAGGACGTGCGCGTTCGGCCCGCCGAGAGAGCGCCAGAGCGGCAGCCCTTGCGAGTCGGCGGCCGCCTTCGCGGCGGCGAGAGAGGCTCCGAGAACCGCGTTCGCGCCGAGGTTCGACTTGTCGTCTGAACCGTCGAGGTCCAACAGTGCGCGGTCGACCGACCGCTGCTCGTACGCGTCGATCCCCATGAGGGCCGGCGCGATCGCATCGTGGACGTTCGCGACCGCTTTCAGCACACCCTTGCCGCCGAACCGGCTCGGTTCTCCATCGCGGAGCTCGAGCGCCTCGTGCGCTCCGGTCGAGGCCCCCGACGGGACCGAGGCACGGCCGGATGCGCCATCGTCCAGCCACACGTCCACCTCGATCGTGGGATCCCCACGGGAGTCGAGGATCTCGCGCGCGCGAACGGACTCGATCAGTGACATCGGGCTCCGAATCGTAGTCGACGCTGAGCCGCCGCCCGGGATTTCGAGCAGCTACCGAAGGGACTCGCCTCGATGCGGGTGCTGGTGGCATCCTCCCGCCACCGGAGATATGCCTCGATCCTGCCGCGGCCCTCGCCCACGTCGGCCGACGATACCGGTTGCCGATGCCAGCACGGCGACGCACACTGCCCTCGTGGATCCGGGCGAACGACCGCCGGCCTGCTGCTTCGACGAGTGGGCGTCTCAGAACGCCGCGCGGGCTCGCAAGCGGGGCACGGCCGCCGACATCACGCGATCGCTGCTCGCCGCTCTGGAGGATCAGGGACTCGACGGAAGGACGGTGCTCGATCTCGGCTGCGGCGTCGGTGACCTGGCGCTCGGGGCGCTCGCTCGGGGCGCGGCGAGCGCCGACGGCATCGACCTGGGCCAAGGAGCCATCGAGGAGGCCCGGTCGCTCGCCGCGGAGCGCGGCCTGGCGGACCGAGCGACCTTCTCGGTGGGCAACGGCGCCGTCGAGCCGCTCCTGCGGCACGATGTGATCGCGATGAATCGGGTGCTGTGCTGCTACCCGAGCGTGGATCAACTGCTGGAGAACTCTCTGGGCGCGGCGGGCGACGTCTTCGCGTACACGGCCCCGATCCACTCGGGGCTCATGGGACGCTTCAACCGAGTGTCCGTCGGCATCTCGAACAGGTGGTTCCGACTGCGAGAGCGGAAGTTCCGCGGGTTCCGCGCCTTCGTCCACGACCTCGACGCGGTCGATCGACGGATCGCGGACGCGGGCTTCCGGAAGACACACGGGGCACATCGCCGCGTGTGGCAGGTCGCCGTGTTCACACGCGCCTAACCGGCTACGGGTCTCGAGCTTCGCGGAACAGGTTGCGAACCTCCTCGTCGGAGACGAGCTCCAGGTCGACGCCGCGTTCCTCGGCGAGCGCCCGGTAGCGCTCGTACCGCTCGGCGAAGCCGCGGGTGGTCCGCCGGAGTGCGCTCTCGGCGTCGACGCCGAGCTTCCGGGCAGCCGCCACGGCGGCGAACAGGACCTCCCCGATCTCCCGCTCCGCATCGCCCGATGCGCCCGAGAGCTCGCCGACCTCTTCGCGGAGCGCCGCCACCGCGGCCTCAGGGCTCCCCCACTCGACGCCCCACCCGGCCGCTCGGCGCTGCACCTTGGCCGCCTTGGCCAGAGCGGGCAGCGTGGTCGGGATCTCTTCCTCGACGCCCGGCCGCGGACCCGTCCCTTCTGCCGCCTTGAGCTTCTCCCAGTTCGTCAGGACCTCTTCGGCGCCGGAGACCTCGACCTCCCCGAAGACGTGAGGGTGGCGATGCACGAGCTTCTCGATGAGCCGCCGCGCGACGTCGTCGACGTCCCAGCGCCCGTCGTCGGAGGCGATCTCAGCGTGGAACACGACCTGCAGCAAGAGATCGCCGAGCTCGTCGCGGATGGCCTCGGAGTCGCCGGCGTCGATCGCCTCGATCAGCTCGTGCGTCTCCTCGAGCAGATGCCTCGCGAGGGTCTCGTGCGTCTGCTCCCGGTCCCAGGGACACCCGCCGGGCCCCCGGAGGCGCGCCATCACCTTGACGAGGTCGAGCACGCGGCGACCCTCCTCGGACGAGGGAACGGGACCGGCCGGAACGTGCGACGTCGGATCCGGACGATCGCCGCTCACGGCGAGGGCGAAGCGGGTTCACCTTCCGGATCGGTGCTTCGGACGGCGCCCAGCGAGAAGGTGTCGGGCTCGAAGCGCCCGTACTTCGGGTTGACCTCGACGCCCAGCTCCTCGGCACGATCCGACAGCCATCCCTGGAACTCGCGATCGGCGAGCGGCTCGAGCAGCCCCGCCTTCGCTTCGGCGTACGGCGTGACCTGTTTGTCGACCAGGTAGATCACGTGCCAGCCGAACTGCGTGTGCACGGGGCGCGAGACCTCTCCGGGTTCGAGGGCGACCGTCACGTCGGCGAACTCGGGCACGTACTGCGTCGCGGGAGCGCTCCCGAGGCTCCCGCCGCTGTCCTGCGCGCCGGGCTCGGTCGAGACCTTGCGGGCGAGCGCCTTGAACCGGGCCTCCGAGGCGTCGTGCACACGTCGGAAGACGCTCCGCGCCTCCGCCTCGGTCTCGACGAGGATGTGGTTCGCGTCCACGGTCGTGAATTCGAGCGCCCGCTGCTCGTACTGAGAGCGGAGTTCCTCGGCCCCGACTCGTTCTTCGGCGATCGCTCCCCGCACGGCACGGATCGTGAGGATCCTCCGACCG
The DNA here is from genome assembly GCA_035512775.1 of Actinomycetota bacterium. Classification (GTDB taxonomy): domain Bacteria; phylum Actinomycetota; class UBA4738; order UBA4738; family HRBIN12; genus JAJNBA01. The sequence goes on along the minus strand of DATKDI010000048.1, from coordinate 24,749 downwards.
AGCTCGAAGAGATCGTCGCGCGTCACGTCGTGCGCGTCGAGCGCCTGTTCCAGCACGTCGGGGCCGAACTGCCCCTCGAGCTGGGAGATGGCCCCCTCGACCTCGTCGTCGGCGGCGGTGATGTCGTTGGTGTCCGCGTACCCGGCGACCGCCAGCCACAGCAGTTCGCCGGAAAGCGCGATCCGGTTGCACGCGGCGCCCTCACCCTCTCCGCCCGCGGCGGCCTCGCCTCCGCACACGGTCCCCTGCAGGTCCGCCAGCGCCTCCTGCAGGCCGACGGCCTCTCGAAGGTCCGCATCCTGGATGTCCTGATCGCCCACACGCGCGACCTCGGGCTTGCTCAGTCCGCAGGCACTCAAGGCCAGGACGATCAGGAGCACGCGAGCGGAACGGGGAACAGACATCAGAGGGACGAGTTTACCGGCGAGCCTCGTGAGCGATGGCAACGGCGTCGCCGATCGCCTCTCGCAGCCGGGCCTCCACCCATGCCGGGAGCTCGGTGCTCGCGATCCGTTCCGGCGCCAGGTTGAGCGTTCGCTTCGCCTCGTGGAAGGTCGCACTCGGCACCCGCTCCGCGACGTCCAGCCGCATGGCCTCCGGGAGCTCCACCGGGCGGATGCGCACCTGCTCGCGATAGGTGGACACCTCCTCGACCCCGAGCAACCAGCTGGTGACCCGGAGGGACGCGACCGCGAACAGGGTCTCCACCTCCGTGGGAAGGGCCCCGTAGCGATCGATGGTCTCCTCGCGGATCCGCTCCAGCACGTCGTGATCCCCGGCGAGCGAGATCCGGCGGTACAGCTCGAGCCGCAGGGATTCCTGCGCCACCCAGCCGGGGGGCACGAACGCCCGCACCGGCAGGTCGATCCGCAGCTCCTTCTCTTCCACGATGGGCTCACCCTGCAGCTTCGCGACCGACTGCTGGAGGATCCGGCAGTACGCATCGAAGCCGACCGCAGCGATGTGCCCGTGCTGTTCCGCGCCGAGGAGGTTGCCGGCGCCACGGATCTCGAGGTCCCGGAGCGCGATGCGGAACCCGGACCCGAGCGCCTGGTGACGCGAGATCGTCCCCAGGCGCTCGTGCGCCTCCTCGGTGAGCTCCCGGACCGGTGGGAAGAAGAAGTACGCGAACGCGCGCTCTCCGCTCCTCCCGACACGTCCGCGCAGCTGGTACAGCTGCGCAAGCCCGAGCTTGTCGGCGCGGTCGACGATCAGGGTGTTCGCATTCGACACGTCGAGTCCGGACTCGATGATCGTCGTGCAGACGAGGACGTCGGCGTCGCGATCCCAGAATCGGACCATCTGTCGTTCCAGCGTGTCCTCGTCCATCTGCCCGTGCGCCATCACGATCCGAGCCTCGGGCAGCTGCTGCTGCAGCCAGGCGGCCTGCCGATCGATCGTCGCGACGCGGTTGTGGACCCAGAACACCTGGCCTTCGCGCAGGAGCTCTCTGCGAACGGCGCCGAGGGCGAGCCCCTCGTCGTAGCCGCCGACGTAGGTGAGCACCGGTTGCCGGTCCTCCGGCGGCGTGTCGACCGTCGACATCTGTCGGATCCCGGTGAGCGCCATCTCGAGCGTGCGCGGGATCGGCGTCGCCGTCATCGTGAGGACGTCGACATGCGCCCGGAACCGCTTCAGGCGTTCCTTGTGTGCGACGCCGAACCGCTGCTCCTCGTCGACGATCAACAAACCGAGGTCCCGGAAGGAGACGTCGGCGCCGAGCAGCCGGTGTGTGCCGATCACCACGTCCACGCGGCCGGCCGTCACGTCCGCGACGACGTCCTTCTGCTGCGCCGGCGACAGGAATCGGGAGAGCATCGCCACCTTCACCGGATACGGCGCGAACCGTTCGCCGAACGTCACGAAGTGCTGTTCCGCGAGCAACGTCGTCGGCACCAGGACCGCGACCTGCTTGCCGTCCATCACGGCCTTGAAGGCGGCACGGACGGCGATCTCGGTCTTCCCGAACCCCACGTCGCCGCAGACCAGTCGATCCATCGGGATCGGCTGCTGCATGTCCGCCTTGACCTCGTCGATCGCGGTCACCTGGTCGCGTGTCTCCTCGTACGGGAACGCGTCCTCCAGTTCGAGCTGCCACGGCGTATCCGGACCGAACGCGTGCCCCGGGACGGCCATCCGGGCGCTGTAGAGGCGCACCAACTCCCCGGCCATGTCCTTGACGGCGCGCTTGACCTTCGCCGTTGCGCGCGCCCAGTCCGACCCTCCGAGGCGATGGAGCCGGGGGGCGTCCCCACCCAGGTACTTCGCAACCATGCCGACCTGCTCCGACGGGACGTACAGCTTGTCGTTGCTGGCGTACTCCAGGATCAGGTAGTCGCGCTCCGCGCCCGCCAGCTCACGGTGAACGACCCCGCCGTATCTGCCAACCCCGTGGATCCGATGGACCGCGAAGTCGCCGGGTTCCAGCTCATCGGCGACCGACGCGGTCGCTCGGCTGGCGAACCTCGGCGCGCTCCTCGTGTGGCGCCGGGAGCCGAACAGGTCCTCCTCGGTGACGACGGCCAGACGGCCCGGCTCGAAGAGGAAGCCGGACGCGAGCGGCGCTTCGATCCGCTCGGCCGGAAGATCGCCGACGACCTCGGCGGCCCGCTGCAGCGAACCGTGACCGCGGCCGACCAGCACGATCCTCGTGCCGGCGGCCGCGGCGCGTTCGAGACGGTTCGCGAGCTCGTCGGGGTTCCCCTCGGCGGTCCCCCAGCCTGAGATCGCGAGATCGATCCCCTCGGTGAACTCACTCAGTCGGAGCTCTACGTGGCCCTCGATCGCGGCCTCGAGCGGCGCGAGCATCGTCGGGCCCGGCCAGTCGATCGCCGCGGCGAGCGCATCCGCCTCCGCGTGCGTCTGTGTGGCTCTCTGGAGGGTGCGCTGGGCCTGGGTCAACACGACCCAGGAGCCGGCCGGCAGGAGCTCCCCGGGTGTCGGCATGTGGTCGAAGAGGAACGGGGCCAGCGTGTCGGTGCCCTCGAAGCGCAGCCCATCGGCCAGCCGCTGGAGCCCGTCGCGGAACCGATCGGGCATCTCGGGGGCACGGCGTGCCGCGACCGAGCGGAGCTCGTCGTCGGGCAGGAGCTCTCTCACCTGCGAGACCTCGATCGCAACCATCTCTTGCGTCGAGAGCTGCGTCGAGGGTGAGAACTCACGGAGGCGCTCGATCTCATCGCCCCAGTACTCCAGCCGCGCCGGGCGACGAGCGATGCCCGGGAACACGTCGACGACACCTCCCCGGACGGCGAACTCCCCTCGGTGCTCGACCACGTCGACCCGGACGTAGCCGAGATCGGAGAGCCGCTCGGCGAGCATGTCCGGCGCCAACTCCACGCCCGCTGCGAGCTGCAGCGGAGCCACCGTCCCGAGGGTCGGCGGCACCCGCTGCATCGCCGCGAGGTACGGGGCGACGAGGACGAATGGGCCCTCGGAGGCGCGGAGGCGCCCGAGTGCGTCGGCCCTTCGGGCCGCCACCTCGGGTGCCGGATCCATCCCCTCGTACGGAAGCGCGTCCCACGCCGGCAGGAGCGCGACGGCCTCAGGTCCGAGGTATGCCCCGATCTCCGATGCGAGCTCCTCTGCCTCCCGGGGACCGGGGGCGATCACCATCAGCGGGGCGTCCAGCGCAACCGCCAGTCCAGCCAGGAGGAAGTCCTGTCCCGCGTCGGTCCTCGCCACGATCGGGCGGGCCCGTTCGAGGAGGAGCCGCTCGAACGGCTCCGACGTCACGAGGGCCTGGAGCACCTCCCTGAGGGACATCCCACCTCCCCGGATCCCGACGCGGCAACGCGAACAGCCCCGTCGCGGTCGCGACGGGGTCCCGAAGAAGGGATTCTAGACGGCGCGGAGCCTTCCGCCGGTCCGGTCTTTCGCGGCGCGGCCGTCCGTGGCGCGGCGATCCATGGGGCGGCCATCGAAAGGGGGCTCTGCAGTTGTGGGCGCGGCGCCAGGCTCGTCCTCGACGTGGAACTCCGCCTCACGCGCGGACAACCACAGCCAGAACGCCTCGGGGTCGAGGGGCTTCGCGATGTAGAAGCCCTGCGCCTCGTCGCATCCGAAGTCGCCGAGCCGGTCGAACGTCTCCCGGTCCTGGACGCCCTCCGCGACGACACGGAGCCCGAGGTTGCGACCCAGCTCGACGGTGGCGCGGACGATCGTGAAGTCGTCGGCCCGCACGAGCATGTGCGACACGAACGAGCGGTCGATCTTGAGTTCCTCGATCGGCAGACTCTTCAGGTAGGAGAGCGAGGAGAACCCCGTCCCGAAGTCGTCGATCGACAACCCCACACCCAGTCGAGCCAGCTCATTCAAGACGGTGTCGGATCGGCCCGAGTCGGCGACGAGGAAGCTCTCGGTCAGCTCGAGCTTCAGGAGCGCCGCCGGCACGTCGAACCGCTCGAGGAGGCCGCCCACCAGGTCGGGCAGGTCCTGGTCGAGCAGGCTCCGCGGTGACAGGTTGACCGCCACCGGAAGCCGGACGTCGTAGTCCGCCCACGATCGCAGCGTGCGCACCACATCTTCGATCGCCCAATACGTCAACGGCTTCAGGAGGACGGTCTTCTCGACCATCGGGATGAAGTCGGCGGGAGACAGTCGCCCGAGCGTCGGGTGCTCCCAGCGGATCAACGCCTCGGCGCCGGCGACGCGTCCGTCCGACAGCCGGATCTTCGGCTGCAGGTACATCCGGAACTGGTTGTCCTCGATCGCGGGGCGCACCTGCGTCACGAGGGTCAGGAGCTCGGGTTTGTACCGGTCGATGATCTCGTCGTAGACCTCGAAGCCGAGACCCGATTCCTTGGCCGCGTACATCGCGACGTCCGCGTGGCGGAGCAACATCTCGGGATCCTCCGAATGCGCGGGATACAACGCCACGCCCACGCTGCCGGAGACATCGAGGTCGAGCTCCTCGACACGGATCGGTCGGCGGAGACCTTCGACGATCTTTTCCGCGACGACCGAGGCCGTCTCTTCGTCGGCGAGGTTCGTCAGCAGCACCCCGAACTCGTCGCCACCGAGCCTGGCCATGAGATCACCCTCGCGGAGCGACTGGGCGATCCGCGGCCCGATCGCCGCGAGGAGCTCGTCGCCGAAATGGTGCCCGAGCGCGTCGTTGACCTCCTTGAAGTGATCGAGGTCCATCAACATCACGCCGATCTTCCCACCGGCGTCCCCGGCTTCCTCGATCGCCGTCGCGAGGCTCCGCAGGAACAACAGACGGTTGGGAAGGTCGGTGAGGTGGTCGTGCGACGCCTGATATTCGTTCTCGGCCTGCTTCCGGGCGAGCTCTTCTGTCGCGAGCTCCAAGGAATGCGTCCGGTGCAACATCTGCCAGGCGAATGCGAGCGGCGCGATGAACACCGCGATCGCCCAGAGACCGATCCGCTCGGTCGTGATGGCGACCAGGACGCTGAACAACGCGAGGCCCAGGTACGACATCAGGAACTCCGCCATCACTCCTTCGTGCATCGCGCGCAGCACGTGATCGAGACGATGGCGGTATCGAAGCGTCTGCCACTCGGCGGTCACCATGGTGCTGATCGCGTAGCCGATGAGTGCGGTCAGGATCACCACCGAGCCGACCACGAACCATCGGTCATCGAGAGCGGTCAGGCTATGGAAGATCGTTCCTTGCGCCAGTACGAACAGGGCGACCTGCGCATGCCGGAAGACGATCGTGAGGGGGGGATGCTCTCCGCGGAGCTCCTCCTGGTCGATCGACGCAGCCAACACGATGGCGGCCGCCACAGGTGGCGGATACAGCAGAGCGACCGACAACTGCAAAGGGAAGCTCAGACTGAACGGGAAGGGCATCCTCCGCGGTATGGGCATGAGGTGCACGAGTGCGATCGCGCCGGCCCACACCAAGATCCGCCAGTCGAGGAAATCGCTGGGCGCTCGCCACGTTTCCCAGCCCAGATAGGCGATCAACGGGATCGCGACCAAGAGTTCGTAGGCCCACACGACGAGCCGTCCGCGGGCCTTGGTGGCAACGGCGGGGATGACTGGTGTGTCAGAAGCGGTGGTCACGGACCACCTCCCCGTGCCGGGGCATGCACGGGCCATGAGAAGGCAGTGTGAGGAGGCGGCCTCGAAGAAGGCCACGCCTCACGGGACAGGGGCGTTGCACCATGCTTGAGGTATCGGCCCGGCTCGATCGACCTGAAGGGGGAAGTCCCCCGTTCGCCCTACGGGCGGCTACGAGCTGGGAGCGGAGCGATTGAAGCGATCCTGCGTCCGCTCGAGGCTCTCGGTGATCAGCGACCGCACGGCATCGGCCGCGTGGCTCACGAGGAGCGCGAGGCCCGCTTCATCACGCGAGCCCACGGGCTGGAGCACGAAATCCGCCGGATCCTGCCGACCCGGCGGGCGGCCGATGCCGACCCGGACCCGCAGGTACTCCGGGGTTCGAAGAGCCTGATCGAGCGAGCGCAGTCCGTTGTGACCGCTGTTGCCACCACCGACCTTGACCCGGATCGTGCCTGCAGGGATGTCCAGCTCGTCGTGGACGGCGATGAGCTGCGACGACTCGATCCCCTGCTTCTTCGCCAGGGAGGCGTACGACGGACCCGACTCGTTCATGAACCGGGTCGAGCGGGCGAGCAGGAGCCGCTCGTCGCCGACCCGTATCTCGGCGGTCTCCACGGGGAGGAAGCGCACCTTCCGGAACCGCTCGCCGGCCTCGTCGGCGAGGTCCTCGGCGACCATCCGGCCGACGTTGTGCCGGGTCCTCGCGAATCGATCGCCGGGATTGCCGAGGCCGGCGACGAGCCAGGCCATCGGCTAGCTCTCGCCGTCCCCCTCGGGGGCCTTGGACTCGCCTTCGGCTCCACCCTCGGATCCGGCGCCCTCGCCACCCTCGCCCTCGGCGGACTCGCCTTCCTCGCCCTCTTCGCCCTCGGGAACCTCGCCCTCGGCGGCAGCCTCCTCCGGCGCCGCCTCCGGGGCTTCCTCGCCTGCCACGGCAAGATCGAGCTCGGTGTCCATCATCGCGGGCTCCACGACCGCGAGCACCATCGTGTCGGGGTCGGTCAGGAACTCGACGCCCTCGGGCGGCGTGAGGTCTCCCACGCGGAGGGAATCACCGATCTTCAACGACGTGATGTCGAATTCGATCCGCTGGGGGACGTTGGCCGGCAGGCTCTCGATCTCCACTTCGCGGAGGTGGTGCTCGATGACGCCGCCGGCGTGCACGCCTACCGAATCGCCGATCTCGTGGAGCTCGATGTTCACGGTGATCTTCTCGTCGCGCCGCACCGCCATGAAGTCGATGTGGATGAATCGGTTGTGGATCAGGTCGCGCTGGATCTCACGAGCGATCGTGAGGTACTCGTGGCCGTCGAGCTTCAGGTCGACCAGGACGCTCGCCTGGCCCATCGCGTGGAAGACGTGAAGGAGGTCGAGGGCGCTCACGTGGATCGACGTGGCGTCCACACCGGCGCCGTAGAGGGTCGCGGGGACACGTCCGCTGGCCCGCAGACGTCGTGCGGGGCCCTTGCCCTTCTCGGTGCGAGGTTCGGCGTGAAGGATGGCTTCCATGGCAGGTCAGAGGTCCTTTTCGAAGGCGATGCGGCCGGTCATCGTACCAGCGGTCGTGCATCGACCGGCACGCACCGACGGCTCGGCGTTCGAGACGCGATGGCCGATCAAACACGTCGTGTTCGTCATCAAGGAGAATCGGACGACGGATCACCTGTTCGGCCGGTTTTTGGTGTGGACGGCGTCACGGAGGGGTACGACGGCGACGAGCTGCGTCCGCCCACGCCTCCACCCGACCGCCTGCCCGAAGACATCCCCCACTGCTACGACTGCGGGATCGAGCCCTGGAACGAAAGGCGGATGAACAGGTACGCGCGGAACGACATCGGCGACCGCTTCGCGTACACGCAGATGCGGGACCCGAGGATCTCCGGCCGCTCGGGCTTCCGGTCGGCTAGACCTGGTTGTCGCCGCCGAAGATCTCGGAGACCGAGGAGTCCTCGAACACCGCGCGCAGACCGTTCGCGATGAGCGGCGCGATCGACAGCACCTTCAGCTTCGCGAAGGTCCGCTCCTCGGTGATCGGCACCGTGTTCGTGACGACCACCTGCTCGATCGGGGCTTCCTCAAGCAACTGGCGAGCCTTGCCACTGAACAGACCGTGGGTCGCGCCGACGAAGATCGGACCCGCCCCCATCTCCGCGAGCACCTGAACGCCCTTCGAGATCGTGGCGGCCGTGTCGATCATGTCGTCGACGATCACGCACGGCCGGCCTTCGACCTCACCGACCACCGCCATCTCCTCGATCTTGTGGGCCTCCTTCCGTGAACGGCGCTTGTAGAGGAAGGCCAGGTCGGCGTGGAGGTACTCGCGGAGTTTCTCCGAGGTCTTGATCCGCCCGGCGTCCGGAGCCACCACCACGAGGTTGTCGCCGTGCAGCCCCAGCTCGTCCTTGAAGTAGTCGGCCAGGATGGGGAGGGCCGTCAGGTGGTCGAACGGGAAATCGAAGTAGCCCTGGATCTGTCCGGAATGGAGGTCGACCGAGATCACGCGGTCGGCGCCGGCCGTCGAGAGCAGGTCGGCCACCAGCTTGGCACTGATCGGCTCCCGGGAGAGCGCCTTGTGGTCCTGCCGCGAGTACCCGTAGTACGGGATCACGGCGTTGATCCGCTTGGCGGACGCGCGCTTCATCGCGTCGATGATGATCAGCTGCTCCATCAACGCCTCGTTCACCGGCTCGTAGTGCGACTGCACGACGAAGACGTCGGCTCCGCGCACGCTCTCCTCGGAACGGAAGTAGATCTCTCCCGATGCGAAGCGCCGGAGCTCGCTGTGGCTCACGGGGATGCCGAGGTTGTCGGCGATCTCGCTGCCGAGCGCCGGATGGATCGTGCCGGAGAACAGCATCATCCGCTTCTTGGTGATGATCTCCACGGTCGCCCCCCTACCGCTTCCCCTTCGAGCCGTGCTTCTCGTCGGCCCGCTTCCGGTAGCCCTTCACGGTCTTCTGGTCTACCCGCTCGACCGCGAGCGCGCCGGCCGGCACGTCCTTCGTGATCACGGAACCTGCCCCCGTCACGGCGCCCTTGCCGACTTTGACAGGCGCCACCAACATCGTATCCGACCCGATCCGCGCCCCGTCGCCGACCACGGTGGTGTGCTTCTCGTAGCCGTCGTAGTTCACGAAGACGGTCCCGGCGCCGACGTTCACGTCAGCCCCGACCTCCGCGTTCCCTATATAGGTCAGGTGCTTCGCCTTCGAACGCTTGCCGATCCGGGAGCCCTTGACCTCGACGAAATTCCCCACGAGGGCACCATCCTCCAGGATCGCTCCGGGCCGCAGGCGGGCGAACGGGCCCACCTCGCAATCCTTGCCGACCCGGGCATCCTCGAGGACCGAGAACCACACGACCGAGCGGTCCCCGATCCGCGAGCGGGCGATCGCGGCGGAGGGCCCGATCGCACACCCCTTGCCGATCCAGACGCCGGTCTCGAGGAACGTGTTCGGGTAGACGACGGTGTCCTTGCCGATGCGCACGTCGACGTCGATGTACGTGGCGGCCGGATCGATCAGGCGGGTGCCGGCGGCCATGTGCGACTCGTTCGTGCGGCGCCGGATCAGCGTCTCGAGCCCGGCGAGCCCGGCCCGCGTGTTGGCGCCCAGGACGCCTCCGGTGTCGCAGACGACGGCGTCGACGCGTTCTCCCTTGTCGAGGAGGATCGAGATCGCCCGGTTCAGGTAGTACTCGCGCTGGCGGTTCTCCCGGTCGAGGAGCGGCAGCGTCGCGTAGAGGAGGTCGCGCCGGAACGCGATCCAGTTCGTCGCCACCTCGTGGATCTTCCGGACGTCGGGCGGCGCGTCGCGGCCTTCGATCACGTCAACGACCCGGGAGCCCTCTCGCACGACGCGGCCGTACCCGCCCGGCCGGTCGAGGTTCGTCGATCCCAGCGTGACCGCCGCGGCGGTCCGCCGGTGAGAGGCCAGGAGCTTCTTCAGGTCGGGGGTGGTGATCGGGTCGAAGTCGCCGTTGGCGACGAGCACATCGTCCGCCTTACCCACGGCCTTCTCGGCGAGCTGAACCGCATGGCCGGTACCGAGCTGCTCGGCCTGCTCCACGAAGACGGGGGCCGGCTTCAGCCCCCACGACTCGACGGCCTCGCGAACATCCTCGGCGCCGTGACCGACGACCACGACGATGCGCTCAGGCTTCGCGGCGCGCACGACCTGGAGGGTGTGCCACAGGACGGGTCGGCCGCAGACCTGGTGGAGGACCTTGGGGGTGCCCGACTTCAGGCGCTCGCCCTTGCCCGCAGCGAGCACCACGGCGGCGAGCGAGCGGGATGTGCGCTTGGGTGTCGTCCCCACGTCCGTCCTTCAGTCCTCGTCGATCGTCGGGGCATCGGGGGGAAGGGCGGGGCCATGGTCCCATACGGCCGCGAGGCGTGGCGCCGCAAGGGTCGGGACGCTGACGGGGAGTGTGCGGGGGGAGGATAGGCCGAGCCTCCGACACATGCTGACCTGCTCGTCAAGCTCTGCGCTCCGCCCGAACTTGACAAGGTGGCAGACCGTGTGTCGTTCGCTCGGCGGGCTTTGAGTGCTTACTCCGCTGGCCGGCCGCGTCGGACCCAGCGAGCTTGACTCGGGCGTCAAGGTCGCTCCCGGACAAGCAGTCACCTTCCCAGTCCCCACACCGAGCCTCGCCTCCCGATACGGGACAGCAAGCGGCTTCGTCGACTGCGCGACTCTACGCCCTCGCGTAGCTGGGACGCTACCCGACTTCAGAGCTAGCGAGATGCTCCAGTGCGCCCCGGAACCGCTTCGCTTCCAGGAGACTCACGGCGTGCTCGCGGGCGGCCGCGGCATCCTGGCCACGACCGCGCGCCTCGAGGACGTCCGCGAGCATCAGGTCTGCCTCCGCATACGAGAGGATGAGATCCGATCCCTCAACGGCGGCGAGCGCTCTGCGCGCCGCGTCCTCGGCGTCGGCGGTCGAGCCCCGTATGAGGAGCGCTCGGGCGCGCACCAGCGGTCGCCGCACCAGCGTGTCGCGATCGGGGACCAGGTCGGAGGCCTCGAACGCGTCGGCGTGCGTCAGGAACTCGCGATGCCGGCCTTGTGCCGCCAGGGCCCTGCACAGAAGGGAGTCGATCGTACCGAGCCACCAGACATCGCCGGCAGCCGATAGCACCTCGCGTGCCTCCAGCAACCGCTGCTCGGCCACTTCGGCCCGCCCCGTCCACGTTTCGAGGGCCGCGATCACGAGCCCGTGCGCGGCCGCAAGCCATGGCAGACCGTGTCGCTCGAGCACCTCGCGCCGCGCCCGCTCCTGCCGCTCGAAGGTGTCGTCGTCCCCGGCGCCCAACGCTGCCATCGCACGCAATGCCGCCGATGCGCCCGCGGTCAACGGATGCTCGGCGATCGCTTCGAACTCTTTCGCCACCTCAAGGAAGCCGTCGAAAGGCACCCGTCCGTAGGCCGTCGCGAGGACGGCGTCGGCCACCCCCTGTGCTGCCTCGCGCGGCCGCCCTGCCGCGAGACCGTGGCGCACGGCCCGCATCCCCCACAGGCGATGCTCCTCGAGGTCACCGCGCATCCATCCGAGATACTCGATCGCGATCGCCGCCTCGGCGAGCCCGACGCCATCACCGAGCGCCTCGAGCGCCTCCGCCGCCGCATGCGCCTCGACCGCCGCCGCTTCGATCTCGGGCTGGGTTGGTGAGCGGTACACGCGGTTCGCCAACAGCTGGATCCTCGCCCTCAGCGCGGCACCCTCGGATCCGGCGGAGCGCGCCTGGTCCATCGCGGTGACGAGCAACGCCTCCGTCTCGTCGGGCCGCCCGGTCTCGGTGAGCGCAACGCCGAGGCTCGGGAGCAGGTCGAGCCGCCGGGACGACTCCGTCGGCAGCAAGCGCGCCGCGCGGCCCAGGAGGTCGCGCGCCGCGATCAGATCCACGCCGGCGAACGCGCGCGATCCCGCGTCGGCGAACAGCAGCCCAGCCTGCTCCGCGAGCGCACGTGAGGACTCGTCACGGATGCCCAGCTCCTCGCGCAGGTGGAACGCGCGCTCAAGGTGGCGGGCGGCCGATTCATCAACGTCTGGCTGACCGGCATCCTCGGAGAGAAGCCACGCGGCGAGCCGTTCGTGGAGCGCGGCTCGAAGCTCCTTCGAGATGCCGCGATATGCCGTTTCCGCGATCAGAGCGTGAGCGAATCGCCACCGACCCGCCGCCTCGTCCTCGGCGTCGATGAGCCCGCGGCGTTCGAGCGTCAGCAGCCCGCGATCGAGCGCCGTCTCCGCGGGGACGTCGCCGAGTGCACGAACCGCGGCGATGCGGAAGCGGCGGCCCTCGACCGACGCGTGCTCCAAGATCGTTCGCGCTGGGGCATCGAGGGCGTCCACGCGTGCCGCCAAGAGCGCCTGCACGGTCGAGGGGATCTCGACCTCGCCATCGCTGGCGCCGCGCCATCGACCGTCGACGAGGGATCCGCGGTCGCTGAGCATCGCCGCGAGCTGTTCGAGGAACAGCGGATTTCCCTCGGCCGTTTCGCACACGCGATCGATCACGGGCTCGGGTGCGTCCGCAAGTAATGCCTCTGCAAGCCGTCGGGTGTCGGAGCGCGCGAGCGGCGGGAGAGTCGTCGTGACGGTGCGAGGCTTCCCCGCCGCCCATGTCGGTCGGCGGTCGAGCAGCTCGGGCCGCGCGAGACAGAGCACGAGAAGTGGACCATGGAACCGATCGACGACGGACTCGACGATGTCGAGCATCGGCTCCTCCGCCCAGTGCGCGTCATCGAGGATCACGACGAGCGGTTGGTCAGCGGAAAGCACTTCGAGGAGGCGGCGGACGGCCCACGACGCATCGGCCGCCAGCGCTTCATGCACGCCGAGGACCTGCGCGAGTCGATCCGCAACTGCCGATCCGTCCGGTTCGGCGACGAGACGTCCTCGAAGCGCGGATGCAACTGCCTCGGCGTCGGCGGCCGGGACGTCGGCGGCGGTCGTGAGGAGCTCGATGAGCGGCGAGAATGTGACGCCCTCTCCGTACGATGGCGTCTGTGCGACGAGGACGCGAGCGCGGCCTCGGACGACATCCGCGAAGGCCTCGCCCAGTCTGGACTTGCCCACCCCAGGCGGAGCGAGGACCGTGACGAGGACGCACGCCTCGCCTTCGAGGGCGTCCCCCAACGCCTGCTCGAGCATGGTCATGGCGCGCGATCGGCCGACGAACGGCGTCTGTGGCGGAGGCGGCGCCTCGCGAACGCCGAGGACGCGAAGGACCTGGACCGGTTCGGCTTTGCCCTTCAACCGGTGTGGCCCCACCGGCTCGGTTCGTAGATGGCCTCGCGAGAGCCGCTCAGCCGCGGCAGAGATCAGGACGTCGCCGGCATGCGCCGTCGATTGAAGCCGCGCCGCGGTGTTGAAGACATCACCGGCGATCCGGCCCTCGACCGCGGCGACGTCGTCAGCGAACGTCTCTCCCGCATCGACCGCGATGCGGACCCGGATCCGCCGATCGCGACCACCGATCTCGCGGTCGAGGTCGGCGGCGGCGGATCGCATCTCCAGCGCCGCCCGCACGGCTCGGAGTGCGTCATCCTCGTGCGCGGTCGGGATCCCGAACGTACCGACGACCGCGTCGCCGATGAACTTCTCGACGGTGCCGCCGTGCCGCTCGATCGATCCGCGCATCGCTTCGAAGTAGCGGTCAAAGATGCGTCGCAGGACCTCCGGGTCCGTTCGTTCGGCGAGTTCCGTGGAACCGACCAGATCGCAGAAGAGGGCGGCCACGATGCGTCGACGGGGCGGCGCTTCGAGCGACGCAAGTCGCTCGCCGCAGGCGTTACAGAACCTCGCGGGGTCTGGATTCGATGTACCGCACGACGCACACGTCTGCACGGAGGCAGTGTCAAGCACAAGGGCGACTGCCGTAAAGCCGACCGGAGGCACCGCTTGGTTCCGGGGGGAGGAGTCGAACCTCCATACCAGGCTCCAAAGGCCCGTGTCTTGCCGTTAGACCACCCCGGAGGGTTCATCGGCGATTCTCGCAGGCATCGGTGGCCTCGGAGGCGCGTCCACGACGAACGACCCGGGGACGGCGTCGGCGACATCCTGGGCCGACGCGAACGAGCACAGGGCGACCACGGTCGGGCCCGAGCCACTCATCACGGCACCGCGAGCACCGGCCTCGGTGAACGCCGCGATCGTCTCCGCGATCTCGGGATGGTGTGCGGCGACGGGCCCCTGGAGATCGTTGAAAAGGGCACTTCCGAGGAGCTCGTCGTTGCCTGCCTCCGCCGCGGCGATCAGGGCTCCCGGATCGGGGCCCGTCCCCGCAGCGTCGTCCCACCACGCATAGGCATCTGCGGAGGACACACCGAAGGCGAAGGGCTTCACGACCCATGTCGTCGTCTGTAAGAGCACCGGCTCTACGACCTCGCCACGACCACGGCAGTAGGCAGGCTCCCCCAGGAGCAACGCGGGGACGTCCGAACCGACCTGGGCAGCCAGGCGGACGAGCCCGTCGCGACCCAGTCCCGTTCCCCAAAGCGAGTCGAGCAACAGGAAGGTCGCGGCGGCGTCGGCCGAACCGCCGCCGAGGCCGGCGGCGGTCGGGATCCGCTTCTCGATCGTGATCCGTGCGCCCGGGGGACCCTCTCCGCCGGCCTCGGCCGCCAAGAGGCGAGCCGCGCGGAGCGCGAGGTTCGTGTCGTCCCGTGGGACATCTGCGGCGGCAGGCCCGTCGAGGGAAAGCGTCAGCTCTCCCGCGGGCTCCACGGTCACGTGGTCCGCGAACGAGATCGGGAGGAGGAGCGTCTCGATGTCGTGGTAACCGTCGTCGCGGCGCCCGAGGACGCGCAGGAACACGTTCACCTTCGCGTACGCCGGTGCACCGAGCGCCGTCATTTCGGGAGTGCCTCCGCGATCCGTGCGAAGTCCTCCAGCGACAGGGTCTCGGCCCGCGCCGAGGGGTCGACGGCAGCGCCCGCCAGGACGCGATCAGCATCGTCGCCGTCGATGCCGAGCCGCCGGAGTGCGTTCCGCATCGTTTTCCTCCGCTCCGCGAACCCGGCGTCCACGACGGTCCAGAGGCGCTCCTCGTCGACCGCGACCGGCGCCTCGTCCCTGCGCACCAGCCGGACCACCACCGACTCGACCCTGGGGCGAGGCCAGAACACCGACGGCGGGACACGGCGGACGAGAGATCCTTCCGCCCGATAGGCGACCCGGACGCTAGGGATCCCGTACGGATCCTCGCCGGGGCCTGCGACGAGGCGCTCCCCCACCTCACGCTGCACCATCACGACCAGCCGACGCACCTGAGGCACGTTCCGGAGGGTGTCCAGCACCAGGCGTGTCGCGACGTTGTACGGGAGGTTGGCGGCGAGCACCCAGTCGCCGTCCTCGATCTCCTCCTGCCACTCGCGATCGGTCGCGTCCGCGTGCAGCACGCGGACGCGATCCAGTCCGGCGGTCGATTCCTGGAGCGCGGGGATGAGCGACGGGTCCACCTCGACCGCGAGCACGTCGGCGCCGGCCTCGGCGAGCGCTCGAGTGAGCGAGCCGAGGCCGGCGCCGATCTCCACCACCCGGTCGCCCGGCCCCACACCTGCGTCGGTCGCGATCGCACGCGCGAGATTGGGGTCGATAAGGAAGTGCTGCCCGAGCGAGCGCTTCGGCCGGATCTGGTGCCGCTCGGCGAGCGCCCTCAAGGCGGTTGCGCCGAACGAGGCTCGCTCATCGCTGTTCACGGCCGGAGCGTAGTCAGGTACGAAACGGTTCGGTCCCGGGCCGAAGGCCCGGGACCGAACGTGAAGGGGGGCGCTGGATGGTGTGCGGACGACGTCAGCCTCGGGCACGATCCCCATGGCCGAGAGGAGTTCCCCGACCCGATCCGCGTGTATCGAGTCCTCGCGCACCTTCCCCGAACGCGAGAGCCCGCACGGACTTGGCCGAGGATGTCCCGACGCCTCCGACGGAAACCGAAGTTCCGGCGGCGAGGCTCGAGCGCTTCCGACCGAGCCCCTCCGCTCCGTCCACCATCCAGACCCCCACACCGACGAGACGACCGTTCGGCGACGACATCACACGCGGAACGCGAGAGTTCCTCCGAGCCGTGATCCGATCGTCACCCATCTGTCGCCTCGCTCCCTCGAAGCGCCGGATCGGTCGAGCCGTCCGGGCTTCGAAAGCTGTTGTGGAAAACGCACGCTAGCAAACCCTCAACTCTCACTGCAACCTTGAGCACCGAACCTACGTTCGAGAGCGAAAGCGCCTGGGAAGGTCCTCTAGGAAAGTCCGGGGAACGCGTCGATCGCATTGCGTGCGGTAGCCTCCGCGATCGTTCGCGCCACTTCGTCGCGGACGCGAGCCACTTCGGCGATCGTCAACAACACATTCGCCGGCTCGTTCTCGGTTCCCCGAAGCTTCTGTGGAGCGAGGAACGGGGAGTCGGTCTCGACGAGGAGCCGATCGATATCCACCGCGCGAGCGGCCTGGCGCAGGTGCTCGTTCTTCGGATAGGTCACGTTGCCCGCGAAGCTGATCCAGTACCCGCGCTCGGCGCACTCTCTCGCGATCGTCGCGTCGCCGCTGAAACAGTGGATCACCACGCGCTCGGCCGAACCCTCATCCAGGACTCGAAGGACATCGGGCCACGCGTCGCGGACGTGTACCACCATCGGCTTGCCCGTCTCGTTGGACAGAGCGATATGGACCTTCAGTGCTCGGATCTGGTCTTCGGCGGGCGATCGCATCCTGTAGAAATCGAGACCGCACTCCCCGACCGCCACCACCCGGGGGTCGTGGAGGAGCTCTTCGATCCTCGCCCCCGCCGCAGCGTCGAAGAGCTCTGCGTCGTGGGGATGCATCCCCGCCGTCGCGAAGACACCGGCGATCGAGTCGGCGATCTCGAGCGAGCGTGCCGAGGTCGCGGGGTCCACGCCGACGCAGATGAGCCGATCGAGGCCGGCCTCCCGGGCAGCCTCGACCACGAGTGAAGGTTCTCGGTCTGCCAGGAACAGGTGGCAGTGGGTGTCCACCACTCCCCTCTGCACCGGCAGTTCAGGGTTCGGTTCGCCCATCGGCGCGCGATGATAGGCGGTCTCAACTTCCGGTGCATCCCAGGAGATTCACGTGAAACATCCGCGGGCTTCGCGGGAGTGCTGGGATCGGCTCAGTCTTCGACGTCGACGCGCGGGAAGAGGCTCTCGCCCTTGGTCGTCTTCGTCCCCGGCACCGTCCGACCCCAGTCCCCCGCGCTGGCGAGGCGCTGCGACTCGAGGGTTTCCTCGATGCCGAGCTGCTCCCACAGACGCCCGGCTGCGCTCGGCATCACACAGGAGATCAGGATCGTGAGCGCGCGAAGGGTCTCGGCGGAGGCGTAGAGGATCGAGCCGACCTCCTCCCGCCTCGCCGGATCTTTCGCGAGGGTCCAGGGCGATCGCTCGACCATGTAGCGGTTGGCCCGCACGACCACGTCGTAGACGGCGGCGAGCGCGGCGGTGGGGCGAACGAGCAGCATCTCCTCGTCGTAGCGACGGGTAGCCTCGGCGATCACCTGCGGGAGATCGGACTCGGCGCCCCCGACCGTGGCCTCGGGAACGACCCCGTCGAAGTAGGAGCGGAGCATCGCAAGGACCCGAGAAGCCAGGTTGCCGATCCCGTTCGCGAGTTCGGCGTTGTGACGGTCCGCCATCGACTCGAGCGAGAACGACCCGTCCTGTCCGAACTGGACCTCGCGCAGGAAGTACCACCGGTACGAGTCGACTCCGAACCGGTCGAGGAGCTCGAACGGGTGGATGCCGGTGGCGTTCGTCTTCGACATCTTCTTCCCGCCGACCGTGAGGAAGCCGTGCGCCCACACCTGGTCGGGCGGCTCGACGTCTGCCGCCATCAGCATGGCCGGCCAATAGATCGCGTGTTGGCGGAGGATGTCCTTGCCGATCATGTGGATGTTCGCGGGCCAGATCCTGTCGAAGCGCTCCTCGTCGGACCCGTACCCCGCCGCGGTGATGTAGTTGGTGAGGGCGTCGAACCAGACGTAGGTCACGTGGTCGGCATCCCACGGCAGGGGGATGCCCCAGTCGAAGTTCGTGCGGCTGATCGAGAAGTCCTGGAGACCGCCCCGGATGAGGGAGAGGACCTCGTTCCTCCTGATCTCGGGCTCGACGGCCGAGGGGGTGCGCTCGTAGTGCTCCAGGAGCCGATCCGCGTAGGCGGACAGCCGGAAGAAGTAGTTCTGCTCCTGCATCAGCTCCACGGGACGCTCGTGGATCGGGCAGAGGCGGCCCTCCAGGAGATCGCCCTCAGCGTAGTAGAGCTCGCAGGAGACGCAGTACAGACCCTCGTAGCTGTCGAGGTAGATGTCGTCCCGGCCGTTGTCATGCACTTGGTCAAGTAAATTGACTACTACGGCCTCGTGACGCGGCTCCGTGGTGCGGATGTAGTCGTCGTAGGCGATGTCCAGTCGTGCCCACACCTCACGCCATCTCGGTTCCATCTCGTCGACCCAGCGCTGGGGATCCATGCCCGCCGCCTCGGCCGCGCGTTGCAGCTTCAGGCCGTGCTCGTCGGTCCCGGTGAGGTGGAAGACCTCCTCACCCCTGAGACGGTGGTGCCGTGCGATCACATCGGCGGCCACGGCGTCGTACGCGTGTCCGATGTGGGGCACGTCGTTGGGGTAGTAGATCGGCGTGGTGATGTAGAAGACGTCGCGGCCCATGGCCGGTCATCGTACCGGGGTCAATCGAGGCAGCCGGCGTCCACACCGAGACGCCGAAGCCCCTCGAGGTCGCCGGAGCCGAAGTCCCGGACGCGGAAGTTCGGGTGACGTCCCGAGTACATGAGCTGGTCGGGGTCCTTCACGTGGTCGAGTCCCATGATGTGTCCGAGCTCATGGAGGAGCACCGAGCCGTGGGAGTAGAAGTCGCCGAAGCCCCGCTTCGCGGTCGCGTCCCCATCCATCACGACGATCCCGCCGAAGTATTGATCGCGGTTCGCGTAGAGACCCGCCATCGTCTTGGCGAACGCGATCGACCGTCGCGGGTCGCCCAGCAGACGGAGGGTCGCCTGATAGTCGTCGTGATCGACCCAGATCAGGATGAGCGCGGCCTTCTTGATCACCCCACGGAAGCGCATCCGCTGGTACGCACGGACGAACGTCTCCCTCGTCGTGCCCACGGACCGGAAGTGGATGCCGGTCGCCCGAGTCACGCGGCGGATGGCTTCCCTCAGGTCGGCCCGCACCGGCGAGCTCGCTCCCGCGGTGTTCAGCGCAAACGTGATCGTCTCGCACGGGTTCCAGCGAACCGGGGCGCCGGCGACCCGTTTCCAGAACCGGAACGCACCGTCGACCCTCGTCCGGGGGCTCGGCGTCGGTGTGGGCGACAGGGAGGCCGCAGGAGAAGGCGAGCCGGTCGGGCTCGGGCTCGATGAAGGGATGGGGCCGGCGGCGAGATCGGCCGTGCCGTCCGGGTCCCGCAGGAGCGAGACGATGGCGAGCACGCCGAAGACGATCGCCAGCAGGAAGATGAAGACGAAGGCCGCGAAGAGCGGCGAGCGGGAGGGCTCGGGCTCGTTCGGCCGAAGGGGGAGCTGCGTCGGCGGGTCGACGGGTGGGGACGTCTCCGACATGATCGGGAGTGTAGGAGGCGCAACACCCGGCGAGAGGCCCGACGAGATCAGCCCTCGGAGAGCGCCGCCCGGTAGAGCTCGTTGGCGCTCGCGCCGTGGCGTTCCGCCACGGCGCGAGCGGCGTCGCGCGTCCGCATCCCCTGCTCGACGAGCGCCCGAACCTCGGCGAGAAGGGCGGCGGGATCCGGTGGGTCCGGATCGCGCTCGCCCTCCACGACAACGGCGACCTCGCCCTTCAGCTGCCGGTCAGCGATGGCATCGAGGACCTCTCCGGCGAGGCCACGGAGGACCTCTTCGTGCAGCTTCGTCAGCTCGCGGCAGACGGCGACCCGCCGGTCCCCCAGCGTGGCGACGATCTCGCGGAGCAGCGTGGGCAGCCTCCGCGGCGACTCGAAGAACACGATCGTCCGCGGCTCCTGTCGGAGTGCCTGGAGCCGCCGACCGCGATCACCGGGACGGCGCGGCAAGAAGCCCTCGAACACGAACCGATCGGTCGGGAGCCCGGAGAGCACGAGGGCGGCGATCGCGGCGGATGGACCCGGGATGACGCGCACGTCGATACCGTGCTCCGCCGCGAACTGCACGACCCGGTACCCCGGATCCGAGATGCTCGGCATCCCCCCGTCCGTGACCACCGCGACGTCCTCGCCGGCCTCGAGACGTTCGACGAGCTCGGCCGCGCGCTCCTCCTCGTTCCCCTCGAACATGGATACGAGTGGCTTCCGGATGTCGAGGCCGCGGAGCAGTCGGCCGCTGCGCCGCGTGTCCTCCGCGGCGACGAGCGCGACCGACGCCAGCGTCTCGCGCGCCCGCTCCGAGAGGTCGGCGAGGTTCCCGATCGGCGTGCCGACGAGGTAGAGGATGCCGCCCACGGGGCGATGGTCCCACGTTCGCCTCCGCCTACCATGGGTAGGTGGCCCAGGCGCACAAGGACTACTCCGGCACCCCGCTCCCGAAGAAGCTCGGGATCCGGGAGGGCGCGCGGATGTACGTCGCCGGCGCGCCCGAGGACCTCGACGATGCCCTCGGTGCCCTGCCGACGGGCGTGCAGCGCCTCCGGCGCGCCGGTACCGCGATGGACGTCGTGCTGGTGTTCGTGACCGAGGAGCGGGATCTGCGGTCGCGCTTCTCGAAGCTCGCGGCCGGGCTGGCACCGGCGGGCCGGCTCTGGGTCGCGTGGCCGAAGAAGGCTTCTTCGGTCCCGAGCGACCTCGACTTCGACACGGTGCAGCGGATCGGTCTCGACGAGGGGCTCGTCGACAACAAGAGCGCGTCGATCACCGAGGAGTTCCAGGGTCTGCAGTTCGTCTACCGACTCAAGGATCGTCCGCGCTGAGGGCTGCCGAACGAAGTGCTGTCGGTACGCTGGGCCGCGTGGCCCATCGCGCCGAGTCACCGGTCCTTCATCGGCTGAACCGCCCCTGGGTGGCGATCCTCGCCGTCACGGCGATCGCGGCCGTCGTCCGCATGTGGGGCCTGTCGAGCCCACCCACGCTCGTGTTCGACGAGAACTACTACGCGAAGGCGGCCTGCATCTTCGTCGGCGGCTCCGACAAGGTCTGCAAGATCGAGTCACCCAACGAACGATCGTTCCGCGAGCAGGAGTGGGACGTGGGCTCCTTCGTTCACCCGCCGCTCGGCAAATGGACGATCGCGCTGGGGATCAAAGCGTTCGGGATGGATCCGTTCGGCTGGCGCATCGGCTCGGCGGTCGCGGGCACCCTCGCGGTCACGGGGGTGGCCCTGATCGCGCAACTGTTGTTCGGGCGACCGCTCTGGACGTTCCTCGCGGGACTGCTGCTCGCGCTCGAGCACCTGAGCGTCGTCCTCTCCCGACAAGCATTGCTGGACATCCACCTCCAGCTCTGGATCGTCGCCGGCTTCCTCTGCCTCGTGCTCGATCGACGATGGATCGACCGGCGCACGCGGCGTGGGCCACCCCCCAGCGACGCGGAGGACGTCGACGCCACCGTGCCCTCTCCCCTGTGGCGTCCGTGGCGATACACGGCCGGGCTCGCGTTCGGCGCGGCCGTCTCCGTCAAGTGGTCGGGCGGACTCGGGATGCTCGCCGCGATCGTCATCTCGCTCGCGTGGGAGACGTTTCGCCGCCTCCGCGTGGATGGGACCAGGGGCCGTGCGTTCGGACGAGCGCTCCTGCAGGAGAGCTTCTCCCTCCTCATCGCCTTCGTGATGATCCCGGCGATCGTCTATGTCGCGACGTACCTCCCGTGGCTGCATCACTTCGACTGGAAGCTCAGCGAGTTCGTCGAGCAGCAGGTCCGGGTCGCGAGGTACCACCTGTTCGACCTGAAGACCCTGGCCGTCGATCCCGATACCGGCGCGCTCACGCCGACGCACTACGGCTACTCGCGTCCGTGGACGTGGCTGTGGATGGAACGACCTCTCACGCTGACGTGGCAGGACGAGGGGCCGGCGATCCGGGACCTCCTGGCGATCGGCAACCCGGTCGTGTTCTGGGGGAGCTTCTGGTCGCTGCCGTACCTCGCGTTCGCTTGGTGGCGGAAGCGTGACTGGGTCGCGGGGTTCTTCCTGACGGCCGTCTCGCTCCAGTACCTGCCGTGGCTCCTGGCGGCGCGTCCGCAATTCTTCTTCTACGTGGCGCCGTTCACGCCGTTCCTGGTGCTCGGGCTCGTGTACATGCTCCGGGATCTGTCGGACGCGAGGCTCATCGTCCGCGAACCGAGCGGGGTGGTGGCAACCGATCCCGAGACGGGCCGTCCCGCGGTCTCCGTCTGGCACCCCTACAGACCGATCGCGTGGGCGGTGGTGGCGGCCTCCGTCGGCCTGTTCATCTGGTTCTGGCCGGTGCTGACATGGCAGCTGATCTCCGACGAGCGATTCAAGCTCATCGTCTGGTTCCCGGGCTGGCTGTAAGAGCGCCTTCGGAGACGAGCCCGGAAACACGAAACCCCGGCGCGCTGGCCGGGGGATCGGTCTTGATCCGGATATCCGAAGCACTAATCATACCTGATTCCGGGGGGATCTGGGCAGGCCGTCGTGACTAGAAGCCTGGCAGGCGATCTCGGAAGAGGATGAAACCGATGCCGGCGCCGATGTCGAGGAGCGCGTGGGCGACCACGAACGGCCAGGTCCGACGACCCCACCGGAGGAACAGGAACCCGAACACGAGTCCCATCCCGACGTTCCCCACGAACCCACCCCAGCCCTGATACAGGTGATACCCACCTCGGATGAGCGCGCTCGAGACGATCGCTGCCGTCGGAGACCACGACAGCTGCCGCAGCCTCGTCACGAGGTAGCCCAGTACGACGATCTCCTCGAGGAGACCCGACTCGATCGCGCTGAGCACGAGCGCCGGCATCGTCCACCAGTGCCCGAGCGGAGGCGTTGGCACGACGAAACGGTTCACGCCGAGCTCGACCGCCCCGAGGTAGACCCCGATACCGGCGAGACCCACGACGGCGAACAGAAGGGTACCCCTCGCGACGTCTTGGGCGGGCCGATCCCGCGAGAGACCGATGACCTCGACACCCTCCCCGCTGCGTCGAACGAGATGTACGACGAGGAACACCGGAGCGAGCGCGGTGACGATCCCGATCAGCTGTCGCGTGAGCTGACTCGACTGATCCGCGGCCGCGACGACCACGCCGGCGATCGGCGCCTCGATCAGGGACAGGATCGCGTACGCGACGGGTCGCAGGAACGAGAGCGCCAGGACGACCAGGATCTCCTCGGCGAGCATCCTGCGGTCGAGCGGCGATGGCGGGACCGGCTGGTCACTTGGCCTGTCGCTTGCGGGAGCATCCGGAGCCGACTGCATCGGAACCACTGTACGCATCGCCTAGACTTCGGCCTCCTCCTCCGGAAGGACCGCATGCCCAACCGCGACACGGCCGATCTCGTCATCGTCGGCGCCGGCACGATCGGAGCGTGGGCCTCGGTGTTCGCGAAGGAACTCGGCGCGGAACGCGTCGTGGTCCTCGAGAAGGGCGAGGCCGGCCAGGGCGCGTCCTCGCGCGCGGCCGGCATCGTCCGCGCGCAGGGTGGGACGCCCGAGACGGTCGCCCTCGGGATGTGGTCGATCGACTTCTACCGGTCGCAGCGGGAGCGCTACGGGACCGACAGCGGCTTCCGGGAGCTCGGATACTTGATCCTCACGACCGATGCCTCGCAGGAGCAGGAGGCGACCGCGCGTGTCGAGATGCAGCGCGCCGCCGGGCTCACCGATGTCCGGTACGTCGATGCGGCGGGTGCGGCCCGGTTGAATCCCACGCTCGATCCGGCCACGTTCCGCGGCGCGACATACGCACCCGGTGACGGGTACGTCGACCCGCCGCGGAACGTGCGCGCGTATTCGCTCGCGATGCAAAGGGCGGGGGTCGAGCTCCGCGAGCGGACGCCGTTCCTCGGCGTCCGCTCGGCGAACGACGGCTCCGTCATCGGGGTCGAGACGCCCGATGGCACGATCGCGACCGAGAGCCTGCTCCTCACCGGCGGCCCGACGCTCCGTGCGGTCGGGAAGCTCGTGAACGCGCGCTTCTTCGTCGGCGCCGTCCGGCACCAGGTCGCCGTGACCGAGCCACACGAGGCCTTCGACGTCGAACGCCAGCCGATGGTGTTCGAGAACGCGATCGGCCTCTACTGGCGCCTCGAGGAGGGCGGGCTCCTGTTCGGCATGTCGAATCCCGATGAAGCGCCGGGGCCGGCGAAGGAGGTCGACTGGCCCTACCTGCGCAAGATGGAGCGGCGGATGCACGGCTTCGTGCCGAGCGCGGATGACCTCGGGATCCGCAAGGCATGGGCGGCGACGATCGAGTACTGCCCCGACCACCTCCCCATCGTGGGCCCGGTCTCGACCGAGAACGGCACGGCACTGCCCGGCGTCACCGTCGCGACCGCGGTGGGCCACGGGATGATGTGGGGCCCTGGAGTGGCGAAGATCGGCGCCGATCTTGCGCTCAACGGCACGACGGACGTGACCGAGGTGTCGGGATGGGGGATGGATCGCTTCGACGCCGAGGGTCGGTCGCCCTCTTACGATCCGATCGCCCTCCCGTTCCCGGTCAGCACCGACGCCGACTAGCTGTAGTTCCCATCAGGGTTGTTGACTGGCGAGAGCCTCCCTGCACGGTTTGGGGCTGACCAAAGCT
>DATKDI010000047.1:0-7021 GCA_035512775.1 Actinomycetota bacterium | reverse complement strand
CCCGGTCTTCACCCGCTTCGTCACCCCGGAGGACTCGACGTGGCGCTGGACGCTCGAGGCCACGCAGGAGCCGGTCACGATCGGTCGCGTCCGTGTCGAGCCGGGGGACTGGGTCGTGGGGGACGACGACGGCGTCGTGGTGGTCCCCGCGCGGGTCGCCGAGGACGTCCTCCGCGAGGCGGAGGAGAAGGCGGCGACGGAGAGCGAGGTCCGCAGAGCCGTGCGCGACGGGATGCTCCCGCTCGACGCCTACGAGCGCTACGGCACGTTCTGAGCGGCGGTGTCCCGCCCGTCAGGAGCTCTCGGAGTCGGGCCGAAGAACCGGGTTCCAGACGGGGCTGACATCGTTGTTCGCCGCCTTCGAGATCGTCTCCTCGCTCCCGGCGAGATCGATCGTGACGATGGCCCCGTCCCGCGTGAACGCGATCGTCGATCCGTCAGGCGACCAGGCGGGCTCGAACGCGTCCGCCCCGGTCGATGTCAGACGTCGGACGCGCTTCGTCTCGACCGTGATCACGTAGATGTCGTATAAGCCGCCTTCGCTCGCGTCGGAGGCGAACACGATCCGCGCCCCGTCTGGAGACCACGCCGGGAACGCGCTCTTCGCACCAAGCGAGGTGAGCCGCTGCTGGCCGGATCCGTCGGGTCGCATCAGCCAGAGCTCACGGAAGTCTGCTCCCTGAGGTCGTCGCATGAATGCGATCCAGCGGCCGTCCGGCGACCATGCCGGCTCGGACTCGCTCGCGGACGAGTCGGTGACTCGCTCGACGCCCGTCCCGTCCGTGTTCATCACGTAGATGTCTGCCTCGTTCCGCGCAAACGCTATCCGGCTCCCGTCCGGCGACCACGTCGGGCGACCGTCCCACTCCCTGGTCGAGGTCAGCCGTCGTGTCGAAGTGCCGTCGGCGTTCATCACGTAGATGTCGAACGGCCCACGCCGCCTGCTGGCGAATGCGATCTGCGTCCCGTCGGGTGACCACGCCGGATCCACCTGGAAGAAGAGGCGGGCGGGCGACGACGAGTCCGCGGGACGATCAGTGAGCCGGCGCTGGCCTGCACCGTCGGCGTTCATCTCGTAGATCGCGTAGTCGCCGTCTCGAGTGCTCACGAACACGAGATCGGGTCGCGCCTTCTCATCACCGCCACAGCCCAGGACGAGCGTCGCGACCACGGCAAGGAGCGCGCCGAGCGAGCGCGAAACCGTCATCGGGCGACGATCCTAGCCGGCAACCGGCTCGACGCCGAGGAACCTGCGCTGCATCTCGGGGTCGCGCTCGAGCTCGGAGGCCGTCGTCTCGAAAGCGATCTCGCCGCCCACCATGACGAGCTGGCGCTCGGCGAGCGACGTCGCGACGTCGAGCTTCTGCTCGATCAGGAGAATCGCCAGGCCCTCTTCCTCGAGCGTCTTGAACGTCTCGACAAGCACGTCCACGACCGCCGGAGCAAGCCCTTCCGACGGCTCGTCCATGATCAGGAGCCTGGGATTCCCGAGAAGCGCTCGCCCGATGGCCAGCATCTGTTGCTCACCACCTGAGAGCTCGGCTCCCCCGTTTCGCTTCCTTTCGGCGAGCCGCGGAAACAGGTCGTAGACGCGGTCGATCGACCAGGCTCCGCTCCCCTGGCTCCGAGCGGCGATCCTGAGGTGCTCGTTGACGGTCAGCGACGGAAAGAGCCGGCGTCCTTGGGGGACGTATCCGAGCCCGGCACGGGCGATCCTGTACGACGGCTTGCCGATCAGCTCGGTCCCCTCGAACGACACCGAGCCACTGGCCCGAGGTGGTGTGAACCCCATGATCGCGGCGCAGAGGGTCGTCTTCCCCATCCCGTTTCGCCCGACGATGGCAACCGACTCGTTCCCCATCGAGAACGTGACGTCGTGCAGCGCCTGCGCACTTCCGTAGAACGCGTCGAGCCCCGAGATCTCGAGCAGCGGGCCTGCCATCACTCGCCAGCGTAGTGATGGCGGCCCAGGTAGAGATCGTGAACGAGCTCGTTCGCGCGGATCTCGTCCGGAGTCCCTTCGACGATAACGCGGCCATCGTGCATCATCGTCACGCGTTCGGCGACGTTGAGCGCGACGTCCATGTCGTGCTCGATGAGGATCAGCGTGATCTCGCGATCGAGCTCGAGCAACAGTTCGGTCAGGAGCTGCCGCTCGCCGCGAGAGAGCCCCGAAGCAGGCTCGTCCAGCATGAGCAGCCTCGGCTCGGCCGCGAGCGCCATGGCGATGGCCACCTGGCGGTGCTCACCGTGGGAGAGGTTGCCGACGAGCTCACTGCACTTGTGGTCGATCGCCACCCGCCGAGCAGCTTCTCGTGCTCGCTCGCGGATTGCGCTGTCCTTCCGCGGGAGGATGACGGGCCGCAGTCGTCCGCTCCCCGTTCCGAGAATCGAGAGGTAGATCGAGTCCTCCACGGTGAGACCGCTGAGCATGCGCGACTGCTGATACGTCCGCGCGAGCCCGAGCCGTGCGCAGTGGCGCGCAGGCGCTCCGGTCACATCACGGCCGAAGAGCTCTACGGTGCCGGAGGATGGAGCGATGTCGCCCGCGATGACGTTGAAGAGCGTCGTCTTCCCGGCTCCGTTCGGGCCGAGAATCGCGCGTCGCTCGCCGTACGCGACGTCGAGGTCGACGTCGTGCACGGCGAGCAGGCCGCCGAACCGCCGGCCGACCCCCCGCAAGCGGAGGGCCGGCTCGGCGTGCTCGACGGACGGTGCTGCTTCTGTCACCTACCTACCTGACGAACCGGTTCGTGACCCGGCCGTTCGCGACCTCCTGGATCTTCCCCTGCCACGGCAAGCTGCGCCTCTGGCAGGGCGGGAAGTTGCGCCCAGGAGCGGGCTTGTTCGGCGCGAACGTGCCGCCGAACGTCTGGTTGACGTTCGGGACGTAGCCCGCGATCCGGATTCCGAACCGCCCCGTGGGATTGATCTGCATGACGTACTGGTCCTGGATCGCCTGGCGGCGGGCGTCCAGCCGCACACGACCGTTGTTGGAGACCTGGTAGGGATCAGCGATCTGGCGAGGCATCGCCCGCTGGAGCGCAGCTCCCACCCGTCCGTTGGACCTGTTCAGGCCCTGGATGAGCGCGTTAGCAGCCCGGTAGTAGTTGAGCGTGAACGAGTCCTCGGCCGGGATCTTCGGGTACCACCTCTTCATGATGTTGCGGTACGAGTTCGCAGCCGGTGTCCTGAGACCGGGCCCGATGCCGAAGCCGCCGATGTATGCGCCCCGAAGCTTCGGGGCCACCGCACTCCCGGTCAGGAACCAGAGGAACAGGTTGCCTGAGTGCTGCCGAGCCCGCAGGGCTCCGTGCGCCTGCTCGAACGCGGTGAACGCAGGACCCGTTCCCGCTCCGCCGACGACCCAGAAGTAGCCGTCCACCTGGTTCGGCGGCGGCAACTGGCGGACGTACGACGAGTAGTCCGTCGTGTTCAACGGCGGGAAGACACGCCTCGTGATCTGACCGCCGACAGCGCAGAAGTCGGCGATGATGCCTGCCGCGGACGTCCAGCCGAAGCTGTAGTCGTCCATGATGATGGCGGCTCGCCGCCAGCGCCACTTCCTGTAGACCATCTCGCCGAGGCCGGCGTTCCACTGAGCCCCGTCGCCGTGGTAGCGGAAGACGTTCCTCGGCGCGATCTGCATCGTCGGATCCTGCGAGCCGGCCGTGCCGATCACGACCGTCTTCTGCGGGTTGTTCCTCGCCCAGTTGGCGGTGGCGACCGCCTCGTCGCCGGAGAGCGGTCCCACCATCACGTCCGCCCTCTGCTGCACCATCAGCCGCCGGATCTCCCTCAGCATGGTGCCGGGGGTGTCGTCACCGCAGCCGTAGTCGGTGAACACGAGGTTCGCGCCACCCGCACGGCCGCCCGTCATGCCGGCCGAGGGCTTGTTTCGGTTCTTCGGCCGCGCGCCAGCGAACTGGGCGAAGGCGGCGTTCGCGCCCCCGATGTCGAGCTCGTAACCGAAGGCGAACGCCCCCTTGCAGTCGGATATGACGGCGATCCGCACCTGTCGGGTTTGCTCCGTATTGGCGAGAGCGCCCGACGTCACCATCGTTGCGACCACGGTGACCGCCGCCAGCGGAAGCAGGAGCTTCCACCTACCTCTCTTCATGTTCCCTCCTCTCGTGCCTGACACGAGTTCTCGTTTTCCGAACAGCGTGAAGTCGAATGCGAGCCTACGGCATGTCGGTTCTCGCTACCACCCCTCCCTTCATCAGGACTGCGCTCCCGTCGCGGGCTCGGACGGGCGCACCTCGACGGCGGGCGGGCGCCCGCCGTGTCCGAAGATCCTCCAGAGCCGGTCCCACAACCCCATGAGCCCGTCCGGCGAGACGATGACGATCGCGAGAAAGATGACGCCGATGACCGTGGTGAACGAGCCGCCGATGATGGGCAGCCCCTCGGAGGGGATCCGGTTCGTGACCTCGTTCGAGATGACGATGAACGCGAAAGCGCCGACCCAGGCGCCCTCGATCCGCAAGAGCCCGCCGATGACGGCCATCACGAGCAGGCTGATGATCGCTCCGAGTCCGAGGTCGGAAGGGGAGATCTGCCCGTTCCACCAAGCCGCGAGGACACCTGCCACGCCGGCCAGGAACCCGGCGAACGTGAACGCCAGCATCCGATGGAGCGGCACGGTGAACCCGAGCGATGCCGCACGCATGGGCTCGTCGCGGATGCCCTGCAGGGAAAGGCCGAACGGCGTGCGCACGACGTAGCGGATCAGCACGTAGGCGACGATCGCGCAGCCGAGGGCGATGTAGTAGAGGCGCTCGCGGTCCGAGATGATGTCGCCGACGAAGTCCGGTGTCCTGCGGTCGATCCCCGCAATCGGCGAAAAGCCTCCCAGCTTGGTCACCGAGCCGAAGAAGAGGTTCGCGATCACGCCGAAGGTCAGGGTGAGCATCAGGAAGTAGATGCCGTAGCTGCGCGAGGCCACGGCACCGAACACGAACGCGACGATCGTCGTGATCGCGATCGCGAGCACGAGCGCGAGCGTGGGGTCGAGGCCGAGCGCCAGGCCCTTCGACTCTCCCTCGAGCCCGCGCTGCGAGACCATGTTGCCGAGTGTGTACCCGGCGACCCCCATCAGCGCCGTCTGTGCGAGCGAGATCATGCCGCCGTAGGCGGAGAGGAAGATCAGGCTCGCCGCGCCCATCCCGAAGATGAGGGTCTGCGTCAGGATCGCGTCGAGCCAGAAGTCGCCGACGACAGCCGGGGCGAAGAGCAGGAAGACGAGGACGCCGACACCGATGCTCCGCTCGCTCGCCGTCTTCGGATCGACCCGCCTCACGCCGCCCTCCCGAAGAGACCCTGCGGCCGGAACGCAAGGACGAGCGCGAGCAGCGCGAAAGTGAAGACGATCGAGTACTGCGTGCAGCACTCGTTCCCGGTCGTGGGCAGGTAGGAAGCCGAGAACATGAACACGCCTGCGTAGAGCAGCGACCCCACGGCGGCGCCCAGCAGCGAGCCCATGCCGCCCACGATCACGACGACGAGCGAGTTGAGCAGCCATGTCCCGTCCAGCCCTTGCGCCACGTTCCCTTGCGACGTGCCGACGACCGCTCCGAACGCCGCGAGCGAGGCGCCGACGACGAAGGCGATCGCGAAGACGACCTGGATGTTGATCCCCATCGCCGAGGTCATCTGCCGGTCGTCCACACCCGCACGGATGACGACGCCCGTCTTCGTCTTGTAGAGCCACAGGTAGAGGGCGATCCCGACCGCGATGCCGAGCGCGAGCATCACGAGTCGCGCCAGCGAGTACTCGACCCCGAAGAGCCCGAGGTCGACGAAGCGATCCGTCCAGCCGGGCCACGCGATGCTGACGGCGTTGCCGCCGAACCTGGGGGTGCCCTCGGGGACATGGCGCGGGAAGTGGGCGATCACCTGGTCGGCGACGATCACGGAGACCGCGATCGTGATCAGCGCCTGGCGGAGATCCTGACCCTGGTTCCAGCGCAGCAGGAGCTGCTGCACGCCGAGGCCGAAGAGGGCGATGCAGACGACGGTGACGATGAGCGGAAGAACCCACTCCCACGTGCTCACCTGGAACGACTGTAGTGAGAAGCCCATGCCCTCCGGATTCATCGACTGCTGAATCTCGTAGGCGACGTAGCCGCCGAGGAGGTAGAAGGAGCCGTGGGCCATGTTCACCACGCGCATGAGCCCGAAGATGAGCGAGAACCCGCTGGCGACGATGAAGAGGAGTCCGGCAAAGGTCAGGGCGTCGAGCAGCACGCGCATGAACGAGCCGGGGTCGTTCACGGCCGAGCCGAAGGTCGTCGTCCGCCAGTTGCCCTCCCCGAACTCACCCGGAGGGGTGGCGATGAAGAAGACGTAGAGGAGCGCGAAGACGACGAGCCCGGCCGCGAGAGCGCGCGGTACGGTTCCTACGACCCCCCAGGCGCGGATTCGCTCGGCCACCGACCGCGCGAACGTACCAAGCCGCTCCGGCACTTTCAACGGAGATCGCTCGATAATCGATTACCGCGGCGGGCACCGGCATCGCTTGACGGCCCCCGGGAGGGGGCATAGCCTGGCGTCGAGGTCAGCCCGAGGAGGAACGGTGTCCAACACGTACACGGCAGTCATCCCCTACGAATCGCTCGACCCGCTGACGATCGGCGCGTCGGGAGACGAGGACAAGGTCTCGCGGGAGACGCTCGAGCTCGAGATCCCGGAGGCGAACCTGCTCGCCGCGGTGTACCCGAACGAGCCCGACCCCGTGCCGGATGCAACCGAGGCCGCGCGGGCCGCGCTCGAGTCGCCCTTCTCCGGCCCACGCTTCTCCGATCTGGTCGAGGGCGCAAGCCGCGTTGCGGTGATCATCGACAACCAGTTCCGCCCCACGCCGCAGTCGAAGCTCCTTCCGCCGGTGCTGGACGCGATCGAGGCCGCCGGCAAGGACGCGGTCGTCGTCTGCGCGAACGGGAAGGTGTTCCCGATGTCGGACTCCGACATCGAGCAGAAGATCGGCAAGGACAACCTCGCGCGGATGGAGCGCCTCGGC
>DATKDI010000046.1:0-3511 GCA_035512775.1 Actinomycetota bacterium | reverse complement strand
CACGTGCGGGTCCTGACCGAAGACGGGGAGCTGCTCCGAGACCTGACCCTCGATCCGACGCGGGACTACCAGCCCCACGGGCGATCGTGAGGTGGAAGGATGTCGCGAGACATGTCGGCACGATGTCGCGAGACATCACATCGCGCGCCGGGCAGGATTCGAACCTGCGACCTGAGGATTAGAAGTCCCCTGCTCTATCCCCTGAGCTACCGGCGCCGGAGCCAAGCGTAGCGCGGGGTGGGCGTGTCTCGGTCAGGTGAGCTCGCGCGGACCCTATGACGCGTCTCCGACCTTCTCGCGAACGTGCTGCTGGAGCTCGGACACGCTGAGGGATTCGACCTGCTCCGCATCTCTGAGAAGTGCGCGGATCGCACCATGACGGGTACCCGCTCCGACCCTCGACGAGTTGGTCAGCTGTCTCACCTGATCGAGTCGAACGACGTGCATGTCGCCTCGCTGCTCGATCTCGATCGAACCCACGTCCGACCAGTGTCTGATCGTCGCGACGTCTACGTCCACCAATCGAGCCGCTGCCTCGATCGTCACCGACGCGTACTTGCCCAAGATTCGTTCGGATCCATCCGCCATGCCACAACCATAGGCAGTCGCGGCCGGGACGACATCGGGCTTCCGTTCATCCTTCGAGCCGCCGAATGCCAGTCGGAGGGCTCATCGGGTCCATGCGCAACGCGAACCAGCGTGGTGATCGCTCGAGAAGCCGAAGTATGAAGAGCGGGTGACGGGAATCGAACCCGCACCACCAGCTTGGAAGGCTGGAGCTCTACCATTGAGCTACACCCGCGGTCGTCCCAGCCTAGCAAGCTCCTCCACGACGCCGGGCAGGTCGCGCTCCTGGGACTGCGATACTCCGCGGATGGAGGTCCGGTTCCGGCTCGTCGATGCGTTCACCGAGACACCGTTCCAGGGGAATCGGTTGTGCGTGGTGCCCGAGACGCCCGATGGATTCTCGACCGAGCAGATGAAGATGCTCGCCCTCGAGACGAACTTCTCCGAGACCACCTTCGTGACCGAGTCGCGCCCCGACGGCTACCGGATGCGGATCTTCACACCAGACGCCGAGCTTCCTTTCGCCGGGCATCCAACGATCGGGACCGCGTACACGCTCGCGAGCGAAGGCAGGACGTCGCCGGACACAGTGCAGACCACCGCTCTGGGCGATGTGCCCGTGGAGGTCGACCTGGACAGAGGCTTCGCATGGATGACGCAGCAGAAGCCCATCATCGGCCCGGAGTTCGCCGACCGTCGGGTCGTGGCGGACGCGGCGAGCCTCGACCCGGACGACCTCCACCCCGAGCTGCCGATGCAGGTCATCACGACCGGACTCGGGCCGTTGCTCGTGCCGATCCGAGACGAGGCGGCGCTCCGGAAGGCCGAGCGTTCCGAGAGCGCGTGCGCGCGCGCGACCGCCGCGTCCGGAGGTGAATGCCTCTACCTGTTCACCATCCGAGGCGATGGGGACGTCATGGCGAGGATGTTCGATGCGAGCCTCGGCGTCGGCGAGGATCCCGCCACCGGCTCGGCTGCGGGTCCGCTCGGCGTCTACCTCGCGTCCCGCGGCCTCGCCGGGATGCCGGGCGAGGCGGTCGTCGCGCAGGGAGAGATGGTGGGACGGCCGAGCTTCCTGCACCTTCACATCACACCGGACGGTGAGTCGTGGAACGTCCGGGTCGGCGGGGGCGTGCGGATCGTGGGCGAGGGCGTGTTCCGCGTCTCGGACTAGACGGCCATGCAGAGCAGGATCGGTTCGATCACCGTGTCGTCATCGCCCAGGTCGACCTTCACCGTCAGCTGCTCGGCGATCCCAGGCTCGAAGGGAACCGAGCTCGCGTAGACAGCGGTGTCGTTGAGGAAGGTGGGGCGACCGGCTCCCGCCGTCACGTTGCATTCCACGAGGGACGGTCGGTTGCCCAGGTTCGTGACCGCGAAGCTGAAACAGGCGGGCGTGCCCTCGCCGGCGGGGCATTCCGTGCCTTCGGCCGCGCCCACGTCGAAGCGAGGCGGTGTGTCGCTTCGGAGCTGCAGGGCGACCAGGATCGCGAAGGCGGCGATGGCGAGCAGGAGCACGATGGAAAGGACGTAGCTGAGAAGGTTCCGCGTCCTCGGCCGCGAGCGCATGGGACCACCGTACCCGGACGTAGAATCCCGATACAAGCGGGGCGTAGCGCAGCCTGGCAGCGCACGTGCTTTGGGAGCACGAGGTCGCGGGTTCGAATCCCGCCGCCCCGACCGCTATCGATCCGGCCCTCTCCCGTGCTTCGTCATGATCTCCACGAGTCGATCGCGGGGGAGGGCGTGGGCGGTGATGCCGTCGCGGCCGATCATCGTGTCGGCCGCAACGAGCGCGTTGAGGATCGCCTCCTCGGTGGTTTCGATCACGCCCCAGAACAGGGGCGTGATCGATGCGTCCGGCACCATGTCGACCGTCAGCGTTCCTTCTCCACCCCCCGACTTGTAGCTCTTCATCCGTCCGGCGTTCGCGGTGGAGAACGCCAGGGAGATGTCGCCGCTCGAGTTGCTGCCGCCGCCGCCCACTCGTGCGATGCCCAGGCTCGCCCGCTGCGCCATGCGTTCCAGTTGATGCGGAAGCAAGGGTGCGTCGGTCGCGACCACGACGATGATCGAGCCCTCGGCCGCGCGGCCGATCCGTTCCTCGTCGTCCCACGCGGAGGAGATCTCGCTTGTCGGGATCTCCTCGCCGACGTGGACGCCGTCGACCATCAGGCGCTCCCGGTCGCCGTAGTTCGACTGCACCAGGACGCCCACCGTCCAGCTGTTGCCCTCGCCGTCGACCAGGCGCGATGCGGTCCCCGTGCCCCCCTTGAAGTCGTGGCAGATCATCCCGGTGCCACCGCCGACGTTGCCTTCGGGGACGGGGCCGCCAGACGCGGCGTCGAGCGCAGCGAAGAGGTGCTCGGGCCGCACGTGCATGCCGTTGATGTCGTTCAGGGCGCCGTCGTACGTCTCCCCGACGACGGGGAGGCTCCAGAACGCCGGACCTCGCCCGCGATCGCGGACCTCGTAGGAGACGAGGGCGTCGCGGACCACGCCCACGCTGTGCGTGTTCGTGAGCGCGACCGGCGTCGTGAGGCAACCGGATTCGCGGACCCATTCCAAGCCGGTCATCTCGCCGTTGCCGTTCAGCGTGTGGCAACCGGCGAACAAGGGCTCCTGGCCGA
This sequence comes from Actinomycetota bacterium, assembly GCA_035512775.1. Classification (GTDB taxonomy): domain Bacteria; phylum Actinomycetota; class UBA4738; order UBA4738; family HRBIN12; genus JAJNBA01. The sequence continues at coordinate 314 of DATKDI010000046.1, read as the reverse complement.
TGCCCTCATGCGGAACGATCGCGGTGACGCCGGTCCGGACCGGTCCATTCCCGACGTCCAGAGGTCCTTCTCCCTCGATCAACGTCGTCATGCCGACCGTGACTCCGCCGACGTCGGTGATCGCGTTCAGCGGCCCGGATTGAAGGAGTCCGACTCGGAGTCCCAGGTCGCGGTAGCGCGTCATCGCGCGAACCCTACAGAGCCCTCGCGAGGGCGGTGACCATCGCAGCGACGACCACGACCACGAGCGGCGGCGCCTTGAGGGCGATGGCCACCGCGGCCGCCGCCACCCCGAGCGCGCGCTCGTCGAGGAC
>DATKDI010000045.1:0-79415 GCA_035512775.1 Actinomycetota bacterium | reverse complement strand
CGGGAGACCTCGGCCTTCGTCCGTCCCTCGAGCCTGACCGCCGTGACCACCAGTCTCGCCAACGACATCGTCCACCCTCCTCACCTGAGGTCGGTACGATGTCGCGAGACAGACCGGAACTATCTCCTGAAACCACACACTCCCGTCTCCGCCAAGGGGCCGGGGAACGTCAAGTCGGTTGCGTATCCGAGACACGCCGAGGGGTCTCGGTTGTGATCACCGCAGGTGATCTGGGGTGCACGAGCATCCCGGGGACCTTTACGATGCAACCCTCGCCCACGATAATGGCCGGGACGGGGTCCTTCGGTCCCCACGAAGGGGGTTGGACTCGGTGCTGACGTCGTCGGCCACGGGCGAGTCGACCTTCCGGGCGATGCCGCTCCGGACGCCATGGTCGGTGTGAACAGCGAAGGCGTCATCGTCATGGTGAACGTGCAGACCGAGGCGGTGTTCGGCTACACCCGGGAGGACCTGCTCGGTAAGCGGATCGAGATCTTGGTTCCCGAGCGCGTCAAAGACGTGCACCCCACGCATCGATAGGACTACTTCCTCGAGCCCGGGACGCGCCCGATGGGTGCGGACCTGGAGCTCGCAGGCCGTCGTGCCGACGGGACCGAGTTCCCGGCCGAGATCACTCTCAGCGCGATCGAGACCGAGGAGGGACAAGTCGCGCTCGCGGCGATCAGGGACATCACCGAGCGTCTGAAGGCGGAGGGCACGTTCCAAGCGATGCTCGACGTGGCTCCGGACGCCATGGTCGGCGTGAACCGCGACGGTGTCATCGTCATGGCGAACGCCCAGACCGAGGCCGTCTTCGGCTACGAGCGGGACGCCCTTCTGGGCGAGCCGATCGAGGTGTTGGTACCGGACCACGTGAAGGGCCTTCACCCCGGTCATCGGACCGCGGATCTCCGCGAGCCCCGGACCCGTCCGATGGGCGCCCCCTCGAGCTCTCGGGCCGGCGCGCAGACGGATCGGAGTTCCCGGCCGAGATCAGCCTCAGCTCGATCCAGACCCAGCGGGGTCCCGTCGCGCTCGCCGCGATCAGAGACAACACGGACCGCAAGGAAGCGGAGGAGGAGACCCGACGCGCCAGGAAGGAGGCGGATCGCGCGAACCAGGCCAAGAGCGACTTCCTGTCGCGCGTCAGCCATGAGCTTCGGACGCCGCTGAACTCCATCCTCGGGTTCGGTCAGCTCTTGGAGATGGAGGCGCTGCCGCAACGACAACGCCGGTCGGTCTTGCAGATCCTCGATGCGGGAGGGCATCTCCTCGACCTCATCGACGAGATCCTCGACATCGAGACGATCGCTTCCGGCAGGATGACGCTCTCGCTCGAACCGGTCCATGCCGGACGGATCCTCGACGAAGCGCTCCAGCTGGTTCGTCCCATCGCCGACAAGGACGGCGTCAGGCTGATCGAGCCTCGTGACGACTTCGAGATCTACGTGCTGGCCGACCGCCAGCGACTGAAGCAAGTGTTCTTGAATCTGCTCTCGAACGCCGTGAAGTTCAATAGGGCCGGTGGTGACGTGCGGATCTCCGGCGAACCGACCGCAGATGATTGCTTCCGGATCACCGTCACCGACACGGGTGTGGGGATCGTGCCCGAGGAGATGGGCAACCTCTTCACTCCCTTCTCCCGGCTGGGTGCCGACCGCCGCGGCGTCGAAGGGACGGGCTTGGGTCTCGCCCTCTCCAAGAATCTGGTGGAGACCATGGGCGGCTCGATCGCGGCGCAAAGCGTCCCCGGCGAGGGGAGCACGTTCCGAATCGAGCTCGCGATCGCGGAGCCAGCAGAGGTCCAGGATGAGCTTCCGAAGGTCGCCTCACCGTTCGCAGAGACGGCGGAGTCCCGGACGATCCTGTACATCGAAGACAACCTGGCCAACCTGCAGCTGATCGAGGGGATCCTCGCGTATCGACCCTCGATCGGACTGATGTCCTCGATGCAGGGCAGTCTCGGCATCGAGATCGCTCGCCTGCATCAACCGGATCTGATCCTCCTCGACCTCCACCTCCCGGGCATGTCCGGCGACGAGATCCTCGAGCGGTTGAAGACCGACGAGGCGACCAGCGCGATCCCGGTCGTGATCGTCAGCGCCGACGCGAACAGGGACACGCTCAAGCGTCTCGAGGAAGCGGGGGCGAGCTCGTTCGTCACGAAGCCCGTGAATGTGCAGCTCTTCCTCGAGACGGTCGACGAGATGCTCGCTCAGGACTGACCCGCTCGCAGGGCCCCCCGGACCGTGTCGATGAACCCGGCGTCGCCGCGTTGTGGCTGCCGAGGCACCCCTCTGAGACCTCATGACGGAAGGGCGGAGGCCGCCGTGTAGGATTGCGTTTCTGCGCCCTTAGCTCAGTGGATCAGAGCGGCTGGCTACGGACCAGCAGGTCGGGGGTTCGAGTCCCTCAGGGCGCGCTTCGGAAAACGTCAGATCGTTGTGGCGTTGCTTCCTAGTCGCGGCTGAGCGCGTGCCGGTACGCGGGCGGTGCGTGGAGCCAGCACACAGGAGAAGCGTTGTACGTGGAAAGGATGGTCTGGCATCCCACCTGTTCGCACATCCGGCCTCGAGCGGGTCTGTCGGTCGCCTTCTTCCCGCGCTCCGGTGGGCCGAAGACTCGATCCTTGCGGCTGATCCCTTCCACTCGGCCTGCCTCTCTAGGTCGTGAAACTACTGATCCGTGGGGCAGGGCGGGAGGGTCTGCCGATGCCACCGGTCGGTTGCCCGACGCGGGGATGTGGAGTCGCTCGGGAGTTCCACGATAACACGCGGTGGTCACGACCCGCATAATCGAGGAGCCGACCCCTCTCCGAAAGGACGCTTCATGAGCTCAGCTCCACCCGTCGCTGCGGCTGCGTTCGCGCCGCTCGGCCTCCTCGAATACAGGACCGGCCGGGCCGTCGTGGGTCGCCCCGCGGAGCTCGCGGCGATCGAGGACGGCATCACCACCGCGGCGGGAGGGCGATTGTCGGCTGTCGCGGTCGAGGGCGAGCCGGGGATCGGAAAGACACGCCTCCTGTTGGCGGCTCGGGAGATCGCGCTCGCGAAAGGCTTCCTCACGGTGGCCGTGGGCGCCGACGAAGAGTTGCGCGGCCCCTTCCTCCTGGCGCGATCGATCGTCGGAGCTCCCGAGGTGGCGGAGGCCGTCGCTGGCACCCCTTCGGAGGCGGCGATCGCATCAGCCAACGAAGCGCTCGGCGGTCGAGACGACCCGGCCTTCGCGGGGTTGTCCTCCGATCAGCGGCTCCTCCGCTCGTTCGACCTCGCGACGATGGCGATACGAGCGCTCACGGCCGGACGGCCGCTGGCCTTGCTGATCGACGACATGCAGTGGGCCGACGAGGACAGCCTCCGACTGCTCCGGTACGTCATCCGAACCGAGGGTGCGAGCCCGATCTTCCTGATGTTCTCGATCCGTCCCGAGGAGGTCGCCACCCTCACCGAGGCGGTCACGCTGCTCGCCGACATGGAACGGATGCGTGTGATCCGGCGGCTGAAGCTCGCGCGGTTCTCGGTGCTCGAGACGACGGAATTTCTCCGCCAGGTGCTCGGCGGGCAGGTCGAGCCCGCGACCGCCTCGACGATCCACGGTCAGGCGGAGGGTGTCCCTTTCATCGTGGAGGAGATCGGCCGGGCGTACCGCGAGGCCGGGATGCTGCAGCAGATCGCGGACACATGGACGCTGGCGCGGAACGCCGAGCGGCTGGCTCCCTCGGCTGTGCGCACGTTGATCCAACGTCGGGCGGCGCACCTGCCGGCTCCCACGAAGACGGCGCTCGCGGAAGCAGCGCTCCTCGGCCGCCATTTCAGCTTGAAAGACCTCCGCGAGGTGCGCGTCCGCGGCGGGGAGGGAGAGCAGGACGACGACTTGGTGGCGCTCGGCGACCTGATGTCACCCGCCGTCGCGGCCGGGCTGCTCGTGGAGCAGCCCGAGGACGCGCCGGCGGACTACACCTTCCCGCACGAACAGGTCCGAGAGTTCGCGGCCGACACGCTCGCGCCGGCTCGCCGGCGCGAGATCCATGGGGCCATCGTCGAGCTCCTCATGACCGGCGAGCCGGCACCCGAGACGCTCCCGCTTCTCGCTCACCACGCGCGCGCGGCCGGTGACGCGGAGGTGTGCGTCCGCTTCTCGACGGAGGCTGCGGCGGCTGCGCTGGCGGCGCACGCACCCGAGGAGGTCCTGCGGGTCGTGGAGATCGCGCTGCCGCAGGCGGCCACACCCCAGGAGCGGCTCGGCCTGCTCACTGCGCGCGACGACGCCCTGGCGATGCTGCGCCGCCCCGGGGATCGCCTGGAGGGACTGGCGGAACTGGCCGCTCTCGCGGAGGCGCTCGGCGACCCCCACCTGGACCTCGATGTCACGCTCCGCCGCGCGGCCGCGCTGCGGCTCTCCCAGCAGGATGATGACGCGGCGGAGCTCGCCGCCCGTGTACGGACGCTCGCGATCGAACGAGAGGATCGGGTGGCCGAGCTCGCCGCCTGCGTGGAGCTCGGCCAGGCGCTCGTCCAAGCAGGGATCGGTGAGGGGTTCTCGCCCTCGGCTGCCGAGGTGGATCTCGACGCCGCCGAGGAGACGTATCTGCGGGCGGCTGCGCTTGCGGAGGAGCTCGGTGACACGTCGATGCTCGCCGCGTCCACCCGCGAACTGGGCGTGATCGATCTGGGTCGGATCCGCGGATGGTTCGTGGAACGGGTGGCGGTGGGGGAGCACGTGCCGGTGATGGAGCGGGTCGCCGCCGGCGAGGCGCTCGAGGACCTCGTGGAGGAACTGCCGATCGCACCGTGGGTACGATCGGCAGGCGAGCGGTTCCACCGGTCGCTCGCGCTCTATGAAGGGCTCGGCGACCGGCAGGGCATGATGGCCTCGATCATCGCGATGGCGTATCTGAGCTGGGCGCCCGACATCCACATCGGTTCCGACTCGGCCCGCCACATCGAGGAGATCCGGCGGCTCGCGACGCAGCTCTCCTCGTTCACCAGCGAGAGTCAACGCGCCTTCGCGGAGGTGCAGATGCTCTACGGGGTGCACGTGTTCGCGCGCGCGAAGGTCATCCCCGATCTCGCGATCTCGCGCGGCGCTGAGGCGTACGAGCGAGCCCGCGCGATCGGCGACCGACAGCTCGAGTTCCTCTCCGCGGGTGGGACCGCGCTTTCCCTTCTGGAGCTCGGCGATGCGGGTGAGGCGACGACGTGGCTCGACCGAGCGGGGACCGTTGCCGCGGAGAGCCCGACACCCTCGCGGGCCCGGCAGCTCGAACTCTGGCGAGGCCTGTTGCACGCCGCCCGAGGAGACGCCGACGGGATGCGCGAGCACTTCGAACGTGCGGTGGAGATGGCCGCGGAACAGTCGCTCCCGGCTGTCCGCTGCGAGGTGCTCGCCGAGCTCGCCCTTGCGTCGGCGACCCTCGGGAGGGACCAGAAGGACGAGAACTTGCTCGCTCGAGGTGAACGCGCGGCATCGGAGGCGAAGGAACTGCTCGGGCTCCTGCCCGGGCACGCCACCTGGGGCGCGCGGGCCGACGCGGCGCTCGCGACGGTCGCGCTCGCTCGTGACTTGCCCGACCTCGCCGCGGACGCAGCTCGATCCGCAGTAGATATCCTCACCGCCGCGCAGCACGAAGACCTGGACCTGGACGTGCTCCTGCCTGTCGCCGCGGCGCTGACGGTGGCCGGCACGGACGAAGAAGGGATGGAGATCCTCTCCTTCCTGCGGCTCCAGGCCGCGGTGATCGCGAACCGGATCGTCGACGAAGGCGTGCGGACGCGGTGGTTCCGTGGACCGATCGGAAGCGCGCTCGCGAGCATCGCTGAGGATCCCGGCAAGCCGCTGACGCGCAACGTGCAGGATGGATCGGTCGATGGGCTGAGCGAAGACGACGGCCAGCTCCTCAAACTCGTGGTCCAGGGACTCTCCAACGAGGAGATCGCCGACCGTCTGCGCGTGGACACCGGCGAGGTGGCTCGTCGCCTCGCGTCGACGTACGCGAAGATCGGCGCGTCCTCGCGTGCCGACGCGACCGCGTTCGCGTTCCAGTCGAGGATGCTGTGAAGGGGAGGGACTAGTTGCTCCGGGCGAGGGTCGATCGTCCCCGGTGCATCGGTGCCGGAAACTGCATCACGATCGCTCCGACCGCGTTCGACTGGCATCGGGGCGATTTCGGCAAGGCCGCCGTCGTGGACGTGACGAGCGTCGACGAGGAGAAGTTGCGGGAGGCGGCGCTGGCCTGTCCGACGCAAGCGATCATCATCGAGGAGGTGGCGGAGCTCCTCCCCTGGCAGCTCCGTGGTCGTGCGCCGACCCAGCGTGTCCAGCGCACGTTCATGTTCACCGACATCGCGGGATCGACGAACCTGCTCGAGGCGATGGGTGACGAGGCGTGGCAGTCGCTGCTCTCCTGGCACGACAAGACATTGCGCTCGATGTTCGGCGCGAACCGAGGCGAGGAGGTCACGGGGACCGGGGATGGGTTCTTCGTGGCGTTCGGCTCGCCCGATGACGCGCTCGCGTGCGCGGTCGCCATCCAGCGGGAGCTTGCCGCGCATCGATCGTCGGCCGGATTCGCACCTCAGGTGCGGATCGGGGTGCACGCCTCCGACGCAACGATGGTCGGTCGGAACTTCACCGGGAAGGGCGTGCACGAGGCCGCACGGATCGGGGGTCTCGCCGAAGGCGGGCAGATCGTCGCGAGCGCCGGGACTGCGGCCGGCGGGCAGTTCCCCACGCGTGATCCACGAACGGTGACGGTCAAGGGCATCTCCGATCCGATGGAGGTCGTCACCGTCGACTGGCGGTAGCGCCGGGGTCGGCGCCCGATCCTATCCTGGTCCGATGTCGGAGCCGGAGCCCGCGCCTTTCCGAGACCGGATCGCCATCCTCAGACCACTCGCGGTCCGCGACTTCGCCTTCCTGTGGACCGGGATGACGGTCTCGATGATCGGTGACGGGATCTACCTCGTCTCGATCGCGTGGCAGGTGCTCTCGATCGAGAACCGGCCCGGCGCGCTCGCGCTCGCCGGGATCGCGTGGTCCCTGCCGCAGGTGCTGCTAGTGATCGCGAGTGGCGCCCTGTCCGACCGACTCGAACGACGTCATCTGATGATCGCCGGCGACGCGATCCGCTTCTTCGCGATCGGTGCGCTTGGCCTGCTGTCGATCAGCGGTCAGCTCACGATCCCGATCGTTCTGGGGCTGGTCACCGTGTACGGCGCCGGGCAGGCCGTCTTCCAGCCCGCGTTCTCCTCGATCACGCCCGCGATCGTGCCTGCGGAGCTGCTCGTGCAGGCCAACTCCCTCGCCCAGCTCGTGCGGCCGTTCGCGATGATGCTCGTCGGTCCACTCGTCGGTGGCCTCCTGATCGCCTGGGTGAGTGTCGGCTTCGCGTTCCTTGTCGATGCCTCCACGTTCGCGTTCTCGGCGCTGATGATCCTCGCGATGCGGACGCGGCGGACGCCGAGGGACGCGCAGGAGCAGGCGTCGTTCCTCGGGGACGTGGCGGAGGGCTTGCGATACGTGCGGCGGCAGCGATGGCTCTTGATCGCGATGGTCGGAGCGACGGTCAGCCTGCTCGCCGTGTGGGGCCCGTGGGAGACGTTGGTCCCCATCGTCGTGAAGAACGACCTGGGTGGGAAGGCGTCGTCGCTCGGCTTCGTCTTCGGCGCTGGCGGGGTCGGCGCCGTGATCGCCGCTGCTCGGTTCGGCCAACGGGGGAGTCTTCCGCGCAAGCCCGTGACCGCGATGTACCTTGCCTGGTCGCTCGGGATGTTCGGCACGGCGGGCTTCGGGCTCGTCACCTCGGTGTGGCAGGCGATGGCGGTCGCCTTCGTGACGGAGGGGTCGATCACGTACCTCGTGGTCGTCTGGGTGACCCTCGTGCAACGGCTCGTGCCGGACCGGCTCCTCGGGCGTGTCTTCTCGCTCGACTGGATGATCTCGACGATGGGAGTGCCCCTCTCGTTCGCGATCACGGGCCCGACGGCCGAAGCGATCGGTCACGACGCGACGCTGATCTGGGCGGGCGCTCTCGGCGGGACCATCACGCTCCTCTTCATGTTCGTCCGGGGGGCGAGGGACCCCGAGCGAGACGGCTCCCTGGTGCCCGGGGAGCCTTCGGCCGCGGCTGCGTAGACTCGAACCGTGGAGTACACGCACGTCGGCCGGCTCGGGCTCGTCGTCTCCCGGCTCTGTCTGGGCACCATGAACTTCGGCCCTCACACGCCCGAGGACGAATCGCACCGGATCATGGACGCGGCGATCGCCGAGGGCATCAACTTCTTCGACACGGCCAACGTCTACGGGCGTCACCTCGGAGTGGGCTCGACCGAGCGGATCATCGGCGACTGGTTCGCGAAAGGCGGCGGGCGGCGCGAGAAGATCGTGCTCGCTACCAAGGTGTACGGTCAGATGGCGGAGTGGCCGAACGAGTCACGTCTCTCCAAGCTCGCGATCATCCGCGCGTGTGAGGGATCGCTGAAGCGGCTGCAGACCGACCACATCGACGTCTATCAGATGCATCACATCGACCGGGACGCGTGGTGGAACGAGATCTGGGAGGCGATGGACCAGCTGAAGAGCGAGGGCAAGATCCTCTACGTCGGCTCGTCGAACTTCGCAGGCTGGCACATCGCGCGGGCGAACGAGATCGCCTCGAAGTGGCACACGGTCGGTCTGGCCACCGAGCAGTCCCTGTACAACCTGACCGAGCGCACGGTCGAGCTCGAAGTCATCCCGGCGCTCCGGGAGTACGGGATGGGGTTGATCTGCTACAGCCCTCTCGCCGGCGGCTTGTTGGCCGGAGCGCTCAAGAAGGTCGACGAGGGTCGCCGGTCCTCGGAGTACATGCAGGACGAGATCGACAAGGACCGGGACCGCCTGGATCGTTGGGAGAAGGTCTGTGCAGACCTCGGCGAGCGGCCGTCCGACGTCGCCCTGGCGTGGCTGCTGCATCAGCCCGGGGTGACGGCCCCGATCATCGGACCGAGAACCGAGGAGCAGCTCGAAGGATCGTTCCGCGCGATCGAGGTCCAACTGGATGAGGACGTCTTGCGGAGGCTGGACCAGATCTTCCCGGGGCCGGGGGGCCCCGCGCCCGAGGCCTACGCCTGGTAGCAGGCGCCGCGTCCGGCTACGCGCCGAGGGCGGCTTCGATCTCCTTGGCGGCTTCGATCACGGCGGGCGCATATCGCTTCGCCGAGATCCGGCCGACCCGCTGCTCCGGCCCTGAGAGCGACACCACGGCGAGGAGCGCCCCGTACGGCTCATGGATGGGTGCGCTGACCGATCCCACGCCGGGTTCGCGCTCTCCCGCGCTCGATGCCCACCCCCGGCGGCGCGCGGTCGCCAGCTGACGCTCCAGGCGCTCGCCGACCGGCGTGACCGGTGTGAACCGATCGGCCGTCGCGATCAGCTCGGCGGTGAGCGCGGGAGGCCCGAACGCGAGGAACACCTTGGCCGCCGAGCCGGCGGTGAGCGGCAGTGGGGCACCGATCTCGACGATCGTCCGCAGCTCGTTTCGAGACTCCGCCGCCGCGATGCAGACCCGGCGGTGATGGTCTCGAACGAACAGCTGCACGCTCTCGCCGGTCGATCGCGCCAGCCGGTCGAGGACGGGTTGTGCAAGATCGCGGAGCGGCAGCTCGCGCATCGCGGTCGCCGCCAGACCGAGGAGTCTGGGCCCGAGCCGGAAGCCCTGTCCGCCGACGTACGTCACGAGCCCGTGGGATCCCATCGACTTGAGGAGCCGGTGAGCGGTAGGGCGGGCGAGTCCGGTGAGACGGGCAACCTCCGTATGAGTTCGTGCGCCTCTTTCGACCACCGCGAGGATGGCCATCGCTCGATCGAGCACGCCCACTGGCGTCCTCGGGGCCTCTGGTAGGGTCATGTCCAGATAATGGTACAGATGTCCACATAGTGGAACAAGGATCAGACAGGATCCAGCGCGAGCCATCGAGGAGCACGACGACAGAGAGATGCCCACCCCACAGACGCTTGCCGAGAAGGTCTGGGAACGCCATGTCGTGCATCGAGCGGCCGGCGAGCCGGATCTCCTCTACGTCGATCTCCACCTCGTGCATGAAGTGACCAGTCCGCAGGCGTTCGAAGCCCTCCGGCTCGCCGGCCGCGGCGTGCGTCGCCCGGACCTCACGGTCGCCACGATGGATCACAACGTCCCGACGACCGAAGGCCCCGTCACAGACGCGACGAGCGCTCGTCAGATGGAGGCCCTCGCGAAGAACGCGAAGGAGTTCGACATCACCATCTATCCCTGGGGCTCGGCGGGCCAGGGCATCGTGCACGTGATCGGTCCCGAGATGGGCTACACCCAGCCCGGCCTCACGATCGTCTGCGGCGACTCGCACACCTCCACGCACGGCGCCTTCGGCGCGCTCGCGTGCGGGATCGGCACCAGCGAGGTGGAGCACGTCCTCGCGACGCAGACGCTCCCGCAGACGCAGGCCAAGACGATGGCGATCACCGTCGAGGGCGACCTCCCGGCGGGGTGCAGTGCGAAGGACGTGATCCTCGGGATCATCAACCGCATCGGGACCGGGGGCGGCGTCGGCCATGTCCTCGAGTACCGCGGCTCCGCGATCCGCGCCCTCTCGATGGAAGGTCGGATGACCATCTGCAACATGTCGATCGAGGCCGGTGCGCGCGCGGGCATGGTCGCGCCAGACGACACCACGTTCGCCTATCTCGAAGGCCGACCGCACGCACCCACCGGCCCGGACTGGGAACGGGCGCTGGACGACTGGCGTTCCCTGCCGTCCGACCCGGGGGCGACGTTCGACGCGGAGATCGCCATCGATGCGGCGGCCCTCAGGCCGTACGTCTCCTGGGGTACGAACCCCGCGCAGTCGGTGACGATCGACGACGCCGTGCCCGAGCCGGACTCGTTCGCCGACGACGCGAAGCGCGACGCCGCACACCGCGCGCTCACCTACATGGCGCTCGAGCCGGGCATCCGGATCCGCGACATCCGGCCCGACACGGTGTTCATCGGCTCGTGCACGAACTCGCGGATCGAGGACCTGCGGGTCGCCGCGGGGATCGTGGAAGGTCGCACGGTCGCCGACGGCATGCGGGCGTTGGTCGTCCCGGGCTCGGTCGCGGTGAAGTTGAAGGCGGAGCAGGAGGGGCTCGATCAGGTCTTCATCGATGCCGGGTTCGACTGGCGCGGCGCGGGCTGCTCGATGTGCCTGGGGATGAACCCCGACATCCTGGCGCCGGGCGAACGGAGCGCCTCCACCTCGAACCGGAACTTCGAGGGCCGCCAGGGCAAGGGCGGCCGAACGCACCTGGTGTCGCCGGCGGTGGCCGCCGCCACCGCGATCGCCGGTCATCTCACGACTCCGGAGGACCTCTAGATGGAACCGGTCAGCCGCGTCGAAGGCACCGCTGTTCCGCTCGACCGCTCCGACGTGGACACCGACCAGATAGTGCCCGCGCAGTTCCTGAAGCGGATCGAGCGGACCGGGTTCGGACCCTTCCTCTTCCATGAGTGGCGGAAGGACCCGAGCTTCGTCCTGAACGACGAGCGGTACGCGGGCGCCACGATCCTGCTCGCGGGCGCGAACTTCGGCGGCGGATCCAGCCGCGAGCACGCGCCCTGGGCACTGGAGGACCACGGATTCCGAGCGGTGATCGCCCCGAGCTTCGCCGACATCTTCCGGAACAACTGCTGCAAGATCGGACTGCTCCCCGTCGAACTGCCCCAGGAGTCGGTCCGGGCATTGATGGACGCCGTGCTCGACGATCCCACGACTCGGATCGTCGTTGACCTGGATGCCTTGTCGGTAACGGCGCCTTCGGTGCAGGAGCGCTTCGCGTTCGACGACTTCCGTCGCTGGTGTCTGCTCGAGGGCTACGACGACATCGACCTGACGCTTCGGCACATCGAGGAGATCGCCTCCTACGAGACTCGCCGCCCGACCTGGTTGCCGACGGCCTAGCGGCCGCCGTTGGCACGCCCCCGGCGCCGCGCCTCCTCGGTGGTCTCCGTGGTCAGCCCGGCGAGCGCCGTCGTCCTGTGTGCGATCACGTGCTCGGGGTGGCTGAGGCGTGCGGCCTTGATCGGCAGGGCCTTCAGGTCTCGTTCGAAGCGCTCGCGCATCTCCTCGATGGGCGACGCCGCCGCGAGGCGGCGCCCGGCCCGCATCACGGGCTCGAGGAGCGGCTCGTGGTTCGGGCCGGGCGCCGCCTCGTCCCGCAGCCCGAGCACGTCTTCCGACGGCCCGCGCCACACCTGCTTCCGGCCCGGCGCGCTCGCCTTCGCCGGTGAGAGCTTCAGCACCGGCCGGCCGTCGAACTCCACGAGCTTGTAGACCGCGTCGATGTACGGGGCGTCGGCCGACACGCCGAGCTGGGTCCCGATCCCGAACGCGTCGACCGGCGCGCCGGCGCGGACCAGCTCCGCCACCTCGTGCTCGTCGAGGCCCCCACTCGCGAAGATCTTCGCTCGACCGAGCCCCGCGTGATCGAGCATCCTCCTCGCTTCCCGCGAGAGCCGATCCAGGTCTCCGGAGTCCAGCCTGACCCCAACCTCTCCGGGAGGATCCAGCTCCTGGATCACGTCGATGGCGTTCCGCACGCCGGTCAACGTGTCGTAGGTATCGACGAGGAACGTCGTGCGGTTGGGATGGTCTTCCGCGAAGGCGCGGAACGACTCGCGTTCGTCTTCGAACGCCGTGATGAAGGAGTGGGCCATCGTGCCGGAGACGTCCAGCCGGAACTCGCGAGCCGCTTCGACGTTGGACGTGGCCCGGAACCCGACGAGCGCGCTGCCGCGAGCCGCGGCGCGAGCCCCCTCGACGCCGTGGGCCCGGCGGAACGCGAAATCGACGAGCTCGTGTCCCTCCGCCGCGATGATGTAGCGCGCCGCCTTCGACGAGAGCGTCGTGTGGAGCGTCACCTGGTTCAACAGGACCGTTTCCACCAGCTGCGCTTCGGCGATCGGAGCCGTCACCTCGAGGATCGGTTCATTCGCGTGAACGATGCGGCCCTCCGGGACCGCCCAGACCTCGCCGGTGAACCGCACCTTCGCGAAGTCCTCGATCGTTCGCTGCTCGAACCCGATCCGTCGCAGATAGGCGAGGTCGTCCTCCTCGAACGAGAACGTCTCGAGGAAGCGCAGGCAATCGTCCAGGCCCGCCGCGACGAGGAAGCCTCGCTGCTTGGGCATGTCGCGCACGTACAGGCTGAAGGTCGCCGAACCGTCCATGCCGCGACGCAGGTAGCTCGCTGCCATGTTGAGCTCGTAGAGATCCGTGCGCAGCCCGCCGGACATGCGACGTAGGCTACAGGCGATGTCGCGCCGCTCTCGACGCCGGTTCGAATCCCTCGTGGCCGACGCGTTGGACGAGCTTCCCGGGTGGGTGCAGGAGTCGATGGACAACGTCGCGGTCCTCGTGGAGGATCACCCGCCCCCGGACGAACCCGACCTCCTCGGTCTGTATGAAGGCATCGCTCAGACGGAGCGCGAGGACTATTCCGGAGCTCTCCCCGATCGGATCACGCTCTACCGCGCGACGATCGAGAGCGAGGCGGGCGATGACGACGAAGAGCTCCGCGCCGTCATCGCGGAGACGGTGGTGCATGAGGTCGCTCATCACTTCGGGATCTCGGACGAACGACTCGAAGGGCTCGGATGGGACTGACGCCGGGAGAGCCTGAGGACGACGAACGCACCATGCGGCTCGCATTGGAAGAAGCCAAGCGATGTCTCGATCACGGCGACGTCCCGATCGGTGCCGTGGTCACTCGGGAGGGCGATCTCCTTTCGGCGGCAGGCAACGAGCGGGAGCTGGCGTCCGACCCGACGGCCCATGCGGAGATCCTGGCGTTGCGAGCGGCCGCAGCCGCTCTCGGATCATGGCGTCTCGATCGCTGCACGCTCACGGTCACCCTGGAGCCCTGCGCGATGTGCGCCGGGGCCGCCGTGCTTTCGAGGCTGGACCGCGTCGTGTTCGGCGCCGCGGATCCGAAAGCCGGCTTCGCGGGGTCGCTCGGGAACCTCGTGCAGGACCCCCGGCTGAATCACACGGTGTCCCTGACGGAAGGGGTGCTCGCGGAGGAATGCGGGGACCTGCTACGTGCCTTCTTCCGGGAGCGGCGCTAGCGGGCGAGCCGCTCACGGATCGCGTCGTCGATCCTGAGGGCGACCTCCGCCATCTCGCGCCGCATCGCTGCGAACGACGCCGAGCTCATGACGGCCAAGGTCGTCGGCGTCGTCGTCACGACCGAAGCCGTCCGGCGTCCGTGCTCGATCAGCGCGATCTCACCGAAGAAGTCACCGGGACCCAGCGTGGCGAGGCGCTTCTCGTCGTGAAGAACCTCGACCTCGCCGTCCACGATCACGAAGAACTCGTGGGGCAGCCTGCCCTCGTCGAGGAGATGCTTGCCTGGGGGCAGCTCGACGGTGTCGGCCCAGCGCGCGACCTTCTCGCGTTCCTTGTGCGACAGGCCGGCGAACAGCGGCACGCGTTCCAGGCTCTTGACGTCCACGTTCGTGGATCCTCGCACGATCGATCGGGAACGTCGATCCGGGGCCGATAGACTCGTCGCCGGAGGCGTGCCGGAGCGGACGAACGGGACCGCCTCGAAAGCGGTTAGGGGCCTAATCCGCCCCTCGCGTGTTCGAATCACGCCGCCTCCGCCACCCGGGCGGGCCCGTTCGAGGGCCCGCCCCCGGCGATCCCCTCACGTCGACCGGCCAGGCGAAGTTCGCGAGTTCCATCGCGACGATGACCGCCTGATCGGCGCCCCAAGTTGCCTCGGTAGACTCGTCCCGGTGGCCTGCCCGAGTGGCCGAAGGGACACGCCTGGAAAGCGTGTAGGGGGGTTGACTCCCTCGAGGGTTCGAATCCCTCGGCCACCGCGTCGGACGCGTCACGGCAGGTCGAGCGAGAGATGGGTGAACGAGCGGTGGATACGCATGCCCACACGCTCGTAGAGCGACAGCGCTCCCGTGTCCGAGTCGGTGGACAGGCTCGTCCAGCGATAGCCGCGCTCGAACGACCGCGCGAAGGCCGTCTGCAGTAGCGCGCGAGCGATCCCGCGATGCCGGAACTCCCGCTCGACCGCGAGCTTGTCGACCCAGATCTCGTCTGCGTCGATGAGGAACACGCCGCCGACGATCCGGTCGCCGTCGAAGGCCAGGACGAGATCGTCGGGTCGGAACCCCTCACGCTCGGTCACCATCGCCCGCCACGTGCCGGGCGCGTTCGCGACCCGATCCTCCCACTCGCTGAAGGCTCGCTCGAACATCCTGAGGGCCTCGTCGTCGTCGCCGGGCTCGGATGAGCGGAGTCGGATGCCCTCAGGAGGCGCGGGGGCCGGAGGTTGCGTCGGATGATCCATGCGCAGGATCCACGACGTCCTCCGGGGCGCGTAGCCGGCGTGCCGGAGCAGCGCGGTCGCGTCGATCCGTCGATCCTCGATCGTCTGACCGATCCGCTCGGCACCGACCTCCCGTGTCCGGTCCTCGCTCCACTCTCGCAGCCAGCTCCCGATGCCGCGGCCGCGAGCGGTCGGGTGCACGTCGATCCAGGCGCTACGGCGATGAACGAACAGCCCTCGACCGACGATCCGGTCCTCCTCGAGCACGCCGATCCAGTCACGGGTGAGGTCGAAGCCAATGGTTCTCGAGTCCGCGAGCAGGTCGGCACGCTCGAGCATGAGCTCGCCGGAGTCGTGAGCTCGCAGGCGTTCACCATGGCAACGGTCTCGTCGACGTCCTCGGTCGTGAGTGGGCGCGCGCGAAGACCGTCGGGGAGCATCACGTCGGATCACGCCATCCCGGGCACGGCTCACCGTCGACCGGCGAGGAGGGAACGCCGAGCTCCTCGAGACCGCTTCGAACGTCGTCGAAGTCCTCGTAGGGGAAGAACGGGATCGATTCCCGGCGGCAGTGCTCCGCGAGGGCGTCCTTCGCGAACGTGATGTCTGCGTATCGCGCGCCGAACCGGTCGCTGACGCCGTCTCCCACGAACGCCACGGTCCCGTGAGCCTCGCGCGCTCGCTCCACGGCCTGCTTCTTGCACGTGCCGCAACCGACGCAGGTCGGATGCGCCGCGCCGAACACGAGGCGCCCGCCGTCCCAGTCGTTCGTCACGACGGGAAGGTGGTCGAGTCCGGCCGCTTCGAGCAGCGGCCGAACGTGGAATCCGAAGCCGTCGGAGACCACGGTGAGCGGCAGACCCTCGGTCGCCACCCAGGTCGCGAACGGTGCGAACGTGGGATCGAGTGGACAATGCTCGAGGGCGAACGCGATCAGCTCTCGATCGTCGGCGCGGAGCGAGGCGGCCTCCGCGACGAGCACGTCGCGGAGGCCGACCTCCCCCGCGTCGAAGGCGCGATCGACCTCGGCGAGTGTGTCGCTGCGCGCCCCGAACCTCTCCAACAGATCCACACCGACGTCGTGCAGGCACGCGGTTCCGTCGAAGTCGACGATCACGGCGCCGATCGGCAGCATCGCGGCAGGGTAGCCGCGTGGGAGCATGCCCGGGTGGACCTCGCTGACCGCATCGTCGCAGCGGGCTTGGAGGGAGAACGCGTTCGCGCGGAGATCGTCGAAGGTGGTGAGGTCGTCGAGGTCGCGGGTCTCCTCGTCGCGTTCTCCAACCTCCCTGCCCCCGAGTTGAACGGGACGCGCGTGATCCGGGAGCCGGACGATCCGGCTGCCGCGATCGAGGAAGCTCGTGCGGTCTTCCGGTCCCGGGGTCACCCCTTCTTCGGCATCGAGATCGAGGTTGGCCGGCATCCGCGTGTGGAGGCCGCGATCCGAGCGGCGGGGCTGCAGCGTGTCGAGTCCTGGCCCACGATGGCCGTGCCCATCGGGCTACTCCCCGCCGAGGTCCTCCCGGCGGACGTCGAGATCCGTGAAGTGCGGGAGGAGTCTGACCTCGAGGCCGTGCGCGCGGTCGAGGTGGCGACGTTCGGAACGCCGCCGGAGATCGCGGAAGGATTCGTCGGACGGAAGATGCTTCTGGACGAACGCCTCCGGATGTTCATCTCCTGGATCGACGGCGAGCCCGTCGGCGAGGCGTCCGCGTATCTGCTCCACGACACCGTCGGGATCTTCGGCGTCGGTGTTGTGGAGTCTGCCCGTCGCCGGGGCATCGGCGCCGCGCTCACGATCCGCGCGGCTCGTGCGTTCGACGATCGGACGGACCTCGCTTGGCTGCAGCCGTCGGACATGGCTCAGCGGATGTACGAAGGCCTCGGGTTCCTGCCGATCTCCCAGTGGGAGGTGTGGGCCGCCAAGAGATGAAGAGGCGGGCGACCCTTCCGGCCGCCCGCCCCCAACCGCACCGCGTGTCGGTTCACGCGGCCCCGTCCACGATGCGCCGATCCCCGACCGGCTCGTCCAGTTGCACGACGACCTTCTTGAGGAGCGCGATCTCGATGCACGCGACGTCGCCGGCGCTCGCATCGTGACCTTGGAACAGGGTGACCGTGATGGCGTCTCGACTCGCGTCGACGTCGACGCGGTCGAGGACGTAGCAGGGCTCGACACCGCTCCAGAAGAAGATCGTGAGGGTCCTGCCATCGTCGCCCACGACGACCTTGTCGAACGCGGTGGGGTTGACCCCGGCCATCCCAGGTGTCGGCTCCACCCTCTGCGCCCCGTCGTACGGATCGGTGACCACGGGCTCGTCGTCACCCGGACAGGGTGTGTAGCTGACGATCGCGTCGGGTCCGGTGCCGCTGACCTTCTCGCCGCAGTCGCCGGGATCGACCACCACCGGGTTGTCGATCGTGTCGTTGCACCCGTCTGATCCGGGGCTTCCGCTCGCACCGTCCGCGTTCACTTCCCCCGGCGCCACGCAGATACCTGCCACGCCGTCCGAGCCGCCGCCGGATCCGGGCTCGGATCCGGCCACCGGCTCGGAGCTGGCACCCACGTACTGCGCGCCGGCGATCCCGGCGACCAGCAGCGCAGCGATCGAAAGGAACAATGCCATCCGTGCCCGTGTCGTGATCGCCATCGTGTCCTCCGTGAGGGAAGGGAGCGGCGGGAGTGCCGCACTCGTCCGGCTGAACGGGGGTTGGACGACCCCCGGCCGAGCGTGGTTCCCGCTCACGCGGCATCATGGGACGAAGGGGCTGGGGGAGGAGCTGGATGAGCACGATCTATCGGGTCACGCCCGAGGAGCGGGTGGAGGGCCAGCCAACGCCGGGGATCGTTCGTGAGCAGGACGTGGAGACCGAGGGGATGTGGGCTGGCTTGGCGCGGACGGAGGCGGGGATGGTCTCCGGGTGGCATCACCACGGCGAGTACGAGAGCGCGATCTACGTCCTCACGGGATCGCTTCGGATGGAGTTCGGGTCGGCCGGCGAGGAGACCTTCGATGCAGGTCCGGGCGACTTCGTCTTCGTCGGGAAGGGCGTCGTGCACCGCGAGAGCAACCCTTCGACCGAGCAGGGCGCGGTGGTGGTGGTGCGTGCGGGGCAGGGCGAGCCGCTGACGAATGTCGACGGGCCGGGGTAGGACTCGGATGGCACGTCGGAGGGCCCACGTATACTCGGCTCCGTGACCGTGCTAGGCGGGGAGCTAGCGGTGCCCTGTACCCGCGATCCGCTTCAGCGGGGCTGAATCCCCGCCCGAGGCCCGCGAGGTCCGGAGCGCCCCGGCAGGGAGCGTTGAAGGTCGGGTCCCACGCGACGCCAGAACGCGAACCGGGTCAGGTCCGGAAGGAAGCAGCCCTAAGCGTGAACCGGCGGGTGCCGTGGGCAAGCCCGGCCGGAGCTCCGTTGTCGGGTAGCGGCCGAGTCTCGCGGCGTCGACGGCGGGTGCACGGTCACACCTTTGTAGGGGAGGGCGAGGGAACCAGGTAGATGGCGGAGGACAGGCAGCACCAAGCGCTCTATCGCAGGTATCGACCGCAGACGCCGGCCGAGGTCCTCGGCCAGGATCACGTCGTGCGTGCGCTCACGGGCGCGATCCGCGACGGCCGTCTGCACCACGCCTTCCTCTTCTGTGGTCCCCGTGGAACCGGGAAAACCTCCACCGCGCGGATCCTGGCCAAGATGGTCAACTGCGCGACCGGACCGACGGCGGAGCCGTGCGGTGGCTGCGACCAGTGCGTGGCCATCCGTGACGGCACGCATCTCGACGTGGTGGAGATCGACGCGGCGTCTCACGGCGGCGTGGAGGATGCACGGGAGCTCCGCGAGAAGGCGCCCACCGCGCCGGTGCAGGGCCGCGAGAAGGTCTACATCATCGACGAGGCGCAGCGCCTTTCCCGTGAAGCCTTCGACGCGCTGCTGAAGGTCTTCGAGGAGCCGCCGCCCGGCGTCCGCTTCGTCCTCGCGACCACCGAGCCCCACAAGATGCCCGCCACGATCGTCGGCCGCTGCCAGCGCTTCGACTTCCGCCGGCACACCATGGAGGGGCTCTCGGAGTTGTTGCAGAAGGTCGCCGCGTCCGAGGGGGTCACGCTGGACGACTCCGCGGCCCACGCGATCGCTCGGCATGCGGAGGGATCTGCGCGAGACGCGCTGTCGCTGCTGGATCAGGCCGGGGTGCTCGGCGGACAGAAGGTCGACGATGCCGCGATCCAGGCGTTGCTGGGGGCCCCACGCAGCCAGGTGCAGGTCGAGCTGGCGGACGGCGTGGCGGTCGGCGATGCGCGAAGCTCGTTCGAGATCATCAATCGTCTCGTCCAGGACGGACAGGACCTTCGCAACGTGACCAACGAAACACTCGCTCACTTCCGTGACCTACTGCTCGTCAAGACGGCGCCGGGCCAGGAGGATCTGCTCGACATCCCCGCGGACGGATACGAGGCTCTACGGATCCAGGCCGAGAAGTTCTCCTCCGCCGAGCTCGCTCGCGTGATCGAGCTGTTGCTGGCCGCCCAGAACGACATGCGCTGGACCACGTCGCCGCGCCTCTCCCTGGAGCTCGCCTTGGTGAGGGCGACGATCCCCGAGACCGATCCGTCGCCCGCAGGGACGCTGGCACGGCTCGAGCGGCTCGAGCGCTTGGCGAACGTCGACCCGGCGAGCGTGGTTCCAGCCGCCGGGGCCGCTACCGCCGCTACCGCCGCCGCCCACGTCGGGGACCCAACGCCGGCGCTCGTGCCCTCGGAGACGGCTTCGGCCTCGAGCCAGCCACCCTCCGGCGTCGAGGTCCCCGCCGAGACGGCCCCGGCGGCGACCACATCGACCTCCGATGTCGAGGTCCTCGCCGAGTCGGCCCCGGCGCCTGTCGAGGCGACCCCGGCGGCCTCCGAAGCGGCTCCTGCGGCTGCCGATGCGCCGCACGCGGCGTCCGCGGACAGCGTCGATGTCACGATGCTTCGGCGGTCGTGGCCGTCGTTGCTCGACCACCTCAGCCAGGTGGGGCAGCCCGTGCTTCGGGCCCTCTTGGAGAGTGCGACGCCGGCGACGTTCGACGGCGAGACCCTCGAGCTCGCGTTCCCTCCCTCGTTCCGCAACAACCTGCGGCAGGTGACCAGCCGTGCCGACAAACTGCAGGCGGCCCTGGGCGACCTCTTCGGGATCCGTCCGAGGATCGAGAGCGTGACGCGCGAAGCGCATGCCGGCGGCACAGAGCCCGCCGCGGCCGCCTACGTCGAGGAGGCCGAGGAACCGAGCGAGGAGGAAGCATTGAAGCGTCTCAAGGACGTCCTCGGCGCCACGCCGGCCGACGATCCCGATGATCCCGAGGACTGACCGGTGTACGAGGGTCCGATCCAGGAGCTGATCGACGAGCTGGCGCGCCTGCCGGGCGTCGGGCCGAAGTCCGCGCAACGCCTGGCGTTCTGGCTCGTGAAGGCGACCCCGGAGGACGCGAAGCGCCTGGCCGCGGCGATCGTGCAGGTGAAGGATCGGATCGTGTTCTGCCGCGAGTGCGGCAACGTCGCCGAGGGAGACCTCTGCCGGATCTGTGGAGACGAGTCGCGCGACCGAACGCTGCTCTGCGTCGTCGAGGAACCCAAAGACGCCGCCACGATCGAGAAGGCGGCCCTGCATAAGGGTCGGTATCACATCCTCGGCGGCGCGATCAGTCCGCTGGACGGGATCGGCCCGGACGATCTCCGGGTCCAGGAGCTCCTCGACCGCGTCGAGCGTGATCACGTGACCGAGGTGATCCTCGCGACCAACCCCAACCTGGAGGGGAACGCCACCGCGATGTACGTGGCGGCTCTCTTGAAGCCGGCCGGGATCCGGGTCACGAGGCTCGCGAGCGGTCTCCCGGTTGGTGGTGACCTCGAATACGCGGATGAGGTCACGCTCTCGCAGGCGATCGAAGGCCGGCGCGAGGTCTGATCAGGCGGTGGCGCGGCGCCGCCGGAAGAGCCGAACCGCTACCCACACGAGGGCGCCGAGCACGGTGAAGGGGATCAGGTAACCGAGCCCGACGATGACGGCGCCGACGATCCGCAGGAATCCCTGGACGGCGAGGTCGATGAAAGAGCCGAGGTCGGGGTTGTCCACCCCGGTTTCCGTGACCGTTTCGGGGGCGTTCCGCTCCTGGATCGAGACCCGGAGCGTCGACTCGGACACTTGGTCGTTGATGAATCGCAGCTGGCCCTGGATCTGCTCGATGCGGAGACGGACGTCGTCCAGCTGCCCCGCCATCCGCAGGATCTCTTCGGTGGTGTCCGCCTGCTGGAAGAGATCGAACAGCAGCGCTCTCTGTGCCCTGAGGATGCGGAGACGCGCCTGGTAGTCGATGAACTCGGCCGTCACGTCGTCGCCGCGGGTCTGCTGGAACCGAACTCGGAAGGCGAGACCGCGCACGTCGGCGAGTGCTCGATCGAACCGCCGGGCAGGGATCCGGAGGACGAACGTCCCGGATAGGTCGTTCTGCGTGTCCGAGGAGAGGATGAACCCGCCGTGCTGCTCCGCGATGAAGGTGAGGTCGCCGACGGCCTCGCCGAACCCGTCATCGGGAACGACGATGCCGATGCGCCCGTCACGGACGATCTTGGAGAGGTCTTGCTGTTGACCTCCCGCGGCACCCTGACGCCCGACAGAGTTGTCGACGTCGACGAGGTAGTCGGACCCCCCGACAGCGGCCTCCTCTCCGTCCGTCGTGGGCGCAGCCGAGGCCTGTGGCGCCGGCCCGGGAGCGACTCCGGAACCACCGTCGCCGCTGCCGTCTGATGCGCCCGCATCGCCGACCTCGTGGAAGGGGTCACGGCTCGCAAGGCGCATGCCATCGCTGCCCCCACCCGCCACGAAACCGATCGCGCCGGCGACGACGATGAACGCGGCGGCGACGCCGGCCACTTTCATCCACATCTGGCCGGTTCGGTGCCGAGCCGGCGTCGCCGCACCCTTCAACCCCGACGCCTCTCGGGCGGCCGCGTCCTTCAGGTCGGTCTCCAGCTGCTGTAGGTATTCGATGTCCGTGTTCATGACTCCTTCTCCACGGCCGGGTGCAACCCTTGTTCCTGGAGCACCAGGGCCAGGCGCCTGAGTCCTCGGCTCACGCGCTGTCGCGCGTTCGCTTCGCTGCACGAAAGGCGTCGCGCGACCTCCGCATACGAAAGCTCTTCGATCACGCGGAACCTGAGTGCTTCGCGATGATCCTCACGAAGCGTCTCCATCGCCTCCGCGATCGCCCCGCGGATCGGCCCGAAGTCGACGAGGTCTTCGATCCGCTCGTAGTCCTCGGGTGGGAGATCCCGCTCGGGCATCCCGAGGCGCCGCCGTGCCGCTCGGTCGACCCGTCCCGACCGGAAGAACCGGCCGAGCTGGTGCCTCGCCACTCCGTAGATCCAGGCCACGCCGTTCGCTCCCGTGTCTCGATAGGTCGTCCTCGACGCGAAGGCCTGCGCGAACGTCTCGGCGGTGAGCTCGGCCGCAGCTTCGGGGTCGAGCGTTCGCCGGGCGAAGTAGCGGAGGAGATCCTCGGCGTGACGGCGGTACAGCTCGGTGAACACGCCGGGCTCTGCTGCCGACGCCGTGAGGAGCTCGCTATCGCTGCGCTGGTCCTCCACCCGTCTCCGATTTCTGGCTCCGATGTGGTGTTCCACCCGTACCATGCCTCGGAACCGAGTTGGTGTGACAGGGGGTAGACGCGGTTGGCGAAGGACTCGTTCCCACGACAGATGGCACGGACGCGCAGGTTCACGCTCGGCGCGCCTCGCAGCTTCCGCATCGCCGACGACGGCTCGCGCGTCGCGTTCATCCGTTCACGGGCCGGAGACGATCCCGAGGGCTCTCTGTGGGTTCTCGATCTGGCTTCGGGGGAGGAGCGTTCGATCTACGACCCGGCGGCTGACGGCGAAGAGCACCTCACCCAGGAGGAACGAGACCGGCGTGAGCGTATGCGCGAGCAGCTCACTGGCATCACGACCTATGACGCGGACCCCACGCTGATGCGCGCGACGTTCGTCATCGGTGGACGCGTCCACGTGGCGGATCTCGTCGAGGGGAGCGCCTTGCCTCTGGACGGTGCCGTCGAGGGCGCCTTCGACGCGCGACTCGACCCGACGGGCCGCCGTCTCGCATACGTCGTGGACGGCACGCTCCATGTGCAGGACGTGGCAGACGGCTCGGCTCGCGTTCTCGCGCACGATGACGACCCCGACCTCCACTGGGGAGTCGCGGAGTTCGTTGCCTCCGAGGAGCTCGAGCGCCATCGCGGGTACTGGTGGTCCCCCGACGGCGAGCGGATCGTCGCGGCCCGCGTGGACGAGCGCCCGGTCCTCACCTGGTACATCTCGTCGCCGGTCGATCCGGACACGCCACCGCGCGCCGTCCGCTACCCGCAGGCGGGAACGGACAACGCGGACGTCTCGCTCGCGGTTCTCGGGCTGGACGGGTCCCGCGTCGACATCGATTGGGATCGCGAGGCATTCCCCTACCTCGTCAACGTGACGTGGAACGATCGGTGTCCGCTCACCTTGCTCGTGCTGTCGCGCGACCAGAAGCGCTGGCTCGTCCTCGAGGCCGACCCCGGTTCGGGGAAGACGCGGACCCTCTTCGAGAACATCGCCGAGCACTGGCAGACGGTCGTCACGGGAGTGCCGGACCGGCTGCGGGACGGTCGGCTCGTGTTCGTCGACGAATCGGAGGACACTCGCCGGATCACGCTCGACGGCGAGTCCGCGACCCCCCCGGGGCTCCAGGTCGCCACCGTCCTCGACGTCGGTGACGACGTCCTGTTCGCCGCGAACGAGGATCCCACGGAGCTGCACGTGTGGCGCGGCGCGGGCGGCGAGGTGGGCGCCGTGCCCGAGCGGCTCACGACCGAACCGGGCATCCACCTCGCCGCCCGCGCCGCCGACGTCACCGTGATCGTCTCGGAGCTGTTGGAGCCGTCGCTTCGGCGTGTGCGTGTGCTCCGCGCCGGCGAGGAGGCCGCGGAGATCCGCTCACTCGCCGAGACCCCGCTCCTCGAAGCACGGCCGACGTTCGGCATCGTCGGTGACCGCGACATCCGTGTCGCGCTGTTCACACCCCGGGGTGTCGAGCCCGACGGCCCGCTCCCGGTGATCGTCGATCCGTACGGAGGCCCCCATTTCTCCCGGGTGGTCAAGGCGCATCGGGCCCTCCTCGAGCCGCAGTGGCTCGCCGATCGGGGGTTCGCCGTCCTCGTCGCGGACGGGCGTGGGACCCCGGGACGCGGCATCGCGTGGGAGCACGCGGTCTACCGGAACCTCGCCGGTCCCGTGCTGGAGGACCAGGTCGACGCGCTTCACGCGACCGCCGATCGCTTCGGGTTCCTCGATCTGGACAAGGTCGGTATCCGGGGTTGGTCCTTCGGTGGGTACCTCGCGGCGATGGCGGTCCTTCGCCGGCCGGACGTCTTTCACGCCGCGGTGGCCGGTGCGCCTGATGCGGAGCAGTTGTTGTACGACACGGCCTACACCGAGCGATACCTCGGGCTCCCACAGGAGGAGCCGGAGGTGTACCGCACGAACTCGCTGATCGGTGATGCGCCGAACCTCGTGAGGCCGCTCCTCCTCATCCACGGCCTCGCCGACGACAACGTCTTCGTGGCGAACACGCTCCGGCTCTCTCGCGCGCTCACCGAGGCGGGCCGTCTTCACTCGGTGCTGCCCCTGTCGGGCATCACGCACATGACGACGGAGGAGTCCGTGGCGGAGAACCTCCTGCTGCTCCAGGTGCGGTTCCTCCGGCAGGCGCTCGGTCTCGAGGGCGGGGTCGACACGCTCGAGCCTGCCTGACCGGCCGCCGGAGAGCACGCTGCTACGCTCGGCTCGAAATGCCCATCATCGTGCAGAAATACGGAGGAACCTCGGTCGACGGGGTCGATCGGCTCCGCGCGGTTGCCGACCGCGTGGTCCGCGCACGTGAGGAAGGCAACGACGTGATCGTCGTGGTGTCGGCGATGGGACAGACGACCGACGACCTCGCTCGGATGGCCAAGGACATCGCGCCCCATCCCGACCCGCGCGAGATGGACATGCTGCTCACCGCGGGAGAGCGGATCGCGATGGCGCTCCTGGGGATCGCGATCAACGAGCGAGGGTGCCGCGCGGTCAGCTACACGGGCTCGCAGGCCGGCATCATCACCGACACCGCGCACGGCCAGGCCAAGATCATCGAGATCCGTCCGAAGCGGATCCTCGAGGCGTTGGAGGCTGGCAGTGTCGTGATCATCGCGGGCTTCCAGGGACTCTCCTCCGCGTACGAGATCACGACACTCGGACGCGGCGGCTCCGACCTGACGGCCGTCGCCATGGCGGCGGCGGCCGGTGCCGAGATCTGCGAGATCTACACGGACGTGGGCGGCGTGATGACCGCGGATCCGCGGTTCGTACCGCAGGCTCGGCTGATCGAGCGGATCGGCTACGACGAGATGCTGGAGCTCGCCGCGACGGGGGCCAAGGTGCTCCAGTCGCGCTCCGTCGAGCTCGCACGCCGGAGCGGTCTCCGGCTCCACGTGCGCTCTTCGTTCGACGACGAGGCACCCGGCACCTGGGTGCAGGAGGCTGACGATCACATGGAAGACGCTCTGATCTCGGGGGTCGCATTGGAGGTCGACGAGGCGAAAGTGACCTTCGACGGCGTGCCCGACAGGCCCGGCGTCGCGGCCATGCTGTTCAAGTCGGTGGCGAGCGCCGGGGTGAGCGTCGACATGATCGTGCAGAACGTGTCGCACGAGGGTGCCACCGACCTGTCGTTCACCGCTCCGATCGCCGACGTCGCGAGCCTCGAAGCCACGATCGGCGGGATCGCGAAAGAAGTGGGCGCACGGAACTGGTCGGTCGACGATGGGGTCGCCAAGGTGTCGCTCGTGGGGGCCGGGATGAAGAGCCAGCCCGGAGTGGCAGCGGACATGTTCGACGCCCTCGCAGCCGAGGGGGTCAACATCGAGATGATCTCGACGTCACCGATCCGGATCTCTTGCGTCGTAAGGAAAGCGGACGCTGCGCGGGCGCTGGGAGCTGTGCACGCGCGATTCGGACTGGACGTTCCGGTCGAGATGCCCGATAAGTAGAGGGTATGGATCCGTACCCTTCCTTACCGCCCCCGCCTCCGGCTCGCGTCGCTGAGATCGAGGAAGTCGCGCCCGAAGCCCCGACCCGTTCCGCGGCCAAGGCGGTCCTCGTCGTCGTCGGGCTCCTCGCCGTCCTCTCGGGAGTCGTCGTGGCGGGATCCTGGTGGCTCGGCGGCCCGGGGGTGTGCGACCGAAGCACGGTCGAATCGGCCCGATTCGGTTACTGCGTCGCGGCGCCCGGCTGGGAGCTCACGAACGAAGCGGCCCCCGCGGAGCTCCCCTACGACGAACTCATCAAGCCGGCGGATGCGTCCACGGTGCGGATCATGGCGATCCAGCTCCAGACCGGGCAGGGCCTGGACGAGATCGTGCAGGCGGCACGTGACGTCGCCACGGAGAACGGGATGGAGGTCGGGGAGGTTGTCGAGCGGCGAGTCGCGGGCGTCGCCGCCGTCCAATGGGACCTCGTTCTCGAGGCCGGGCAGGTGGAGCAGCAAGTGCGGGAGATCGTGTTCGTGCGGGGCGACGCCGCATGGCGCGTACAGCTCCAGGCCGACACCGAGGGCTTCGACAGCCGCGCCGAGGAGTTCGAAAGCATCCTCGGCACATGGACGTTCCGCTAGTCCTCAGCCGTCCGCTGCGCACCGCCCGGTAGGGTGAGGTCATGGGACTGAAGGTCGCTGTCGTGGGCGCGACGGGCGCGGTCGGCACCGAGATGCTTCGCATCCTCGGATCCCGCGCGTTCCCGGTCGATGAGCTGGTGCCTCTGGCGTCGGCTCGATCCGCGGGACGGATGATCTCGTTCCGCGATCGTGACGTCGCGGTGCAGGAACTGTCTCTCGACGCGCTGCGGGGGATCGACCTGTCCCTCTCCGCAGCCGGGGCGTCGATCGCCCGGGGGTTCGTGCGAGAGGCTGCCGCCGCCGGGACCGTCTGCATCGACAAGTCCTCGGCATTCCGGATGGAGCCGGACGTGCCGCTCGTCGTCCCCGAGGTGAACCCGGAGGCGCTCGAGGGTTCCCCCCGGATCATCGCGGTGCCCAACTGCACGACGATCGTCGCGATGATGGCGCTCGCTCCGCTGCACCGCGCGGCCGGTCTTCGCTCGCTCGTGCTTTCGTCCTACCAGGCCGTGTCGGGTGCGGGGCGCGACGGGATGCGCGAGCTCGCCGAACAGATCGAGAAGCTCCACGATCAGGTCGAGGAGCTCGGTCATCCCGACCTGGACGCGCTCCCGACGGGCGACGTCTTCGGCAAGACGATGGCGTTCAACGTTCTTCCGAAGATCGATGCGTTCGCCGAGGACGGATCCACCGGCGAGGAGGTCAAGACGGTTCAAGAGTCGAGGAAGATCCTCGGGATCCCCGATCTGGATGTGGCAGCGACTTGCGTGCGCGTCCCCGTGCCGGTGGGTCACTCGGTGTCGCTGCTGGCGCGGTTCTCGCGTGCCATCACACCCGAGGAGGCCCGTGGGCTGCTGGTGGAGGCGCCGGGTGTCGAGGTCCGCGATGATCCCGCCAACGGGGCGTATCCATCGCCGCTCGAGGCCGCCGGGCGCGACGAAGTGCTGGTCGGGCGGATCCGACAGGCGCCGGACCACGAAGACTCCCTGCTTCTCTTCGCCTGCGGCGACAACCTCCGGAAGGGCGCGGCCCTCAACGGGATCCAGATCGCCGAGCGCCTCTTCTCCGCTGTGGGGTAGCCGGGGGCGCTCTCCCTTCGGGGGTCATCGAGGGCGTCGTGCGTTCGCCGTACGCGACTCGGTCAATCCGGGCGAGGAAGCGGGATTACAGCTACCCCTACGATGCGACAACGCCTACGTCGAAAGGAACCCGTATGGGTTACCAGCCGGTTGCCAGGTCATCTCTCATCCCGTTCTGCCACCTGCCGTAGGGCGAAGCGACGATGAGCGAGGAGGCGACCGCTGCGATCGACGTCACCGAGATGTCGAAACGCGATGGTGGTCGAGCCTACCCTCCGCAGACCATCCCGGCCCTGGCGCGGCTCCTGGACGACCTCGCCGACCGCGGGGTTCGTTTCTGCCACTGGAAGAGCAACGAGCACCTGGCTGCCGGGCTGGCCGGGCGTACGGATCTCGATCTGCTCGTTGACACCGACCAGATCGACGCATTCCGTGAGCTGCTGCGGCAGCACGGGGTCAAGGAGCTGACGGCGCCACCGTCCAAGCGTTTCCCCGGGATGGAGCATGCCCTCGGCTTCGATCCCGAC
Source organism: Actinomycetota bacterium (assembly GCA_035512775.1). GTDB lineage: Bacteria > Actinomycetota > UBA4738 > UBA4738 > HRBIN12 > JAJNBA01. The sequence goes on along the minus strand of DATKDI010000045.1, from coordinate 50,752 downwards.
ACGGGATCCCTGTTCCACCTCCACGTGCATCGACAGCTCGTGTTGGGGGAGGAGCACGTGAAGAACCACCACGTCCCCCTGGAAGATGCGTTCCTGGGATCCAGTCGTGAGCTCGATGGAGTTCCCGTTCCGTCGCCGGAGCTCGAGCTCGCCGTTCTGGCCGTCCGAGCGCTCTTGAAATATCGTGGGAGAGACGGCGTGAAGGACGTCCTCACGATCCGCACGCCGGGGCTCGATCGGATGAGACCGGAGCTCGAGTGGCTCCTCGCGCGAACGACGATCGAGCGGGTCGGATCGATCCTGCGCTCGACCGGCGATGTCGTGCCGAGCGACCTGGTCGTCCGGTTCCTCCGGACCTATCGTCGGGACATGCGAGCGGGGGTCGCGTTCCTCTTGCTCCGCGGCCGGCTTCGGTCCTCTCTCCGCGCCCTCCGACGGAGCGGACGGGCGCGAGTGCGGATGCGTCGCATCGTGCTTGGCTGTCGTCGTCGACTGGCCCCCGCTCCTCGGATGACGTTCGCCGCGACTGCCCCCACGATCGCCCTGGTCGGCGCCGACGGCTCGGGCAAGAGCACTTCTGCCCGAGCGCTGGCCGGGTGGCTCGGCTGGAAGGTCGACGTTCGAGTCCACTATCTCGGCAGCAAGAGCCCCTCTCTGCGGAGCCGGTGGTCCTACGTTGCGTTCCGCGCCCTGCGCCGAGGTCATCGTGCCGCGACAGGGAAGACCGGCTCGGGGTCGGCGCGCGCACGAGCGCTCGAGGCGATGCGGGATCTGGCGCTCGGAGCGCACTACCTCGCGATCGGCCACGATCGGGCCCGTCGGGTCCTCGCGGGGCGCCGTGACGCGCGCTCGGGGCGTCTCGTGATCTTCGACCGGTTCCCCCTGATGGCCCTCAGCGAACGGGAGGACCATCTGGTCCTGGATGGGCCCCGGATCCGTACGTCGCTCCGCCCGGGGGGAGGACTGATCAGCTCGCTCGCGGACCGCGAGGAGCGGTTGTATCGCCGCTTCGGGCTGCCTGACCGGCTCCTGGTCCTGGAGGTGAGCCCTCATGTGGCCTCCGGGAGGAAGCCGGACCACGTGCCCCAGATCCTGGCGGCCAAGAGCCGCGCGGCCCGCGAGCTGGCCGACATGGCCGAGCGTAGCCACGTGCCGGTGGTACGCATCGACGCCGACCGCCCGCTGGATGAGGTGCTCCTCGATCTGAAGCGGAGTCTCTGGGATGGCGCGTAGCAGCGTGCCGTCGTCGGTACGGGTCGAGCCTTCGAACGAGGCCGCGGGCCGGGGGGTCTGCATCTGGCTGACCGGCCCGAGCGGTGCCGGGAAAACGAGCCTCACCCGACAGTTCCTCCCGCTTCTGGAAGGGCGCGGACGATCGGTGAGCGTCCTCGATGTCGTTCCCCTCCTCCGCAAGCTCCCGTGCGAGCGGACCAGCGAGGGCAAGCTCCTCCGGAAGGCGTTCGTCGCCGGCGAGGTGGCACGTCATGGAGGCATCGCCATCTGCGTCACGGTGAGCGCGCGTCGGCGGACGCGGGAGGCGGCTCGCGAGATCGTCGGCGTCGACCGATTCGTCGAAGTGCTCGTGGATGCGCCGCGGGACGTCACGCGGGCGCGGAAGGCGGCTCGGAACCGGAAGCGATCCGTCGCGAAGCATGTGAAGCACATGCTCGCCACGTTCGCAAGCCGCGTCGGCTTCGGCCCGGGGGAAGGTTACGAGACCCCGATCGCCCCCGACCTCCGGATCGATTCGGCGACCGGATCACCGGCTCAGGGCGCTCGAGCCTTGTTCACCCTGCTCGTCGAGCGGGGATTCATCGCGGCCTCGGAACCTCGGGAGTCGGAGCCATGAGCATCGGATCGGGTTCGTGGCCCGGCGTCGGGCTGCCCATCAGCTCCCGATACAGGGCCCGGTACCGATCGGCCACCCGCTCGATCGGATAGCGGGACTCGACCGCACGGCGTGCGTGATGGCCGAGACGCTCGCGGAGGTCGGCATCGCGCAGCACGCGGCGGATGGCGGTCGCCAGCGACTCCGGATCGTCGACCGGGAAGAGGAGTCCCTCCCGCTGGTGCTCGACGACGTCCTCGTTGCCAGGGACAGCGGACGCGATCACGGGTAGACCGAGCGACATCGCTTCGAGCAACGCGTTCGAGATCCCCTCCGCCCGGGACGGAAGGACGAAGACATCCGCGTCTCGGAGGAAACTCGGCACGTCGCCACGCTCTCCCCAGAACTCCACCTCCTTCGTCAGCCCGAGCTCCCGGGTGAGCGATGACAGCTCGTCACGCAGAGGACCGTCACCCACGATCTGGTAGGCGACCTCCAACTGAGGATCGAGTTCGCGGAGCCTCCTCGCCGCTCGGAGCAGGACGTCGACGCCCTTCTGGTGGTGCAGACGTCCGACGAACAGCGCGTGGGCTGGCCGGTGGAGTCTCGCGTCGAACGCACCTGACCCCACCTGAAGACCGATGCCGTTCGGGATCGTGGTGATGCGTTCGCGCGGGACACCCGCATCGAGGAGCTCCCGCTCGACAGCGCGGTTCAGGGCAACGAACCGACCGTTCCGAAGGGCGGTCGGCAGCATGAACCGGGTAAGCGCGAGGTGTTGTCCCTCGCGCATCTTGAGGATGTCGCTTGCGGCTCCGCTGTTGGCCAGCTTGGTGACCATCGGTTTGTGCAGCCATCTGCTGGCGATCGCGGCGGCGAACGTGTGGTAGCTGAGTCCGTGGACGTGGATCACGTCGTAGGTCCGGCGTCGACGCCAGAGATGCCAGAGCAGGGTGAGGATGTAGACATATCCTCCGAACGTCCGGGCCCCCCGGATACCGAACCCTTCCCAGAGGGTGTGGTTCCGGAACACGGGGATGCCATCGATCGTCTCGCGCTGCTGAGTCCCCCGGAACCACCACCCGGTGACGAGCTGGACATCGACCCCTTCGTCGAGGAGCGCTCGCGCCAGACGGTGAGCCTGTTTCTGGGTGCCCCCGAGCCATGGATCGAAGAGTCGGATGACCATCAGGATCCGGGGCGAGGACGTCGAACTCACCTCCCGACCCATGGGTCCCGTGCCGAGATCTGGTCGGCCTCGTCGACCCGTGCGCGGGCTGTCGCGAGCCGCCGGTCGTCGCCGAGCCGCTCGTACGTGGACCAGGACTGCACGGCACCACAGAGTCGGTAGTGCTCCCAGACCTCGGGGAGGAAGCGGCGCTCGCCGGCCGGGGAGCCGGCGGCGGCGTCGTATCCGTCTAGGAACGGCCGGCCGTCGCGCAGGTTCACCCGGGACAACACGATCACCAGGTCGATGAGCCGCCAGTCCAGCCGGGAGAGCTCGAAGTCGTGAAGCACGAACGTTCCGTCCTTCCTGACGATCACGTTGTGGATGCCGTGGTCACCGTGGATCACCGACCTCGAAAGGGGAGCGCCTGCGAGCGATCCGTCGAGGGTGGTGATGCGATCCGCGATCCGCCCGGCGTTCCCCCGCAGCCATGCCACGTCGTCACGCCGTCCGGCGTCGCGGTGTCCGGCCACGGCGAGCTCGTCCAAGGCTCGGAGGTGCCAGGCCAGGTCCCGAGAGCGCACGTCAGAGACGCCGTGGAACCCGAGGTGGTGCCGGCCTTCGGGGAAGAATCCGTCCATCGCTCGGTGGAACACGGCGAGGAGGCGACCCACCTCCCACCAGAGCCGGGCCCGTCGAACGCGCGGCAGCATGTAGCCGGCTAGTGTCACGCCGTCTTCGAACGCGAACAGGGCGAAGCGAGCGCCCTCTCGTTCGACGAGCGTCTCGCCCGAAGCGGTCGCCTCCAGTCGGACCGTCGGGAATCTCGTCGTCAGCAGGTGCCGGAGGATCGAGTGCTCGTGCTCGATCGCCTCGACCGCCCACTCGTCCCGGTACCGCTTGAGTACCTTCCGGCCCTCCGAGGTGTCCACCGTCACGCTGCGGTTTCGCCACCCGAAGGGAAGGCTCTGCACCCGCCCGCTCACGGATAGCCCATATCGCTCGAGGATGGATCCCGCGGTCTGGGGGTCGATGCTGGGCGTGCTGAATCTCGCCCTGGCGACGTCCCGTATGCGGCCGGGACGCGGGATCCGGAGCGCGCCCGGGGTGATCGATGCGGAGCTGGGGATCGTGATCTCACCCACCCAGCTCCAGCTGCCGAAGTGCCGTTGAGACGGTCCGCTGGGCCAGGGCGGCCGACGACGCCGGATCACCCCCTCCGTTGTCGATCTCGATGATGCTCCAGCCCTTCATGCTCGCCGCCTCTGCGACGAGCTCGGCGGCTCGATGCGCGTTGGCGATGAATCGAGAGAGTTCGCTGGGATCCTTGCTACCGAACCGGCTCCAGGCTCCGCGCGATCTCACGCGCTCCTCGCAGACGTCGACCGCCGCTCTGACGTGTACGAGCAGATCGGGCCGCGGGATCAGTCCCGTATATCGCTCGATACGACCCGCGTCCGGGACCTCCACGGGCGAGGCATGCAGCTGCACCGCACGGTGGGCGAACCCCTCATCGAGGACGAGTGCCTCGCCGGCTCGGCCCCTCGACATCAGGAACCGGTACGAGCCGGCGAGCCGGACGTACCAGTGGAGCACCCTCCGTGCTCGTATGTCCGCGGCAGTGGGTCGACGCCGGGTCGAATCGACCACGTAGCGGGCCAGATCGACGTGACGCATCGCGAAGCCCACGGCCGACGTGCCGCGGAAGCCCAGGTAGAGCAGCCAGAGGGCCGGGCGTCGCCAGCCCGCCGGCGCGAGGCGGTGGACGACTCGCCCGGCAGGGGTTCGGGCGACGAACGGCCGCGCCGCGTCGATCACCGTCGCGGGAGCGAGGCCCGCGTCGCGGCACGCTCGCATCACGGCGGGAAGCAGTGTTGTCTTCCCCGCTCCGGGAGCGCCCACCATCTCGACCACCGCGGGGCTCACCCGGGCGGTCTCACGCGCCGTTCTCGTGCGCATCCGGTTCGAAACCGTCGAGGAACGAGGTTCGGGAGATCAGTTCTCGCACGCTTTCCAGGTGCCCCTCCTGCCACTGGACGGTGTCCCGCTCCCGGCGGAACGAGGGATCGATGATGGCTGTGCAGGCGTTGACGTAGCTCTCCTCCGGCTCGAGTCCCAGGAACGTGCACGACGCCCTGAGGCTCTCGGCCGGTTCACGCACGAATCCCTCGTACCTGATCGTCAAGAGATCGCCGGGGTCGATCCGACGTCGCAGCTCGAGGAGGGTTCGACTCTGGAATCCGTAGTCAGAGATCGCGTCTTCGAACGTGCGCCGCCCCCGTCGCACCATCGCGGCGATCGGATCCATCGGATGGCGAACCACATGGATGAACCTCGGTCGAACACCGTCCATCCGTTGCGACAGGAGCGGAAGGAGGTCCGGTTCGCGACCGAGGCGTCGCGTGGTGGGACCGGCTCTGCTCTCCCCGATCACGCGGAGCTCACGGTGTCGCCCCTGCCACTGGCCCGGCACCGCGAATGAGTAGGGATCCAGCCTGCGCGCCGTCACTCGTCCCTTCTGTGCCTCTCGCCGAGATCCTTTCAACAGCAGGTGGAAGATCTGATCCCGGCGGAACCCCGCAGCGACATAGCGGAGCACGTCGATCTCATCCGCCAAGACGACGTCGGGGTGGGCATCAAGGAGCGCTCCCAGGAGCGTCCCGCCGCTCTTGGTGTGACCGATGAACACACAGAGGGTCTCCACGTCACGGAACCGTCCCCGATGGCGAGCGGTCTGGATCGAGGTAGCGGCGAAGCGTCTCGCGGTGTCGACGGCCCGATACGACCTGCTCGCGAGGAGGCGGGAGCCGGGACCGGACCGGGCCAGGCGGCGCCACGTCAAGGAGTCGATGACCGAGACCCACCGTTCCTCGATGCCCTCGCGCGATCGCACAGCCCCTCCCTCCCTTCGACGGAGCGAACGGCTGAGGGTACGGCGATGGTTCCCACGCGCGAAGCCACCGATCGTGTAGTCCATCTACGGCGAACGAACGACCGAGGGCCGTCCACGAACCCTGAGCCCTGCCACCGGACATCCGAGCGTTCCCCGCGCTCCCTCGAGGCTCATGCATCTGCCGCATCTGGAGTACGCATCCCGTCGCGTGTTCGCGCACGAGGGCCGTGTCATCCTCCGAGGCCCCGTGGACGTGCTCCGTCGCGGGAAGCTCGTGAGCGGCCGGAGGAGGAACGATGGGCGAACAGGGCACCGACGCCGCCGCGTCGGGTCCGATCTACATCGGAGGCGCCGGTCGTTCGGGAAAGACCCTCGTTCGGTGGATGCTCGCGTCGCACTCGCGCATCGCGGTGTCGCGACGGACGGCGATGTGGACGGAGTTCTATGGGAGGTTCGGTGACCTCGCGGACCCCGATAACCTCGAGCGCTGCCTCCGCGCGATGCTCGAGCGCCGGCACATCGCCGAGCTCGGCACCGATCTCGAGCAGCTCCGTCGAAACCTCCTGGTCGGCACCCCCACGTACGCGCGTCTGTTCACGCTGTTCCATGAGCAGTACGCGACGCGTGCGGGCAAAGCCCGTTGGGGTGACCAGACGGGTCTCGCCGAGGGGTACGCGGCCGAGATCTTCGCCCAGCAACCGCAGGCGCGGTTCCTTCATCTGATCAGGGACCCGCGCGACGTCGTCGGAGCCCGTCTCGAGCGTGGTCCCCGGAGACCGGGCGCCGTCGGCAGGATCACAGGGATCTGGCGCTCCTCCGCGGCTTCAGCCTTGCGCAACCGTCGGCGATACACCGGTCGATATCACGTCATCCGCTACGAGGACCTCGTCGCGTCTCCGGAAGCGACCATGCGAGGGGTCTGCGCGTTCATCGGTGAAGAGTTCCAGCCGGCGATGCTTCAGATGGACGACGTGGGTCGTTACGACGCAGTGCGCGCAGCTTCGGTGGGCGGTGCGCCGATCTCGACGGAGTTCGTCGGCCGATACCGTCGGTTGATCTCTCGTGCGGACGTTGCGTTGATCCAATCACTCGCGGAGCGCGAGATGATCCTGTTCGACTATCTCGTGGATCCGATCCGGCTCTCTCCGGCCGAACGGATCCGATACGCGGCCGGTTGGCCGCTCAGCGTCGCACGCATGGGGAGATCCGCATGACGACCCATGCGCCCGGTCGGGCCGTTCCGTCGCCGGCGGTGGAGTCGACAGGTTCGGCCACGTCTCCCGCCCGGCTCCCTCGCTCGGTTCCCGGGCCGGTGTTCATCGCCGGTGCGGACCGCACCGGGACGACGCTGATGTTCGCCCTCCTGGGGTCGCACCCGAACATCTCGATGGTGCGACGGACGAACATGTGGCGCTACTTCCATCGCAGGTTCGGGGATCTCGGCGATCCCCGGAACTTCGACCGATGCCTGGACGCGATGAGTCGGTACCGCCGGCTGCACCCTCTGCATCCGGACCCCGAGCGGATCCGACGTGAGTTCCTCGAGGGGGAAGCCACCTACGGGCGGTTGTTCTCACTCTTCTTCGAGCATCACGCCGAACGTGCCGGCAAGACACGTTGGGGTGACAAATCCCTCCACACCGAGCACTACGCGGAGCGTGTCTTCGAGGAGTTCCCCGATGCTCGGATCATCCACATGATCCGAGATCCGCGTGACCGATATGCGTCGGTCCGGAAACGTCACCGTCGCGATCTCTCCAGGGTAGGAGCCGCGACCGGGCGTTGGCTCGATTCGACGACCGTCGGGCGTCGGAACCGCGCGCGCTTCGCCGACCGGTACCTGATGGTTCGCTACGAGGACCTCGCGCGGGATCCGGAACGCACGCTGCGTTCCCTGTGCGACTTCATCGGGGAGGACTACTCGCCGGCGATGCTGTCGATGGAGGGCGCACCTCGGCATCGCGGCGGTGGCAACAGCTCGTTCGGAGATCTGGAGCGAGGCGCGATCTCGACACGCGGGATCGGACGGTTCGCCTCCGTGCTCTCGCCGTCCGAGATCGCGTTCATCGAGCTCGTCGCGGGGAAGGGGATGGCCGCCCTCGGCTACGGGCGGATGGGAGCGAACCCCCCACGCCTCCGCTACCTGGGGACGCTGCCGTTCCAACTGACCAGGATGATCGGCTGGATGACCCTCGCGCGGATCAACAGGTGGCGAGGAGCCCGGGTTCCGCCTGCACGCGTTTCGGCCGGTCCCCAGGGGGCGAAGGGTGAGTGAGGTCCTCGGTCGCTCCGACCTCGAGGGCCGGGTCGAACCCGGCGGGTCGATCCACCCGACCGCGACCGTCGAGGACGGAGCCGTCGTGGGCCCCGGGACCTCGATCTGGCACCACAGCCACGTCCGCGCCGGGAGCCGGGTCGGCGCGCGGTGCACGATCGGCTTCTGCGTCTACGTGGACACCGGCGTGAAGATCGGGGATCGCTGCAAGATCCAGAACCTCGTCTCCCTCTATCGCGGAGTCGTCCTCGAGGAGGACGTGTTCATCGGACCGTCCGTGACGTTCACGAACGATCGCTACCCGCGAGCCGACTCGGGGACCTGGGACGTGGTGTCGACGCGCGTGCGGTCGGGCGCATCGGTCGGTGCCAACGCCACCGTCATCTGCGGCGTGGAGCTCGGAGTCCGGTCCATGATCGGAGCCGGGGCTGTGGTCACCGCCGACGTCCCGGATCACGGCATGGTCCTCGGCAGCCCCGCTCGGCTCTACGGATGGGTGTGCCGCTGCGGTCGTCCGCTCACGCGGCTCGGCGACGCGATGCCGGACCGATGCTCGAGGTGCGGGTGGGTCACCGCCGGGTTGCCGACGTGATCCCCATCACCGAGCCTCTGCTGGGCGAACCCGAGGAGAAGCTCGTCCTCGAGGTGCTGCGTTCCGGGCGGCTCGCGCAGGGGCCGATGGTCGCGCGCTTCGAAGAGGACGTCCGGTCGGTCGTCGGGACCCGGCACGCCGTGGCGGTCGACAACGGGACGGACGCGCTGATCGCGTCGCTCCTCGCGCACGACATCGGACCCGGCGACGAGGTGATCACGTCGCCGTTCACATTCGTCGCGACGTTGAACGCGATCCTCCACGTGGGTGCGACCCCCCGGTTCGTGGACATCGGTGACGACTTCAACCTGGACCCCAACCTCCTCGAGGAGGCGATCGGGACGGCCACCCGCGCGGTCCTCCCGGTCCACCTGTTCGGTTGCCCGGCCGACATGGAGAGGATCGCGGCCGTGATCGGTGGACGCGATCTCCTGGTGATCGAGGACGCGGCGCAGGCCATCGGAGCCACCCAGGCGGGGCGTGCCGTCGGGTCGTTCGGGACCGGATGCTTCTCGTTCTACGCCACCAAGAACGTCACGACCGGCGAGGGCGGCATGGTCACCACGGACGACGACGAGGTAGCGACGACGCTGAGGATCCTTCGGCACCAGGGCCAGCTCGCGCGGTACGAATACGCTCGTCCCGGCTTCAACCTCCGGATGACCGAGCTCCAGGCCGCCCTCGGTGTGGCGCAGATGTCTCGGCTCCCCGACATCGTCGAGTCCCGGAGGGAGCACGCTCGGATCCTGGGGGAGGGGCTCGCGGGGATCGACGGGCTCGTCCTCCCCGGCGAGCCGCCGGGGAGGACGCACGTGTACCACCAGTTCACGGTCCGCGTGACGTCGCGGGCGCGTGTCACGCGAGACCGATTGCTGGAGGGCCTCCAACGCGAGGGCATCGAGTGCGGGGTCTACTATCCCCGCCCCGTGTTCGACTACGCGTGCTTCCGGCTCGACCCTCGGGTCGGGAACCCCTCCACCCCGAAGGCGGCGGCGGCAGGGCAGGAGGTGTTGTCTCTCCCGGTGCACCCTCGCCTCACGGGGCAGGATCTGTCCAGGGTCGTCGCCACCGTGCGGTCCGCCCTCTCCTGAGGCCGGGTCCTACGGCGCCGAGCCGACCGAGCATCAGGGTTCTTACGGCGAGCGACGCATGAACCCGCACGATCGGACGGCATAAGGTCATCGACATCCCGGGGGATTTCGGGTCTTCCCCCTGCCGCGACTGTGGGGGGGTTGCCGGGCCCGCTTGGTCGTGTGATGAACGCGAAGGGGTTGACGGATTGGGGGATCGGCGGAGGGGCCGACCGTTCATCGGTGTGACGGCGAGCTCCCTGGCGTTCTCCCTGTTGTTCCCCCTGCTCGTCGTGGTTTGGTCCGTCGCCGCTACGGCAGATGAAGCTTCCTCAGACCCGGTGGCTGCGCAGGGGATCCGCACCGTCTGGACGAGCGAGTTCGGGCTGCCCCGGCCGACCGGCCTCACCTTCGACCCGGCACGCGGCGAATTGCTCGTCGCGGAGGTTCGGGGAGAGGACACGAAGATCCTCCGTCTGAACCTCAGTGAGGAGAGCCTGGGGACGTTCCGGGTGCCCGGCGTCACGAGCGCAGGGACGGTTGCCTTCGACGCCACGACCGGTGGACTCACGTTCCTCAGCGGCACCGAACGGATCGACACCTCGGCGCATGGCGAAGTGAAGAGCCGGAGAGACGTGGCCGAGCTGGGGATCCGCGATCCGGCGGCATCGACGTACGACCCCTCGACCGGGGTGTGGTTCGTGCTCGACGACGCCACCGACGCCGTGGTCCGTGTCCCCAAGACCGGCCCGTCCACCCGGATCCCGCTCCGCCACCTCGAGGCGGTTCGGCTCCGGGCGATGGCGTTCAACCCCGCGGACGGCCTGCTGTACGTGGCCGACGTCGGCCGCGATCTCCTCTACGGACTCGATCGCACCGGCAGGGTTCGGAACACCCTCAGCCTCGCTTCGCTCGACATCTTCAGCCCGGAGGCGATGACCTTCGCGCCGAGCGCCGACCGAACCGACGACGCCGGGAGGTTCAACCTGTACGTCGCCGACGCGGGTGACACCACGAGCCTGGGCGGTGTCACGGAAGTCTCCCTCGCCGCCGAGGTGGCGTTGGCGGAGCCGGACGTGGCCGCCTCGCTGGTCCAGGTGATCGACACGTCGCGGTTCACTCCCGGGAGCCCGGATCCCTCGGGGATCGTGTACATCCCGGAGACCGACCACCTGATCATCGTCGACTCCGAGGTCGACGAGACGACTGGCGCGGGGTTCCACGGTGTGAACCTCTGGAGGACCACGCGGACCGGCACCGTCGTGGACACCGGCGACGTCACGGCCTACACGAAGGAGCCGACCGGGCTGGGCTTCGACCCTGCGACGAGCACTTTGTTCATCTCGACCGACAGCGGTGACCGCGTGTACATGACCCGGCCGGGCCCGGACGGCCGGTTCGGGAGCCCGGACGATCCCGTGAGCTTCATCGACACGGGGGCGCTCGGGAGCGGAGACACGGAGGATCCGGAGTTCGACTCGGCCTCGGGGCATCTGTTCTTCGTCGACGGGATCAGCACCGAGGTCTATCGGATCGATCCGGTCGACGGGGTGTTCGGCAACGGGAACGACATCACGACCCACTTCGATGTGGGGCAGTTCGGCGCCAAGGACTCGGAGGGACTCGGCTCCGATCCGGTCCGCGGCACGCTCTTGGTCGGCGATCGCACGCAGAAGAAGATCTACGAGGTCACGAAGACCGGCGAGCTCGTTCGGATCATCGACCTCGCGGGGATCTCGGGACTGCGCTTCGTCTCGGGGCTCGCGATGGCGCCGGCGAGCAACGCGCCCGACCGAATGAACTATTGGATCGTCGATCGGGGGATCGACAACGGCGCGGACCCGAACGAGAACGACGGCAAGATCTTCGAGGTGAGCGTTCCGACATCGGGTGACTCCCCACCGACGGTCACGATCACGAACCCGGCGGACGGCGCGTCGGTGTCCGGAACGGTGCAGATCGAGGCGAACGCCTCCGACGACCACGACGTAACCCAGGTGGAGTTCTTCGACGGCGCGATCTCGTTGGGCACGGACACGGACGGATCCGACGGATGGTCCGCGTCGTGGAACACGGTCGGGCTCGAGGAGGGGTCGCACACGATCACGGCCACCGCGACGGACACGATCGGCCAGACGTCGAGCGACTCGCACTCTGTCGTGGTCGACAACGTCGACGGGCCGCCGACGATCTCGATCGCCAGCCCCGCCGGGGGCGCGAAGGTCTCCGGTACCGTGCAGATCCAGGCGAACGCCTCCGACGATCACGGCGTCACCCAGGTGGAGTTCTTCGACGGCGCCACCTCGGTCGGCACCGATCTCCAAGGCGCCGACGGCTGGTCCACCTCGTGGAACACCGTGGCGGTGGCCGACGGTGAACACGCGCTCACCGCCGTGGCCACTGACACCGCGTCGCAGACGACGACGAGTGCCGTCGTGAGTGTCACGGTCGACAACACGGCGCCGACGGTCGCGATCACCTCACCCCTCGCCGGCGCGAACGTCTCGGCCACGATCACCGTCCAGGCGAGCGCGACGGATGCTTCGGGCGTCACGTCCGTGACGTTCCGCCTGGACGGGGGCACGGTGATCGGCACCGACACGAACGGTACGGACGGATGGTCCACCCAATGGAATACCAGCTCGGCGGGGAATGGATCCCATGAGCTCACCGCCGTGGCGTCCGACGGAGCAGGGAACTCCACCACGTCCGCGACGGTCCCGGTGAGCGTGGACAACCCGCTCGTTCTCGATCTCGCGATCTCGGCCAGTGCGAACGACGTCGAGGAGAAGGCGAACGGGAACATCCTCCTGGCGAGCAGCGACCTGGACATCGTCAACGACGACTCGACGGTCCAGCGCGGCGTCGGGCTGCGCTTCACCGGGATCAACGTCCCGCGGGGAGCCACGATCGTGGACGCTTACGTCCAGTTCCAGACGGACAAGGCGAGCTCGGTCGCGACGTCCCTGACGATCAACGGCGAGGCCGCCGACAACGCCGCGGCTTTCGCGCAGGTGAAGTTCAACCTCACGAGCCGTCCGCGGACGGTCGCCTCGATCGCCTGGGCGCCGCCGGCCTGGACCACGGTCGGGGCCCGCGGTCTCGAGCAGCGGACGCCGCACCTGGGGCCGGTGCTCGAGGAGATCTTCGCTCGGGCCGGATGGGCTCCCGGGAACGCCATCGTCCTGGTGCTCACGGGGACGGGGGAGCGGGTCGCTGAGGCTTTCGACGGAACATTCGCTCCGGTGCTCCACATCGAGTACCAGACCGTCTGAGAACCGAACGGGTGGAGAGGTTCTCAGCCGTCATCCACGCTGCGTAGGAGCCATACGTTCGGTGGTAGATGGGTTCGGAAGAGGTCCTTGCTAGCGTCGGCGACGATGACCCGCGCGCCTGATCGGACCTGGCTTGACGACGCCGATCGCCCTCAGGGCGGCCACTGGTCTCGCTCGCCCGTCGGTCGCGCCGATCCGAGCGAGCCGGCCTTCCGCGTGGTGAGGACCCTGGAGGAGGGGCGCTGGACGGCATTCGTCGAGCGGCATCCGGACGCGAGTCTCTTCCACACACCGGAATTGCATCGGGTGTTCGCGGAAGCCCGAGGGCACCGTCCTGGGGTCCTGGCGGCGCTCGATGCCGCCGGCGAGGTCCGCGCCTTGATGACGACGGTCTCGATCGCGACGGTCGGTGGACCGCTCCGCTCGCTCACCACGCGGCACGTGGCCTTCGCGGGCCCGCTGGTCGACGGGGACGCCGCGGCGCTCCGCGCGCTCCTTTCGTCGTATCGGCGCGATGCCACTCGAGGTCTGTTCACCGAGGTACGCCACGTCACCGACGCCGCCTCGTCGATCGAGATGCTTGCCGGATCCGGGTTCCGACACGAACCCCACCTGAACTACCTGATCGACCTCACGATCTCGGAGGACGAGCTCTGGCAGAAGGTTGCCTCCAGCGCCCGGCGGAACATCCAGAAGGCACGCCGGCTTGGGGTGAGCATCGAGGAGGTCGACGGTCGATCGGGGATCGACGAAGCGTATCCGGTGTTGGCGGAGGTCTACCACCGGATCAAGGTGCCGCTGCCCGATCGCTCGCTCTTCGACGCGGCGTCCCGGATCCTCGGTCCTCTGGGTCGGTTCCGCGTGCTCCTCGCTCGTCATGACGGAAGCACGATCGGTGCGCTCACCCTGTTGGTCCACCGGGGCGTTATGACGTACTGGTACACGGGAACACGTCACGAGTTCTGGTCGCACCGTCCCGGCGACCTGCTCGTCGCGCACGCGCTGGAGATGGGGCGGACCCTGGGTTGTCGGCTCTTCGACTTCGGCGGGGCCGGACGACCGGACGAGCCGTACGGCGTGCGGGACTTCAAGGCGAAATACGGGGGTGCCTTGGTCGACTTCGGCCGCGACGTCTGGATGCCGTCGCCTGTTCGCTTCCGCGTCGCCACCACGGGCTACGAGCTGCTGCGGAGGTTCCTGTGACGATGACGGACGATCCGGCGAGAGGGCCGATCTTCGTCGTTGGCGTCGCCCGGTCCGGAACCACGTTGCTCCGGTACATGTTGTGCGGAAATCCGCGGTTGTATCTCGCTCCCGAGTCGAACTTCATCCCCCGCTTCTTCCGGAACCATCCGACCGAAGAGCTCACCCGAGACCGCGCCGTCCGGATCCTGGAAGGGATCCGCGACTACCGTACGTTCTGGCGCGACTGGCAGGGCGATCTGCCAGAACCCCGGGAAGTCGTAGACGCGATCGATCCGCTGACCCCCGCTTCGCTGATCGATGCGCTCTACCGTCGATACGCGCACCAGTACGGGGCCAGCCGATGGGGCGACAAGTCGACGATCTACCCGGCGTGGATCGATCTCTTCGTCGAGATGTTCCCCACCTGCCAGATCGTCCACGTGGTCAGGGACGCTCGCGACGTGGCGGTGTCCTCGATCGACGCGTACCGCGGACCACGTTTCCTCTACATGGATCCGTACTACGCGGCGCGGATGTGGCGGGAGCGGCTCGGGCGCGGGCTGGCCGCCGGGCGCCGCCTCCCGCCGGAGCGATACCACGAGATCCGGTATGAGGAACTCACGGCGGATCCGGAAGCGCGGATCCGGGAGCTCTGTGCGTTCCTGGGTGAGGACTTCCACCCGGCGATGCTGTCGCCCTCGAAGGAAGCCCTGAAGCATTACCACTCGTTCGGGATCCATCAGCTCGTGCGTACGGAGGTGACGACGGCGCGCTCGGGTCGGTGGCGGACCGATCTCACCCCTGCAGATCAGCGGCTCGTCCAAGGCGCGGCCGCTCCACTGCTCGCCAAGCTCGGGTACCCGCTCGAGGATCTCGGGCGGCCCAGCGTCGCCGAACGGATACGCGGTGCCGGCCTCTGGGGGAAGTTCCAGGTCTCGCACACGATCCGATCGATGCTCCGCGCGGTCGGCATCTTCAATCCGACTCGCTTGCTGATCCGGCTGCCTCGTCGTCACGCCGCGAGGCTCCCCGCCGGAGCAGATGCGGAGGGAACGACCCACGCGGCGAGGGCCCATCGAGCCTCGTTCCGGGAACGCGCGCGGACCGCGACGAACGACGTCGAACGACGATGACGGGGCCCTCCCTCCGGGAGATCGGCGCCGCCGACTACGCGGCATGGTTCGAGTCCAACCGGACAGTCGTCCGGGGGCGTTCCCCGTTCCACGAGCCGGCGTGGCTCGATGCGGTGTCCCGAGGCGTGGGGTTCGGCCTCGGGTTCATCGGCGCATTCGACGGACCCGAGCTGACCGCGGTCGTGCCGGGGTTCCTCGCCCGACGCGGTCCGTTCCGGCTGTTCGGTTCTCCGCTCCGCGGAACGATGACGTCCTACCTCGGCCCGGTCGGTCTCGACCCGAGCCTCGCCGAGGGGGGTAACCGAGACCTGGTCGTCGCTTCCGCGGACTTCGCTCGACGTCGGTGGAGAGCCGGGTACGTTCGCTTCACGGTTCGTGACGCGCCGCCCACGTCCGTCGAGCCCCCGGGACCGCTCTGGCACCAGCAGCGTCCACCGAGCTACCGCATCGATCTCTCGCCGGGGGAGGACGAGGTGTTCGCCTCCTTCAAGTCGAGCTGCCGGCGGAACATCCGGAAGGCAGGGCGAGAGGGCGTGGAGATCGTTCCGTTCGACGACGCCCGCCTGTTCCACGAGATCCTGGAGGACACGTTCCGGAGGCATGCGTCGACGAGCTGGCACTCGGCCCGGTACTTCGAAACGATCATCGGTGAGCTGGTGCCTCGAGGTCTCGTGCAGGGGTGGGGAGCGCGCTACGAAGGCCGGATCATCGCCGCGGGGCTGTTCCTGCACGACGACCGGGAGATCCACTTCCTGAGCGGCGCGTCCGCCGGCGGGTACGGCTCGTTGCCGACGAGCTACCTCCTGCACTGGCACGCGATCGCCCAGGCGATCCGGGACGGGGTGGCGGTCTTCAACACGGAGGCGAGCGGGATCCGCAGCATCGACGAGTTCAAGGAAACGTTCAATCCCGTCCGGGAGCGACGGGGCACGCTGATGCGTGCGCCCCGGCCGGTGTGGACGGCCCAGCGAGCGTTCCTGAAGTGGCACAAGCGCGTGCGTCGCCTCAAGAGCTCGGTGGCCACCGGATGAGCGGGTCCGCGCTCCGCTCTCTCACGGTCGCCGCGAAGGGGAAGGGCGCGGTGAACCTCGCTCGACGGATCGGAACGATCGGGAGCCACTACGGATTGGGACCTCAACGCATGGACCGTCGGCTCGCGACGATCATGGAGATCGTCGAACGACACGGATGCCGAGCGACCCTCCCGATCACGGCGGCGGCGGTTCAGCGCAACCCACGCGTGGTCGCACGGTACGCGGAACGGGGGATCGAGTTCGCCATGCACGGCCTCCGGCACGTCGATCATCGGGAGCTCGGGGCCGTGGAGCAGATCGAGCAGTTCGGGATCGCGCGTCGGATCTTCGATGCGAACGGGATCGCCGTCGTCGGATTCCGGGCTCCGTACCTTCGGTGCAACGATGCAACTCTCCACGCGCTCCGTGAGAACGGGTTCGACTACGACAGCACCCAAGCGATCGATTGGCCGGTGGCTCCGGAGGTCGTGACCGACGGGTACCAACGCGCCCTCGCGTTCTACGACGCACGGTCGGCGCTCGAGCACGCCTCCCTCCCGTGGATCGAGGACGGGATCGTCCGGATCCCGTGCTCGATCCCCGACGACGAGGCAGCGGTCGATCGGCTCCGACTGGCCGGCCCGCGGTCGATCGCCGAGCTCTGGCTCGACGTCTTCCGCGCCACCCACGACCGGGGCGAGCTCTTCACGCTCGCCGTTCACCCCGAACGGATCGAGCGGTGCGGCCCCGCGATCGACGCCGTGCTGGAGGAAGCGCGGATCGCGGTCCCCGAGGTGTGGATCGCCCGGCTGGACGAGGTCGCGGGGTGGTGGCGAGCTCGCGCCGAGGCGGAGATCGCCGTGCGGGACGCCGGCGACGGCTGGCTGCACGTCGACCTGCGAGGACCCCGGGGCCTGGTTGCCTCCGCGCGCGGCGTCGAGATACCCGGCGCCGAGGTGCTGGGCGACGGGACGGTGAGGGTGGGGAGCGGTGGCTTCGACCTCCGAGGAGCGGTTCGCCCGTTGATCGCCGTGCATCCCACCGCGTCCGAGCAGCTATCCGTGTTCCTCCGTGCGCAAGGGTTCCTCGTCGAGGTCGCGGATCGGCCGGACGGGTTCGCGCGGTTCTTCGATCGGGAGCGGTTCACGCCCGAGGAGGAGGGCTCCCTCCTCCTCGACCTGGAGACCGATCGTGCCCCGCTCCTGCGACTCGACCGCTGGCCGAACGGCGCCAGGAGCGCGCTCTCGGTGACCGGCGACGTGGACGCCCTGACGATCTGGGACTACGCGTCCCGATTCGTCGGACGATGAGGAGAGCGGTGGCCAGCACCCGCACGATCGGGACGACCGGCGCGCTGGCGGTGGCGATCGCGGCCGCGATCGTCGTGCCACAGCTCGCCGGCTCCGATGGCTCCCGGTCAGCCGGGCAGCCGGCGAAGGTGCCGACCGGTGACCGCGCGGGTGCGACGACGGCGGGTGCCGGCGAGTGCACCCGATGGGTGGCGCCGACGGGCGACGACCGGGATCCCGGCGGCCCGAACGCGCCTTGGGCCACCCTCGAACACGCGGTGGAGGCCGTCCCCGATCGCGGATGCACCGTGTGGTTCGAGGACGGCGTCTACCGAGGCACCAGTGAGATCGAGCGGCGCTTCAGCGAACGAACGGTGTTCCGGGCCGTGAACGACTATCGGGCGATCCTGCAGAGCAGGCGGATGGTCCTGGACATCGGAGACGCGGCCAGCCTGATGACCTTCACCGGTTTCCGCATCCGGCAGGTGGCCGGAGGGTCGGGAGTGGCCGTCTACGTCTCCGGCGACACCGCCAACCAGCCCGCGCCTCATCGGATCACGTTCCTGAACAACATCCTCCATGACTCCTTCGACGAGGACCTCATGAAGATCCGCAGCCGGGCGCGTGCGATCACGGTGCGAGGAAACGTGTTCTACAACCAAGGGGCGAACGAGCAGCACATCGACGTGAACAGCGTGACGAACGTCGTCATCGAGCGGAACGTGTTCTTCAATGCCTTCGGGGCGAGCGGCCGGAAGAGCCCCGGCACGACGAAGCACTTCATCGTCGTGAAGGACAGCAACGAGGGCGACGACGGCCTCCGAGGGAGCGAGCGGATCGCGATCCGTCGCAACGTCTTCTTGAACTGGCAAGGCGGGACCGAGAGCTTCGTCGGGATCGGGAACGACGGGAAGCCGTATCACGAGGCTGAGCACGTGTGGATCCAGAACAACCTGATGATAGGGAACTCCCGAGCCGACGTGATCGCGCCGCTCACGGTGTACGGCGCTCGAGACGTCACGTTCGCGAACAACACGGTCATCGGGGACCTGCCGGCCGACGCCTACGCGTTCGAGATGGACCGCAAGGGAAGGAACCCACGCAACCAGGCGATCCGGTTCCGCAACAACATCTGGTCGGATCCCACCGGCACGATGGGGTCGTTCTCGGACGGGGATCGCGTGGACACGACCACCCTCGCGCTCGAGAACAACCTCTACTGGAACGGCGGTCGGAAGATCCCCGGCGGCGACCTCGTGAGCCCGCTCCGCCACGACGCTCGCCGGGTCGTGCGCGACCCGCTCCTGCCCACCGACCACAGGTCGGTGGTCGTTCCGGTCTGGGAGGAAACGTCATTCCGAAGCGGGGCCTCCTCGATCCTCGATGAGTTCGCTCGGCTGGTTATCACCTACGGAGAGATCCCCGAGGAGAGCCCGGCCGTCGGCCGCGCGCTGCCGATACCCGCGCCGCCGACCGACATACTGGGACGTCCGCGGGACGGGGAGCCCGACCTCGGCGCGTTCGAGGTCCAGGCGGCGTGAGTGGGATGACCGGACGTCTCACGGGCGGACGCCCGCGCCACTGCATGGTGGTGCACGCGTACTACCCGCTCACGGAGACGCGCGTCCAGCGCCAGGCCGAGGCGTTGGTTCAGGCTGGCCACGACGTCGACGTCCTGTGTCTCCGCGGCCCGGGCGAGGCACCGCGAGAGCGCTACCGCGGCGTGGAGGTCCATCGACTCCCGGTTCGGCTGGACAAGCGCAGCCTCGCAAGACAGTTCTGGTCCTACGCCCAGTTCTTCGCGCGGGCCACGATCCGTCTGTCGAGGCTGCATCTTCGACACCCGTACCGAGCGGTCCAGGTCCACAACCTACCCGACTTCCTCGTGTTCTCCGCCATCGTGCCGAAGCTCCGAGGCGTGCCGGTGATCCTCGATCTCCACGACCTGATGCCGGAGTTCTTCGCTGCCCGCTTCGGCGGGCGGCGGGCGCGTGCGATCGCACGGGTGATCCGCTGGCAGGAACGCCTGGCCTGCGGTTTCGCCGACCACGTGATCACGGTCAGCGATCACTGGCGGAACGCACTGATCGAACGCGGCGTTCCATCCGATCGCTGCAGCGTGGTGATGAACGTCGCGGACGATCGCGTCTTCCGGCCAAACGGCCACTCCCGCAGCGACGCCTCCACCTTCCGGCTGATCTACCACGGGACGGTCACGGAGCGATATGGGCTGGATCTCGCGATCCGGGCGGTCGGTCGGCTGAAGGACGAGTTGCCGGAGATCCGGCTGACGATCCGAGGGACCGGCGACCACCGTCCCACGCTGATCGAGCTGCGGCGACGGCTGGGCCTCGAGAAGTACGTTGAGCTCGACGATCGAGCCGTGCCGGAGACAGAGTTGGCCGGCGTCATCGCCGCCGCCGACGTCGCGGTCGTTCCGTACCGGAACGACGTCTTCACGGACGGGATCATCCCCACGAAGCTGATGGAGTACGCGGCTCTCCAGCTCCCGTGCGTCGCCGCTCGGACCACCGCGATCGAGGCGTACTTCGGCGACGCGATGGTCGCGCTCTTCGAGCCGGGCGATGCCGAGGATCTCGCCCGATGTATCCGCGAGCTCGCGAGGAACCCCGAGCGGCGAGCCGAGCTGGCTCGGCGGAGCCGTCGGTTCACGGACCGGTATAACTGGCAACGGATGAGCGGCGAGTACGTGGAGCTCGTCCGGAGCCTGGCCGAGGGGCGGAGGGCGTGGCTCGCCCCGTCTGAGCGACCTACCAGCAGATCCCCTCGTAACGAGCCCGGGTGTCGCCGGTCCCGACCCGCACCAGGTCGACGATGACCTGATCTTCCCGCGCCTCGTCGATCGCGCGCACGAACTCCGGATCACCGTTACCGATCACGATGACGTCGCTCCCGGCGAGCACGTCGTCGACCGATCCGGCCATCAGCGATGCGATGTGAGGGATCTCGCGTTCGATGTACTCGCGGTTCGCGCCCTGGAGGTTCGCCAGCGAGACGTTCCTATCGAACACCCTGAGCTCGTATCCCTTGCCGATCAGCCGCTCGATCAACTCCACCATCGGGCTCTCCCGCAGATCATCCGTCCCGGCCTTGAACGAGAACCCCAGCACCCCGACGCGCTTGTGGCCGGTGCGCATCACCATCGTGAGCGCCCGATCGATCTGTCCCTGATTGCTCCTGCCGATCGCCTCGAGCACCGGTGCATCGACGTCGGAACGCCTCGCCTGGTAGACGAGTGCCCGGAGGTCCTTCGGCAGGCAGGACCCGCCGAACGCGAAGCCGGGACGCAGGTACGCCGGCGAGATGTTCAGATTCGTGTCCCGGCACAAGATCTCCATCACGCGATGGCTGTCGATCCCCTGCTCGCGAGCGATGTTCCCGATCTCGTTCGCGAACGTGATCTTCAGCGCGTGGAACGCGTTGGAGGCGTACTTGATCATCTCCGCCTCCCGATACGGGACCACGATGACCGGCGCGCCGATCGCTGCGTAGAGGCTCCTCACGAGGTCGGTCGCACGACCGTCGTTGCCGCCGATCAACGTGAAGGCAGGGTCGAAGAAGTCCTTGATCGAAGAGCCCTCCCGGAGGAACTCGGGGTTCACGCAGATGCCGAGGTCCGGGCCGAGTCGCCTCCCCGATGCCGCTTCGAGCGTCGGGATCACGACCTCCTCGGTGCTGCCCGGGAGCATCGTGCTCCGGACGACGACGACGTGCGGCTCCGTTCTCGCCGCGAGCGCGATCCCGATCTCCTGGCAGACCTTCTCGACGTGACTGAGGTCGAGGCTGCCGTTCCCGTTGCTCGGAGTGCCGACGCAGATCATCGACAGCTCCGACCCGGCGATCGCCTCCTCCGCACTGGTCGTGGCTCTGATCGTGCCGGACGAAACGCCTTGAGCGATCAACCCATCGAGCCCCGCTTCGATCACGGGGCTCGCGCCGGCGGCGACCATCTCTACCTTCGTGAGGTTCGGGTCCACACCGATGATCTGATGGCCGTTGCGAGCCAATGCACCTGCCGAAACCGCCCCAACGTATCCGAGGCCGAACACGCTTACCTTCATCATCCGCTCCTCCGCGCTCGTCGCCGCAGGACCGACGTCGCTGGGTCGCGCGCCGGTGCTTCCACCAGGGACACGAGCGAAGCGATCGCGTCCCACCAGCCGCGTCTCCGTTCCGCTGCGAGGCGGCGGATCCCCACCTGGTACTCCTCGTACTCCCGAACCATCCGCTGGATGCCATCGCGGATCTCGGTTGTGTTCTCGGCGACGTGAACGGTTCCCGAGCTGAAGTACTCCTGGAGGAGCGGCCAACGTGACGTCACGATCGGGGTGCTCATCCAGAGCGCCTCGCACGCGCCACGTTGCATCGTGTGATCCCTCGTGGTCAGGCACATCACCGCTTGACATGAGGCCATCAGGGCGTAGTACGTCGGGTCCGGGAGGAACCCCGTCAGCCGCACGTTGACGGGGAGGGGTCGCGGGATCGCCTCGCCCGCCCGGTTCGGATCGCCGGTCACGTAGAAGGAGACGCCGGGGAGCTCCCTCGCTGCCGCGACGATCTCGGACAGCGGCTCGTCGGGGGCGAACGAATTCACCACCATGACCGTGAAGTTCCCTTCGACCTCGAACGGCTCACCGATCCGGAAGGACGTCGGGATGTCGGGGATCACGAGGGCGGTCCCGCCCTGCTCGCGGATCCGGCGCGCGAAGTACTGGTTCGTCACGATCGTCGCCGCGGCCCGTCGAGCGATCAGACGGTGGAGCCACGCCGGCCGGGTCCAGTACGACGACAGCATCGCCGCGCTGTGGGTATCGATGAAGAAGCGAGCGCCGGTGAGCACCGCGAATGCCCACACCGTCGCCACGGCGATCGTCGGTGGGCTCTGCACGAAGACCACTCGAGGACGTCGTGCGGCCAGCAGCCGGACGGTCTTGGCCGCCATCGACAGGTACTTGAACGGAGCGACGATCGCTCCTCGGCGTCGGAAGGACGTGATGAAACGGATCTCGATCCCGAGCTCCCGGGCGAAAACCTGGCTCCTCGGGCCGTGGCTCGGTGGGCCCCAGACGAGGAACAGGGCGTCGGGACCGAGGATCCGAGTCTCCGGCGCGGCCTCGATCGTCTCGCTCATGCCATCACCGCAGCCAGGAGCGCCTTCGCGTTCGTGTCCACGTCGAATAGCACGCTCACCCGCTCGCGGCCTCGACCACCCAGCCGGTCGCGGAGCTTCCAGTCGCTGAGGAGTCGCAGGATCGCGAGCGCCAGGGCCTCCGGGTCCGCCTTCGGGACGAGCAAACCTGTCCGCTCGTCGTGTACGGCCTCGGGGATCCCCGAGTGTCGCGTGGACACCACCGGGAGCCCCATCGCCATCGCCTCGATGATCACGTTCGGGATCCCGTCTCGGTCGCCGTCCGGTCCTGTGACACAGGGGAGCACGAAGATCGTTGCTTCGCGGTACTTGCGGATCACCTCGTCGTGCGGGAGCCCACCTACGAGCCGGACATACGGGTCGAGGTCGAGATCGGCGATCCGTGCCTGCAACGAGGCTCGAAGCGGACCCTCGCCGACGATCTCGCAGACGAACGGGACCTCACGATCGACCAGGATCCGGCACGCATCGAGGAGATCACCGAACCCCTTCTTCTCCTTCAACTGGCCCACGGACAGGATCAGCGGGGCATCGTGGCGCCGACTCGACCCCGGGCTGAAGTCGCGGAGATCGATCCCGTGGTAGACGCACCGGACCTTGTCCGAGGCTCCGTTCGCGAGGGAGCGAAGATGCGTGTCGTTGTATCGCGTACAGGTGGCGATGAACTTCGCAGAGGCGATCTTCTCAGGCAGCAGGATCGGGTCCACGTAGATGTCGTTGGCGTGCGCGGTCGCGCTGAAGGAACGGTCCAGCAGGCGTCCGGCGACCAACGCGACGAGTGCAGCCCGGTCGACGAAGTGAGCGTGCACGTGATCGGAGGGGTAGCGATCCTGGAGGAGCCGGGCGACGTGGACGCCGAGGCCGAAGTGGAGGACGGTCCGGACCCGAGCCCGAACGCTGGGATGTGGTCGTGTCACCAGACGGGCGAACGTGGTCAGGTAGACGACCGGCCGGGAACGCAGGAAGCCCGCGTGGCTCCGGAGCAGATCCCCGATCCGAGCGGGCAGGACGTAGTGCACCTCTTCGAGGCGTTGTCGTTGCGAGCCGGAGAGCAACGGAAGGCCTGGTCGACGGATCGAGAGCACCTGGATAGAGACGCCGAGACGACGCAGGGCATCGATCTCACGGTCGATGAACGTCGTCGTGGGTATCGGGTAGGTGCCGATCACATAGGCCAGTGCCGGTGACGGTCGCTCCGACCTCTGCGAGCTCATGGCGCCTCCGACCGTCGATCGGTGTTCAGCTGGGCTCGGGAGACGGTCGCGGCGATCGCGCCGAGAGCGAGCCACCAGAGGCCGAGACCGAACGGCGTCCGCATCACCGAGAAGTTGTTGACCAACACGTAGGCGGCGATCAGCAGCCACAGACCGGCGACGAACGTTCGCTGTTGAGAGAGCATGTTCGGTGCGCTCGATCGGAACCGGAAGAACCACAACATCATCGGCCCCACGAACAGCGCGAACCCGACGGCCCCCTGTTCGGCCAGGATCGACAGGAAGAGATTGTGAGATGAGTGTGGCTTCTCCGCGGAGACGAGATCGGCGACCCTCGTCTGGTAGCGACGCGAATACAGATCGAAGTTGCCGTACCCCCACCCGACGAGCGGCTTCTCCTCGAACATGCGGATCCCCGCGACCGCGACCGGGAGTCGGGACAGAGCCGCCTCCTCGGACTTCTCCGATGCCAGACGCCTCTGAGCGAACTCGAGCTGCTCGGTGAGCACACCCGAGGCCAGCAGGAGCACCACGATCGCGACCACGACCCCGATCACGAGGCGCGCGAGACGACGGTACAGCCAGAGCACGCCCGCGAGCACGACGAGCCCCGCGAGCCAGTTGCCCCGCGAGAAGGTGAGGAACGTCATCAGCATCGCGAGAGAGAACCCGAGCACTGGCCAGACGCGATCCCGCGTTCGAAAGGAGGTCGACAGCCCCCCGTGCAGGATCAGCCATCCGCAGACGAGCATCGTCGTGCCGAAGACGTCGGGATCACCGAACGTGCCGACGGTGCGCTCTCCGACATGCGACAGCCACATCCGCGGGAGCACACCCGGGACGACCCAGGACAGGATTCCCACCACCGACTGCGTCACGAGAACGAACATCGCCACCGGGACCACCCGCCGGACGTCGTCCCAGCTCGGTTGGAGCAGCCGGACGATCAGGTAGAGGCACATCGGCACGATCACCCGCTCGTACAGCAGGTAGCCGGTCGCGGCGCCCTCGCCGGACGTATAGGCGATCGACAGCAGGCTGGCGACCACGTAACCGGCCATCAGGAGTTCGGGCCACCCGAGTCGAGGCAGGCGACGTTCATCGACGCCAGAGAGCGATCCGAGCACGATGACGAGGAGGACCACCAGCGGCAGCCCCCTGTGAACGAGCCAGAAAACCTGGCGCACGGATCCAACGTCAGTCACGCTCACGAACGGCGTGACGAACGCCCAGAGGGCGATCGTCGCCAGCGGCTGCCGGAAGATGAGGATCATCAGCGGCACCGAGACCAGGAGTCCGAGCGCCAGGTACCAGCGACCCCCCGCCACGAGGTACGCCACGGCGGTCCCGAGGAGGATCACGGCTGTTCCCCAGGCGAGCGCGGTGGCGACCGCCCGCCAGGTCGCGAGTCGGGTTCGATGGCGTGCCGCGTGAGGGCTGTAGGTGGTCATGCGGCCTGCTCCACCAGGCGGTAGCTGGGCAGCGGACGTCCGGCCCGGTCCCGCGCGCGCTCTCGTGCCCGCCACGCCACGAGATGTGCCAGCTCCAGTGGGAGATCGAGAAGGGCGAATCGCGCGCGCTGCCCGGCTGGCAGGCGGATCGGCTCGGGTCGATACCCGAATGAACCCATGTCGCGCCGCGCGAGGAACTGGATGGCCGCGACCTGCCGAGGTGTGAGCACCTCGCGGAAGCGACCGATCGAACTCGTCGAGATCACCCCTGGTTCGCGCGGACCGTACGAGCTGTTGCTCCCTTCGTCACGGAAGGTCGTGGCTCCCTCCATCGAGAGCATCCCGGGGGCGAACGGCTCACCGATGAACCCGCTGATCTCGCGCAGCGACACCTCGGGCTCCATGGCGAGCGCCTCGTACCGGACGGTCCGGCATCGATCCGGATACCGCCACTGATTCCGCAGCGCGAGACGTGATGACGACAGCCACTCGGCGGTGCCCGCGCCGACGCCACCACGCCGGGTCTTCCAGCGCACGTACGACGACGCGTACCGGTCCCGCGGGTCTCGGATCATGTGGAGGATCCGCGCCCCTGGGTAGGCCTCGAAGATCTCGTCCGCGTAGTGCTCCGTGTGCAGTGACTTGTCGCCCCAGCGCGGCTTGTCCATGCGGTCGGCGACCTGGCGTTCCAGAGATGCGAAGAGCGCCGCGTAGGTCGGCGGGCCGGTTCGGAAGTCGGTGCGGAGACGGTCGTAGTCCAGGTCGAGTACCACGAGGCGCTTGTACCGACGCATCGTCTCCAAGCAGCGCTCGAGGTTCGCCGGTTCCGCCAGATCCCCGTACTGCCCGTAGAAGTGACGCCAGAGGTTGGTCCGTCTGGTCATCGCGATATTCGGATGGGATGCGAGGAGCGCGAAGAGGAGGCTCGTCCCGCTCCGCTCCAGTCCAGCGACGTAGATGGGTCCGCGCTCCATCGCTACCCCTTCACCCGTCCGACCCTGGATCGACCTTCGAGCAGGTGCCAGGCCGCCATCGAGGCGCAGTTCACGGGCCGCGCGACGAGCGCGAACGCCAGGCGTTCGCGTGTGGTTGTCATTCCGCTGGATCCGACCGGATAGTCGAAGATCCGAAGGTCCCGCGCCGCGTATCGGTCGATGAACGCGAGCGACGGCGATGAACGGCCCTCGTCTCGCTGCCCCAGCTCCGGGGCGTCCTCGTCGTATCGGATGGAGTCGAGCACGTGGTCCATGCCGGGGAGGTATTCCTCATCGAGGAACGCGCAGAGCTCCCGCACGGTATCCCGGGGCGTGGTGGCGAGGGTCTCGTAGCGGACGACGCGGTACCTGCCGCCGTACCGACGGAGGTTCCGCTCCGCCAACGCGGCAGAGGTGATCCACCGGGCCGTCTCCCACCCGAGTGCGCCGAGGCGACGTCCAGGATCGTGGCTGGTTCCGGCGCGCGGGTCACGGATCATGTGGATCATCCGCGCCGTGGGGAACTCCTCGAAGATCGGATCGGCGAATCGCTCCACGCCGCGGAGCTGCTCGCCCCATCGCCGCTTCCCCGATCGCTCCGCATGCTGGCGATGGAGGAGCCCGAACAGGCGGGCGTAGGGAACCCGACCCTCGCTCAGCTCACGGCGGAGTTGCGCGAGGTCGGGTCGAAGCACGGCGACCCTCTGGTCACCGCCGATCGCGGCCAGGCAGCGTTCCAGGTTCCGAGGGTCGCCGATGTCGCCGAATCGACCGTAGTACCGATCCCAGAGGTGCGTGTGGCGGGTCATCGAGAGCTCGGGGTGCGCGCCGAGCACCGTCCGGACCTGTGTCTTGCCGGAGTGCGCAAGGCCCCCGACGAAGATCGGACCCCGGTCCGCGTTCACAAGGATCCCTCCAGCGGTCGATCGATGATCATGCGCGGCGCGGGTCGGCGCGGGACCCACCTCGGGAACCGCTGCTGCAATCCTTCGATCGTTCTCCAGGCCACCATCCGGGCGAACCGATCGGGCCACACGACCGCTGCGAAACGCACCCAGTCCGCCTTGGAGAGGCCGGATGGCTGGGTCGCGTAGCCGTAGGAGCGCATCTCGCGGCCCGCATGGAGCTGGATGAAGGCGATCTCCTCGGGGGGAACCTTGCCACGGAACCCTCCGATGAACTCATCCGACACCGGGGTGCCAACCCCACCTTCATCCGCTCCGGCCGTGAGCAGATCCCGATGCTTGGGCGCCGCCGGCATCCCGAGCATCTCCGGCAGGAAGGTCTCACCGAGGAACCCACACACCTCGCGCAGGATCCGCTCTGGTTCGGTGACCATGTCTTCGAAACGGACGATCCGGTAGCGGCCGGGGTACCGATCGAGGTTCCGTTCCGCGAGTCCGATCGAGTAGCGCCACCGCGCGGTCGCGCCTCCGGCCCGACCTCTCCCGTGGGGCCACAGCGCGAGCGAGGCTTCGTACCGGTCACGCGGATCCCGGATCATGTGGATCACCTTGACCCCCGGGTATGCCTCGAAGAGCGCGTCCGCGTACCGCTCGATCAGCCCCGTCTGTGCTCCCCACCGAGGCTTCCCTTCGTGCTCCGCGTGGTGGATCAGGAAGAGCGAGAACAGGCGCGCGTAGGTGGGGTCCCCTTGTCGGAATTCACGGCGGATCCGATCGGGGTCCGGAGAGAGGAACCGGACGTGCTTGTAGCGGAGCATCGCATCGAGGCAGCGCTCGAGGTTCTTCGGCTTCCCCAGGTCGCCGAACCGCCCGGAGAAGTACGTCTCCATGTTCGACCCGACGGCGGGGATCGCGATGTTCGGATGCGAGGCCAGGAACGCTCGCATCGTCGTTTTCCCGCTCCGGTCGAGCCCGCCGATGAAGATCGGCCCGGCAGGCGAGCGATCGGAACTCTGCGCATCGCTGCGACCGGCAAGCATCGAGTGGACCTCGGTCATGTCAGCCCCCGCAACGTCGCCATCCGCTTCAACCCCAGTCGACCGAGGGCACGACCGATCACCAATCGATCGTCGGAGGCGAGGCCGAGGGCGAGGACGATCGCCACGTAGGCGAGCGACACCAGGGTGCCCTGGATGACCGCGAGACCCAGGCTCGTCCCCACGGGCATCAGGATGCGCAGCCCGATCCCCACCAGGAAGGCGCCGGCCCCGGCGACGACGACCTTCCACGAATCGCGGTCGAACGGGAGGACTCTTTCGAGGATCCACACCTCCAAGACGCTCGCCACGTTCACCGTCGCCACCGCGATCAAGGCCGCCGTCGCCGCCCCGATCACCCCGAATCGCGGGATCAGGAGCGCGCCGCCTCCGACGAGCACGAGGGTGTTCAGCACGGTGTTGGCCAGCTTGACGCGGACATGGCCGGTCATGTCGATCATGCCCTGACAGGTGCCGGTGGCGGCGCCGATGAGCTCCGCGACCGCGACCACGATCAACGCCGTGGTCGCGCTCGCGAACGTCTCGCCGAAGAGACGGAGGATCGGCTCCGCGTAGAGGACGATGACGAGGAAGAACGGGATGTTCATCCCGAGGGTCCACCGTGTCGTCGTCGCGTAAAGGCCGTGGAGCGCTTGACGGTCTCCCGCGTCGTGGAGTTGCGCCATCAGCGGTTTGGACGACACGTAGATCGATCCCGACGACACCCCGGCCACGAGACTCACGTGCCCGGCGATCGCGAAGATCCCCACGTTCGCGATCGAGCTCATCGCACCGAGCATCACCTTCTGGATGTTCCGGCGGAACTGACGCAGCAGGCCAGACAGCCACAGAGGGATCGCGAATCGGAATACCGCCCCGACATCCCGTCTCACCCCACGCCGCAGCGCTTCCATGAGCGGGAAGCCTCGGTTGAGCAGCAGGATCAGGGAGACGCTCGCCGCGACATCTGCGAGGCCGAAGGCGATCGCCGCGCTGTACAGGCCGAGCCACCCGGTGATCGCGAGGAGGATCACCAGCCCCATCCTCACGATCGATTGCACGACAGATTCGGCGAACGCCGCATAGTCCATCCGGCGGAAGCCACGGGCGGTGCCCAGGAGCGCGTTGCTCAAGGAGAGGAAAGGCACGACCACCGAGAGCAGTCGGAGCAGTCTCGCAAGGGCGGGCTCGTCGAAGAGCCCGTTCGCGATGGGCTCGGCGCAGAGGAAGAGCGCGACGCCCGTCACGACGCCGCCCAACACACCGACGATCAAGCCGAGCTGGAGCGTACCCGCGAGACCGTCGCGATCCTCTCGATTGGAGAGGATCGCGACGTATCGCACGAGCGCATCGTCGATCCCGAGCAATGAGATACCGGCGAACAGGCTCGCGGCACTTACCGCGAGGACGTAGAGGCCGTAGCTCTCGGCGCCGAGCGCGCGAGCGAGGACGAGGGCGATCACGAACCGGCACGCGTACGCGAAGAACGTTCCGCCGGCCAGGTACCCGGTGCCCTTGGCGGTCGCCAGGATGTGTCGCGAGAACCCGGTCCCGGTCAGGGAGCCGAGGTCGCCGTCATCGCCTCCGGGTCTCGGCACGAGGTTTCCCATTCGAGGCCTCCGAGCGCTCGCCAGCGCTTCCGGAGTCCGACGGCTGCTCGGGTTCCGCCGTCTGCGCCCCCGGCTCGTCCAACCCACCGTCCGATACGTCGACCAACTCATCGACCTCCTGCGTGGAGCGAGGAGGTCCGTTGTCGCTCCGTGTCGTCCGCTGCTGTGTGGCCGGCGGCCGCTCGGGCTCCACCGCGTCGTCCGATACATCGACCACCTCATCGACGTTCGGCGCCGCGCGACGAGGTCCGCTGCTCCGCGGCGCCCGCTGCCGGGTGGCCGACGGCCGCTCGGGCTCCACCGCCTGCGTCTGCGGGTCGTCCCCATCATCGACCACCTCGTCGACCCTCGGCGCCGCGCGACGAGGTCCGCTGCTCCGCGGCGCCCGCTGCCGGGTGGCCGGCGGCGGAACGGATTGTGGCTCGTCGGGTTGGGGTTGATCGGCCTCGAGCCGGATCGGCTCGGGTCGATCGGACTGCTCGTGGATCGCTTCGGGTCGAGCGGGCTCGTGCCGGACCCGCTCGTGGCGAACGCGCCTGCGCCGAGAGGGCTCGTCGCTATCGGGCTCGCCGCGGTCGGGCTCGTGCCGGGCGACCTCGGCACGCGCATGCGGCCCTCTGACCACGGTCGCCACCTCGCGATCCGTCAATTGCCGGGCCAGTCGGACGGCTTCTCGATCGCCATCGAACGCTTGGTTGCGGTAGAGACAAACGCCCTCCGCGAAGCGTGGGTCGGTGGCCTCCGGGACGCGACCTTCGAGGACGGCGCCGATCCCGGCTTCCCAGCGTGCCAGCATCCGGTACGCCGCCGGACCGTCCATGTCGGGCAGGATCGCCCCGAACTCGCCCTCCCCGAGGTGCGCGATGACGACCTCGGGTGTTGCCGTCAGCGGGAAGAGCTCGCCGATCTTCCGCAGGTCGTGATCGCCCGGCGGGCGCCAGCCGTCATCATCATCGCCGCTCCTGCGCAGCCCCACCCGGAAGGATGCGAGGGCGAACGTGCGACCCGTGCGGTCGGCGCGGCTGATCTCTTCCCACAGACGCTTGCTGAGGAATCCCTCGTTCAGCAGACCAGTCCGGTCGTCCTCCGCTGAGCGCCGTCGCTCTAGTCCACCGCGCAGGTACTCGGCGAAGAGCGCTGCGAGCACCGCGAGCAGCGAGGCCGAGATGAGTCCGATCGCGATCGTCAATCCCTTGTTCGGGCCAACCGGGGAGTCCGCAACCTCGGGGGGATCCAGAGGCGAGATCACGTAGGCATCGTCCAGCGAGATCGAGTAGTCCATCGTCGCGTCCATCACGGCCGTGCTCAATGCCTGCGCCGCCACCGGGTCGTTCCCTCGCGTGCTGATCGACAGGATGTTGGTATCGGTCACGACCTCCGCGACGACGGTGATGCCGGAGACCTTGAGATCGGGATCGAGAGTGGCCTCCGCCCGATCGCGGATCATCCTGCTTCGGGCGACTGTCGCGTAGGTCTCCCCGATCTTCACGCCTCGGATCAGCAGGTCCGATGCGTCGATCGCGTCGCCCTGGTCCCGCACGCGCGGGTGGATCAGGGAGGTGCCCGTCGACTCGTAGACGGGGGGCTGCAGGAACACCAGAACGAACGTCGCCGCGCCGGTCACCAGGAACGCCAGGGCGGCGAGCCGGCGATGTAGCGAGATCACCCGGAGGTATCGCCTCAGCTCCACTCGATCTCCGATCCGGGACTTCCCGCGAGCGCAGGCGGGCGCTCGGCGCCGACTGCCGATGGCGACGCATCCGAGCGCTGGGCGTACTGGAGGATCGGCGGGCGTCCGGTCGGGTAGTACCAGAACGCGGCACAGGTCACGAGACCGTCCCGACCCGTACCGATCACGGCTACGTTCACCGTCCACTCTGAGGTGCGCGGGGGGGCATGGGCAGGAGCCTAGGGTCGACCCAGAGGAGTGCCGACACACCAGGACAGTAGGTTCGCTACGGTCGGTGACGTAGCAAGCCTCCGTGGCTCGGGAGCCGGGACGACGGCTCGCCAACCAGCACCTCCCTGGGCATCGTCCGCTCGACGTGGCGCATAAGTCTCGTCGACCAGATCGACATCTCGTCGTTCGGGCTGGTGAATCCCGCTGGCATCACCTTCGCACCGGGCAGCCAGAACCCGTCGGCTGGGAACGCGTTCATCGCGGATCGAGGCGTGGACAACGATGCGGAGCAGGGTGGGGACCCCCGCGAGAACGACGGAAGGATCTTCGAGTTCGCCCTTACCGGGTAGCGATCGGCCCTGCAGGGTTCCACGCTCTTCCATCGTCCGCGACGGAACGTGATTCCTCTGGCGTATGGAACGTACCCCATCGGCACCTTCTCCGGCGGGGAGCCCCGACGCTACCGTCGAGTTCCAGGGGGACGCAACCGAAGGAGGCGCACGAGTGGGTTGGCGACCGATCACGTCGCGGCCGCCAGCGGCATCGTTGGCGGATCGATCCGGAGACGCCGCGTGAGCGATATCTCCCTCTCAGGCACGCTGCCGCTCGACGGGATCCTCCGCGTCGGCGGGCACGGGTACCACGCCGCCAAACGGATGCTCGACATCGTGCTCTCGGCACTTCTGCTCGTGTTGGCGACCCCGTTGCTGCTGCTCGTTGCTGTCGCGATCAAGCTGGATGACCGTGGCCCGGCGGTGTTCTCTCAGGAGCGGATCCGCGGCCGCCGGGTTCGCTCGCACGACGGATGGACCTGGGTCCGTCAGCCGTTCACGATGTACAAGTTCCGAACGATGCGGTCGGACGCGGATCCGACCCCGCACCGGGAATACATGGCCGCCTACGTGGCCGGCGACGATGCGAGGTTGAACGCCCTCCGACCGGGTCGACGTGACGGGGAGTCCTATCGCCCCTCTGCCGACCCACGGCTGACGCGGGTGGGAGTCTTCCTGCGGAGGCTCAGCCTGGACGAGCTGCCGCAGCTCTGGAACGTCCTTCGGGGCGACATGAGCCTGGTCGGACCCCGTCCGCCGCTTCCGTACGAGCTCGCGATGTACCAGGAGCATCACTTCAGGCGCCTGGCCAGCCGCCCCGGGCTGACGGGGTGGGCACAGGTACGCGGCCGGACCTCGATCGGGATGGAGCACACCGTTCGCTTGGATCTCGATTACATCTCCCGCCGGTCTCTCTGGTTGGATCTCAAGATCCTCGCGCTCACCGTCCCTGTGGTCCTCATGCGGAAGGGAGCCGATTAGCGATGTCCGACGTCCGGGTCGCGGTGGTCGGATGCGGCTACTGGGGGCCGAACCTCGTGCGCACGTTCCTGGAGCTGCCCGACGCCTCCGTCGTCGCCGTCGCCGATCAGGACCCGACACGCCTTGAGTTCGTCCGGGTCCGTCACCCGCACATCGAGCACTTCTTCACCGAGCTCGATCAGCTGTTCGATCTCGACCTGGATGCCGTGGTGGTGAGCACCCCCCCCGAGACGCACCATGCCATCACGATCGAATGTCTCAAGAGTGGGCTGGACGTCCTGGTCGAGAAGCCGCTGGCGACGGATGCGAAGGAGGCTCTCGAGCTCGTCGAGCTCGCCGAAGCGAACGATCGCGTCCTCCTCGTCGGTCACATCGGTGTGTACAGCCCCGCGGTCCAAGCGCTGAAGGAGATGATCGACGGCGGTGATCTGGGTCAGATCCGCTACGTCGACGCCGTCCGGACCGGGCTGGGACTGTTCCATCCGTCGCTCAACGTGGTCTGGGATCTCGCGCCCCACGACGTCTCCATCCTCCTGTACCTCCTCGGTCGTGCCCCGATGAGCGTGAGCACACGCGGGGTGGGGTGCGTCCGCGAAGACGTCGAGGACGTCGCGTACATGACCGTGATGTTCGAAGACGGGATCCTGGCACACAGTCGGATGAGCTGGCTGGATCCGGCGAAGACGAGGCGGTTCACGGTCATCGGGAGCGAGAAGATGGTTGTGTACGACGATCTGGAAGCCCTCGAGAAAGTCAAGGTCTACGACAAGCGGGTCAACGCCATCCGCCGGACGGACACGTTCGGCGAATACCAGTTCAGCTATCACTACGGGAGCGTCGTGAGCCCCTACATCCACTTCGAAGAACCCCTGCGCCTCGAGGCGATCCATTTCCTCGACTGCGTCCGAACCCGCAACCGACCTCGCACGGACGGTCGGAACGGCCTCGAGGTGGTTCAGGTGATCGAAGCGGCGCAAGCGTCCCTCCGGGATGGTGGTGCTCCCGTCCAGATGCCGATCGGCGAACGCCGTGCATCTGGTCCGCGCGGCGGCGGCGTCGAAGGGAACGGATCGAGCGATCAGGCGAGCATCCTCCTCGACCTGACGAGGAACGGGAACGGGCACGATGGAGGCGCCGTGCTGGATCTCCGGCAAGGGCCGGCGACCGAGCCTCGAGCGACGAAGGCCGCTGACGCCTGACACCGACTGGGTCCGCCCGATGAGCGGAAGAACTGCAGGGCTGACGACCCTTCTCGTCCTCTTGGCGATTGCCCTCGTGTCGCTCGCGCCCGTCCCCCAGCCGGATCTGCCCGGAACGCTCGATCTGCTTCCGCACATAGCGGCGTACGGGTTGGGGACGTACCTCTTGCTCAGGGTCGTCTACCGGACACGAGAGACACCAACCCACCCAGCGAAGGTCACGCTCGTCGCCGGCTCGATGGTTGTGCTGGGGGTTGCCATGGAGCTCGCGCAGCTCGTGGTCGACCGCAACGTGGAGATCTCCGACGTGTTCGCCGATGTGGTGGGTGTCGCGGTCGCGGTCGCGGTCTGGAGCCTCGCCCGCAAGCCGCACGGGTCCGCATCGGACCGAGGACACTGAGACGAGACCGGGATCAGGCGGAGCGTTCCAGCCTGTTGCGGGACGCGTGCCACGCGACCTGCTCGGCCACCCCGACCCGGAGCGACACGCGCGGCCGCCAGCCGAGGGTCTCCGCAGCGAGGGCCGTGGAACCGGACGTCGCGCGCACGTCGCCGGGCTGGGCGGGACGCCGATCGAGCGATCGCTGCGTCGCCAGCACGTTGTGTCCGAGGTGATCCCCGAAGCCCTGCCATGATGCTCTGACGCCAGGTTGTCCGGCCTTGTGGAAGACCAGGTCGGCCCCGTCCTCGAGGGGAGCCAGGTCGCTCGTTCGGAGGTCGGCTTCGAACACGGCACAGCCGGGGAGCTGCCTCAGGTGTCGAGCGTTCGTCGCTTCTGTTCGACGCTGTAGTACGCCGTCAGCGAGACGATCGCGCGAACCGCGGCGGCCGCGCCGACGAGACGCTCGACGAGATGACTCCCGACGAAGCCCACCGCGCCGGTGACCAGCGCCACCGCGCCGGAGAGTCCGGACGAGCGAGCGTGCGCTCCAGGCTCACCCATCCTCAGACATCGACAAGGACGAGGTCCTCTAGGATTCCGTTCTGCGTGACGAAGGCGGCGGCCTCGAGACGAGAGTGAACCGAGAGCTTCGTCAAGATGTTCTGGATGTGGGTGCGCGCGGTCTGTGGACTGATCACCAGCCTCCACGCGATGCTGTCGTTGTCGGCCCCGCCCGCGAGGAGTGCGAGAACCTCGCGCTCACGTCGTGTCAGCCGGGAGATCCGTGCATGGGCGCGATCGAGCTCGCGCTTCCGTCGGAGCAAGGTGGCGAGGAGAGGACCGAGGATCCTGGGTGAGATCAAGGTGTCGCCGCGATGGACGGCCCGCGTCGCGTGGATCAGATCCGCGAGCGGCGCCTCTTTCGTCACGTAGCCGTTCGCGCCCGCGTCGAGAACGTCGACGAGGCGTCGGTAGTCCTCGGTACCGCCCAGGATCAGCACGCGGCAGCTGTTGGTCCGTTCCCTGATCAGGCGGGTGGTGCTCGCCGCATCGGTGACCGGGAGGTCCATGTCGACGATCGCGACGTGCGGGACCGTGCGTTCGATCTCGGCGACCGCCTCGGGCCCGTTCCGCGCCTCGGCGACGACTACAAGGTCCTGCTCGGTCTCCAAGCCGGTCCTCAGCGCCTCCCGGAAGAGCCCATGCTGGTCCGCGACCAAGATCCGGATCGGAGCGTCCCCTGGGTCCATGTCTCCCCTTGCGGTTGCGTCGACGCCGCGGACAGCGGCCTCGTGACGGTAGCGAGGGCGTCGACGGCGCACACGCCACCAGCGGCGTATCCGGTCTACGACGAGCGGATGAGGGCGCCCCCGGGTCTCGGGCCGGACCTCGCGCTGGCTAGATCGCCTCGCGACCTTCGTCCGGCCCGGAGATGCTGACGATCCCGTGCCTGACCGCGAAGGTCGCCGCCTCGAGTCGAGAATGGACTTGGAGCTTCGTCAGGATGCTCTGGACGTGCGTCCTCACCGTGTTGAGGCTGATGCCCAACGTCGCCGCTGCCCTTCGACCATCGGCCCCCCGGACCAGGAGCGTGAGGACCTCGCGCTCCCGAGGCGTGAGCTGGGAAGCCATCAGGGCAACGTCCTTCTCCACTTGCGTCTGGCGCCGAACGGGAGAGAGCCGCTGTGGGAGGACGAGGTGCCCGTCGACCGCGGATCGGATCGCGTTCACGAAACGGGCGACGGGGGTGTCCTTCGTGAGGTACCCGACGAACCCGATGCGGAGCGCCTCTTCCACGGCGGAACGATCGCTCAGCGCGGTCAGCGCGATGATCCTTGCTTCGGGGTGACGTTCGAGGATGATCCGCCCGGCCATCAGCCCGCTCTGGTCCGGCAACCCGATGTCCATGAAGATCACGTCGGGGACAGCGCGGTCGACCTCGGTGATCGCGCCTTCACCCGTGGTGACGATGTGGGTGACCGACATGCCGAGACCCTGGATGGCCGCCTGCACGGCTTCCGCGAAAAGCATGTGATCGTCGGCGATCAAGACGCGAATCGTTGCTGGTTCCTCCCCTCGATCGGAAACCTCACGTAGAAGGTCGTCCAACCCGGGTCCGATTCGACCCAGATCCGCCCCCCGTGGGCGTCGACGATCCGTCGGGCGATGAACAGGCCCAATCCGGTGCCGATGCGGTTCGAACCGCTGTTGCTGCCACGTGCGAAGGGGTCGAAGATCAGGCGGCGATCCTTGGCGGGGATCTCGGGCCCTTCGTCCCTGACGCTGAGCTCTACGTGGTCCACGGAATCCCGGACAACGACCTCGACCTTCGTTCCCCGGAACGAGTAGATCAGCGCATTGCGAAGGAGGTTCGACACCACCATGCGGAGGTGGGTCGGTTCGACGGGCGCGATCACACCATCGGGGGCTTCGATCACGATCACACGGTCTTGACCGAACTCGAGTCGGCAGGAATCCGCGGTTTCCTCGACGACCCGGACCAGGTCGGCCTCCCCTGTCGGCAGCGGCTGCTCGCCCACTGCCCATGTCAGGATGGCATCCACGGACGACGTGAGCTGGTCGAGCTCGCTGAGCGATGTGCGCAAGAACGCATCCTCGGAGGGATCCGGGGGGCGGCGCATGAGGAGCAGCTCGAGCGCCGCCTTGACTCCGAGCAAGGGCCCGCGGAGCTCGTGGGCGGTCCAGGCGATGCCGAGATCGAAGCGTTGATTCCGCATGCTCGCGAGTGCGGCCTCGTCAAGGATATGGAGCACCTCGGCCAGCAGGGAGCCGACCATCTCGATCGATCCGTCGATCGCTTCGTCCGTGCGCCCCACGAGCAGCACGCCGTCCCGCGCATCGAGGGCGGAGACATGGTGGACACCGGCGATATCCCGGAAGACCTGCTTGGCCGCTTCCTGCTCCGAGGCGCCGAGCGAGCCCCACGGCGGGATCGTCGGCAGCAGCTGGTGCAGCTCGCGTCGCGCCGAGTTCGCAAGGCCTCGGGTTTCGATGAGCGTGTGGATCCCACCGTTGGCCTCGCACCACCCCGCCACGGGAACCCGGACTCGCTCCCAGACGAACCGGACCGCGATACGGACAGCTTCGTCGGCAGACTTGGCCCGGACCAGCGCTGCTTCCAGGTTCGCCGTCCGCTCCCAACTCTCGACCCTTCGCCGGAAGCGCTCGTTCTGTGTCAGTACGTGAAGAGCGGCTCCGAGCTGGCTCGTTCCGGCCTCCAGAAGGTCCCAGGCAGCCTCCAGCCCGGCCTCAGGCGCAACGACTTCTAGGACGCCGACCGCTCGCCCCCGACACATCAACGGGAGCATCGCGAGGATCTGATCGTGATCCTCCAGCCTGACCGTTGTCGGTCGCAACGAGGCGAAGGCAGCGCGGCGCTCGACGACGCGCCGGCGTTCGGCCTTCTCGGAGAGTCCGGCGCTCGACCCGGACGTCCAGGTGATCCGCAGGCGATGGGATGACCCGTCCGGACGCGCGAGCGACACCGGTGTTGCCGGACCCAGAACCGTTCCTATCCACTGGGCCCCAGCGCTTGCCAGGGCATCGGCATCTTCCGCTGCGCCGAGGGCCTCTGAGAGCTCCCGGAGACTTGAGACCTCCGGCCGCGCAGCATGGCCTATCAGGCCCATCAGTAGTCCTGGCCCCGTCAGCGCCTTCCCCTCTCCGTCGGGCACCCATCCGCCGTCCCCCGGGAACGATCGGAACCCACGCCCAGAATCCCTACGTCATTGCTTCTACTGGAAACGACGTATCACAATCTAGAACGCGGAGCGCGTCTAGGGCAACCCTTTTTGGCCATATCCACGCGGAGAATCCCGACGCAGAGAGTGTCGTGGCCGGTGTTCGACCCGGCCGGAACGGTTGCGCGCGAAGGATGTCGCGCCGTCAGGCCGTACGAAAGATACGCCCGGCTGCGGAAGTGCGTGATGGATTCAGGTGATGGATTCGCCCCATGCTCGAACCTACAATCGAGTCCCGCCCCGAAACTGCCGACGAACGACTACAGAAGGGCTGAGATGGGGCGCATCGCCTTCGAGACCGGTCGAGCCCTGCGACGCGCGCGACGCATGCGCGGCCTGACCCTCCGCAAGGTTTCCGACCTCACCGAGGCGCGTATCAAACCAACGTCGATCGCGGGATACGAACGGGGCGAGCGTTCGATCTCCCTCGAGCGGTTCTGCGAGCTCTGCGAGCTCTACTCGGTGCCACCCCACTCGATCCTCGGCGACATCTGGCGGTCGGTGCAAGGGATCGCCGAGCCCGACATCGACCTCGCGCAGCTCGAGTCTCTGGGTTCCGCGGAGGCAGCTCTCGTGGTCGGCTTCATCCGTCAGATCCGTGCTCTCCGGCGTGACGAGCCTGTCGAGACGATAGTGCTTCGCTCCGGCGACCTCGAGGTGTTGGCGACCGCAGCGGGGAAGAAGCCGTATGAGTTGGTCGAGGTCCTGGGACCGGGCATCCGGTCACAGACGGGCGGGCACAAGGATCCACCCGGAGGCCAGACATCGGGTGCCGAGGGGCATCCTTCGCCGTAACTCGTCCACCCCCAGCAGACCATGTATCCGTGGCGTCGCCCTGCATGTGGAAAACCTCGTGCGACGCTGAGAAGAAACCCTGATCGAAGGGAGGGGTTTCTCTCTAGTGTGCCAAACGCCCTACTTCTCATGTACTAATCACCTGCTGTCGTCCGCCTTCGCTGCCCTTCCGGGTCCGTCTAGATGGACCAGACGGACTGGGATTCGCGCTTCCCGCGCTTGTCTTCGTACATCCCCTCATCCGCGGCGTCGATCAGCTCCTCGAGCGTGACGGACCGCCCTGGGGGCAGTGCGGAGAGACCGATCGAGAGCGACACGCGGAACTGTCGACCGGGGCGCGCGTTGTGTTCGTCGATCGTGTGGCGGAGCCGATCGACCGCGCGCGCGGGATCGAGGTCCGGGTCCCCCATGAGGAGCACGCAGAACTCGTCGCCACCGAGCCGGCCCGCCAGATCCGAGACGCGGATGGTTTCCCGGAGCACGTCGGCCGTCTCCTTCAGCAACTGGTCGCCCATCGAATGGCCGTGCTCGTCGTTCACGTGCTTGAGGCCGTCCACGTCGATGAACAACAGCGCCACGGCCGCCCTCGTCCGGGCCGCGACCAGAAGTTGGTGCTCCGCGAGCGCGAAGAAGCCGCGCCGGTTGGCGAGCTTCGTGAGCTCGTCGACGGTCGCGAGCCGGCGGAGTTCCTCCTGGAGCTCCGAGAGGTGCGATCCGGTCCGGACCAGTGCTCGCGAGAGCGACCCGAGCTCGTCGTGAGAGTCGTCCGCGTCCTCCAGCGGCCTGCCCTCATCGAGCCGCTTCGCGTTGTGGCGGATCCTGCCGACCCGTCTCACGATCCCCGCGGTGAAGCTGACGACGAGGATCATCGCTGCGAACACGGCCGCGGGCATCGCCACCACCTGCACGAGGTACGACCGGCGGAAGGATGCGTCTCGAGCCGAGATCTGCTGAGCGACCAGCTCATCGGCGGTCAACTGCATCTGTTCGGCCACGCCTCGCAGAGCAACGGTGATCGTCTGCCCGTGCAGGATGAGTGTCTCGAGCCGGGTCTGCGTGTCCGGAGCTGCCACCCTCCCGACTTGCAGCGTGACTCGGAAGGTCTCGAGGCGCTCGTCGACGAGCTCATGGAGGCGCTCGAGTCGCGTGCGCTGGAGTTCTTCGATCAGCGTGCGATCGAGTTCCGTCAGACGACGGCGAAGACTCGCCACGGCGTTCTCGTAGTCCTGGTGTATGGCCGCTCGCTCGGTCAGCAGGTAGCCACGGACGCCCGCCTCGGCGACCGCCAGGTCGTTCTGGATCTCTGCGAGCAGATGTCTCACCGTGTTCGTGCGGTCGACCTCGGTGTTCGTCCGAGAGGCCGTCGTCTGTGCGGACACCGCGTACACGACGGTGAAGGCCAGGACGACCACCGGGATCGTCGACATCGCAAGCATCTTCGAACGGAGTGACACTGCAGATTCTCCTGTGAGAAGTCCGACATCTTGCCTTCGACCAGCGCGGGAGCTCTCTTGAATCGAGGGTTGTCTACCGTCCGGTAGCGGCCGATAATCTCCCGGATGGTAGAGAACCCCAAGCCGAAGGCGAAGGCCCGGCGCTCGAAGGCCGAGTCGATCGTGGACCGGCTCGCCGGCAAGCGCATCTTCCTCACGGGCGTGACCGGATTCCTCGGCCAGGTGATCCTCGAACGCTTCCTCGCGGACTTCCCGGAGACGAGGATCGTGCTCCTCGTCAGATCGCAGACCGGCGCCTCCTCGGTCGAGCGGGTCCACTATCTGTCGCGGAAGCCGTCGTTCGATCCGCTCCGCACGTCCCTCGGATCCGACGACGCGCTCCTGGGACTCCTCGACGAGAGGGTCGAGGTCGTCGACGGCGACTTCTCGCGAGGCCAGCCCGAGCTCCCGGGCGACATCGATGTGGTGATCCACTCCGCGGCCGCGGTCGCGTTCGATCCGCCGATCGACGAAGGCTTCCAGACCAACCTGCTCGGTGCGATGAATCTCTACCGCGGTGTGCTCGCGGGTGGATCACGACCCGCCCTCGTCCACGTCTCGACCGCCTACGTCGCGGGGGTGCAGAAGGGAGTGATCCCGGAACGCACCCTGGACCACCGGGTCGATTGGAGACTCGAGGCCGACCTGGCGCTCCAGTCGCGGGGCGAGGTCGAGGCGGCGTCGAGGAAGCCCGAGCTCCTCGAACGCTTCCTGGAGGATGCAGCCAAAGAGCATTCCCGCGCTGGTCCCACCACGGTTGCCGACGACGCCGAGCAGCGCCGGAAAGCGTGGATGACGAAGCGACTCGTCGAATACGGTCGTCAACGCGCTCGATCGCTCGGGTGGCCGGACGTCTACACGTTCACCAAAGCGATGGGGGAACGCGCCGTCGAAGAGCTCGCCGCGGGGGAAGGTCTGCCGCTGTCGATCGTCCGGCCTTCGATCATCGAGTCCGCCTTGCTCCACCCCACACCGGGATGGATCGACGGCTTCAAGATGGCCGACCCGATCATCCGGTCCTACGGCCTCGGACAGATCCCCGAGTTCCCCGGCATCCCGGAGGGGATCGTGGACATCATCCCGGTGGACTTCGTCGTCAACGCGATCCTCGCCGTCGCCGCGACCCCTCCGGCGCCGGGCGAACCTGCCCATTACCACGTGTCCTCGGGCGACCGGAACCCGCTGCAGTTCCACCAGCTGTACACGCTCGTTCGGGAGTACTTCGAGGCCCACCCACTGCCGGAGCGAGGCCGAGGCCAGCACAAGGTCCCAGAATGGACCTTCCCCGGCAACGTCACCGTCGAGAGGATGCTCCGTCGAGCCGAGCGGCTGACCGACATCGCAGAGAAAGTCGTCACGCACCTACCGAAATCCAAGGCCATGCGCGACGCCGTGGGTCGAGTGGATCGCGACAAGGCGCGGGTCGACTTCGTGAAGCGCTACTCCGACCTCTACGGCGCTTACACCGAGGCCGAGGTGATCTACACCGACGACGTTGCGATGGCGCTCTACGCGAGCCTGTCCGCAGAGGATCGCGCCCGGTTCCCGTTCGACGCAGCGGCGGTCGATTGGAAGCACTACCTGCAGGACGTCCATTCGCCCGCGGTCACACAGTCGCTGCGCGAGCTCGCGCGGACGGACCGGGTGCGCCCGAGCGTCAAGATCCGGGAGCGCGAGGAGCCGGTGCTGGCCGTCTTCGACATGGAGGGGACGATCATCTCTTCCAACGTCGTCGAGTCCTACGTCTGGGCGAGGATGGCGGACCTCGAGCCGGATGAGTGGCCTGGTGAGCTGGTCGGCGTCTTCGGGCGGATCCCTCGCTACCTGGCGATCGACCGCCGGGACCGAGGTGACTTCCTCCGCACGTTCTTCCGGCGGTACGAGGGTGCCTCCGTGGAGGGCCTCGATCGCCTGGTCGATCGCCATGTGGGTGAGTTCATGCTGGAGAAGGCGAGTCCGGGGGCCATCCGCCGCATCCGGGAGCATCGCGCTGCGGGGCATCGCACGTTGCTGCTCACCGCCGCCGCGAACGCGTTCCTCCGGCCCCTCGACCCGCTGTTCGACGTGGTGATCGGGGCGGACCTCCAGGTCGACGAAGAAGGCCGGTACACGGGGTTCATGTCCAGCCCCCCGCTCGTCGGTGAGGCGCGGGCTGCGTGGCTTCGCCGCTACGCCTCGACGGAGGGAGTCGATCTCAAGCTCTCCTACGCGTACGCGGACTCCTATTCCGACCTCCCGCTGCTCCGCGCGGTGGGGAATCCCGTCGCGGTCTCGCCCGACTCCCACCTCTACCGGTTCGCGCGCCGCCGTCGCTGGCCGATCGAGGAGTGGGGGATGTCGAAGGGCATGCCGCGCGTCCGTTTCCCGAAGCCGGCGAGGAGGTAGACCGTGGCGCTGGCACTCGAGTTCTATCGTTCCGCATCCAAGTACCTCGGCGCGCGCGCGCTCGGCTCGAAGGCACCCGGACTCGTCACGGGTGGCCTCGCCCCGCTCCGGCTCGTGACCCAGAAGGATCCGGAGCCGAAGCGCGAAGGGTGGGGCCGCGTGAGGCCGCGGCTCTCGGGGATCTGCGGGAGCGACCTCTCCACGATCTCCGGGCGGTCCTCGTTCTACTTCTCGCCGCTCGTCTCTCTTCCCTTCGTGCCCGGCCACGAGGTGGTCGGCGAGCTCCTCGATGACGTCGGCGACCTCGCGGCCGGGCAACGGGTCGTGATCTCGAGCGTCCTCGGATGCGCTGCCCGAGGTGAGGATCCGCCGTGCGAGCATTGCGCGGCAGGACATGTCGGCCGCTGCGACCGGGTGACGGTCGGCCACCTGAAGCCCGGGCTCCAGACCGGCTACTGCACGGAGACGGGAGGCGGATGGAGCCGCCTGATGCTCGCGCATCGCTCGCAGCTCTGGCCGGTGCCGGACGCGATGAGCGACGAGACGGCCGTGCTGATCGAACCCTTCGCCTGCGCGATCCACGCGGCGTTCCGCGCCGAGATCCCCGCCGGAGGATCGGTACACATCATCGGCGCCGGCACGGTCGGCATCCTCACGTTGATCGCGATCAAGGCGTTCACGAAGGCCGACCACGTCGTCGTGGCCGCGAAGCACCACCGACAGCGAGCTGCGGCGACGATGGCCGGCGCCGACGACGTCGTGCGTCCGGAGCACGCGGTGAAAGCCGTCCGGCGGACCGACCATGCGGTGAAGCTCACCCCGGAGCGAGGGATGGAGTTCCTCCTCGGAGGCGTCGACGTGGCGATCGAGTGCACGGGATCGAGCAGCGCGCTCGACCTCGCTCTCAGGACGACGAAGGCGGGCGGACGCGTCGTCGTCTCCGGCATCCCCGGCGGCGGCGCGGATCTCACCCCGTTGTGGTTCCGCGAGCTCGAGCTTGCGGGTGCCTACACGTCGGGCGTGGAGGATCTCGGGAACGGCGTGACGCGGCCCACGTTCGAGATGGCGATGGAGCTGGCCACGAACCTCCCCATGCTCGACGAACTCGTCGGCGCGACCTATCCGCTCGACCGGTGGCGCGAGGCGCTCGACCACGCGATGGCCGCCGGCAAGCTCGGCACGTTCAAGGTGGCGTTCGCGCCGCAGGCCTAGGAAAGACGAACGAGGACAGGAGAGACGACCACATGCCAAGACCGGGATTCGTGTTGGAGGTGGATGAGCGAACACCCCCGCTCCTGATCCACGAGGGGGAGGGCTTCCGGATGCAGAAGTTCCCGCTGGGCACCAGGGTCGTGTACCCGCCCGACGCTCTGCCAGGGATCCGAGACGTCAACGCCGCGATCCGACAGGCGCTGCTCCACCCGACGGGCGACTCCCGGCCGCTCCCCGATCTGCTGAAGGCCGGGATGAAGCTCACGATCGCCGTGGACGACATCTCGATCCCCTTGCCGCCGATGACGCGCCCC
The DNA here is from genome assembly GCA_035512775.1 of Actinomycetota bacterium. Classification (GTDB taxonomy): domain Bacteria; phylum Actinomycetota; class UBA4738; order UBA4738; family HRBIN12; genus JAJNBA01. The sequence goes on along the minus strand of DATKDI010000045.1, from coordinate 5,916 downwards.
GACATCCGGCAGCGGATCCTCGAGCAGGTGATCGAGTTGGCAGCGCGCAATGGCGTCGAGGACGTGCAGATCGTCGTCGCGACCGCCTTGCACCGCCGGATGACCGCCGACGAGATCCGCCGCATGGTCGGGGAGCGGGTGTTCCGTTCCTTCTGGCCCAAGGACCTCTACAACTTCGACGGCGAGGACAAGGACGCGTTGACGTTCATCGGCACCACCGACAAGCACGAGGACGTCGAGATCTCGAAGCGCGCGGCGGAGTCGGATCTCCTCGTCTACATCAACGTGAACCTGGTGGCGATGGACGGTGGCCACAAGTCGGTGGCGATCGGCCTCGCCGGCTACCGGTCGCTCAAGCATCACCACAACGTCGACACGATGATGCACTCACGCTCGTACATGGACCCGAGGCCCGGGCACAGCGCGATCGCCGACTCCGCCACACGGATGGGCCGGCTGATCGCCGCGAACGGCCTCACGGTCTTCCAGATCGAGACCACGCTGAACGCGGAGACGTTCCCGAAGAACCTCGGCTTCCTGAACAAGCGGGAGTGGGAGTGGTCCGCCTACGACCAGGGCCTCATGATGGCGGTCCGGAAGGCGAACCAGATGGCGCCGCCCCGTGCGCGGCGAGAGTTCTACCGCCGGGTCGAAGCCCCCTACAAGCTCACCGGGATCAACGCCGGCGAGGTCGAGGCCGTCCACGATCGCACCCTCGAGAACCTGCACCGGCAGCAACTTGTCGAGGTCCAGGGACAGACCGACGTGCTCGTACTCGGACTGCCCTACATCAGCCCGTACAACGTGAACTCGATCATGAATCCCATCCTGGTGCACTGCCTGGGGCTCGGCTATCTCTTCAACATGTACCGGAACATGCCGATCGTGAAGCCGGGCGGCGTCGTCATCATGTACCACCCGGTCCCCTGGGAGTTCCATCAGATCCATCACCCGTCCTACATCGACTTCTTCGAGGAGGTGCTGGCGGAGACCACGGACCCCTCCACGATCGAATCGAAGTACGAGGAGCGCTACGCGACCGATCCCTGGTACACGCACCTGTACCGGACGTCGCACGCGTATCACGGCGTCCATCCCTTCTACATGTGGTACTGGGGCGCGCACGGACGCGACCACGCGGGCGACGTGATCTTCGTCGGGGGCGAGCCCAAGTCCGTCGCGCGCCTCGGCTATCGCGCCGCCGGCTCGTTCCGCGACGCGCTCGAGATGGCGAAGGACACGGTGGGGTCCTCGCCGTCGATCACGTACTTCCATGCCCCGCCGATCATGATCGCGGACGTGGTGTGAGGGGCCTGCGATGGGTGTGAGGGATGAGCTGAAGGTGATGGCCGAAGGCTTCCGTTGGGGTCGGCGTCCGCTGGTCCCCCGCTCCGCGGAAGAGCATGCCCAGCCGAAGGTGGACCGGGTCTTCCCCTCCGACTGGGCTCGCACGGACGCAGGAGTCGCGGCGAGGCAGGTGCTCCTGAAGGGCGCGATGCACCCACTCGTGCGGAACGAGCTCACCCTCCGCGTGTTCGGCCGAGACGATCTCGAAGGCGTCGACCCGCCTCTGATCTTCTATTCGAACCACTCGAGCCATCTGGACGCCACACTGATCATGTGCACCCTGCCGGACTCGTGGCAGGCCAAGACCGCGGTGGGAGCGGCGCGCGACTACTTCTTCGACGTGTGGTGGCGGCAGGCGTTCACGGCGCTCGTCTACGGTGCGTTCCCGATCGATCGCGCTCGCGGCGCGAAGGGCGCCGTGGACAAGGCGCGCGAGCTCCTGGCCGAAGGGTGGAGCATCGTCGTCTTCCCGGAGGGCACACGCTCGGCGGACGGCCATCTGCAGCGGTTCCGGCACGGGGCCGCCCGGCTCGCATTGGAGACTGGTGCCGGCCTCGCGCCCATCGCGATCGTCGGAGCGTTCCAGGCGATGCCGAAGGGGCGGTTCTGGCCCCGTTCTGGAAGACCTCCCGTCACGGTCAGATACGGCGAACCCTTCAGGCCGTCCGAGGGACAGACGCATCAGGAGCTGTCGCTGCAGATGACGCGGGCGGTGACGCAGCTTTTCCACGAGGAACGCACGACCTGGTGGGAAGCGTTGCATCGAGCGCAGCGCGGCGAGACCCCCTCGCTCGTGGGCCCCCAGGGCCCTGACTGGCTCAGGCGGTGGGAGGGGTCGCGCCCCGTCGGTCGCAAGGGTCCCGCCAAGGTTTGGGAGTAGCCCGATGCCGAGAACCGGGGGTGCGGAACGGCGCACGACCCTCGTCGAGGAGGCGATCCGGCAGTTCGGTCGCGAGGGCTACGGCGGTGCGAGCCTCGACGACATCGCCGGCGCGGTCGGCGTCCGCAAGCAGACACTCCTGTACTACTTCCAGACGAAGGACGCGCTGCTGGAGGCGTGCCTCCAGGCTGCGGGGATCCGGCTGGCGGAGGTGATCGCGGAAGCACTCGAAGGGAAGGAGGGGTACTGGGATCGGGCCGAGGCTGTGATCCACTCGGTGTTCGACCTGGCAGCGGAATGGCCGGAGTTCCCGATGTTCATCCGGGAGGCGGGCCGGCTCGGCCCGCTGGCCTTCGAGCGCTTCGCGGATGTGCTCGATCCGCTCCGGCGACGTGCGGTCGACTTCCTCCGGTCGGGGATGGATGACGGGCAGGTTCGCAAGCAGGATCCCGCGATGCTTCTGTTCACGCTCTACACGGCGGTCGTCGGGTCCCTCACCGAAGCGAGCGTCCTGAACGCCGTGGTCGGCGCGGACAAGAGCCGCGCGTCACTTCGACGACGCGAGAAGGAGGTGGTCGCGTTCGTCCGCGCGGCCCTCGAACCGGTGGGAGAGCGATGATCCGCGACGATCACCTGCGATGTTGAGCGACGCCACGATGATCAGGTCATCGCCCAGAACGCGCCGACCAATCCGATCGAGTCGAACACCGTCTGCGCCTCGTCCGGGGTCTTCCGTGTCCAGTCGGGCGAGAGTCGGTTCTCGTACCACTCCTTCGCGAGTCGCCAGCCCTGCTCCGGGGTGAGTGTCGCGCCCATCGAGTTGCCACGGCGTTCGCTCCACCGCATCACGTGCTCTTCCGACCGGAAGAGGAGCATGCTCGCTCAGGTGGAGCCGATGTCGTCCCACCATCGCGCGGCGGGGACCTCGAAGTGGATGACGTGATCGGACGAGGCGTCGAGTGAGCCATCCCGCACGTCGAGCGACAGCGGTTCGGAGCAATCAGGGCAGGAGGTACCGATCCGCCCATCCATCCTCAGACAGACCGGGATCCCGAGCGCGTCCCAGATGCAGTTGCCGAAGTACCGGCGGTCTCCGACCTCGACCTGGAAAGGAGTCGGGATCGCCGAGAACGGGCTCGCCATCCAGATGGATGATGTCCCGGGAGCGAGGACCAGGACATGGTCTTCCGCGAGCCGGTGGAACGAGGCTTCGATCTCCGAGGTCGTGATGCCGAGGCCGTCGGCGACCCCCGACACGGTCGGAGGGCTTCCCTCGTCGACGATCTTCCGATAGACGGCGAGCCGAACGTCCCGGTCGAGGGTGGCCGCGTCGCCGGGAGGGGCGACCATCGCGTCCCTAGGAGTAGAACTCGACGACGAGGCGCTCTTCGAGGGTCACCGGAAGTGGGATCTCGTCCCGTTCCGGACTCCTCGTGAAGGAGCCCTTGATCTCGTCCTTGTTGCGATAGAGGTACGCCGGAGGCTCGGGCGTGATCTGGATCGCTTCGCGAACCAGGATGAAATTCCGAGCCTTCTCCGAGAGGCTGATCTCCTGACCGGGCCTCACCTGGGCGCTCGGGACGTCGATCCGTTTCCCGTCGATGAGCACGTGGCCGTGTGACACGAGCTGCCTGGCCTGATGGATCGTGAGCGCGAACCCCAGGCGGAAGATCACCGCATCGATCCGGCTCTCCAGCTGACGGAGCATCTCCTCGCCCGTCACGCCCATCGAGCGGTGCGCCTTCTCGTAGTAGGTGCGCATCTGCCGCTCGCCGACCGCATACATCGCCCGCATCTTCTGCTTCTCCACGAGGCGGGTCTGGTACTCGGAGATCCGCTTGCGCCCGCGACCGTGCATGCCGGGCGGATAGGGCCGCTTGTTGGCAGGACAATTCGGGCGCCCGCACAAGGGGGCGCCCACACGTCTGCACATGCGGTGCTTGGGTCCGATCTTGTCCATCGAGGTTGGTCAGATTACCAGAGGGCTCTGCGCGGTCCCCCGCCGATAGGCTGCGCCGCCGTGGATGACCTGCGGGAACGGGTGATCGGATGCCTCCTCGGGCTGCCGCTCGGCGATGCGCTGGGGGCGCCGTTCGAGTTCCGACGACGCGACGACATCCCCCGCCCCCTTCCCGCGTTCGAACTGGGGTGGATGGGGCTCGAGCCGGGTCACTGGACCGATGACACCGCGATGGCCCGGAACCTGTGCCGGTCGCTCACGGAGCACGGACGGCTCGATCCGGGAGACCTGCTGCGACGTCATCTCGAGTGGCTGGCGACCGATCCTCCGGACGTCGGGACGCTCACCAGGCGCGTGCTGAGCCGCATCCGGGACGGGATCCCGGATGCGGCGGCGCGATACGTCGCGGAACGAGGACCGGAGGTCTCGGCCGGCAACGGCTCGGTGATGTATTGCACGCCGCTCGGAGCCTTCCGAGCGGCGCGCCCGGAGCTGCTCCTCGAGGAGGCGCCGGTTTTCTCGGCGATCACCCACTGGGACGAGCGATGCCGGACGGCTTGCCTGGCGGTGACCCTCGCCGTCGCGGCACTCGTCCGAGGCGAGGGTCACCGCGAGGCGGTCGAGCGCGCGGTCGAGGCCGTGATCAGAAAGGAGGGGGGAGAGGAGCTCGAGTACCTGGTTGCCGAGGCCGGTCACGCCCGGCAGATCGACGGGCCGGACATGGGCTTCACGCTGTTCACCGCGGGGATCGGGCTCCAGGTGGCCGCCGAGGGGCCCTCCTTCGAGGAGGGCCTTCGGTACGTCGTGTCCCTCGGCGGCGACACCGACACGAACGCGGCGGTGACGGGGGCGCTCCTCGGAGCGCTCCACGGTCGTGGAGCACTCCCGAGCGCCTGGCTGGAGAAGTTGGCGGATCGCCAGGCGATCGAAGCGGAAGCCGAAGCCCTCGCGGACGCGGCGACCGCCTAGGAAGCGGTTGCGGTCCCGACCCCCGGCACGTACTCGTCTCCGATCCGGCGGACCACGTCGATCGCCTCGAGATCCGACATCACCCTGATCGCATCACCGAGCGACATGCCGAATCGACCGGCCACTTCATCGAGGGTCCACACGGCTGAGGGGTCCGAGAAGACCCTCGCGATCGCATCTACGCTGCTGCCGTCGTTCGATTCCATCGGCGTCCTCCTCGGTCGTAGTGTCCTTCGGACTCCGCAGGGTCACCAGGGGTTCCCGGCAACCTTCCCGGGCCCTTCATCCTTCGTTCATCGATGCCGCTCATCCCGATCTTGTGACCGCAGGGATCTGGGGACCGTCGTGATCCGCGACTCTGTCGACCGGCTCGAGCGGGCCCGGACCGCCTGAGAGAAGATGCATGCGTGACCGAAGGTGGAGGCCTCCCGACGCAGCCGAACGAGATCTTCGAGCTGATCGTGAAGGCCGACGAGAAACTGAAGTACGCGACCGCCGAGAAGAGCGACGCCCGTCGGAAGCAGGCGAAGGATCTCCTTACGCAGGCGCTCGAAGCGGCTCGCGAGATCGGCAACGAGGCGCTGGTGCAGCAGGCCGAGCTTCGGCTGTCGGACCTGGGCTAGCTGTAGTTCCTCAACACGTTGTTCAAGAGGTGAGAGCCTCCTTGCTCGTCAGGGTCCAACCAGACGGCAAGGAGGCTCTCGTGACTCATGCTAGGGCGAAGCTCACCATGCAAGGCCGCCGGCTCCTGGTGGAGCGG
>DATKDI010000044.1:0-24996 GCA_035512775.1 Actinomycetota bacterium | reverse complement strand
GTGGGAGTGGGCCTACGCCCGGGCCTACGACTCGAACGACTCACGCACCACCGAACTCGAGCGCTGGCTCCACCACTACAACTACCATCGACCCCACATGGCGCATGCGGGCAAGACGCCGATCACGGTCTTGAACAACGTGTTGAGGAACTACAGCTAGTCCTTCCCGCTCCTTCCGCATCTCACCGGTCGTTCGGAATGCCACCTTCCGGCGCCGGTATCCTTCCGTGCCCATGACGGAGCGGATGCTGGACGACACGCTCACCGCGACGTCGTTCGCGCCTGACGCCGTCGATGGCCTGCTGCCCGAGCGGGCGCAGATCGTCGTGGTCGGTGGAGGGATCGCCGGGTCGTCGATCGCCTATCACCTGGCCGGACTCGGGATCACCGACGTCTTACTCCTCGAACGAGCGAGGATCGCCTCGGGCACCTCGTGGCACGCGGCGGGCCTGGTGGCTCGCGTCCGCGGTTCCCATCCGCTGACCGAGCTCGCGGGCTACGGCGTGGACCTCTACCGCGAGCTCGCGGACGAGACCGGCGTCGACGTGCACTTCCGACCGACCGGCTCGCTCACGCTCGCGGAGAACGAAGGGCGGATGACCGAGCTCCGGTACACCGAGGCGATCGCCCGCCATCACGGCATCGAGGCGAACCTGCTGGAACCTTCGGAGGTGCCGGACGTCTGGCCCCTAGCCTCGACCGACGGGCTCGTGGGTGCGCTCATCCAACCGGGCGACGGCACCGTGAATCCCGGCTACGCGGCGCTCGCGCTGGCCAAAGGCGCTCACGACCGTGGTGTGACGATCCGCGAGGGAGTCTCCGTGACAGGCATCCTCACCGAGGGACGGTCCGTTCTCGGCGTTCGCACCGATCGCGGGGACGTCGGCGCGGAGACCGTGGTCCTCGCCTGCGGTCTGTGGACCCGTGACCTCGCCGCCACCGCCGGCGTGCCGGTCGCGCTCTACGCGGCGGAGCACGTCCACGTCTCGACCGATCCGATCGAAGGCGTGCACGACCTCCTGCCCCTCGTGCGCGGACTGGATGGCTACTTCTACGCGCGGCATCACGCCGGCGGACTGATGATCGGTGCGTTCGAACCGGACGGGCGGCCACGCCCGACCGGCTCGATCCCCGAGGACTGGGCGTTCGGCGAGTTCGGTCCCGACTGGGAGCACTTCGCGCCGGTCCGCGCGAACGCGGAGCGGCGCATCCCCGCACTGAAGGACGCGAGCTTCACCCGGTTCCTCCGCGCGCCCGAGTCGTTCACGCCGGATTCGAACTTCTGCCTGGGCGAGGCCGCCGAGGTCCGCAACCTCTACGTCGCCGCCGGCTTCAACTCGCAAGGGATCATCTACTCGCCGGGCGCGGGGCGCGCTCTCGCGGAGTGGATCCGCGAGGGAGCACCCACCTTCGACGCCTCGGAGGTCGACGTGCGTCGCTTCGCGAGGACCCAGGCGAACGAGCGCTACCTGCACGAACGCACGAAGGAGGCGCTCGGACGCCTGTATGCGATGCATTGGCCCAATCTGCAGGCCACGACCGCGCGCGATGTCCGGCGCTCGCCCCTCTACGACCGCCTCCAGGCCGCCGGCGCGTGCTTCGGCGAGCTCGCCCAATGGGAGCGCGCGAACTGGTTCGCCCCGCCCGGAGTGGAGCCCGCCTACGACTACTCGTTCGGACGACAGAACTGGTTCCCCTACTCGGCTGAGGAGCACCGTGCGGCGCGCGAGGCAGTGGCGCTTTTCGACCTGACCTCGTTCGCGAAGATCGAGGTGACAGGCATGGATGCCGTCCATCTGCTGCAGCACGTTTGCACCAACGACATCGACGTCCCCGTCGGAAAGGTCGTGTACACGCTCTTCCTGAATCGCGGCGGCAGCATCGAGAACGACGGCACGGTCACGCGACTGGCAGAGGACCGATTCCTCGTCATCACACCTACCGCGACGCAGCACCGCACGTTCGAATGGCTCCGCTCGCATGCCTCCTATGGCAACGTGATGGCCGCATCGATCACGGACGTGACGAACGCCTCCGCGACGATCGCTGTGATGGGGCCGAGGAGCCGGGACCTGCTCTCGCGCGTGACCGCCGCCGATCTCTCGAACGAGGGGTTCCCGTTCTTCACCTCGAAGGAGATCCAGGTCCGCAACGCTCCTGCGCTCGCGATCCGCGCATCGTTCGTCGGCGAGCTCGGCTGGGAGTTGTACGTACCGGCGGAGTTCGCGGTGCACGTCTACGACGCGATCCTCGAGGTGGGCGGCGACCTCGGAGTCCGGCTCGCCGGCTACCACGCGCTGGATTCGCTTCGCATGGAGAAAGGCTTCGTGCACGTCGGGCACGACGTGGGCCCGACCGACGATCCATTCACGGCCGGGTTGGGACACATCGTGAAGCTGGACAAGGAGTTCGTGGGCGTCGAGGCCGCTCGCAGCGCGAAGCGGTCCCCGGCGGCGCACCGCCTCGTCAGCCTGAAGCTCGAGGACCCCGAGCCCCTCCTCCATCACGGCGAGTCCGTGATCGTCGACGGGCGGATCGTGGGAACCGTGATGTCGGGCGCCTACGCCCACACGGTCGGGGCCGCCGCGGGCCTGGCGATGGTGGACGCCGCGATCCTCACCGACGACGAGGCGACAGTGGAGGTGGACTGTGCGGGAACGCTCGTCAAGGCGACCCTCTCCACCCGTCCCCTCTACGACCCCACCGGTTCGCGGATGCGAGCTTGAGTCAGCAGTAGCCTGGATGACGTGCCCCCGCAGCAGATCGCCGTTCGCCGACGCGCCGCCGCGCTGGTCCTCGCCCTCGTTGTCGGGACCGCGGCGTTCCTGCTCTGGCCTGCTCGAGACGCCGCTCCGGTCCGCTCGCCTCCTCTCGGCGGAGGCAGCCAGGGATACGCGGGTCCCGAGAACTATCTCGCCTGGGTCCCGGGGGGCTTCGACGATCCCAACTTCCGGCAGAAGATGGAACGCCTCGCGGGACTCGACGAAGCCGTGGTGGTTGCCGGCGACACGTTGTGGCTCCGCAAGACGCTGGACGCCGAAGGCCGAGTGGTCGATGAGCCGACGAGACCCTTCGCGTTCCCGATCGACGCCTTCGCGGTGGAGGCGAAGGACTATGCCCCGTTCGTCGGAACGAGCGTTCGGGATCGGATCGTCCGGGCGCTGAGCGCGGGGCAGGCGGTACTCGGCCAACACAGTGCCAGGCTCCGCCGTCTCGGCCCGGGCGGAAAGCTCACGTTCCGTACGGGCTCCGTGCGCGTGGGCGCCGTCGTCCCCGACGAGGCCGTGGGCTGGTCGGAGGTGCTCCTCAGCCGCGAGGTCGGGCGCCGGCTCGGGATCACCCACGAGCGGTACCTGCTCGCGCAGACAGATGGAGAGCTCACCCGCCCGGCATGGAAGCGGAAGCTGCTGCCGTTCGTCGGAGACGACCCGCTGCGAGTGGACCTGCCGGGCACCACTCCGTACATGCGCGTCGCGAGCGGAGTGAGACCGCCGATCCTCGTGAAGGAGGCCTTCGGCGAGTTCGCGGCGACGCCGCAATCCGACCCGGCCTGGCTCACCATCGATCCGGCGTGGGTCGAGCGGAACATCGTCACCACGGAGGTGCCCCTGCTGGGCACCATCACCTGTCATCGGAAACTGATCCCCATGGTCGAGGGGGCGATCGAGGAGATGATGGGTTCCGGCCTGGTGTCGGAGATCAAGGTCTACTCCGGTTGCTGGGCCTCTCGGACGGTCGCACGGAGCCCGACCGCACCGCCCTCGTATCACGCGTACGGGGCCGCGATCGACATCAACGCGCCGCAGAACCCCTACGGCGCCAAGCCCACCATGAACCGCGAGATGGTCCGGATCTTCGAATCCTGGGGCTTCAACTGGGGCGGCGACTTCCTGATCCCCGACGGTCACCACTTCGAGTTCTGGAGGTTCCCCGACCAGCTCCGGAAGAACTGACCGCCGGATCCGCTGACAACGGGAGGGTCAGGTCGAATCGGGCGCCACGATCGGGGCGGCTGGCGACCTCGATCGTGCCGCCGAGCGCATGGACGATCCGTTCCGCGAGCGCGAGTCCTAGTCCAGCACCCCCTCCGGAGCGCGCTGCGTCCGCTCGGTAGAAGGGGTCGAAGACGTGGGGCAGATCTGCCTCGCTGATCCCCTCGCCAGTGTCCTCGACCACCAGCCGAACAGCGCCCCGATGATGGCGGCCCTCGACGCGGATCGTCCCATCGGCGGGCGTGTGGCGTACGGCGTTCACGAGGAGGTTCTGCAGCACCCTGATCAGGTGCGGAGAGCACATCGCGGCTTCGGTTCCCTGGACGTCCGTCGCCAAGAGCACGCCTTTGCGGGCAGCCTCCACCTCCACCGTGGCGATCGCGGAAGCGATCACGTCTTCGAGCTGTGCCCGATCGGTTTCCGCCTCGATCGCTCCGGCATCGACCTGGACCATCTCGAACAGGTCGTTCACCAGCGACGAGAGCTGGGCGACCGACCGACGCATGTCGACCACATACCGGCGCATCGTCGGCGGATCGGTGACGACCCTTTCGTCGATCGCCTCCACCATCGCGCGGAGGTTCGCGAGAGGTGTCCGCAGGTCGTGTGACACCGCCGTGATCAGGTCCCTGCGGGTCTGCTCGACGCGCAGCTCCTGATCTCGAACGACCTGCAGCCGGTCGGCCATCTGGTCGATCGTGGCGGCCAGCCGGTCCAGCTCGGGCCCCGCATCCAGGGGTCCCACACGGGCCGAAAGGTCGCCGCCCCCGATGATCTCGGCGATCCCGGTCACCTGGTCGAGTGCCGATGCGGAGGTGCGTGCCGATGCGAACGCCGCGGCAAGCCCCGCGGCTGAGGAGTAGGTGAGCACGACAGCCAGCACCGTGGCGGCCCGTGCCGAGACGAACATCGCCTGCGTGAGCGCGAAGAGGTTCCCCAGGGCAACCATCGTCCCGATGGTCGCGATGGCGAGGTACCGCTGCCGGAGAGACGTATGTCGGAGGAGCGATGACGCGAGTGTCGCGGCAACGACCGTGACCACGACCGCGGGAGCCAGCAGCCCGGCGAGATGTGCCACCTCAGATGCCTTCATCCCCAGCGCCGCAGCGACGAGGAGTGCTCCCCCCGCGCCCAGGAGCACGAGCGCCAGGAGCATGGCGAACGGACGGAGACGGGTCACGGCTCGAACCGGTAGCCGACGCCCCACACGGTCACCAGGTGCCGCGGCTCCGACGGGTCGTCCTCGATCTTCTCCCGGAGCCTGCGGATATGCACCGTCACGGTGGAGGAGTCACCGTCCCACGCGAAGTCCCATACCTTCTCGAGGAGATCCGTTCTCGTGAACGTGCGACCGGGATGTGACGCCAGCAGCTCCAGGAGGTCGTACTCCTTCCGCGTCAGGTGCAGCGAAGCCGCATCGCGGCGGACCTCTCGACGATCACGGTCGATCTCAAGGCGGCCCATCACGAGCGAGGCCCCGTCGCGGGCTCCGCGCTCGCTCCGCCGGAGGATGGCGCGGATCCGCGCGACCACTTCCCGGGGGGAGAACGGCTTCGAGACGTAATCGTCCGCACCGAGCTCGAGACCGACGAGGCGGTCGATCTCCTCCCCCTTCGCCGTGAGCATCACGACCGGTACGTCCCAAAGATCGCGGAGACGGCGGAACACCTCGAGTCCGTCCACCTTCGGGAGCATCAGGTCGAGCACCACGATGTCGGGACGGGAACGGGCCGCGATCTCGAGCGCAGCCTCTCCGTCGGCTGCGGCGTCGACCTGGAACCCCTCTCTCTCGAGGTAGCGGGTGAGGACGTCGCGAACGATCGCCTCGTCGTCCACGATCAGCACGTGGCCGTCGCTCATCCCACCATCCTCTCCCCCTCGCGCCGGAACGGCCAGGGCCGGCGCCCGATCCAGGGCGCCGGCCCGCCGCGGCGATGCAGCTGGACTAACCCCGCAGTTTGATGACCGGGCACACGAACGACTTGACCACGCTGGTCGTCGCCCCGCCGTCTCCAACATCCGCGAGGACGGCGGTGATCTCGGCGTTCGTGTCGATCACACCGTTGGCGCCCCCGTGTTCGATGACGGCATCCTCGTACGTCGAGTTCCATCCGAGCCCCTGCACGAGCCAGCGGCCTCCGTTGTACCCGACATCTCCGGGTGCGGCGGTCGCCACGTTCAGCTGAGCTCCGAAGAACTCGTAGATCGTGTCGAAGGAATGAACCGGCGCGCCGCTGCCGGAGAGGTCTGTCGGCGTCCCCACCGTGCGGTAGACCGTGCCGTTCACATAGAAGGCCGGGCCACTCACGCCAGCCGATGCCGCTCCAGGGACCACAGCCAGCACGACACCCGCCGCGATCGTGAGCATCGTTCTCTTCATGGACATCCCCTCCCGGGATCCGGGGTGGCGCGTCTCGCCACCGCTCGCCCTTCAGTCTCCGGAGTGACCCATAGCCGACAGCGAACGGTGCCCTTGCGGATCTCTTACATCTCGCCGAGGAGCGATGAGCACCGTGGACCACCGGGCCGCACTTGACAAGCAACTCTTAAGTTGCATAACATTCGCGCAACCGAACAGTTGCAGGAGGGTTGAGCTGAAGATCCCAGACGAGGTCAGGCGCGAGGTCGTCGTCGAGGCTCCCCGTGAGCGGGTATGGCGACCGATCACCGAAGCGGACCACCTCCTTCGGTGGTTTCCGGACAAGATCGCCCAGATCGATCTGCGGCCGGGCGGCGCGATCAGGTTCGAGTGGCAGGATGGCGGGTTCGACGACGGCACGGTCCAGGTCGTGGAGGAGCCCTCCCGCTTCGTCTTCCGCTGGCACGGCGCCGGATCCGACTCGACGGAGACGTCGGTGGAGTTCACGCTCGAGGCGGTCGAAGGCGGGACGCGCGTCCTCGTCGTCGAGAGCGGCTTCTCGAAGCTTCGCGAGGAGAAGCGTGAGTCCGCCTGGCACGACAACGACGGAGGCTGGGCGAAGGAGCTCGGCGAGCTGAAGGCATACCTGGAGGCCGCGTGACGGATGATCCCGCAGGGGCGGTCTTCGCGGCACTCGCCGACCCGACCCGGCGCCGGGTCGTGCACGAGCTGTCGAAGGACGGCCCGCTCACCGCGACCGAGCTCGCGAAGCGGATCCCGGTCACGCGTCAAGCGATCGCGAAGCATTTCGAGTCGCTGGAGCAGGCGGGTCTCGCGGTCTCCACGCATGTCGGCCGCGAGACCCGCTACGAGCTTCGCACCCAGCCCTTCGCCGAGGCGGAGGCCTGGATGCGCGCGATCGGCGCGTTGTGGGATCGGCGCCTCGCCGCGTTCAAGGAGTACGTGGAGTCGGTGCCCTCGGGCTCGACGGGAAGGGGGAAGCGATGATCGGTCCTGTGCATCCGGAGATGGGCAGGGAACTGCAACGTGCTCGCCGGGAAGAGATCGTCCGAGCACTGAAGGGATGTCGCCGCGCATCCGCTCGGCACCGAAGGGGGCAGCGATGACGGCAGAGGAAGCGATGTTCGAACCGGTCCGCAAGCGTGTCCACGTCGGTCGAACAGCAGAGGAGGCGTTCCGACTCTTCACCGGGCACATCGACCGATGGTGGCCCGTGGAGGTCTTCTCGCGAGCGGCCGACGAGCAGTACGGCGACGGCGTCAAGGTGGAGCGGGTCGTCTTCGAGCCTCGTGCCGGTGGTCGTCTCTACGAGGTCACCTCCGAGGGCGTCGAAGGGGTCTGGGCTGAGGTGCTCGCCCACGAGCCTCCCGCCCGGATCGTGCTCGCATGGAAGCCGAACGACAGGCCAGAACCTCCGACCGAGGTCGAGATCCGCTTCGCCCCGAACGGAGACGGGACGCTCGTGTCTCTCGAGCATCGGGGATGGGACAAGCTCGGCGCACGGGCTGCGGAGGCGCGCGAGGGTCACGACGGCGGATGGCAGCTCCCTCTCGAGCGCTTCGTCGCGGCCGCCGGATAGGCTCGGGACCATGGCTGTCATCAAGCTGCGAGCCCCGCTGAAGGACCTGGCCGGAGGGAACCGGGAGATCACGATCGACGGTGCTTCGGTCGGTCAGGTCTTGCGCGAGCTCGAACATCGACACCCGAAGATCGCCGGGTGGGTCTTGGACGAGCACGGACGCGTTCGGCGCCACCTGAACGTCTTCGTGGATGGGGAACGTGTGAGGGAGGACGCGCGCGTCGCACCTGACGCGACGTTGCACGTCCTCCCCTCGATATCAGGAGGTTCGAGATGACCGAGCTGTTGGTGGGCACGAAGAAGGGCCTGTTCGCGCTCGAAGGAGACCCGGGGGCGGAGAAGCCGTTCGAGGTCTCCGCGCGCGCGTTCCCGGGTGACGCGGTGGAGTTCGCGATCCGGGATCCCCGCTCGGGGCGCTACTTCGCGTCCGTGACGTCCGGGCACTACGGCCCGCGCGTGATGTACACCGACGATCCGGGTGGCGACTGGGAGCAGACCACAGGTCTCGCGTTCCCCGAAGGCGACGATTGGTCACTCGAACGGATCTGGTCGATCCGCCCGGGTGAGGCTGACGGGCTCATGTATGCGGGCGTCGCTCCCGCGGCGCTGTTCGCCTCGACCGACGGCGGTCTCACGTGGGAGCTGAACAGAGCCATGTGGGATCAGCCGACCCGAAGCTCGTGGCAGCCGGGGGCAGGAGGCCTCTGTCTGCATTCGATCGCGACGTGGCCGGGGGATCCGAAGCGACTCGCGATCGGGATCTCGGCGGTGGGTGTGTGGCTGAGCGACGATGCCGGAGAGACGTGGCGTCACGGCAACGCCGGTCTCGTGCCCCGCTACGTTCCGGAGGACTCACAGGGAGACACGATCGACCTCTGCGTCCACAACATGCACCGAGCACCCCTCCGTCCCGAGCGACTCTTCATGCAGTTCCATGGCGGCGTGTACCGGAGCGATGACGCGGGCCAGACGTGGAACTCGATCGCCGAAGGGTTGCCCGCGGACTTCGGCTTCCCGGTGGTGCTCGATCCCGCGGACCCGGACTCCGCCTTCGTGATCCCCTTGGTCGCCGACACCGACCGCGTCACCGTGGATGGGCGGGTTCGCGTGTTCGGGACGCGCGACGCCGGGGAAAGCTGGACCTCTCTGAGCGACGGGCTCCCCCAGGACGGGGCCTACCTCACGATCCTGCGGCAGGCGTTCGACCGCGAGGGCGAGGGACGCGGCCTGGGCCTCTACTTCGGAGCCACGTCCGGGGACGTGTTCGGGTCGGGCGACGCGGGGGCGTCCTGGTTCACCGTCCGGGAGCACCTCGCGCCGGTGAATTCGGTCCGCGTCGCCTAACGAACGCCCGACCTCCGAGGGATGTCAGAGGCGCCCCTCATCATGGGGTAATGGGAGAGATCGTCTCGCTCGAGGACTACCGGGACCGGCGGAGCCCCGAGGTCGCCGTGATGCGTCGCCTGGAGCATGCGGTGGGCCGTCTCGATTCGGTCGTCCAGCGGCGGCCCGGCCGCATGGCTCCCACCGTCGAGCGGGAGCTCCTCCTCATCGCGCGCGCGGTGTCCTCGGGCATGCCCCTGGAGGCAGCCGACCGCGCCGAGCGGCTCGCCGACCTGCTGGAGCATCCGGCGGCGTCGGGTTCCTGATCGGTCGTTTGCGGTCTTCGATCCGACGGGTGTAGCGTCGAAGGCGCTATCGAGAGGTAGCTGCGGGGGGAGCAGAACCCACGCGCGAGTCTTGCCGCGGGAGGCATGCCCAGGCCCCCGGGCCACGTCAGGTCCGGCGGCCCGAGCAAGATGCAGACGAGACGCTTGATACCTGCTCCTCCCGCTCTCTCACGTCCGGATCGGGATCACGCCGTCTCGCGCACGACCTCTCGTCCGCACGAAGTCGCTCCCTCGTTCTCGAGGGCGGCTCGCCACTCGGAGAGCAAAGGGAGCAAGAGCTCCGACTCCAGGTGCTCGAAGCCTTCGTCGGGATGGATCCCATCGTCCTGCAGCGCGTCCTCGGGCACGAACGCCTCCCAGTCGGCGATCGCGACGTTCGGGTAGGTCGGCACCACCTCTCGGATCGTCCCGTTGACGGCCGGGATACTCGTTCCGTCCGCAGGGCCCGTCGCGGTCTGCCAGATCACGAACGGAGTCGTCCTGAGGACGTCGAGCGTCTCGACCAGGTAGTCGCCGAAGGCCTCTGTGGAGGAGTCATTCGTGCCGAGCTCCATCACCACGACGTCGGCATCCTGCTCGGCCGCGTCGGTCGCGAGCGCGACGCCGGAGGAGGACGGCCGTCCCACCTCGGCGTCGAGCGTCACGTTCCACTCGGACAGCCCCGCCTCGACCCCATCGCGACCGCCGTCCAGGATCGAATCGCCGATCAACCACACGGTCGGCGGGTCGTCGAGCGACCGGCGCCCGTCGAGCCGGAGCCATCGCTCCGTCACGCCACCGCCGCGGACGTACACGAGCGGCTCCATCCGTGGCTCGGGGCTGTCTTCGAGCGACGGGCTCGCCGAGTCGGGTGATGCCGGCGGCGAGCTGCGCGGCGGCGGGTCGGCGATCAAGACCTCCGCGTCGTCGCTCTCCCCCGCCAGGCGCACGTTCGCCGGCAACGTCTCCACCGGCACCGCGAACGGCCCTCCGAGGAACTGGGCGGGACCCGCGACGGACGAGACGCGCAGGACCGGCACCGCCGTGGGCGCGCAGCGGTACAGGACCATGACATCGCCGGGCAAGCACGACCCATCCGTCGTGAACCTCGACACCGCGGCTCCGTCGATCTCCGTGTCCGAGCAAGCCTCGCCGCCCTGGCTGGACTCCACCGGTGGCGGGTCCAGGGGCGGCGGGGCCTGCGTCGTGCTCCTCTCGCACGCGGTGACGAGGACACCGAGCACGAGCCCGAGACGAGCCAGCCTCACGACGTGGCTGCGGCGCGGCGGCCGGCAGCGCGCGAACGGAAGATCACCCAGACGAGCACGGCCGCGATGCCGGCCGCCGCGAGGGCGGCCGCGATGCTTGCTCTCGGACCCGCCGCCGAGGCGATCCGGGTGCGCAACCGCACGGGCTGGTGGAAATCGCGGATCGGCCACCCATGTTCCTCCGCCGCCTTCCTGAGCTCCTTGTCCGGATTGACGGCGACCGGGTTCCCGACGGCCTCGAGGAGCGGCAGGTCGGTGGCCGAATCGCTGTACGCGAAGGACCGCGACAGGTCGATCCCCGTCCGCTTCGCCACGGCTCTGACCGCCTCAGCCTTGCCTTCGCCGTAGGCGTAGAACTCGAGGTCACCCGTGTAGCGACCGTCCGCGCCGACCGCCGCCCGTGTGGCGATCACCCCGGACACGCCGAAGTGACGTGCTAGCGGCCGCACGACCTCCTCCGGCGAGGACGAGACGATGTAGATGCGCCTGCCCTCGGAACGATGGAGCTCCATGAGGTCCAGCGCTTCCGCGTAGACGTAGGGGTCGATCACGTCGAGGATCACGTCCTCGACGAGCCGCTCCACCTGGGTCCGGTCCCAGCCCTTGGTGAGCTGGAGCATGCCCTCCTTGAGTCGCTCCATCTTCCCTTCGTCGGCCCCGACGAGCAGGTAGACGAGCTGCGCGTACGCACCACGGAGGAGCTGCCCGCGCGATACCATCCCGGCCCGATACAGCGGCCGCGACAGCGCGAGCGTGCTCGACCGCGAGATGACCGTCTTGTCCAGGTCGAAGAATGCCGCGTCCATCGGAAGAACCATCGTACGGCGCGCATCCGACGTTGAGGAGCAACGCGCGAGATGTGCTCAGCTGAAGTCGATCTCCTGGCCCTCGCGAGCGAGGTCCACCGAACCGCCGTCCCAGAGCTCCCGCACCCGGTCACAGAGCGACTCCAAGTCGTCGTCCGTGTGGTTGGGATCGTGATGGAACAGGAGCAACCGACGTGCGCCGGCGAGGCGCGCGAAATCCGCAACGTGCTGAGTGCTGGAATGTCCGAACCCCGCTCGATCCGGATATTCCTCCTCGGTGTACTGGCAGTCGTGGATCAGCACGTCGGCTCCTGAGGCCACCTCCCACCCCGAGACCCATCCAGGCGCCACCGAGGAGAGATCGACCGCGAAAGCCGGCTCGTGATCGGTCAGGTACGCCAGGCTGCGCCCCGCGTCCTCGATGCGGTAGCCCACGGTCGGACCCCGGTGGATGATCGGGCGGGCCGTGATCTTCGCCGAGCCGAGCGACCAGGACTCGTCGGGAGCGTCATGGAGCTCCAGGTGTGCGGGCACCTCCGCCAGCCGCACGGGGAACAGCGGGGGCGAGAGGTACTGCGATATCCGATCCGACAGGGAACGCGTGGACGACGGTGGTCCCCAGATGTGGAGCTCGGTGGCGGGATCCCAGAGGGGCGCGAAGAAGCCGAGTCCCTCGAGGTGATCGAGGTGCAGGTGGCTGAGCAGGATGTCGATCCGCTTCGGCGCCGTCCCATCCAGCGAGGCCCCAAGTGCGCGGATCCCCGTGCCGGAATCGAGGATCACGAGGCCGCCGTCTTCGGGTCGCACCTCGATGCACGACGTGTTCCCTCCGTAGCGGATCGTGTCGGGGCCCGGCGACGCCAGCGAACCGCGCGCGCCCCAGAACTTGGCACGCACGTCAGGACTCCTCTGCCCGCTCCCAGAAGACGGCGAGCCCGCCTACCAGCCGATCGACGTGCGCGAACAGTGGGATGCCGACGACCTCGAGCGAACGCCGGTACCCGTCGACGGCCTCGATCCAGAACCTGCCTCGGCTGGGGATGCCGGTCCTGAACGCGGTGGCCAACGGGAGATCTTCCAGCCGAAGCGGTTCACCCGCCTCATCCACGGGCTTCACGGCCCTCGCCAGGTCCGCGGTGGTCATCTGCGCCTCGGCATACGGCTGTCCGAGGATGCGCTCTGCCGGCTCGTTGAAGTAGACGAGGCTTCCCGAGGCGTCGACCACGAGCATCGGCGTCGCGAGGTGAGCGGCGAGGTCCTTCGCCAGGATCAGGGCGATGTGTCGTTGCGTCGGCGGCGCCGGCTCCGTCACGCGGCGACTGTACACACCGGGGGCTCGGAGCCGGCGCCGTTATCCTCGGACGTGGAGGCGTCTGGGTTCCTGGTGGGCCCCGCGGTCTTCAAAACCGACGAGGGGGCGATGAGCTCCCTGGCGGGTTCGATTCCCGTCCGCCTCCGCTCCGCATCACCGACGACGGATCGACGCGGTTTTCCCGAGCCCAGGCTCGAGACCGGCGAGGATGTTCTGGAGCCGTCCCGCGGCCTTCGCGGCCGCCTTTGGCTCCTCGTCGATGACGGCGATCTGGATCTCTCCCAGCTCGATGTTCGCCCGAGCGAGATCGGCCTCACCCCAGACCGGCCCACATGCGATCTCGAACGAAGTCCGTCGCGAACGCGTCCGCCGCGATCCCCTCGGAGTTCCCAGCCGCCTGGTCGACCACCAGTTGAGCCGCCCAGAGGTCCTCTGAGCCAGATCGATCTCCGTGATTCGGCCCCGTCCGTCACCGGTGCAGCCTCCCAAGACCAGGGCCGCGGCCATGCAGGCGCCGACGAGCGCGCGAGGGCGCCCTCCCGATCCCATCACGCCTTCCTCTCCCCGACCGCGCATCATGACCTCCCTCTGCGTTTGCCTCGTCATGACGTTCCGAGCCCAGATCGAAACGACGATGGATGAGGGGATCCTGAGAGGGCGATGAGACCTTCGCGCCCCAACGGACCGGTTCGGTGGAGGCGGGTATGCTCCCCGCCTCACCAGACAGGCACGTAGAGGCGCCGGGATACGGTGCCGAGACCCGGTGACGGAGCTTCGGTGCGAGAACTCGACACATCTGACGAACGGGATGAAGCCCACGCGGCGGCCGATCATTGGAGCGGGTCCCGTCGCGTCGTGCAGGTCCGACCTCATCTCTGGAGCTGGCTCGCGCCACGCGTAGGCGGAGGCTCGGTGCTCGAGATCGGCCCCGGCCTCCGACCGACCGCCCCCGTCGCCACGTCCACCTTCATCGATGCCTCGTCCCACGCCCTCGACCGGCTCGCTGCACGAGGCGGCCGAACCGTGCCCGCGGGAGGAGCGCTCCCCTTCCCCGATGCGTCCTTCGACGCGGTGCTCGCTTTCGAAGTCCTCGAACACGTCGATGACGACACCGGCCTCCTCGCGGAGGTGGCTCGGGTCAGCTCTCCCGGCGGCATCTTGATCATGTCGACGCCCGTCCACGCGTCCATGTGGTCGCCGCTCGACGATGCGTGCGGTCACGTTCGTCGCGACGAGCCCGAGATCCTGTTCCAGAAGGTTCGGTCCGCCGGCTTCGAGATCGGGGGCTACACCTGGACACCCGCCGGCTCCGCGCGTGTCATCAGGTTGCGGGCGCGAGCGCTCACCTCCAACCGCCGACTCTCGACGGCGTTCGTGCAAACGCTGATCTTCCCGTTCCACGCCGCCTACCAGCGGATGTTCGCGCAACTCGATTGGAGCTCGCCTGCGGCTCCGATTCCGCTCGAGGCCGACGACGTCATGCTCTGGGCAACCCGCAAAGACCCCACCGCGAAACGTGAGTGAACTTCGACCTCTGTACGGCCAAGGTTGTAAGCACTGACGGAGACGAAGTTGCCTCTCTTGGGCTTGCCGGCTGAGATCCTCAGAAAATATCTGGTCTGCTGGTTCCAACCAATTGGCCTCCTGTCTACTCGCAGACAAGCCGCAGAGAGGCGGGCCAGCTGTGTGAACGCCATGCCCTTGGACGTTGTGCGCGAGATCAGTGGCAACAGCCGCTGGGGCGCGCAGTTAGGGTCTGATCAGCAGCCCTCGCCGGCGCAGGTCCCACTTCCGACAGTGGGCATGGTGCCGTCGCGTCTATTCGATCGGATCTGCCAGAACGATGCGCATGGGCGTTGCGAGCACGTCGATCAACTGTTCCCGCGTGCCGGGGTCGACCGACTGTGACCAGGCGACACGCTCCTCGTTCGACTTCTAGTCGTAGATACCGATGACGGTGTCTTCATCCTCGAAGTTGCGGTAGTGCTGCGCAGCGATGAAGCCGGGCGCATCGACGGCTGACATCTGCTGCAGCGTGCTCAACAGCTCGTCGCGCTTTCCGGGCTTCGCCTTCATCTCGACGATTGACTTGATCGCCATTCGTCTCCCCCTCCTCGTTCGCTGCGTCCGGGCCAACGGCCCTTTGAATGCCGCGCAGCTTATCTCACGTAGGTCCGCGTGAAGCCGCCTTCGTGCACGGGCATGCGGATCACGTCGACTCCCGGCTCCTCCCACTTGGATAGCTCGGCTAGGAGTCATAGAACGGGTATCCCTTATCGAGGACGATGTTTCGGAGGTACCGCTCGTCCATGCCGTCGACGTCAGGAGCGTGTCGCCCCGTGGAAGACCCGTCAGCGACTCCTCGCCGCCCGTAGTAGATCTCAGAGCGCTCCAGCGAGGTAGGGCGGCTCGAATCTCAGCTCGTCTCAAGGCCGGCCACGCCCTCCCGACAAGCCGATAAAGCCAAGCGTCCGTGTGCGCCGCCGCCACAACTGGGTGACGTATCTGTGGGCGACCTCGGGTTGCCCCCGCTCCTCACGCCGGCGGACGTCGCGGCGTTCCTTCGCGTTCCTCGTCGGACCGTGTACCAGTGGATCGACTCCGGACTTCTCCCGAGAACATCGAAAGAGCGGGTTCGGATCTCGTCACTTCGGGTACGGGACGAGCAGCCCTGGGAAGGAGGGGGTTCGAGATGATGGCGGGATTGTGGAGATTGTTGCCGATCAGTCGGGTGACCGCGGGATTGTGGGCCTGGAAGAACCGCCGCGAACTGGGCCGATGGGCCGGCTTCGCATGGCGTGCGATCCCGCCTTCCGCGGCCGCACGGGACGACGTGGTCGCCGAGGCTCGGCTCCGCGCGGCGCTCGCCAAAGACCCCCGTACGCGAGGCACCCCGTCGTTGTCGATCCGCGTGACGAACGGAGCGGCGCTCCTCGATGGTCATCTGCCCCCGGATGTGCACGACCTCGTCGCGTCGACCGCCGAGCGGACGAAGGGTGTGCACCGGGTCGAATGCAGGATCGGCGACAAGGGTGCTCGACGAAGCCCGATGTCGCACGCGCACACCATCCCCGTCGCCGCGATTCCCCCACGACCGATCTAGGGCTGCTCCTCCTCGAGGTCGATCTCCTGATCCATGACTTCAGGAGGGAGCGTCCCCACCGTGCCGCGCCGGATCGCACGTAGGTACAGGAACAGGATCGGGAGCCGGAGCAGGCCCGCCAGCGAGATGGCCCACGGAACGGAGACCGCCCGGCCGACGCCGCCCACGACCGGTCCCGCGAGCGCCTGACCGACCGCGTCGGCCTGTCCCCCCATCGAGTTGATCGTCGCCCGCGTGGCCGGATCCAGGCCCTGATTGATCCACGCGGTGAAGATCGGCCCTCGCACGCTCCGGAGCCCTCCCACGATCCAGAACAGCAAGACGGCCCACCAGAAGCTGCCGATCACGGCGAATCCCACGACGCTCGCGATGAGCATGACATCGACCAGAGCGAGGATGCGTGCGACGTGGACATGCCCCTCGAGATGACCCCGGCGCTTCACGTACGACAGCGCGCCGATGCCCAGCACCAGCCCCACCCCGTCGAGGATCCCGAACCAGACCACCCGGTTCAGATCGCCGAGCGGCGGGAGACCGATCCCCTGCAGGAACTGCAGGTCCGAGAGGCGGTCCCAGCCCTCGGTGGAGGCGCCGTGGAGCGCAGCCGTCGCCAGGATGAGGAGCAAGACGTGATGGGCTCGAACCTGCCGGACGGCGCTCGTCAACGTATCTCGCATCGAGTGCCGCAGCTTCGTACCCATCTCGCGGGTCGGGCGGCGGCTCTCGGTCATCAGGAACACGAGCGCGGATGCCGAGGCCCATATACCCCAGGCCGCAGACCAGGATCGGGAGCTGCAACGCGATCGACGCGAGCACGACGCTCGCGACGATCCCCACCAGGGCGCCCCCGTTGTAGAACTGCTCGCTCCGGAGGTAGAGAGGACGGGCCGCTTCCTCCCCCACCTCATCGGTGAGCCAGGCGACGTCCGCGCCATTGATGAAGGTCGCCGACACGCCGTACAGCACCTGCGACAGCGCAGCGACCGCGAATGAGTCGGCGAAGCTGAGGAGGACGAACGCGATCCCTGAGCCGAGGAACCCGATCACGATCGACCACTTGCGGCTGACGGTGTCCGCGACGATCCCGGTCGGGATCTCGAACAGCAGGTAGGAGACCTCCAGGATCGTGCCCATCAACACCAACTGCAGCGGATCCAGTCCCACCTGGAGGATCAGGAACACGTTGAACACGGTGCTGTCGAGATGGAAGAAGAAGCCGTCGGTCGCCCACATCGCGAGCCACACGGATCGCGCTCGCCAGCGGCGCATCGTGGATCAGTCGGTCTTCGCGGGCACGCCGAGAGGCATCCAGCACTCGACGATCGAGCCCCGGCTCGGCGAGCTCTCGATCCGACACCAACCGCCGGCGAGCTCGGCCCGTTCGGTGACGGTGGCGAGTCCGAGATGGCCGGGCAGCGGCGTCTCCGACGGATCGAACCCTTCGCCGTCATCCGTGATCCGGAGGAGAAGTCCCCCGTCCACGGACGACAACCCGACCTCGACGTGGGTGGCGTTCGCGTGTTTCCGAACGTTTGCCACCGCCTCCTGGGCGATCCGATAGAGCGCGACCCGCGCATCCGGGGTGGGCTCGTGATCGAGCTCGTCGATCACCTCCCATGTCCAGCCGGTGTCCTTGGCCGCGTGCTCCAGGTACATCCCGATCGCAGGTGTCAGCCCCTCGAGATCCAGCGCGACCGGCCGCAGCTCGAAGAGCAGGTTCCGAAGGCGATCGATGGAGGATCGGAGCTCCTCCGCGAGCTGGCCGAGCTCGTGCGCATCGACGCGCTCCGGCCGGTCGAGCAGCAGCTGCAGGCGCATGTCGACCGCGCTCATCACCTGGATCGGGTCGTCGTGGATGTCGGCGGCGATCCGGCGGCGTTCCTCCTCCTGGGCGTTTTCGAGCCGGCGCGCCAAGTCGCGCCTCTGCTCAACCATCCGCTTCACCTCGCCCAGGCTCGCGCGCAGCTTGTCCTCGGCATGCTTCTGCGCGGTGATGTCCACCATCACGCCGCGCCAGTACTGGACCGTGCCGTCCTCAGCGTCCACAGGCACCGCCTCGTCGCGGATCCACACCTCGCGCCCATCCTTCGCGAGGATCCGGTACTCAGACATGAAGCGCTCGCGATCGGCGTTCGAGGCCCGGTGCTCCTGCACGACCCGTTCCCGATCCGCCGGATGCAAGGAGCGCACCCACAGCTCGGGGTCACGCATCCACTCCTCGACGCTGTAGCCGAGGAGATCGACGATCTGCGGGCTCGTATACAGGTTGGTGGAGAGCTCGTCCGGGCGGTCGAGATAGAGGATCGCCGGGGCGCCCTCGACCATCGCCCGGTACGCCTCGGGGTCCAGCTCCTGATCCGGCGATCCCATCATCAGGTCACACCCGGGAGATGATCGCCGCGAGCAACGCCGTCCGCGGAACGATGCTCGTGAGATCCACCCACTCGGCCGGCCCGTGATCGTCGCCGCCGACCGGCCCGAGGCCGTCGATCGTCGGCGTTCCGGCCGAGCTCGTGGTGTTCGCGTCGGAGGCGCCCCCGGTCGCGGCGTCCTGCAGCCCGAACCCCAGTTCCGACGCGGCGCCCACCGCGATGTCGACGAGACGTCGCCCACCCTCGCCCTTCTCCATCGGTCGATGCCAGCCGTGCGTGTCGATCGTGATCTTCACGTCCGGGACGGCCACGTCGGCGCAGATGCGTGCCACCTCCGCCTCGGCCTCCTCCAACGTGGCGAGCTCGGGCGAACGCAGGTCGACCTGGAGCTCGCACCGTTCGGCAACGACGTTCGATCGCGTGCCACCCCGAACGACGCCCACGTTCGACGTCACCCCGGGCCACCGTCCGTTCAGCCCCTCCAGGGCGAGGATCGTGTGCGCTGCTTGCAGAACCGCGTTCCGCCCCTTCTCCGGCTCCACGCCGGCGTGCGCCGCTCGACCGGTGATGTTGATCGCGAAGTCGGTGATCCCCTTCCGCGCCGAGACGATGTCGCCGTTCGCCCGCGCGCCCTCGAGCACCAAAGCGGCGTCGTGCGAAGGGGCGAGCTCCCGGATGATCGGCCCCGAGAAGGGCGAACCGATCTCCTCGTCGGGGTTGCAGACGTATGTGACCGTGCCGAAGCCGTCGAACCCGACGTCCTGCAGGACGTGCGTCGCGAAGAACCCCGCGAGGAGCCCCGCCTTCATGTCGGACACGCCCGGGCCGCGGGCGATGTCGCCGTCGACCCGGAACGGGCGCTCGGCCACCGTGCCGTCGTCGAAGACCGTATCCATGTGCCCGACCAGCAGGACGTTCGGTCCACCCGTGCCTCGGAGCTTGCCGATCAGGAGGTCCCCGAGCCTCGGAGAACCGTCGTGCGGGCGACGTTCGACCTCCCAGCCGTGCTCCTCGAACCGCGCGTGGCACATGTCGGCGATCCGGTTCACGCCATCCGGCGAGTAGGAGCCGCAGTCGACGTTGACCATCGCCTCGAGCGTCTCGAGGAACTCGGGGTAGCGAGCATCGGTGCGGTCGCGGAGCGCCTGAACGTCCATGGGTGACGCCGACGCTAGCATGAGCCGCTCAGCCCGAAGGGAGAAGGCTTGTCGCGAGAGGCGATCGGCGCCGTGGTGGACGCGGCCGGATCCGGCGTCCACATCGAGAAGCTTCAGATCGACCCTCCGGGTCCCGGTGAAGTGCTGGTTCGCCTGGTGGCGAGCGGCGTCTGTCACTCGGATCTCTGGGCGATGGAGCACGGGAACTGGGGAGCGCCGTTCCCGATGCTGCTCGGTCACGAAGGCGGGGGCATCGTCGAAGAGGTCGGCGACGGCGTCCAGGTCCCCACGGTCGGCGAACCGATCGTGCTCTCTTGGGCGGTGCCGTGCGGGTCGTGCGGTCCCTGCCGGCGCGGCGTCCCGCGTCGCTGCTCGCACGCGTGGACGCAGCCTCCGCGCGTGCGCCGAGCCCGGGACTCCGCGCCGCTTTCGGGGACGCTCTCGCTCGGGACCCTCGCCACGCACACGGTCGTGCATGCGGCGCAAGCCATCCCGATGCCCGCCGAACTACCGCTGCGGAGCGGATGCCTCCTCGGGTGCGGCGTCTCCACCGGCGTCGGCGCCGCGACACAGACGGCGAAGGTGTGGCCGGGCGCGCGGGTCGCGGTGATCGGGCTGGGTGGGATCGGCCTCGCGGCGCTGCAGGGAGCGAGGATCGCCGGCGCCGAGCGGCTGATCGCGATCGACCTCGCTGCGCCCAAGCTGGAGTGGGCGAAGCGGTTCGGGGCGACCGATACCGTCGACGCATCGGGCGTCGACGCCGTCGCGGCGGTTCGCGAGCTCACGGGGGGCGACGGCGTCGACTTCGCGTTCGAAGCGACCGGCGTCCCGCAGGTGGTGTCCCAAGCGGTGGCCATGCTGGACTACGCCGGGGTCGCGGTCGCGATCGGCGTGCCGCCCATCCCCGCCGAGATCACCCTCGCGTGGAACGGGACCGAGAACGCCGCGTACCCGCGGAAGACGTCGCTCCTCATCACGGACGGCGGTGATCCGATCCCCTCGGAGGACTTCCCGGAGATGGCACGATGGGCGCTCGACGGGCGACTCGACCTCGACGGCATGGTCAGCCGGGAGCTCGGGCTGGATGAGCTCGACGACGCGTTCCGCGCCATGCTGGCCGGCGAGGTGATCCGCTCGGTCGTGGTGTTCGACGCATGATCGATACAGCCATAGGAACTCCACGCGGCGACCTGAACGTCTGGTGGCGGGTCGGCATCCCGGTCATGGTTCCGATCGAGCGCGCGCTGTTCCGGGTCCGGGTCACGGGGATCCATCACGTTCCGTTCGAGGGACCGGCCATCCTGGCGTTCGTGCACATCAGCGTGATGGACGGCCCATGCCTGGCGATCGAGGTCGCCTGGCGACGCCGACGCGCGGTGCGTTTCCTCGTCGCCGCCGAGGCGTTCAACGTACTCGTCAGCGGATGGTTCCTCCGCCGCTACCGTCAGATCCCCATCCGCCGCGGACGGAGCGACACCGGTGCCCTGGATGAGGCTATCGAGACGATCCGACGCGGGGCGCTCGCCGCCATCGCCCCGGAAGGGGCCGTCAACCCCAACCCGGGGGAGCTGCAACGCATCCGGAGCGGGATCGCGCGCATCGCGCTTCCGACGGGCGCCCCCGTGATCCCCGTCGGGATCTGGGGCACGCACCGCCGTTGGTCCAAGTCGGGCAGGCACTGGGGACGTCCGTGGAGACCGCGTCTCGGTTTCGCGTTCGGCGAGCCGATCGAGCCGAAGGGGGACGTGGCCCGACCGGAGGACATCGACGCCTTCCTCGAGCGCGTGCGGGAAGGGCTGGAACAGCAGCTCGTCGCGGCGCGGATCCTCGCGGGCGATCCGCTCGGCGGCGGTCGTGATTAGCTCGGGCGCATCGAGGGTAGGGACCGGTCGCGGAGGTGATGGCGCGTGATGAGCCCCTGGGCATATCCCGAGAATCGCTACTACTACGAGTGGTACGCGGACGAGTCCTCGGATGAACGATCCGACAGCGACATCAAGCAGGAACTCCTCGATCACATCCGGGCCGGCCCATACGAGGATCAGTACGACATCGACGTCGACGTGACGAAAGGCGTCGTGATCCTGACCGGCACCGCAACGACGACGGTCGCGAAGCGTGCCGCCGGTGACGACGCGTGGGACACACGCGGCGTCACCGATGTGAGCAACCAGATCCAGGTCAAGCGCGAGGCCGCGGCCGTCTAGGGAACCGAACGACGAAGGGCGGGGCTCCCGAAGGGAGCCCCGCCCTTGCCGCTATCACGGCCGGTGCCGGCGGCGTCAGCCGCCGAGCGCCACGCCGGTGATGAGGTTCGAGTCGCGCAGCTTCCGCAGCGCCTCGCGCTCGATCAGACGCACCCGCTCGCCGGAGAGTCCGAGCACCTTGCCGGTCTCTCGCAGCGAGAGCGGCTGCCCGTTCTCGAGCCCGTAGCGGAGAGCCACGACGTGGCGCTCGCGCTCGTCGAGCACCTTGTCGACCGCCCCGCCGATCTCTTCGCGGAGCAGCTGGTCCTCAACCTCGGCGAAGCCTGCCTCGGAATCGATCTCCTCGATCAGGTCGCCCAGCTCGGTGTCCTCGCCGACCGGCGACTGCAGGGACAGCGGCTCGCGCCGGCCCATCTCCGTCAGGTCGTCGATCTCGTCCACCGTGGTGTCGAGGGCCTTCGCGAGCTCATCGCGGGAGGGCTCACGGCCCATCGACTGCGCGAACTGGAACCGCGTGCGGTTGAGCTTCCGCAGCCGGTCGTGGATGTGGACCGGCAGGCGGATCGACCGCGAGCGGTCGGCGATCGCCCGGGTGATGCCCTGGCGGATCCACCACGTCGCGTAGGTCGAGAACTTGAAGCCCCGGCGCCAGTCGAACAGCTCGACGGCACGCATGAGCCCGATGTTCCCCTCCTGGATCAGGTCGAGAAGCGGGAGGCCCTGGCCTTGGTACTTGCGGGCCACCGAAACGACCAGCCGGAGGTTCGCCATGATGAAACGCTGGCGCGCGGCCTCAGCCGTCCGCATATCGCGGCGAGACTTCGCGATGCTCTTCTCCGACCGGAGACGGCCGGCACGGAGACGGTCTTCCGCCTCCTTGCCCGCCTCGATCGTCATGGCGAGCTCGACCTCTTCCTCCTTGGTAAGCAACGGCTCTCGAGCCGCAGCCTCGAGGTAGAGGCGCAGGTCATCCGCGTCGTCGGTCCCCAAGGGACGCGCCGGCTCAGGCACTTCGTATCACGCTCCTCACTCGGTCCGTACCCGCTGCGCGGGGGGTCGTATCGGGTCCTCTGGTGTCCGATAGCGCGACCACGTAGGCAAACGTGACTAGCCGTCCACTCCGGTCGCTGGATCCCATGGTAGGGGGCCCGTTCTCTTGTGTAAAGCCGGATCGGTGTGGCGGTCTTGTGAAAAAACCCTGCCGCGCACTGATTGCCAGTCCATCCCGGTCCCCATACCCAGGTCTTTCAACGCCAAACGAGCATCTGGCATTTCCGATCCCAGCAGATCGACCCACGGTCACCCGGGGGGAGAGCGGCCTTCCGCAGCACGGAAGCTACGCTTCGCTCATGGACCTGCCGGAGCTGCGGAGCGTCGACCTCGAGGGTCCGGTTGCCTACCGCGAGTGGGACGGGCCGCCGGAGACGACGTTCGTCCTGGTCCACGGCCTCGGCGCATCCCATCTGTCGTGGGTGCAGGTCGCCGAGCCACTGTCCGGCCTGGGTCGCGTGCTCGCCCTCGACCTCCCGGGCTTCGGCTCCTCGCCACTGGCCGAACGCGGTGCCGGCCTCATGGATCAGCGTCGAACCGTCTCGAGGTTCATCGAGAAGCTCGGCGGTGGGCGCGTGGTGCTGGGAGGGAACTCGATGGGAGGAGCCATCTCCATCATCCAGGCCGCGGTCGAGCCGTCCGCCGTCGACGCGATCGTGCTGACGAACAGCTTGTTCCCGTGGAGGCTCGGAGCCGTCCCGCACCCGCTCATCCTCGCTGCGTTCGGTGTCTACGCGACGCCCGGGCTCGGGGAGCGGGCCATGTCATGGCGCCTGCGCCAGATGGATCCGGAGCAGATGGTGCGGCTCAGCCTCCGGGTCCTCGCCGCCGATCCCCGGTCGATCCCCGACGACGTCGTCGAGCTGCTCGTCGATCTCACGCGCGAACGGAAAGACGACCCCGACGCCGCGAGGTCGTTCCTCGAAGCCGCTCGTTCGATGCTGAGGCTGGGAAGGAGGCCCTCGGTGTCCCGGCGTGCGCTCGACAACGTCACCTGTCCGCTCTTGCTGTTGCACGGACGGCGGGACCGCCTCGTCCCAGCGGCCTTCGCAGAGGCGGAGCTGGCGAAGCATCCTGCGTGGCGAGGCCGCTTCTTCAGCGACCTCGGACACATCCCGCAGATGGAGGCGCCGGGGCGTTGGCTCACCGAAGTGGCCGACTGGTTCTCCGACACAGTCGAGTAAGGGTCAGTCCCACCACCATCCGCGACGTTCCTCTACCGAGCGGCTGATGTCGGCGAGCTGCCGAACCAGCGATGCGCCACCTTCGGAGCCGACGGCCGCCGCTACCAGCCGTTCGATCCCGGAGATGGCCTCCCGCGCCGAGACCCAGACGCTCGCGTCCATCTCGTGTCAACCAGATGTTGCGAACACCGTGCTCCGACGGCGCGAGCGCGACGAGCTGAGCGCGGGCGAGGTTCCGCACGATGCCGTGCATCGATCGACGAGTCACCCCATGACGCCATGCCAGCTCACCGACGTGAAGCACGGATGTCACGGTGAGCTCCTCCTGCACGTGGAACTGCGCGGCCGTGAGGCAAGAGCGCTCAGCGCGGCGTCGAGAGCCGCAGCCAGGCTCCGCTCCGTTCGGCGCAGCGTGGTCATGATCCGATACGGGGAGGGCGAGCTCCCGTCACCCACCCTGCCTTGATACTCGGTGGTACCGACAGGAACGTGTCAGGAAGCTGACGGCAGGGAGGGTCGTGCCAGCCTGCCGAGGCGTCAGGAAGCTGACGAGCTGGCGCCCGCCGCCTTCTCGAGGTCGTCGATCGCGGATACGATGCCTCTGGCCAGGACGTCCAGATCCGGCACGATGTCCCAATCCGCCGTGAGCCCGAACGCCATCGTGCCGGCTGCCGACGTACACGCCACCGAGAGCCCGCAATCCTCCTTCAGGTTCATCGCGGGGTAGCTCGCCTCCAGTGGCGCGCCCGCCAGGTAGAGCGGCACCTGCGGCGCCGGGATGTTCGAGACGACCAGGTTGCACCAACGTGCCTGCGCGATCAGTCGGGCCGCCGTCGCGTGGAGCGCCGGCGGCGCGAACGCGCCGAGCCCGATGATGGTGTCGGCGCCGACCGCCATGCCGGAGTCCTTGATCCGGGCGGTGGCGGCGCGGACGCGC
>DATKDI010000043.1:0-44483 GCA_035512775.1 Actinomycetota bacterium | reverse complement strand
GTGACCAGCAGATACCGCCCGAAGGGCGTGAGCCTCGCCCTACGATGGGCCATGAGAGCCTCCTTCCGGCTAGGGACTCGGACAAGCCCCAAACCGTGCAGGGAGGCTCTCGCCTGTCAACAACCCTGATGGGAACTACAGCTAGTCGAGCAGGCTGACCCCGCCGGGACCGACCAGCAGTCCCACCACGATCAGCACGATGCCCCAGACGACCTGGCTATGGATGATCGCGAAGATGCCCGCGATGACGAGGACCGCAGCGATGACCCAAAGGATCGTGTCGGTCGTCTGCATTGGCCTCTTGGGCCAGCATGGCGACCGTCTCCAGCATCGTCTTTCTCCTTCTGATCGCTCAAGGGTTCTCGGTCAGTCGGTCAGCGCGGGGATCAGGTACATCCCGAGGAAGACCAGGATCGCGATCACGATCGCGACGATCGCAATGTACTTGATGGCCGCGTAGCCGACGAGGCCACTTCCGCCCTCGGGGTCGCGCGCGACCGGGGTTTCGTCGTGGCGGTGGTGTTCAGGCTCCATACTCATGGCTTAACGCTCCCTTCGCTGCCTGGTGGCAGCATCAGCGTTCTGTCGCGCCACATATGCCCATTCCGGTATGCGGGCAAACATCGCCTCACGGGCCCGGTGAGGTCTGCCGGTTGTTAGACTGCGGCGGGCCTCTAGCTCAATCCGGCAGAGCAACGGACTCTTAATCCGCAGGTTCGGGGTTCGAGTCCCCGGGGGCCCACCAATTGATCCTCAGCCTGCTGCGCGCTCCTTGAGGACCTCGAGGTACTCATCCAGCCGGTCGTACGTCTCGATGGCACCGGACTCCATCCCCGACCCGAGCACTTCGTCGCGCATCTCCTTCGAGGGGAAGACGGCGCTGCTCGTGAGCGTGGTCTTGCCGTCGTGCTCCTCGAACGTGTAGGTCTCCGGACCGCCCGGGTTGTCTTCGAACCCGAACGTCCAGACGATGCGCTCCGGCCGGACGATATCGAGGTACTCACCGAAGAACGTGATCTCGTCGCCGTCGGGACCGCGGTGCACGACCCTCCATGTACCGCCCGGGCGGAAGTCGATCTCACACGCCACGACCTCGTACTTCCTCGGCCCCCACCAGTTCGACATGTGCTCGCACGACGTATGCGCCTCGAACACGAGGTCGCGCGGTGCGTCGAACACCCGAGTCATCACGATCTCCCGGTCCGAGGGAGTCGTCGTCACGAGCTGGTTCCTACCGCTTCCGCTCATCGTTCCTCCCCTTTCCGCGTCCCTGGAGCTCCTCCAAGTACTCGTCAAGCCGGTCATAGCGCTCATCCCAGAAGCGCCGGTACCGCTCGGTCCATTCGGCGACCTCCTTGAGCGGCTCGGCTTCGAGCCGGGCGGGCCGCCACTGCCGCTGCCGACCGCGCACGATGAGCCCCGCCCGCTCGAGCACCTTCAGGTGCTTCGAGACCGCCGGCATGCTCATGTCGAACGGCTCCGCCAGCTCGGTGACGGAGGCCTCCCCCGCCGCCAGCCGGCCGAGGATCGCCCGCCGGGTGGGATCAGCGAGCGCCGCGAACGTGCGATCGAGGCGCTCTGTGGCCACAGCCGAACCCATCACTCAACCTCTCAGTTAAATAACTGCTTGGTAAAGTACTCGCCACATGGGGACCCTGTCAAGTCGGTATCCGGGCGCGGGTTCTAGGGTTGGATGTCGACGGGCGTGCCCATCGGGACGCCACGAAGAGTCCGAAGCAACGAGTTCAGGACACGGACGCAACCCTTGCTCACGGCCCGACCCGCGTCGGCCGGGTCGTCGGTCCCGTGGATCGCCAGACGAGGCTGACCCGGCCACTCCTTCCACGGCTCGATCGACTCCGAGAAGCCGGAGAGCCCGAGGATGAAGCTGCCGTAGGGTCCCGACGGGCGGTTCGTGTGGACCTTCGCCCACACGAAGTACCGGCCGGGCGGCGTCGGTGTCACCGCAGAGCCCACGGCAACCTCGAGACGCGCCACCGGTTCGCCCTCGCGGAACCTCACGAGCCTCCGTTCGGAGAGATCGACCACGATCCGCTCGTCGGCCTCGGCGAGCCTCACGTCGGACGCCGCGACCCAGCCCGCTTGGCCGTTGGGCCAGATCGGGAGCCGTATCCGCAGCCAGATGTCGCCGTCCTCGTCGTTCGCGTCTCGAAGCACGAGGAGCCGGAGGGGTTGTCCCCACGGGTTCGAGGCATCCAGGCCCATGTACGGACGTTCCGTTCCGGGCGCCGCGTGGACGCCGAGCACCGGTTCGCGCGCGAGAGCCATGAGCGTCCCACCTCGCGCGAGAAGCCTGGATGCCTCGATATCGGCGGGGGGCCGCGGGCGTGAGCGTGGTGGTGAGGTCGGCGCTGAGGGGATGTCCGACGGAGCCGACGCGCCCACCGCGCACGAGGCCAGGAGCACGGCCATCGTCAGGAACAGGAGGCGGCGGGGCATCGATGCATGATGTCGCGCGCCGGCCCCGACGTCCATGTCGGTCTACGCTTGGCCTGCGCGAGAGTGGCGGAACCTGGTAGACGCGCCGGCCTTAGGAGCCGGTGCCCGAAAGGGCGTGGGGGTTCGAGTCCCCCCTCTCGCACCTCGCGTGTTGGCTGGATGCCGAGCGGTCACTCAGCTCGTTTCCCGCAAAGTCCGGAGCACTGCCGGCATCTCCGGATCGATCTTCGACGTGTCCACACCGAGGTGATCGGTCCCTCCGATCAACAGGAACTCGGCGTTCGGGATCTCCTCGGCCGCGCGTCGAGCTTGGTCAAGGAAATCCACGTCGTCCTCGGCGACGCAGATGGGACATCGCGCCTGCCACGCTCCGAGGTTCTCGCTGACCGGTCCTTCATCCACCGCGGCGTGCCAGGCGGCGCGCATGGCCGCAGCGTCACGGGCGAGATACACCTCTCGGACCGCGTCCGGGTACCGCCCGGCGATCGCCTCGAACGCCTCGACGAGCGCTCCGATGCCATGCTTCGTGGAGGCGGTCAGCGCCTCCCCCACCACGCGGGCGAGCGGACCTTCGGGGTCGATCGTGTAGGGGTGCTGCCCGATCGTCACGAGCGAGCGGATGCGCTCGGGTGCGTGTTCCCCGATCCCGAAGCAGAGTCTCCCACCCCAGGAGATGCCGATGAAGTGCGATCGCTCGACCCTGAGGTCGTCGAGGACCGCGACGACGTCTGCAACTCGCATCGGCATCGCATACGCCGCGGCATCATGGGGCTTGTCGCTCCGCCCGTGCCTTCGATGGTCTATGTACATGAGCCGGAATTCACCCGGGAGGGTTGCCAGCGCCCGCGAGATCGGTGCTCGTCGAACCAGCTCGATCGGATCGAGGAATCCACCGAGGATCACGACCGAGACTCGATCCCCTCCATCGTTCTCGAAATACACCCGCATCCCGTCCAGGTCATTCCGGGCGTACGGCACGGCCACCCCCCACGACTCGAGGAGCATCATCGCATCGGTCCGAACAGGGCTCGCGTGCCCTCGGGACCGTACGCGGGCGCCACCGGACACGACGGCTTCGCATGCCCCCCTTAACTATCCTTCGTGGTCCCCTCGATCATCCAGCCCCTGCTCCCGCCCCCGCAGCCCTACGGTGGCTCGCGCGACGACCGCGTGAGTTCCGGCGCGGACAGCCCTCGAGAAGGTCTCTCGCCTTCAGGTTCGCACCATCGGGCTCCCGGGTATGGACCGAAAGGCCGGCCCGGCTGCTTCGACACCTCACATACCCTCCGAGGAGAGCGCTTGCCCATCCGCTCCCGAGCTCTACGGTCCGTCCCAGAAGCGCCAAGCGAAGCCCGGCGCTTCGTGAGAGAGACGGTGGCGGACGACGTCCTACCGAAGCTCCTGAACGACGTTCTGCTCCTGACGAACGAGCTCGTCGCCAATGCGGTTCGCCACGCCGGCCACGCGGTGGAGGACCCGATCGCGGTCGAGATCACCGTCGATGATCGATCCATCAGGGTGACGGTGCGAGACAAGGGCCCGGGGTTCGACCCGGCTCGACCAGGGGAACGGGCCGAGGAAGGTGGCTGGGGACTCCTCCTCGTCGAGATGCTCTCATCCCGCTGGGGGGTCGAGACGCGCGACACCGGGACGGCCGTGTGGTTCGAGGTCGACCGAGAGTCGCGTTCGACCTGAACCTGCCGACACATCCCTGCTCTACACCGAGGATCCGGAGTGCGCAGCCGGGAGGCGGCCGCATCCCGGGTGGTCTCGAGCATGACCTTTGCTGCCGATCCCCGCCACGAGAGCACCCGCCGGCACCGCGAGTTCGCTTGCACACTCTGTCACTCCTGGTCTCGGAACCGGAGCGAGGCCTCGCCGCCTAAGCTATGGCTCCGTCCCAGCGCCGTAGAGAGGGAAGCGCGTGCCCGAGCGGACCGCCGACATCGAACGGGGCCGAGATGCCGCTCGGCGCGAGGCCTGGGCCGAGGCGTACGAGGAACTCGCGTCCGCCGATCCGACCGATCTGACGCCCGAGGACCTCGAAGCTCTTTCCGACGCAGCCTGGTGGCTGTCGAAGATGGACGAGGCGATCGCGGCGCGGCGGAGCGCCTACGCGGGTTACGCTGAGTCCGGCGAGGACGCTCGCGCGGCGTATATGGCCGGGCGCCTCGGCGTCGAGCACTTCATGCGAGGCGAGCCGGCGGTCGGCGCGGGCTGGCTCATGCGCGCGCATCGTCACCTCGATGGGCTGCCCGACCGCGTCGAACACGGCTTCCTGGCGGTCATCGAGGCCACGGTGGCGCGCTTCGGCGGTGACCTCGATCGGGCGCACCAGCTCGCGACGCGGGCGGCGGAGATCGGGCGGCGGTTCCGCAACCCAGACGTCGTTGCGCTCGCCATCCACACGAACGGTCTCATCTCGATCTCCGAGGGACGGGAGACCGAGGGCGTCGCGATGCTGGACGAAGCGATGACCGCCGTCGTGGCCGGCGAGCTCAGCTCGTTCTTCACCGGCGTCGTGTACTGCAACGTGATCGGGGCGTGTCTGGAGCTCGCCGACGTTCGGCGGGCGGGCGAGTGGAGCGAGGCGGCTCGTGCGTGGTGCGAATCACTTCCGCCCGAGTCGCCCTATCCGGGACTCTGCCGGATCAACCGAGCCGAGGTGGCGAGGCTCCGAGGCGCGTGGGCCGAGGCGGAGGCCGAGGCCGTGCGCGCCTCGGAGGAGCTGGTGAGCTTCGACCCGATGGCCGCCGCGTCCGCCTACTACGAGGCCGGCGAGATCCGCCGGCGCACGGGCAACGATCCCGGCGCCGAGGATGCGTTCGCTCGTGCGCGCGAGCTCGGCTTCGACCCCCAGCCGGGCCACGCCCTCCTGCGCCTCGGACAGGGCAAGGTCGAGGCCGCCCAGACGAGCCTCCGCCTCGCGGTCACCGGCGGCGAAGGGAACTCACTCCGTCGGGCGCGGCTCCTGATGGCCCAAGTCGATGTGGCGCTTACCGCTCGCGATCCGGAGACCGCGCGAGCAGCTCGCGACGCGCTGGCGCTGATCGCGGCGGACTCCGAGCGGCCCGCGCTCGCCGCGGCGGCGGCGAGCGCTGACGCGGCGCTCCGGCTCGCCGAGGGCGACGTGTCGACCGCGCTCGAGAGCTCGCGCCGGGCCGCCTCGATCTGGCAGGAACTCAAGCTCCCCTATGAAGCCGCTTTCGCACGGCTGACGTACGGGCTCGCGCTTCGCGCCTCCGGCGACGAGGAGGACGCCCGGTCCGAGCTGCGCGCGGCGCTGGCCACCTTCGAGCGCCTCGGCGCCTCTCCGGACGCGCGGAGGGTCGCGGATCTCCTGGGCGTCGGTCGAGGGCTCCCCCGCGGACTCTCGGAACGGGAGGCGGAGGTGCTCCGACTCCTCGCGACCGGGAAGACGAACCGCGAGATCGCGGCGGCGCTCGTGATCAGCGAGCACACGGTCGCGCGACACCTCCAGAACATGTTCGTGAAGCTCGGCGTGTCCTCCCGGTCCGCGGCGACCGCCTTCGCGTTCGAGCACGACCTCGCCTGACCCGGGCTCGATGGTCCGTTCTCACCATGAGCCTCCCCGAGGTGTTTGGCTCGTTCCGGCGATGAGGCGACCCCACTTCGCCGCCTACGTTCCTGCCTGTTCACCGAGGAACGGAGGCGGAGATGGACCGCACGCAGGGAGCGGAGCACCTCGAGACCATGATCATCGGCGGCGGACAGGCCGGGCTCGCGATGGGATACGAGCTGAAGCGGAAGGGCGTGCCGTTCGTGATCCTGGACGCGCAGGAGCGCGTGGGCGACGCCTGGCGCTCCCGATGGGATTCGCTCCGCTTGTTCACGCCGGCGTTCGTCGACGGGCTGCCGGGCATGCCGTTCCCGGCGCCCGCCTGGTCGTTCCCGACGAAGGACGAGATGGGCGACTACCTCGAGCGGTACGCCGAGCACTTCGATCTTCCGGTTCGGACGGGGACGTCCGTCGAGAGCCTGTCGAAGGAGGGCGATCGCTACGTCCTGACCATGGCCGATCGGAAGGTCGAGGCCGATCGGGTGATCGTCGCCACGGGCGCGAACCGCGTCCCGAAGTCGCCGGCGTTCGCAGCCGCCCTCGATCCGTGGATCCTCCAGCTTCACTCCGCCGCGTACCGGAACCCGTCCCAGCTCCGGGAGGGAAGCGTCCTGCTGGTGGGTGTGGGCAACTCGGGGGCGGAGATCGCCAAGGAGCTCTCCAGGACCCATCGCGTCATGCTCGCCGGGAAGCCAGCGGGACAGATCCCGTTCCGTCACGGCAGCCGCCGGTCGCGTCCGTTCTTCCGTGTGTTCCGGTTCGTCGGCCATCACGTCCTGACTCGGGGAACACCGATCGGCCGGAAGCTGCTCCCGAAGCTGGAGACGAAGGCGGCGCCCTTGATCCGGGTGAAGTCGAAGGACCTGGAGACCGCCGGTGTCGAACGGGTACCGCGGGTCGCGGGCGTTCGGGACGGGCTCCCGGAGCTGGAAGACGGGCGCGTCCTCGAGGTCGAGAACGTGATCTGGTGCACCGGGTTCCGTCAGGACTTCCCGTGGATCGACCTCCCAATATTCGACGAGGAAGGTCGTCCGCGGCACGAGCGCGGGGTCGTCCCGTCCGAGCCCGGTCTCTACTTCGTCGGCCTCGTCGGCCAGTACTCGCTCTCGTCGGACGTGCTCCCGGGGACGACCAGGGACCCCGGCTACATCGCGAGGGTGATCGCGTCGCGATCCCACGAGGGCCAACCCTCCTCGTCGAGTGCCTTCACCGCGTCCTGACGCCAGCCCGTCGATGATGGGCGGCCTATCGCCTCCCCGAGCCGTCAATCTCCGGCCACGAGATATCGCCGCTCCCCATCAGGTGAGATGCCCGGCGACAGAGTGTCACCTTGTCAGGTGTCGCGAGCGTTCAGCGAGTTCCGGAGAGGCGGGGGTGTCTAGGCTAGACGGCCTGGAGACGCCGTGCGTCTGCGGGTAGCTCGGTCACGTCGCCGGGGAGCGTGATGACGAAGCGAGCGCCGCCGTGCTCGCCGTCCTCGACGAGCGCGGTGCCGCCGTGGAGCTCCGCGAACTTCTTAACGAGTGAGAGTCCGATACCAACCCCTCGGCCGCCGGCTCCGGCGCCCTGACGGAACGGCTCGAAGAGCACCTCTTTGAGCTCATCCGGGATCCCCGGACCTTCGTCCTCGATCACGAGCACGACACCATTGGAACGAGCGAGGACGCGAACGTGAACCGCGGTGCCTGCGGGCGTGTGCCGGCGCGCGTTCACCAAGAGGTTCTCGATCACCCGCTCGACCTTGCCGGCGTCGATGTCCACGAGGACCGGGGAGGCCTCGACACGGATCGGGTGAGACTCCATGCCCGGGAGCTCACGTGCGATCCGGCGCGCCAGCTCGCTCACGTCGGTCGGTGCGCGCTCGGGTTGGATGTGCCCGCGATCCAGCCGGTCGAGATCCAGCAGGTCGTCGACAAGACGATTCATCTTCTTGCCGCCCTGCTCGATCATGTCGAGCATCGTCGCGCGCTCCTCCTCCGTCAGGCCGATCTGCTCGGCGCGGTGCAGGGTCTGGACCGAGCCGAGGATCCCGGCGAGCGGACCCTTGAGGTCGTGGGAGACGGCGTGCAGGAGCGTGTCCTTCACCTCGTTCAGCTCGCGGAGTCCGGTCGTGACCTCCGCCTCGCGATCGAGGTGCTCCCATTGCGACGCGATGATCCGGCGCAGCGTGCCGAGAAGGACAGCTACCGCGAGGAACGCGGCGAAGCGGAAGATCGCGTTCCACCATGGGAGCAGGTCGTATCGCGGATACAGGAGGTCACTCCAGAGCGCGGCGATCGTCGACAGCGCGACGGTCACCGCTCCCCAGCGGAGACCGAGGTTCCACGTCACCAGGCCGATGGGCATCAGGTAGAAGAGCGCGACCGACAGGCGCGGTCCGAGCAGGTAGTCCATCACCGCGACGACCGCGAGGAACGCCGCGCCGAGCAGGAGGGTGACACCCGGGGACTTGCCGTCGAAGAAGCCTTCGGTTTGCCTCAGGACACGGCGCTCTGCCAGGTGATCGTCCGCCACGAGGAAAGCTTCGGCGGCCCACCGCTTTACCTTGAGTCAGGTATCCCAAAGGGGTTCCGCCACATAGAGCGCCGATGGGCTGCTCAGCCGGGCTCCAGCTGCTCCCCGAGGGCTCGGAAGGCCCGCCCCCGATGGCTGAGCCGGTCCTTCTCCTCGTCGGTGAGCTCCGCCATCGTGCGGTCCCCGCCCCCAGGGACGAAGATCGGGTCGTAGCCGAAGCCGCGGGCCCCGCGCGGCTTCGGCTCGAGGATCCCCTCAGAGGTGCCCTCGGCGTGCAGCTCCCGGCCGTCGGGGAACGCGAGCACGGCGACGCACCGGTACCGGGCGGTGCGCCCGGACCCCGGCACCCCCTTGAGGACCCGGATGAGCTCTTCGAGGTTGCGCTCGTCCGTCGCTTCCTCGCCGGCGAACCGGGCGGACCGCGGGCCGGGGCGGCCGCCGAGGGCGTCGACCTCGATCCCGGAATCGTCGGCGAGCGCCGGCTCCCCCAGGGCGGCCGCCGCAGCCCGCGCCTTCAGCAGCGCGTTCTCGAGGTAGGTGCTGCCGGTCTCCTCTACGTCGGACCAGGGCCCCGGGTGGTTCTCGACCGTCCACCACTCCACGGGCCAATCGGCGCAGATCCTTCCGATCTCCCGGAGCTTGTGGGGGTTACGGGATGCGATCGCGATCCGGGTCGGGAACGCCACCTCAGCCGTCGATCGCGTCCCGCTGGATCTTCGTCAGCTCGACGACGCCGGCAGAGGCCAGATCGAGCAGGTCGTCGAGCTGCGCGCGGTCGAACGGCGCGCCCTCGGCGGTGCCCTGCACCTCGACGAGCGTGCCGGAGCCCGTTATCACCACGTTGCAGTCGACCTCGGCGGCGGCATCCTCCTCGTAGCAGAGATCCAGCCGGGCCTCTCCGTCGACGATCCCGACCGAGACGGCCGCCACCGTGTCCAGCAAGAGATCGTCGGGCACCAGGCGTTCGCTCACCAGTCCTCGAAGGGCGTGCGCGAGGGCGATGTAGCCCCCGGTGATCGCCGCGGTTCGGGTGCCCGCATCGGCCTGCAACACGTCACAGTCCACCGTGATCGTGCGCTCCCCCATCCGACCGAGGTCGGTCACGGCTCGGAGCGAGCGACCGATCAACCGCTGGATCTCTTGGGTCCTGCCTCCAGGACGACCGCGGTTCACCTCGCGTGGCGAGCGCTCGGTGGTGGATGCCGGCAGCATCGAGTACTCCCCCGTCACCCATCCCTTCCCGGTGCCGCGGAGCCAGCGTGGGGCTTCGGTCGACACCGAGGCGGCGCAGAGCACTCGCGTCTTGCCCATCGAGAACAACACGGAGCCGGCGGCCCACTCCTGATATCCGAGCTCGTAGGCCACCGGGCGAAGCTGCCCGGGCGCGCGTCCGTCGGGACGGGGGCTCATCGACCAACCTCCAGGACCATCCCGGGCACCGCGATGTCGATCGGCCCGGTGAACGTCTCGGCCGCCTCGCGGATCGAGATCCGATGGTCGAGCTCAGGCGTCAGGTGCGTGAGCACCAGGTGATCGGCGCCGGCGGCGGTCGCGACCTCGCCCGCCTGCGCCGCCGACAGGTGGAACGGGTAGAGCTTCGACGCGTTCTGATACGTCGCCTCGCACAGGAACAGATCTGAGTCACGCGCCAGCGTGATCGCCGCCTCGCAGGGTCCCGTGTCGCCCGTGTAGGCGAACACGACCCCACCCGCCTCGATCCGATAGCCAAGGGAGAAGACACCGATGTGCTGCATCTCGAAGGGCGTGATCCTGAACGGCCCCAGCTCGAAGACCTTGCCGGGGGCCGCGGTGAGGAAGTCGAAGGCCTCCGCCATCACGTTGCGCCCGTTCTCCGAGACCAGCGCCGCCGCGATGTCGGTGAACCCCCCGGGGGACCAGAAGGGAAGACCTGGACGCCCGAGGCGCCCGTAGTGTCGCGCGTAGAACGTCGGGATGATGTCGACGTAGTGATCGGGATGGCCATGGGTGATGATCATCCCCTTCACGTCATCGACGCCGACAACTTGCTGAAGGCGGGCGAACGTGCCCGTGCCGGCATCGACCTGCAGGTGATAGCCCTCCTGGGTGACGAGGTAGCCGCAGTTCTCGCCGCCGGCGCCG
Source organism: Actinomycetota bacterium (assembly GCA_035512775.1). GTDB lineage: Bacteria > Actinomycetota > UBA4738 > UBA4738 > HRBIN12 > JAJNBA01. The sequence goes on along the minus strand of DATKDI010000043.1, from coordinate 33,808 downwards.
GGCCATGTGCCCTGCGCCCCCAGAACCGTCAGCTCCACGCGCCCTCCACCGTCACCCGCTGCACGCCCAGGTCCCGCACCTCGGGACCCAGGAACACCTCCGCCAGACGCTGGAACCGTTCGGGATCGCCCGTCGTGACGAACTCGTGCACGGGCCTTCCGCGTGCCGGCGCAAGCAGCTCTCTCGACACGAGCTCACCGTACACATCCTTCGCGGTCTCCTCCGCCGACGAGACCAGCACCACGTCGGGGCCGAGCTCGAGCTGCAAGAGGCCGGATAGGAGCGGATAGTGGGTGCAGCCCAACACCAGTGTGTCGATCCCGGCTTCCATGAGTGGCTCAAGATACCCGCGCGCGACGGTGCGTAGCTCCGGAGAGCTGGTGTCCCCTCGTTCGACGTGATCCACGAAGGCGGGACACGCCGCCGTGTGCAACGCCACTGCCGAGCCGATCGCCCGCTGGTACGCGCCCGTCGCGATCGTCGCCTCGGTCCCGATGACGCCGACCACTCCGTTCCGCGTCGCGCGGATGGCCGCCCGCGACCCGGGGTTGACCACGCCCACGACCGGGATGTCGGCGCTCACGGCGATGTCACCGATCGCCGACACCTCGATCGAGTTGCAGGCGATCACGAGCAGCTTCACGTCCCTCTGCACGAGGTACTCGGCGATCTCGAGCGCGTACTGCCGGATCCGCTCGACCGGCTGCGACCCGTACGGGAAGCGAGCGGAATCGCCCACGTAGATCAGCGGCTCGTGGGGCAGTAGGTCGATGATGGCCCGAGCGACGGTGAGCCCGCCCACGCCGGAGTCGAACACGCCGATCGGCCGCGGGTCGCTCACCACCACAGGGATTCGGAGACCTTCTTCTCCGCGGTCTCGACGTCCTCGGCCCAGGCTTCGATCGACAGGTACTTCCACCCGCCGTCCGCGAGAAGGCAGACGACGTTGCCGTCGTCCACCTCCGCCGCAATCCGCTGAGCCACGTGGATCACGGCACCCGAACTGATGCCCGCGAAGATGCCCTCCTTCGACGTGAGCTCGCGTGTCGCACGCAGCGCGTCGTCGGAGCGCACGAGGAACTTCCGGTTCACCTCGGAGGGATCGAAGATCGGCGGGATGAAGCCTTCGTCGAGAGAGCGGAGTCCGTAGACGAGGTCGCCGAGCTCCGGCTCCGCAGCCACGATCTGGATCGACGGATCGTGCGCGTGCAGTGCCCGGCCGGCGCCGGTAAGCGTGCCGCCGGTTCCCATCCCGGCCACGAAGTGCGTCACCTCGGGAAGGTCGGCCACGATCTCGCGCCCGGTCCCCTGTTCATGTGCCTGGGGGTTCGCCGGGTTCCCGTACTGGAACGGCATGAAGTACTTCTCGTCGGACGCGAGCGCGCGCGCCACCTCGATCGACCCGTTCGTGCCCTTGTCGCCGTCGGAGAACACGATGTCGGCGCCGAAGAGCCGGAGGAGGCCGAGCCGTTCCTGGCTCGCGTTGTCCGGGAGGACCACGGTGAGCCGATACCCCTTCCGCCGAGCGACCATCGCGAGCGAGATCCCCGTGTTGCCGGAGGTCGGCTCCAGGATCGTCTTCTCGAGCGTCAGCTCCCCCGACGCCTCCGCGGCTTCGACCATCGCGAGGGCGATCCGGTCCTTCGTCGAACCGGTGGGGTTGTTGCCCTCGAGCTTCGCCCATAGGCGCACGCCGGGCTTCGGTGACATCGACGGCAGTCCGACGAGCGGCGTGTTCCCGATCGCGTCGAGGATGTCGTCGTAGCGGGTCACAGGGCCGATTATCCCAGCGGCGCCCGACCGGTCGGCCAGGAAGGTGGGATCAGCCGCCGGCGACGGCGGGGAGGATCGAGACCGTGTCGCCCTCACCCACCTCGGTCTCCAATGAGCCGAGGTAGCGGACGTCCTCGTCGTTCAGGTAGACGTTGATGAACCGGTGAAGGCCGCCGTCTTCGGACAGCACGTTCTTCGTGATCCCCGGGTACTTCGATTCGAGATCGCCGAGGACGTCGCGGAGCGTGTCACCTTCCGCGCTCACCTTGGGTTCCCCTCCCGCGTGTTTGCGGAGGATCGTGGGCAACTTCACCTGGACGGGCATGTCGTGGATGCTCCTCACTCGGGTCGGGCGGGGACGCCGCAGAACTGCTCGTAGTCGATCAACTCGGTGATGGTCGGCTCCTTGCCGCACACCGGGCAATCCGCGTCCCAGCGGATCTTCACTTCCTGGAAGCTCATGTCGAGCGCGTCGTACAGGAGCAGCCGTCCTTCGAGGGTCTCACCTTCGCCGGTGATGAGCTTGATCGCCTCGGTCGCCTGGATCGAGCCGATCACGCCGGGCAGCACGCCGAACACGCCGCCCTCCGCGCACGACGGGACGGTTCCGGGCGGCGGCGGCGTCGGGAAGAGACACCGGTAGCAGGGTGTCTCCTTGCCCGGCATGAACACCGTGGCCTGTCCCTCGAATTGGTAGATCGATCCGTACACGAGCGGCTTACCGAGGAACTGCGTCGCGTCGTTCACGAGGTAGCGGACCGGGAAGTTGTCGGTGCCGTCGACGATCACGTCGTACGGCTCCATCACGTCGAAGACGTTGGTCGAGAACAGCAGCGTGTCGTGGCCCACGACCTCGATCGTCGGATTGATCGCGCGGAGGTGCTCGAGCGCCGACTCGACCTTGGACCGACCGATGTCGGCGTTCGTGTGCAGGATCTGGCGCTGGAGGTTGGAGACATCGACGGCATCGAAGTCGACGATGCCGATCCTCCCGACGCCCGCGGCAGCCAGGTACATCGCGATCGGCGAGCCGAGCCCCCCGGCCCCGATCACCAGGACGCTCGAGTCGAGCAGCTTGCGTTGCCCCGCCCCGCCGACGTTGGGAAGGATGATGTGGCGCGCGTAACGCTGGACCTGATCCTCGGTGAACCTGGGCGCGTTCACGTGATCGTCAGCTCCTCTTCCTCGATCTCGCCCTCGCGGATGAAGAACGAGCGCATGATCGGCTCCTCGCGATCCGCGACCGAGAGCAGCAGGTACCGGGAGTCCGGATAGAAGGCGAGCCGCCGGTCGGTCTCCGACGGGTAGGCCTCGGAATGGGTGTGGGAGTGATAGATGGCCCAGAGGTCCCAGCCGCGATCGTCGAGCTCGTCGAAGACCTTCAGCTGCTCCTTGCCGTCGAGCCGGTAGGTGGCGGGGCTCGCGTCTGCGTTGGTCATCGCGTAGACCTTGACGGGCACGCCTGCCTCGGCCGCGATCAGGCCGCAGGCCTCGTTCGGGAACTCGCGGAGCGCCTGCTCCACGATCTCCTTGTAGTAGACGCCGTCGAGTTCAGCCATGTCCTCGTTGGATGACAACGGAGCCCGCGGGAGGCGGACCCCTCTTGCACCTGCAAATCCTACCAACGAGGTCGGATATTCCCGGAGCGCCGCGAACGACTCCTGGGACGATTCCGTTCAGATGCCCCGCGTCGCCGTCGTCGGCCACATCGAGTGGATCACCTTCGCCCGCGTGGATCGGGTGCCCGCCGCCGGCGGCATCGCCCATGCGACCGAGACGTGGTCGGGCGCCGGCGGCGGGGGCGGGGTGGCGGCCCAACAGCTCGCGAAGCTCGACGGCTCCTGCGAGCTCTTCACCGCGCTCGGCGAGGACGAGATCGGCGACCGAGCGGCCCAGGAACTCGCCGCCGTGGGGGTCAGGGTGTACGCGGCGCCGAGGACCTCGCCCACCCGGCAGGCCGTGTGTCTGGTCGACCGGGATGGGGAGCGCACGATCACCACGCTCGGGCCGCGATCGGAGGCGAGTGGGTCGGACCCGCTTCCGTGGGATCGCCTCGCCGAGGTCGACGCCGCGTACGTCACGGCGGGCGATGCGGACGCGCTGCGACGCGTTCGTGCGGCCCATCTCGTGGTGGTGTCCAGCCGGCATCTGCGGGTCCTGGCAGCTTCGGGGATCAGGGCAGACGTCGTGGTAGGCAGCGCCGTGGATCGGCACGAGATCTACGACCCGGAGCTCCTCGCCCATGCGCCGCCGGAGCTGGTCGTGCTGACCGAGGGGGCTGCCGGCGGCCGGTTCCAGACCGCCGAGGGGGAAACCGGACGATGGCGACCGACGCCGCCGCCCGGGCCGATCTCTGACACGTACGGCAGCGGCGATTCGTTCCAGGCGGGGCTGACCTGGGCGCTCGGGGGCGGCCTCCCGCTCGGAGAAGCGCTCGACCTCGCCGCCCGCTGTGGGGCTGCAGCCCTGACCGGCCACGGGCCGGCCGGAGGACAGCTCAGCGCCGCGAACCTCTGAGCTTCCCGATCAGGCGAGCAACTCCGCGGACCGCGCCCAGAGCTCACGGTCGTCGTCGCGGAACGCCTGGACGGCGGCCAGGGTGGTGGGGCCGAGAGCGAGGTTCGTGCCCGGCAGGTTGCGCCGGATCTGCTCCAGTTCGCGGCGAGTGAACTCGCAGGTCGAGGTGTTCGGCTCCACGCCGTAGAGGGCGGCGCCGTTGAGCCCGAGGATCTTGGCCTTCAGCTCCCTGGTGAGCTTCGGGTAACCGTAGCGTTCCCGGAATTCCTGGGAGATCTGGAACGTGCGCATCGCCTGGATCAGCGGCTGGGGCGACCCGTAGAAGAGACAGTCGGTTCCCCAGAGCACGTTGTCCTGTCCTACGTGCTTCAACAGCTTGCCGAGGACGTGCGCCGCCTGGTCGGGGTACCGCATCACGTACCACCACGTGGAGCCGATCTCCGCGTAGACGTTCTCGTTCGGGCCGATGCGCTCTCGCTCCATCGAGGCGATCAGGCGGTTCACGCCGAGATGGGTGGTCTCTGGCGTGTATGGACCCTCGGTCGTGCCGACCTCGAAGCCGGAGTGGTATGCGACGAAGTTCACGTCGGGGTGCCGTCTCGCGACGGGGCCGATGTCGTCGGGAGAGGCGTTCGCGTTCCCCAGCGACAGTCCCTTGTGGGTGCAGATCGTCGGGATCCCGAGGGCGACGGCCTTGCGGATGAACCGCTCCCCCAGGTTGCCGCCGTCCCGGTCGTCGAGCCACCAGACGTTCCCGTCGCCCTCGAAGGCACCGGGGAAATGCGTGAACGTCTTCCATGCCGCGACCGAGTAGCGGCTCGCCGTGTGCTCCATCGCGTCGAGGGCTGCCCGCTGCGTCCCCACGTTGGGGAGGGCTTGCGCATGCAGCAGGATCCGCTCGTCCCGGCAGAGTCCCTCGACGGTCTGCCGAGTGATGTCCATGATCTCCGGCGACAGCGGGCTGCCCTCGGGGAAGATCGGGAGCGAGGACAGCACCAGCATGTTCGTGTCGGAGCGCAGGAACATCAGCTCGAGGAAATGCTCGATCGAGTAGCACACACGAGGGTCGTCCTCACCGCAATCCTTCTGCGGGAAGCTCTGCCAGAAGTTCTGGCCGTTCAGGACTGGATTCAGGTGGTACTCGAGCAGGTGGCCTTGGACGTCGAAGATGAACTCTTCGCCGCCGAGCGCCTCGTAGGCGCTCGGCGGCTCCACCGAGGCGCTCGGCGGGATCTCGTACGAACCGCCTGGCTCGCTCGTCGTCGACGAAGGGTTCGCGCGGTGTTCCTCCCGCGTGCAGGCGTTCAAGGCGAGGAAGGTCGTGGCCGCGCCGCAGGCCGAGAGCAGGAATTCCCGCCGGCTCATCCCGAGACGGCGGGCGTTGCGCTCCGCATCGTCGCGGGCGCGCCGGATCGTCTCTCGGAGGACCGGAGGAAGGACCGGCTCCGGGTCGTACTCCGCGTTCGATGCCGGACCGAACTCGATCGGGAGCCCTGGATCCTCCTGGGTCCAATCGGTGGGTGGCTGCTTCGGCCCGTCCACGTCCCTCCCCTCCCGCAAGATAACGGGCGCGGCGTGGACTTGGTTCCTTCGGTTCAGACGCCGAGCGCGCCGAACACCGTGATCCGGCCGGGATCACCGGCCACGACCGTGCCGATCCGCGCGAACGGCACGCCGCGCTCATCGAAGGCCGACTCCATCGACGGCTTGTGCTTGGCCGCGATCAGGAGGCCGCCTGAGGTCTGGGCGTCGGCCAGGATCATCCGCTCGGGCTCCGGAAGATCGTCGAAATCCGTGTGCGCACGGACGTGGGCGAGGTTCCGCTTCGTGCCCCCTGGCACCACGTCGCGGCGAGCGAACTCGAGGATCCGCGGATCCATCAGCGGGATCGCGCCGGCGTCCAGCTCGGCCGCCACACCGGATGCCTCGAGCATCCGGTGCAGGTGCCCGAGCAACCCGAACCCGGTGACGTCGGTGGCAGCCTCGGCGTCCGCGTTGCGCATCGCCTCGGAAGCCAACCGGTTCGTCGTCGTCATCAGGGCGATCGCCGCCGCGACGAGGTCGTCGTCGGCCAGGCCTCGTTTGATCGCGGTCGACACGATCCCGAGCCCGAGCGGCTTCGTGAGGTAGAGAGCGGCACCGGCAGGAGCGGTCGAGTTGCGTACGACCTCATCGGGCGGCACGAGTCCGACCGCGACCATGCCGTACTTCGGCTCCGGGTCGGTGATCGAATGGCCGCCCGCGACGACCACGCCCTCAGCCGCGGCGACGTCCACCCCGCCCTGGAGCACGCGCGCGAGCATCTCGAGCGGGAGGTCGTCCACCGGCCAGTTCACGATGTTGAGCGCGAGGAGCGGCCGCCCCCCCATCGCGTAGACGTCGGACAGCGCGTTCGTCGCGGCGATCCTCCCCCAGTCATAGGGGTCGTCGACGATCGGCGTGAAGAAATCGAGCGTCGCGATCAGGCCCTCTCCCGACGGGAGGCGGTACACGGCCGCGTCGTCTCCGGTGTCGGTCGCGACCAGCACGTCCTCCGAGACCGGCGGGAGCTTCACGTTCCGCAGGACCGTGAGCAGATCGTCCGGGCCGAGCTTGCAACCGCAGCCGGCGCCGTGACTGAAGCTCGTGAGTCGCCGCTCGGAGGAGACGGTTTCAGTCGCCATCGGATGCGGACTGGCCGGGCTCGGTGCCCATCGCGTGGAAGCCGCCGTCGACGTGGAGCAGCTCGCCCGTGATGCCCGCCGACAGATCCGACAGGAGGAACGCGACGGCGCCGGCGACCGGCCGGGGATCGGTCGTGTCCCAGCCGAGAGGTGCCCGATCCGCCCAGCTCCCCGCGATCTGGTCGAAGCCCGGGATGCCTTTGCCGGCCATCGTCTTCATGGGCCCGGCCGAGACCGTGTTCACCCTGATCTTCTTCGGACCGAGGTCCCTGGCCAGATACCGCGTGACCGATTCGAGACCCGCCTTCGCCACACCCATCCAGTCGTAGATGGGCCACGCGACCCTCGCGTCGAAATCCAGCGACACGATCGCGCCTCCGTTCGCTTCCATCAGCGGCAGCATGCCGACCGCGACCGATTTCAGCGAGAACGCGCTGGTCTTGAACGCGGTCGCGACGCTCTCCCACGGGGTGTGCAGGAAGTTGCCGCCGAGCGCGTCTTGGGGAGCGAACGCGATCGCGTGGAGGAAGCCATCGAGCTGCCCCCATCGGCGTTCGAGCTCCGCGCGCACCGACTCGATCTGCTCGGGCTCGTTCACGTCCATCTCGAGGACGTCGGGGGGATCCGGGAGCCGCTTCGCCGTCTTCTCGGTGAGGCTGACCGTCCTGCCGAAATTCGTGAGGACGATCTCTGCGCCCTGCTCCTGCGCGACCTGAGCCGCGGAGAACGCGATCGACTGCGGCGTGAGCACGCCGGTGATCAGGAGCTTCTTGCCCTCGAGCAGCATCGGCAAACCTTACCCGGCGGTGCCGGCGATCTCCCAGGTCACGTTCCCGTCGTCGTCGAGCTGGGTGACCTCGACCCGCAGTCGGCCCTCTTCCCCCGGCGCGCGGGCGGTGCACACGAACATCGTCCCTCGCTCGACCTCCACGCCTTCCGGACACTCCACCTCGATCCCCGAGACGCCGAGCCGATCCGAGAGCTGACGGCCGAGTCGTCGTTCGAGCTGGTCCGTGTGCAAGGTCCGGGCGGCACAACTTCCGGCCGCCACCGTGACCAGCAGGAGGAAGACGAGCGTCGGGCGTGGGGGGGTTCCCGATGGCACCGCGCGGGAGCGTAGCATCGGACGCCATGGACCTCGGACTCGCAGGGAAGGTGGCACTCGTCACCGCATCATCGAAGGGGCTCGGCCGAGCGTCGGCGCGGGCCCTGGTGGGCGAAGGGGCGGCGGTCGCGATCAATTCCCGAGACCCGGAGCGCCTGCGATCGACTGCGGAGGAGCTGGGCGGCGACGTGTTGGCGCTCCCCGCGGACGTGACCGATCGGGACGCACCGCGGCGCCTCGTCGAGGCAACCGTCGAACGGTTCGGGGCCCTGCATGTCCTCGTCGCGAACGCGGGCGGGCCTCCGAAGGGACGGGCCCTGGAAGTGGACGACGCCACTCTCGAAGCCGCGCTCAACGCGAACCTCCTGACGTTCGTCCGCCTCGTTCGCGAGGCCGTCCCGCACATGCGGGCGGCCGGTTGGGGTCGGATCTGCCTCATCGCGTCGAGCTCGGTGAAACAACCCATCCCGGACCTCGCCACGTCGAACACGGCTCGCGCAGGTCTCTGGGGGTGGGCGAAGACCGCGGCACAAGACCTGATCGATGAGGGCATCACGCTGAACCTCGCCTGTCCGGGGCTCCACGCGACGGACCGGGTGAAGGAGCTCGGCTTCGCCGGCCGGCTCGGCGATCCCGACGACTTCGGGCGCGTGGTTGCGTTCCTGTGCTCCGAGCAAGCCGGCTTCGTCTCCGGCGCGGCGTTGCAGGTGGACGGCGCGAGTACGCTTGGCCTCCTCTGATCACCGACAGAGAGGTTGAACGACGTGAACGATGCCGACCGCGCGCGAACGCTCGCCGACCGCTTCTGGGAAGAGCTGCTGGAACGGGAGCCGATCTTCGCCACGGCGATCGGCGACGAACGCTACGACGACCGTCTCCCCGACATCGGCGAGGAAGGCCGCGCGCTGGCAGAGACCAGGAACCGTGCCTTCCTCGACGAGCTCACCACGATCGATCGCGAGAGCCTCGACATCACGCTCCGCACGACGATGGACATCCTCGAAGCGATCGCGACCCAGACACTGTCCGCCATCGAGCTTCGAACCGATCGGCTCTATGTCGCCAACCACTTCGTGGGGCCGGGGGTGGCGATCGGAGACATCGCGTCGGTCCAGCGGACCGACACGCCCGAGCATCTGGACCGTTACGAGCAGCGGCTCCGCGCCTACCCGCGATACCTGGAGGCGAGTGCGGAGATCGCGCGCGAGGGGATCGCGACCGGCGTCGTGTCGCCTCGGACCGTCGTCGAGCGCGCCGTCGCGCAGGTGGAGCGCATCGTCGCGATGCCTGCTGAGGAGGCGCCCCCGCTCGCCGCGGTCGCCGAGGACGACGTAGCGGCACGCGAGCGGGTCGCCGGTGCCTGGAACGACGCGGTGGCCCCGGCGTTCGCCCGATTCCTCGACGTGCTCCGCGAGTACCTCCCGCACGCGGCGGAGAGCAATGCCGTCACGGACCTTCCGGGCGGCGACGCTATCTACGCCGCGGAGATCCGTTCCTGGACGACGCTCCCACTGGATCCGCAAGAGGTGCACGAGCTCGGCAACGAACGGTGGGATGCGATCCAGGCGGAACGGTTCGAGGTCGCTGCGCGGCTCGGCTACGACGACCCCGCGGAAGCGACGGAGGATCGGAAGGCGTCGGGGAAGGACACCCCGGCTTCGGCGGAGGTCCTGGTCGGGCTCGTCGAGGATCAGGTGCGGCGGAGCTGGGACATCGCTCCTCAGTGGTTCGGCAGGCTCCCGAAGGCGAACTGCCGCGTCCGAGAGGTCGAGGCGTACCGGGCGGCGGACATGGCGGCCGCCTTCTACATGCCGCCGACGGCCGACGGTGGACGCCCCGGCACCTACTACATCAACACCCACGACCTGGACGGCATGGCGCTTCACCAGATCCCGGCGGTCACGTTCCACGAAGCGAACCCAGGACACCATTTCCAGATCGCGCTCGAGATGGAGTTCGACGAGCGTCCCTCGCTCCGTCGATTCGGCGGACTCCTGGCCGGCGCCTCGTTCGCCGAGGGGTGGGGTCTCTACAGCGAACGGCTGGCCGACGAGATGGGCCTCTATCTCGACGACTGGGAGCGGCTCGGGATGCTCGCGGGCCAGGCGCATCGCGCGGCTCGCCTGATCACGGACACCGGGCTCCACGCGTTCGGGTGGTCGAGACAGGACGCGATCGAGAAGTTGGTGGCAGGGGGCTCACCGCGGGGCGAGTCGGAAACGGAGGTCGACCGCTACATCGCGCTGCCGGCGCAGGCGCTCGCGTACATGGTGGGCATGGTGGAGATCGAGGACGCGCGGCGCCGGACCGAGGAGAAGGAGGGAACCGCCTTCGACCTCAAGGGCTTCCACGACCGGCTCCTCGCGCTCGGACAACTGCCTCTCCAAGCGCTCCGGCGCGAGCTGGGTTAGCTCTGAGCCGGCCCGACTCAGGCGGGCTTGCGCGCCCGAAGCAGCAGGTAGTCGAGCACTCCCCGCTCCCACAGGACGTCGGCTTGGTCGAGCATGATGCGCGCGGCGAGGGCGAGGGATCTTCCCTCGCCCTCGCCGCGCGCATCGAGGCGGTCGCGGACGAAGCGGAGTGCGGGGGCGACAACGCGGGCGCCGACCAGCTCGGACTCCACGTCCGCGAAACCGGCGGTCGCGACCGCGGCGGCGATCTCACCGGGTGAGGCCGCGGCACCGGACTTGATGCCCCACACGCGCAGCATCGCCACCGCGGCGATCGCCTCGCGGAGACCGTGGGGGCGACGGATCGTGGGCACGTCGGACATCGTGAGCACGCCACCGGGTCGAAGGACGCGGAACGCCTCGCGGAAGAAGCGTTCGCGAGAGGAGAAATGGAACGCTGCTTCCACGCTGATCACGCTGTCGAACGAGTCGTCGGTGAAGGGCAGCCGGCACGCGTCCGCGCACACGGCGCGGGCGCCTGCGTCCCGCACGCGCCCGCGCCCCGCTTCCAGCTGGGACCACGTGATGTTCACCGCCGTGAGCGACCGGGGATCCGCAACGTCCGCGATCACCGGATCCTGGGCCGCGAGGCCGTTGGCGACGTCGAGGACGTCACCCCCGACAGGAAGGTCCGCCGCCATCCGTTCGACCAACCGGCGGACGGCAACCGGCGCCTCTTCGGGATCGCCCCCGTCCCCCTCCCACAGTCCCAGGTTCAACCACCCGGGCGCGAGCGCGAGGAAGAAGTCCGGGCCGATCGAGTCGTAGACGGTGGCGGCGGGATTCCGGCCGTAGCGGAGCATCGCGAGGGCGTGCCGGACGTTCTCGCGCGTGAAGCCGACGCCCATCTAGGCCGCCGCTCGCCAGGCGTCTCGCAGCTTGACCCTCGCCCCCGTACGGAGCACCGCCCCCGCGTAGACGCGGCCTGCCAGCGGGATCAGGAGCGCGGTCGAGCCGATCACGATCGCGAGCGACGCGACGACCTCCCACGTGGTAGCCGAGCCGAGCACCATCCGGACGGGCATCGCGAGCGCAGACGAGATCGGTACCAACGAGGCGACCTTCGCGATCGTCGAGTCGGGGTCTTGCAGCGCACCGACCGAGATGAGGAAGGAGGCGAACACCAGCAGGTTGATCGGCACGATCGCGTTCTGGAGCTCCTCCATCCTGGACACGAGCGCTCCCGCGACCGCGAACATCGCGGCGTAGAACGCGAATCCAAGGACGAACCATCCGATCGTGAGCGCCGCCGCGGAGAAGGAGTTCGCGGGAAGGTCGATGGCACCGGTCACGCTGGCGAGCGCGATGGCGAAGGTGGCGATGAAGATCAACTGCATGAGCCCAAGCACACCGATCCCCGCGATCTTGCCGGCCATCAGCTGGCGGGCCCGGATCGCCGAGAGGAGCACCTCGACGACGCGAGAGCTCTTCTCCTCGATCACGCCCGTGGCGACCCAGATCCCGTAACCGAAGAGCTGTCCATAGAGCAGCAGCACCGCCACGAACGCGACCGCCGCCTTCGAGTCCCTGTCCGGGTCGGGAGGCAGGATCGGCGAGGCGTCGATCGGATGCTGGTCCTTGAGCTCCTCGACGGTCGCGTCCGCGATGCCCGCGTCCGCCAGCGCCGCATCGATGCGGAGTCCGATCGCGGCACCCTGGACGAGTTGATCGAGCAGATCGGGCGGGGCGCGGAGAACGCGGAGCGTCGCCGCCCCGGCGCGCACGTCGTCGATGCCGCCTTCGACGACCGCGTCGACGCGTCCGTCCCGCAGTGCGGCGTCCGCCTCGCGGGGGTCGTCGAACCCGATCACCGCGACCTCGAGGCCGGCGCGGTCGGCGAGCGCGGCGACACGGTCGGCGACCGAGCGGTCCCGGACGGAGCCGAGCTCGTACGAATCGGGACCCCCCGAGTACGCCCTGAGCAAGATGAAGACCGAGAGGACGGTGAGCGTGATCATCGTCGAGATGACGAATCCCTTGTCGTGGAGCCGCACAGAGAAGTCTCGGGCCGCCACGACGCGCCACATGCCACGGTCCGTCGCTGCCGCGCGCTCGCCGCTCACGACGCCACCACCTCGCGGAAGAGCTCGGCCAAGGTCGGTCGCACGAGGCTGAAGTGCCGGACCTCGCCGACCGAACGGGCGAGGTCGAGCACACGCTGATCGTCCGTGCCGTTCGCGAGCTCGAGGATCACGCCTCCGGGCACCTTCCCTTCGAGTTGGACCCCCGGGATCGATCCGAACCAGTCCTAGGGCGCGCCTTCGATGTTCACCCGGACGAGCCGGCGTGCCCTGGAGGCGCGCAGCTCGTCGATCCCCCCCTCCGTGACGATCCGACCTTCGACGATCATCGCGACGCGATCGCACACTCGCTCCACCAGCTCCAGCTGGTGGCTGGAGAACACGATCGGCACGCCCCGCGTTCTCCGCTCGTGGTCCAGCACCTCGATGAGGACATCGATACCGACCGGGTCGAGTCCCGAGAACGGCTCGTCCAGGACCAGGACGTCCGGCTCGTGCACCAACGCGGCGGCCAGCTGCACGCGTTGCTTGTTGCCGAGCGACAAGCTCTCGACCCTGTCCTTGGCACGAGGGGCCACGCCGAGGATCTCGAGGATCTCCTGGCCCCGGCTTCGCGCGTCTGCACGGCTGACGCCGTGCAGCCGCGCCAGGTACACGAGCTGCTCGAGGACGCGCATCTTGGGGTACAGGCCGCGCTCCTCCGGGATGTAGCCGAACCGGCGACGAGCCGTCGCGTTCACGACGTTACCCCGCCAACGAACCTCGCCGCTGTCGGCCTCGAGCACCCCCAGCGCGATCCGCATGGCGGTCGTCTTCCCGGCGCCGTTGGGCCCGACGAAACCCACCATGGAGCCCACATCGACGTCCAGGCTGACCCCATCCAGCGCGACGACGTCGCCGAACCGGCGTCGGATATCGAACAGCTGGAGACCGGGAGGCACACGTCCAGGATAGGCAACGGATCCGGCCCGCTTCGGAGCGGAGAGCTTCACGCGGCCGTGGAAGAGTGCTCGCCGATCTCTTCGGCCGCGGGTCCGAGGCCGATCGAGAGCACGTCACCCGCCTGCGCGGCCAGATGGAACGTCATCTCCTCACGCACCTGCTCCGGCACGTCGTCCAGATCGCCCTCGTTCCGCGACGGGAGGATGACCTCCTTCAGACCGGCCCGGTGCGCGGCCAAGACCTTCTGCTTCACCCCACCGATCGGGAGCACACGGCCCTGCAGCGTCACCTCGCCGGTCATCCCCACCTCGGCCCGGACGGGACGCCCGGTGAGCAACGACGCGATCGCGGTGGTCATCGCGACGCCCGCGCTCGGCCCGTCCTTGGGGACGGCACCCGCGGGCACGTGGATGTGGAACCGCCCACGGAGGCGCTCGGCCGGGATGTCGAGCTCGGCGGCGTGCGAGCGGACATAGGAGAGCGCGATCCGAGCGGATTCCTTCATCACGTCACCCAACTGTCCGGTGAGCGTGAGCCCGTCTTCGGCCACGTCTTCGCGCGTCGCCTCGATGAAGAGGACGTCGCCGCCGGTGCCGGTCACCGCGAGACCCGTCGCGACGCCGGGGACGGCGGTACGCTCGGCCGCCTCGAAGAAGAACTTCTGACGTCCGAGATATGCGCGGAGGTCGATCGGATCCACGACGACCGGTGCGGCCACCTCACCCGAGGTGAGCTTGGTCGCCACTTTCCGCATGACCTTCCCGAGCTCCCGCTCGAGGTTGCGAACGCCGGCCTCACGCGTGTAGTCGCCCACGACGCCTCGGAGCGCGTCGTCGGTGACCTCGACCTCCTCGGGGCGCAGCCCGTTCCGCTCGACCTGGCGCGGCAGCAGGTGCCGCTTGGCGATCGCGACCTTCTCGTCCTCGGTGTACCCGTCGATCCGGATGACCTCCATCCGGTCGAGCAGCGGTCCCGTGATCGTCTCCGCGACGTTCGCCGTCGCGATGAACAACACCTCGGACAGATCGAGGTCCACGTCGAGGTAGTGGTCGCGGAACGTGTGGTTCTGGGCCGGGTCGAGGACCTCGAGCAGCGCGCTCGACGGGTCCCCTCGCCAGTCGGCCCCGACCTTGTCGACCTCGTCCAGCATCATCACCGGGTTCTTCGTGCCCGCGTCCTTCAACGCGCGCACGATCCGTCCCGGTAGCGCGCCGACGTAGGTCCGCCGGTGGCCTCTGATCTCGGACTCGTCGTGGACGCCACCGAGCGAGACACGAACGAACTTGCGCCCCAGGGCGCGCGCGACGGACTCGCCGAGCGACGTCTTGCCGACGCCGGGGGGTCCCACCAGGGTCAGGATCGCTCCCGAACCGCGAACGCCCGTCTCCACGAGACCGCGCTCGGCGCGGAGCTTCCGGACCGCGAGGTACTCGAGGATCCGGTCCTTCACGTCTCCCAAGCCCTCGTGGTCGGCATCGAGCACCGCTCGAGCCTCCGAGATGTCGAGGTTGTCATCCGTCTTCGCGGACCACGGCACGTCGAGCAACCAGTCGAGGTACGTGCGGATCCAGCCGTACTCCGGGGACTGCTCCGACATGCGCTCGAGCCGGCCGAGCTCCCGCTCTGCCTGCGTGCGCACGTCCTCCGGCATCCCGGCGTCCGCGATCTTGGCGCGGTACTCCTCCGCGACGTTTTCGGTCCCATCTTCTCCAAGCTCTTTGCGGATCGCGGCCATCTGTTCGCGCAGCAGCATCTCCCGCTGTCGCTCCTCCAGGCTGCCGGCGACCTCGTCTCGGATGCGCTCCTTGACCTGCACTTCCGCCAACGTTTCCTTCGCCCATCCGAGGACCTTCCCGAGCCGTGCTTCGACGTCGAGGGTCTCGAGGACCTCCACCTTCTGCTCGAAGGAGAGGTCGGGCGAATAGCCGGAGGTGTCCGCAAGCTGTCCCGGATCGGTCACGCCGCGCAGGAACTCAGCGACCGCCGGGATGCCGCGAGCGTCGGTGATGGCCTCGACCGCTCCGCGATACTCCTTGCCGAGCTCGTGGGCTCGATCGCTCACGGGCTCCTCGGCCGGCTCGATCTGGACCCACGTCGCCTCTCCGGTCCCGGGAACCCCGAGGCCGACGGTGGCGCGGCGGAGCCCGCGGATGACCACGGCCTCGGTCCCGTTGCGCATGCGCCCGACGTCCTCGATCTCGGCCACGACGCCCACCCGGGCGTAGCGACCCTCCACCCGTGGCACCGTGAGGAGGAGGGCGTCGTCACCGTCCGGGGTTGCGCCGACCGCCGCCCGCGCCTCGTCCGACTCGATCGTGAGCGTCACGACCATCCCGGGCAGCACGACGCCGGTGGTCAGCGGCAAGAGGGGCAGTGCCTGGGTATCGAGCTCGTTCATGTCTTCAGTCCTTTCCACGCCCTGAGGAACAGGTGCTCGGCTCATGATATTCCTAGGCGGTAATCACGATTACGCAGTTGCATTTCTGCTCTCCTGGTGCCCCACCTGCCGGGATGGCGATGTCCGGGGCCGCCGCTAGTCTCTGCCGCCATGGAGGAAGCGATCATCCGTACCGAGGGACTCAAGAAGTCCTTCGACAAGGTGGAGGCCGTCAAGGGCGTGGATCTGGCGGTGGAGCCGGGGACCGTCTTCGGCCTGCTCGGGCCCAACGGGGCCGGGAAAACCACCACCATCCGCATCCTCACGACCCTCCTCGAACCCGACGAGGGTTCGGCGGTGGTCGCCGGCTTCGACGTGGTCCGGGACGCGGCGCTCCTGCGGCCGGTGATCGGCCTCGCCGGTCAGTTCGCGGCCGTGGACGAGAACCTCACCGGCCTCGAGAACCTCGAGATGGTCGGTCGGCTCTACCACCTTCCGAAAACGGAGGCCCGCAGACGTGCCGAAGAGGTACTCGAGCGCTTCGACCTTTCCGAGGCGGCCCACCGCACCGCGAAGACCTACTCAGGCGGGATGCGGCGACGCCTCGACGTCGGGGCGAGCCTCGTGGGGCGTCCGAAGGTCCTGTTCATGGACGAGCCCACGACGGGCCTCGACCCTCGCAGTCGACTGGTCCTCTGGGAGCTGATCCGCGACCTCCAGAAGGAAGGGACGACGCTGTTGCTCTGCACCCAGTACCTCGAGGAAGCCGATCACCTCTGCGATCGGATCTCCGTCATCGACCTCGGGACCGTGATCGCAGAGGGAACCTCGGAGGAGCTGAAGGACAAGATCGGCGGCGAGGTGCTCGAGCTCCACGTCGCAGCCGATCAAGCCTCTCGCGCGGCGGAGACCGTGCGCGGACTCGGTGCTGGCGAGACGATGGTGGATCAAGAGACGCGGTTGATCCGCGTACCGGTCGGGAGCGAGGGACCGACGGTGCTCCTCGAGACGGTGCGCCGGCTCGACGACGCCGGCATCCCGATCGAGGACATCGCGCTGCACCGCCCGACGCTCGACGACGTGTTCCTCTCGCTGACCGGCCATGCGGCAGAACTGGCGATCGAGGAATCGGACCAGCCCGAGCCCCAGCCCGAGAGGCGCCGAGGGAGGAAAGACCGATGAGCGCCGTCGCCTTGAGCCGTCCTTCGATCACGACGCGCGCGATATTGTCGGTCCTCGATAGCTTGATCGTCGCCCGGCGGAACCTGATGCAGATCGTGCGGATCCCGGCGGTGCTCGTCTTCGAGCTCGTGCAGCCGGTGATGTTCGTCCTGCTTTTCCGGTACGTGTTCGCCGGGAACATCGCGGGCATGAGCGTCTATGAGGGTGGCTACGTGATCTTCCTGATGCCCGGGATCATCGTCCAGAACGCGATCTTCGGCGCCACCACGACTGCGATCGGGATCGCAGAGGACCTGAAGGCCGGTCTCGTGGACCGGTTCCGCTCTCTTCCGATGGCACGGTCGGCGATGCTCGCCGGACGCGCGACCTCCGATCTGATCAAGAACTTCATCCTCCTCCTGGTCGTGATCGGGATCGGGTACCTCGTCGGCTTCGAGTTCCGGAACGGGCTCCTCGGCGCGATCGCCATGATCGTGCTCGTGATGGCGGTCAGCTTCGCATTCTCTTGGGTGATGGCTGCGATCGCGCTGGCCGTGAAGAAGTTGGAAGCCGTGCAGGCCGCCGCCTTCACCGGAATCTTCCCGCTCGTGTTCATGAGTTCGGCCCTCGTGCCCGTCGAGGGGATGGATCGCTGGGTGCAAGCAGTCGCTCGGAACAACCCGATCACCCACTGGGCGAACCTCGCGAGATACTTCGCCATCGGGGAGTTCCCGACGATGGGCGGCTCGGCCGAGCAGCTGATCCTGTGGTCGGCGATCTGGATCGGCGTGCTCCTCGCGATCTTCATGCCACTCTCGATCAGGCTCTACTCGAAGCTGACCTAGGGAACAGACCCAGACCCTCGGGCGTTGCCACCCAGGTCGACCCAGAGAGGACTTCGGACATGCCGCTGTTCGGATTCAAGGGTGAGAACGCCCGCGAGAAGGTCATCGTCCTGCTCACCATGTGCTTCGCGCTGGCGATGGCGATGCTGGACAACACCGTCGTCAACATCGCGCTCCCCACGATCCAGCGCCGGCTGAACGCCACCGTCTCGGATCTCCAATGGATCATCGACGGATACGTCCTCGTGTTCGCGTCGTTACTGCTCACCGGTGGCATCCTGGGTGACCGCTACGGGCGGAAGAAGATGTTCCTCACCGGGCTGGCGATCTTCACGCTCGCCTCACTCGGGTGTGGCCTCTCCGGGTCGGGCACCCAGCTGATCGCGTTCCGGGCGCTCCAGGGCGTCGGAGCCGCACTGCTGATGCCCGGCACCCTCTCGATCCTCACGGTCACGTTCCCGCCGGAGGAGCGCGCCCGCGCCATCGGACTGTGGGCCGGCGTCAGCGGCCTGGCCCTCGCGCTGGGGCCAACCCTGGGCGGCTGGATCGTCGAGCAGGGTGGGTGGGAGACCGTGTTCTTCATCAACGTGCCGATCGGCGTGACCGCCTTCGCGGTCGCGTGGAGGACGGTGCGTGAGTCGGTTTCGGCCGAGACGCGGCATCTCGACCTCCCCGGACTCGCGCTCGGCACCGGCGGGCTCTTCACCCTCACCTACGGCCTCATCGAGGCGAACCAGCGTGGCTGGAGTGACGGGCTGATCGTCGCCTCGCTCGTGACCGCCGCCGTCCTGCTCGTCGGATTCGTCATCTGGGAACACAGCAGCCCGAGGGCGATGATGCCGTTGACCTTCTTCCGGATCCCCGCGTTCAGCGCGGGCAACGCCGTCGCGTTCTCGGTCTCGCTGGGGATGTTCTCGATCTTCCTGTTCGTGACGCTGTACATGCAGGCGATCCGCGGCTACACGCCGCTCCAGGCCGGTGTCCGGTTCCTCCCGATGACGCTGATGATCATCGTGTCGGCGCCGACGGCGGGCCACATCGCCCAGCGGATCGGTCCGAGGATCCCGATGACGTACGGACTCACGATGGTGTCGGCTGGCCTGTTCGGGTTGACGTTCATCCAGCCCGACACGCCGTTCTGGGTGCTCGCGATCCTGTTCGTGATGATGGGGAACGGGATCGGCTCGACGATGGCGCCGATAACCGCCGCGGTGATGGGTGCGGTCGGGCCACAGCGCGCGGGTCTCGGCTCTGCGATGACCAACACGAGCCGCGAGGTCGGCGGCGTCCTCGGGATCGCCTTGTTGGGAACGGTCCTGTTCGACCGTCTGGGTTCGGTGCTCGTTCCCAAGCTCACCGCGCTCGGACTCGACGGGTCACAGGCGAGCGCCATCTCCCAGGCGGCCTCTCACGGGTTCGTCTCTCCCCGCGATCTCACGGCTCTGGGACTCTCGCCGGAGCAGATGGAGGGGTTCGCCACCGCGTTCCGGGAGGCCTACATGAGCGGCTTCCACCTGGCGGTGCTGATCGCCGGTGTGATCCTCCTGATCGCTGCCGTCGTCGCCAACCGGTTCATCCCGGGACGGGCACACGCCGACGAGATCCACGCCACCGCGGCCCGCGAGCGGGTGCCCAGTACCGCCGAGTAGCCGCCTCGCGCCTCCCACCCGGTGGCTCTACGAGGACGGGATCGCCGCGTCGTATCGGCGGTAGCGGGGCAGGACGACCGCCAGGACCCCGGCGCCGATGATGCAGGCGATCCCGCCGGACACGATCGAGAACCTGACACTGGTCACGGACGCGAGCAGACCGGCCTCGGCGTTCCCGAGCGAAGGCCCGGTGCCCACCACCGAGAGGCCGATGCCCTCCAATCGTCCTCGCATCTCATCGGGCGTCACGGTCTTGAGGATCGCGTCACGGTAGAGGCCGCTCACCATGTCTGCCGCACTGGCCAACATCAGGAACAGCAGGGCGAGCCACAAGGTCCCGGCGAGCCCGAATCCGACGATGCCCGCTCCCCAGCAGATGCAGGCGACGATCGTCACCAGACCCTGTCGCCGGACGTGTTTGGCGCGGCCGCTAAAAAGAGCAACGACGAGGGCACCGAACGCCTCCGCGGAATACAGCAGCCCGAGCACCGCCGGCGATGCGTCCAGGACGTCCAGCACGAACGCCGGGTACAGGGCGACCGGGAGACCGAAGATCATCGCGTTCAGGTCGATCCAGAACGTCCCTTGCAGGACCTGCTTGCCTCGGAGGAAGCGGAAACCGTCCTTGATCGCGGACCAGCCGATCGAAAGACGCTCCGCCGTCGGCGGCGACGGTCGCATCCGGGACAGCGCGACGATCACCGCCAGGTAGCTCACGGCATCGAGGACGTAGGCGTACTCGATCCCGACCGTCGCGATGAGCACTCCGGCCAGGACGGGACCGGTCAGTGCCGCCGACTGGTAGTAGACGACCTCCAGAGCCAGGGCGGACGTGTACAGGTCCGGCGTCAGCAGCCGAGCCGGCCAAGCCCGAAGGGCCGGCGAGTAGAGGGAGTACGCCGACGCCCACAGGAACGAGAACACGAACAGGATCCAGACACGGGGCTCTGGGAGGAAGGCGTTGACCGCGAGCGCGACCGAGAGGATCGCCGTGACCGCATGCGCGATCATGAGCAGCCTGCGCCGCTCGACGGCGTCGGCGATCGTGCCGCCCACGATCGGCAGCACGACGAGCGGGATCAACTCCGTGAGTGCGAGCAAGCCGACCATCGCGGTCGACCCCGTGCGCTCGTAGACCTGGAAGGGCACTGCCACGAACGTGATCTGGGTCCCGAACTCCGAGATCGCCTGCCCGACGAACAGCCGCCGGAAGTCCTTGGAGACCTTGAGCGGCGTGAGGTCCAACCGGTGCCCACGGAGCCGGACGAGGGAGCGCGCCACGAGACCGGGAGGGCGTGCCTCCGGGGGCACCAGCGGCGGGAGTGGGTCGTCGGGCCCGCCGGGTCGATCGATGTCGTCGTCCGTCACGCCGCCGGACGCTAGCGGATGAGGCGGGACAGACGCCGGTCGGCGAGGACCTTCCCCTCCGTTTGGCAGTCCGGGCAGTACGTGACTTCGTGGGACTCGTAGGAGACACGGCGGAGGTCGGCGCCGCAGCGGGGGCACGGCTGACCCCAGCGCCCGTGTACGGTGAAGTGATCACCGAGGTTGGTCGGGAGGCCCCCGCTGCGGCGCCGCTCCACCTCCAGGGCCTGGGTGAGGATCGCCCGCAGGGCCCCGACGAGACGGTCGCGTTCGCCCGCGTCGAGCTTGCCCAGCGCCGCGTACGGGGAGAGCTTCGCGTGATGCAGCACGTCGTCGGAGTACCCGCGACCGACGCCGGCGACCGTCCTCTGGTCCCGAAGCATCGTATGCACGCGACGGGCCTCGGAGCTCTCGAGGAAGAACGCCGTGGCCTCGTCCGAGAGCACCTCGGGCCCGAGGGCCGCCAACGGGCCCTCGTCTCCGGCCGAGAGCGACCAGACGCCGGCCTTCCGCTCCTTCCCGAACTCCTTCACGAAGAGCGAGGTCCCGGCGCCGAACAGGAACCGCGCGACCGCGCCACGCGGCTTCGTCGACTTGGACGGCGTCTCCACGTCGAGCCGGCCGCCCTGCGAGAGATGCACCAGCATCCGGTCACCGCCCTCGAAGGAGAGGACGAGGTACTTCCCGCGCCGACCCACGCCTTCCAGCACACGTCCCACCAGCTCCGCGGGCCGCGGCGTCACGGTCTTCAGCGAGGAGAACTGCAGCAGGTCGAAGCGCTCGAGCGTCGCTCCCCCAACGGCTCCGTCCAGCCGCTCGGCGAGCGCCTGGATCTCCGGCATCTCGGGCATGCGCCTCTGATCAACTCCGCGGCCGGGTCGTGGCGCCACGGGCCGCGGCGCCACGGATGATCTCGATCGCCTCGTCGATGCGGTCGCGGTGCGTTCGATGGCTCACGATGCACGCGCGGATGATGTGACGCCCGTCGATCGTCGTGCTGGAGAGATAGACCCGCTTCGGCTCGTTGATCTTCGCCAGGAACGCACGGTTCTCGTCATCGCTTGCCCCCGCCAAGCGGAACGGAACGACGGAGAGCTGGGGTGACCACGGCAGCTCGATCTCCGGCATCTCGGAAAGCGCCGCGTACAGGTGCTCCGCGAGGTCGAGCTTCTCGTCCAGCGCTTCGCGGAACGCGTTCACGCCGTGCAGTACCAGCGGGAGCCACACGCGGAACCCTCGGTGGTCCCTCGAGAGCTCCGGCGAATACTCGTTCCAGTTGGGCAGCTCCGCCTCGGGCGCGCGGTCCTGGAGGTACTCCGCACCCACGTAGTGGGAGTCGCGCAGAGCGGCGCCGTCCCGGACCACGAGGGACCCGGTCCCGTATGGGAGGAACATCCCCTTGTGTGGATCCAACGTGATCGAATCGGCTCGCTCGATCCCGGCGAACCGCTCCCGGCCACGATCGGTGAGATGGAAGAAGCCGCCGTAGGCGGCATCCACGTGCATCCAGAGGCCTTCGGCCGCGGCGATGTCGGCCACCGCACCCATGGGATCGATGGCACCCGTGTTGGTGGTCCCGGCGGCCGGGACGACGAGGAACGGGCGGCGGCCGGCCGCGCGATCCTCGGCCACCATCGACTTCAGCGCCTCCGCGTCCATCCGAAGCTCGGCGTCCACCGGTACGAGCCGCATCGCGCGGCGCGGGAGCCCGGCGATCGCCGCGGCCTTCGGCACCGAGGCGTGGGCCTGCTCGCTCACGTAGTACGTCCCGTCGGCGAAGTCCTCGCCGAGCTTCAGGTGGCGGGCGGTCACGACGGCAGACAGGTTCGCGATCGAGCCGCCGGTCGTGAGGATCCCGCGGGCTTCTTCGGGGAAGCCGAACAGGTCGCAGAGCCACCGGATCACGTTCTGCTCGATCTGGGCCAATCCGGGCGCGACCTCCCAGAGGTTGGGGAAGCGATTGACCGACATCGCGAGGAACTGCCCCAGGGAGGAGGCGTAGAGACCACCACCCGGGATGTACGGCAGGTAGCCCGGACCGCAGGTCTCGTACGCCCGGGCGGCCGCATCGCGGAACTGGGCGAAGACGTCGTCGAACGAGCCGCCCTCCTCGGGCGGCGACGCCTTCAGCTTCAGCGCTTGTTCGAGCGCTCCATCCACGTTCTGCGCGGGCGCGTCGGAGAGGCCGTGGATGAAGTCGATCACGTACTCGACCGCGGCCTCACCCATCGCCCGCATCTGCTCGGGCGACGGATCGAGGGGGTACCCGGTCACGCAGTGCTCCGCAGGGTGGCGTCGATCGTCTCGAGGAGCCGCCGTGAAGAATCCGTGACCTCGTCCACGGCCGCCTCGAACGCCTCGGCGTGGCGCGCCGAGGGCTTCCCGAACCCGCTCACCTTGCGAACGAACTGGCGCGCGGCCTCGCGGATCTCCTCATCCGAGGCATGCCCCTGTCCGTGTGGTTCCCGCAGTCGCTTGATGCTTCGGCACATGAGCCCGAGGGTACCGCGCGGCGCCCGCTCAGCCCTTCTTGATGGCGAGCGCGCTGATCGCCTCCATCACGCACCTGAGGGCGAGCATCGAGGTCACCTCAGCGTGGTCGTACGGGGGGGAGACCTCGACGATGTCCATCCCCGCCAGCTCGACCCCGCTCACGATCCGCCGGATCGCGCGGAGGAGCTCCCGGGCGAGCATCCCGCCCGACTCCGGTGTCCCCGTGCCGGGCGCCATGCCGGGGTCGACGACGTCGATGTCGATCGAGAGGTAGATCAGGTCCGGGCCGTCGAGGGCTTCGGCGATCGCGTCGTCGACGACGGCATCCAGGCCTCGCTCCTCGAGCTCGACCTGGGTGTGCCACCGGAACCCCTGCTCGCGCATCCAGGCGAACGTGTCTTTGTCCGGCCAGTAGCCCCGGAGGCCCACCTGGACGAAGTTCGCGCCCGCGACCCAGCCTTCTTCGATCAGGCGCCGCATGGGCTCACCGTGGCCGATCAGCGAGCCCCACTGGTCGGCGCCGGCATCGGCATGGGCGTCGAAGTGCACGATGCCGATCGTGCGCGGGTCCTGCACCCGGGCGACGGCCGCCGCCGACGGGAACGTGATCGAGTGGTCACCGCCGAGGACGACGGGGATCGCGCCCCCGCGGGCGACGCGCCGGACCTTCTCGTGGATCACCCGGAGGCTGCGTTCGGGACGACCGGGCACGACCGGCGCGTCGCCCGCGTCCACGACGGTGATCGCCGCGAACGGCTCGACCTCCAGCTGGATCGACCAGGCGTCCTGGTTGCCCCAGTGGTACGGGGCGCTCCGGATCGCCTTCGGACCCATCCTGGCGCCGGGACGCGCCGAGACGCTCTCGTCGTACGGCGCTCCCACGATCGCGACATCGGCGCCCGCCGCGCGCACGGCCTCTTCGTCGAGCGCCCAAGGGAACTTGTGGAACGAGCCGCGGAAATCCGCGTAGTACGGGAGGTCGGTCCAGTCGTACTCGTCGAACTCCTCGGCCTCCGGGGCGTAGAGCGTGCTCTGAGGGATCCGGAAAGGGCGGTCGGCGTCGGACATCGCGCGCAGTCTGCCACCGCCGACCCGTCGGCGCTAGCGGCGACCGGTGTCCTTGCGGATCTGCCGCGCGGCGTTCGCCCCCGGACCTCCCGTGACACCACCGCCCGGGTGGGCACCCGACCCGGCGAGGTAGAGGCCGTCGAGCACGAATCGATAGCGTGCCTCGCCGTTCAGCGGACGCCACGCGAAGAACTGATCGAGGCCGGGCTCGGCGTGCTGCACGTGCCCACCGGTGAGTCCGTAGTCGGTCTCGAGGTCCTCCGGCGTGATGACCCGGCGCGCCTCGACCAACTCGCCGAGGCCCGGCGCGAACCGTTCGAGGGTCTTCACGGTGACGTCCCCGAGGCGTTCCCGCTCGCTCGCCCAATCCCCCTCTCGCAGGTCGCGGGGCGCGGCCTGGACGAGGGCGCTCATCACGTGTCGCCCCTCAGGCGCGAGGGAGGGATCCATGAGCGACGGGATCGTGGCCTCGATCCACGGCTCTTCCGCGAGATGGCCGTACTTGTTGGCATCCGACGCCTTCTCGACGTAGTCGGTCGACGGTCCGATGACGATGCGCCCGCGCAGCCGCTGAGGGTCCTCGTGGAAGGCCGGCAGACCGGAGAGGGCGAGATCGACCTTCGCCGTCGCGCCGGGCTGGCGGATGTTGCCCGCCCGCCAGATCATCGTGGGCCCGAGCTCCACCGGGTCACACAGAGCGAGGGTCCGCTTCGGATCCGCGGCGGAGACCACGAGACCGGCGTCGATCTCCGTACCGTCCGCGAGCGTGACCCCGAGCACACGCCTGTTTCGCGAACGGATGCCGGTCACCTCCGCACCCGTCCGGATCTCGGCGCCGGCCACGCTCGCGGCCGACGCGAGCGCGGCCGCGAGCGCTTGCGTCCCGCCGCGGGCGAAGACGGCGGTGCCTGCGGCTCCGCCGTCATTGCCCGCGGAGTCGTTCAGGAACATCGCCGCCGTGCCGGCCGACCACGGACCAAACGCCGTGAAGACCACCCCGCGGGTCGAGAGCGGTCCTCGGATCGCCTCGTCCTCGAACACCTCCTGGACGAGATCGGCGACCGCCATCGGCATCGCGCGGATCGCCTCGCGGCCGATCTTCGCGCCGAGCCCTCGGAACGCCCAGCCGACCTTGAGACCCGAGATCGCGTCGGCGATCGTCGGCGCGCTGATGTCGGGCGGCGTCGCCACGTTGATGTAGGCGAGGAACGACGCGACCGCTCGCACCTTCCGATCGAAGGAGACGAACGCGTCCGCGTCGCGCGGGTTCCGCTGCCGGAGCTCTTCCGCCGTCCGGCCGACGTCGCCCCAGAAGGTGACCGCCGAGCCGTCGGGCTGCGGCGCGAACAGCCGAACGGCCGGGGTGAGCAGGTCCAGCCCGTGGTCGGCGAGCTCGAGGTCCTCGACGACCGAGCGGCGCAACCGGCCGACCGTGTGCGCGATCCCGGGTGCGGTGAACCCGGGCGCGATCTCGGCGCCGCGGAGGATCCCGCCCACCTCTGGAGACCGCTCGAGGACGGTGACCCGGCGGCCATCTTTCGCCAGGGAGGCGGCCGCGACGAGCCCGTTGTGACCGGCGCCGATCACGACGACGTCGGATCGTGCACCCATCGCTACGCGACCCTCCGCGCGCGCTTCCGCCCCTTCAAGACCTCGAGCGCCGCGATACGGCCGGGGGCGCCCATGATGCCCCCGCCGGGGTGCGTCGCCGACCCGCACATCCACAGATCGCGGATCGGCGTCCGGTAGCGGGACCAGCCGGGGACGGGGCGGTTGAAGAACAGCTGCTCGAGCGAGAGTTCTCCCTGGAAGATGTTCCCCTCGGTGAGACCCGTGATGTCCTCGATGTCCTTCGGGGTGATGAACTGCGACCCCACGATGTGCTCGCGGATCGTGGGCATCCGTTCCTCGATCGTCTCGATCACGGTCTGGCCGAACGCCTCCCGAGCCGCGTCGTCCCAGACGGCGTTCCCGGCGAGCCGGTACGGCGCGTACTGCACGAAGCAGCTCATGACGTGGCCTCCGGGCGGTGCCATCGTGGGATCCAGGAGCGTCGGGATGATCATGTCGATGTAGGGACGCCTCGAAGGATGGCCGTACTTCGCGTCGTCGTAGGCCTGCTCCATATAGTCGAGCGAGGGCGAGAACGAGATCGCTCCCCGGAGCCACTCCCCCGTGCCCGGCTTGCACGCGAGCTCGGGGAGCCCGTCGAGCGCGAGGTTCACCTTGCCGCTCGAGCCCCGGTACTTGTAACGCAGGACCTCTTCCTTGAACGCCGGATCGAGGACGCCGTCCTCGAGCAGCTTGATGAACGTCCAGCGCGAGTCCAGCGACGAGAGCACGATCCCGGCTTCGATCTGCTCGCCCGTCTCGAGCGTCACGCCGGTGGCGCGATCGCCGTGCACGTCGATCCGCGCCACCGGCGCCTCCAAGCGGATCTCGGCACCGTTGGCGAGCGCGGCGCTCCCGATCGCCTCGGAGATGGTCCCGGTCCCGCCGCGCGGCACACCCCACGCGCGGAAAGCGCCGTCGATCTCCCCCATGTAGTGGTGGAGCAAGACGTAGGCGGTGCCCGGCGAGCGCGGGCCTTGGAACGTCCCGATGATGCCCGACGCGCTCATGGTGGCCTTGAGTGGCTCCGTTTCGAACCATTGATCGAGGAAGTCGGCCGCGGACATCGTCATCAGCTGGATGAACGTCGTCTGCAGGCGCCTCGGCAGGTCCTTGAACGTCTTCGCGAGCGGCGTGAGCGGGAGCCAATCCCTGACCGACACCTTCCCGGGGTCCGGCGGCACGATCGACAGGATCGGCTTGATGAACCGCGCCATCTCGGCCATCAGCGGCCCGTACTCCTCGTACGCCTCGGCGTCGTTCAGGGACCAGCGCCTGAGCTCGCGGACGGTACGCCCGTGATCGTTCACGCGCCAGAGGTAGTCGTCGTCGAGCGGCGTGATCGTCCCGTCGAGGGGCAGGATCTCGAGGCCGTACTTCGGAAGCTCGAGCTCGCGGATGATCTCCGGGCGGAGCAGGGAGACGACGTAGGAGAAGACGCTGAAGCGGTACCCGGGCACGATCTCCTCGGAGACCGCCGCCCCTCCCAACACGTGCCGGCGCTCGAGGACGAGCACCTTCTTGCCGGCCTTCGCCAGGTACGCCGCGGTCACGAGGCCGTTGTGACCTCCCCCGATCACGACCGCGTCGTAGCGCTCTGGCATGACTCGCTTCCTCTCGACTGGGATCCTCCTGCGAAGAAGGCTATCCGAACACCTGCCGGCGCCGGTCGCCGATGCTAGCCGTGGTCACGTGACCACACCTCGCACGCACTTGACCTGTAGTCAGGGCGTCGACCCAGCCCCGAAGACCCGCCGACGATACGCTTGGACTCGATGAGTGTCGGTACGGCCTTCTTCGAACGCCAGCGCGAGCTGAACACGAAGCTCTCATGGGGCGATTGGTCCGGCTACCACGCCGCCGCCGTCTTCGCGGACTTCGTGGACATCGAGTACAACGCGATCCGCGAGGCGGCGGCCGTGATCGACGTCACTCCGCTCTACAAGTATGAGGTGAGCGGCGCCGACGCGGCCACGCTCCTCGACCGCGTCGTGACGCGGGACATCTCGCAGGTCGCGCTCGACCAGGTGATCTACACGCCGTGGTGCGACGAGGAGGGCAAGGTCATCGACGACGGCACGGTGACCCGCTTGGCACAGGACCGCTTCCGGGTGACCGCGGCCGATCCCTCGTACCGCTGGTTCGCCATGAACGCGACGGGGCTGGACGTGCGGATCGATGACATCTCTCAGTCGACGGCCGGATTGGCGCTCCAGGGGCGGCTGTCCCGCCATGTGCTGGAGAGGGCAACCGGTCAGGACTGGCTCGACCTTCGCTACTTCCGGCGTCGGCCGACGACGATCCAGGCCGTCGAGGTCGACGTCACGCGGACGGGCTACACGGGTGACCTCGGCTACGAGCTCTGGATCCCGGTCGAAGGAGCCCTCGCCGTCTGGGACCGGCTCTTCGACGTCGGCGCCGACTACGGCATCCGGCCGGCCGGCATCCAGGCTCTGGACATCTGCCGCCTCGAAGCGAGCCTGATCCTGATCGAGGCGGAGTACACGAGCGCTCGGCATGCGTTCGCCCCGGAGCTCAAGTACTCGCCGTTCGAGATCGGGCTGGGGCGTCTCGTGAAGTTCGACAAGGAGGCGGGATTCACGGGGAAGTATGCGCTGATCGCCGAGCGCGACGCCGGAGGCCCCGAGCGACGGCTGGTGGGCCTGGATCTCGATTGGCTCGCGATCGAGTCGATGTACGCGCGTCACGGTCTGGCGCCACAGATCTCTCCCCTCGTGCAGCGTGCCCCCGTCCCCGTCTACCGCGAGGGCACACAGGTCGGACGGGCGACATCCGTCGGCTGGGGCCCGACGATCAAGAAGATGGTCGGCTTCGGTTCGGTGGACAAGCGGCTGACGACGCTCGGCACGCGGCTCTCGGTCGAGTGGACCGTGGAGGGCGAGCGCGGGAAAGTGGGCGCCACGGTGATCCCGATGCCCTTCCTCGACCTCGACCGCAAGCGCTCCTAGCTCGGCTCT
This sequence comes from Actinomycetota bacterium, assembly GCA_035512775.1. Lineage (GTDB taxonomy): Bacteria > Actinomycetota > UBA4738 > UBA4738 > HRBIN12 > JAJNBA01. Next base: position 4,790 of record DATKDI010000043.1, on the reverse strand, counting down.
CGCCACGTGAGAGAAACTGGGTCGGTGACGTCTCGTCGAACCCCGATCGTGATCGCGCTGGTGCTCCTCGCTGCCCTGGTCTCCTTGGGCGTGGCCGTTGCAGGTAGTGCTCTCCTGGGTGCCGTCACGGGGCTCGTGTGCCTGATCGTCGCCCTCCTGGCTGCTTGGTCGGTGGACCGGATGAACGCCCCCACGGACCCGTCGCGGCGGCGCCTGCTCGCCCTCGCCGCGCTGCTCGGGGCCGCCGCCGCGACGGGCGGCGCCGCCGTGGGCCGGACGATCCGCCGTGTCACTCGCCCCGATCCACGACCGATCCAGGAGACGATGGCGAAGGAGCTCGGCGCCGAGTACATGGAGCTGGTCGCGCGGGCCTACCACCCGGACCGGAGCGGCGACCTGCAGCTCCTGGTGGCCCCGTACAACAGCGCGAACTACCCGCAGGAGTCCCGGTCGCTGGTGCCGCGCGACCCCAGGACCAGCCACGCGAGCGTCTGGATGTACCTCGAACGGATCCCGCTCCTCGTCTACGGCGCGGGGGCCCGGCCTCCTTCCGACTCCGAGGAGCGTGTCTCCCTCGCCGACCTCGCCCCGACGATCGCCGAGCTGATCGGCTTCGAGGACTTCCCCGCCCTCGGGCGCGAGGGCCGCCCGTTGCCGGGGATCTCGCCGCCGACCGACCGGCCCGAGGTCGTCGTGACGTTCGTGATCGACGGCGGCGGATGGAACGTCCTGAACGAGTTCCCCGATGCGTGGCCGAACCTGAAGCGATTGATGCGAGAAGGCGCGTCGTTCCGCAACGCGATCCACGGTTCGTTCCCGGCCGTCACCGCGTCCGCACACGCGACGATCGGCACCGGCGCGTTCCCGCGGACGCATGGCATCACGGGACACAACCTCCGCGACGGGACGAAGGCCCGGAAGGCCTTCGGGGAGCTCGGGCACGCGGAGCCCGGGGACATCCTCGTGCCGACGCTCGCGGACCTGTGGAGCGACGCCACCGACAACCGGGCGTGGGTGGGTGAGCTCGGTTACCAGATCTGGCACCTCGGGATGCTGGGACGCGGAGGGCGGTCCCGGCGGGGCGACCGGCGTGCCGTCGCCGTCTACTGGGACGAGGCGGGCGATCCTCAGGACTGGCGGAGTCAGAACGAGGCGCTCTACCGGCTGCCGGCCGGGATGCCGTCCCTGGACACCTTCGCCGGGTATCGCGATTCCTACACGCCGAATCCCGATCGCAACCCCGCTTTCGACCCCATCAAGCAGAGGAACCTCCACTGCTGCAGCACTCCGGTGATCCGGTATCAAGGCGACGTGATCGAGGCGACGCTCGCGAACGAGTCCATCGGGTCGTCCGACACGCCGGGACTCCTGTTCATCAACTTCAAGGCGCCCGACTACACCGGTCACGTCTACGGGATGTTCGATCCGATGACCGGCGATGCGCTCCGCGACGTCGACGAGCAGCTCGGGCGGCTCGTGACACAGCTGGACACCCTGTATCCGGACCGGTACGCGCTCATCGTGACGGCCGATCATGGCCAATGCCCCCTTCCCGACGCCGCAGGAGGCGTCCGCCTCGACCCCATCCAGCTCTGGGACGACCTCGAGCGCGAGTTCGGCGGCGGTCTGTTCGGCCTGGTCCAGAACGTGGTGCCTTCGGAGGTATACCTGCACTCGGACGTGTTGTGGGACGCGGGCGTGACACGCGAGGACGTGGCCTCGTTCCTCCGGGACTATCCGTATCGGCGGAACATCGGACCGTATGTCCCCCGAAGCGTGATCGAGCAGGAACTCCTGGATCGGCAGCAGTTCGCCGCGGTGTTCGCGACGTCCTTCCTCGACACCCTGGCCGGTCGCGAGCTCGACGCCGACTTCGGGCCCGGCATCTACCCGGAGGCCGATCCGTTCGGCGTCCCTCCCCCCATCGCCGGATGACGCCGGCGCTCGAGCCGGGCGACCGGGCGCTGCTGGACGGCGAACGTGGTAGGGGCGCGGCGCTCGCGATGCGGCTCGTCGTGAGGATGGCCGAGGTGGCGCGCGCGCCGCGCCTGCGCGACATCACGCAGGCGCACATCGACTCGTGCCTGTATCACGGCCAGGTCGGGCTGGACTTCGCGGAACGGCTCCTCGCCGGCGGGGCGACGGCGTCGATCCCGGCGACCTTGAACGTGAGCTCGCTCGACCTGCTCCATCCGGAGCTCGTTCGCCTGGATGACGACACCCGCGACCGAGCGAGTCGACTCATGGAGGCGTACGTGCAGATGGGTTGCCGGCCCACCTGGACGTGCGCGCCGTATCAGCTCCCGGACCGCCCCGCGATCGGGGAACACGTGGCCTGGGCGGAGTCGAACGCCATCGTGTTCGCCAACTCGGTCCTGGGCGCGAGGACGAACCGGTACGGCGACTTCATCGACATCTGCGCGGCGATCACCGGCCGGGTGCCGGACTCCGGCCTGCATACCGACGAAGGCCGGCGCGCCAGCGTGCGGTTCCGCATGCGCGGCGTCCGAGAAGGGCTGCTCGACTACGATCTCCTGTATCCGGTGCTCGGACATCTCCTCGGTCGGCGGGGTGGCAGCCAGGTGGTCGCCATCGAGGGACTCCCGCCGGACACATCGGAGGATCGGCTCAAGGCGGTAGGAGCCGCGGCAGCGAGCTCCGGAGCGGTCGCACTGTTCCACGCGATCGGGGTGACGCCCGAGGCGAGCGACGCGGGAACGGTGCTCGCTCAAGGATCCCGCGAGGAAGTGATCACCCTCGCCGATCTCCGCGCCGCCCGAGACGAGCTGTCGCGGGTCCCCGACGGCGCGGAGATCGGCGCCGTCAGCGTCGGAACACCGCATGCCTCCGAGGCGGAGCTGCGGCGGCTCGCCGACCTGGTCGAGGCCGATCGGCCGCGCATCCCCTTCTACGTCAACACCGGCCGGGCCCAACTCGCCGGCGTCGGCTCGATCGCCGACGACCTCGCCGACGCCGGCGTCATCGTCGTGACCGACACATGCACGTACATCACGCCCGTGATGCAGGACCTGGCCGGTCCCGTGATGACCGACTCCGGCAAGTGGGCGTGGTACGCGCCGAGCAGCCTCGGCTTCGAGGTGGCGCTCGGAAGCCTCGAGGAGTGCGTCCGGTCGGCCGCCGCCGGCCGCGTGGTCCGCCACGAGACGATCTGGGGCAGCTGATGGAAGGTCGGATCCTCGTCGAAGGCGACGCGACGGGTCCGGCGCTCGTGCTCGACGAGCCGCTCAGCTTCTGGGGCGGGCTGGATCCGGCCACCGGCGAGATCGTCGAAGCCAACCACCCCCAGCGAGGCTCGGTCGTGACCGGCACGATCCTCGTCATGCGCTCGGGACGCGGCTCCTCCTCCAGCGCGACGGTGCTCGCCGAGGCGATCCGGGCCCGCACCGCGCCGGCCGGGATCATCCTGGGTGCACCCGACGACATCATCGTGATCGGAGCGCTCGTCGCGGCGGAGCTCTACGGAGTCTCGATACCGGTGGTCGTGGCATCACCGACCACCCTCGGAACGATCCGGAACGGCGAAGAGGTCTCGCTGCCCCCCTAGCGCCAGACCGACGGCAGTTGGGGAAGCACGACTTCTTCGGCGCCGAGCCAGGCACACAGCTCGTCGATCTGCTTCCGGATCGCGGGCCACGCGGACGCCGGCGCGTCTTGCTCCGGGAACACGGCGTCGATCCTCAGGACGTTCGCCGTCCGGTCGAAGTGCGGATCGAGACGCCCGACGATCCTGTCGCCGTACAGGATCGGCATCACGAAGTATCCGAATTCGCGCTTCGCCTTCGGGACGTAGATCTCCAATCGGAAGCGGAAGTCGAAGAGCTCCTCCGCCCGCACCCGGTCGTGGATCAACCGATCGAACGGTGACAGAAGGACGGTCCGCGGGCGGAACGACCGATCCAGCACATCGACGTGGGTCCAACGTTCCCCGCGTAACCCGTCGACGGAAACGCGAACCGCCCGCCCTTCGCGCTCGAGCCCAGCCAGGGCCCGCTCCCACCCCGACGGTCGTGTCCCTTCGAACGTCTCTCCGAATCGGTTGATCTTCGCGATACCGAGCGCGCGAACCTGCGTGTCGAGCAACCGGCGAGCCTCCTCGCCCGGCCGCATACGCGTCTCGTTCAAGGGCAGGCGCCGCTCGGCCAGATCCCACACACGCTCCTGCCCCGCACGGCCGGCGATCATCACCTCACCCTTCGCCCACAACACCTCGAGCATCATCGAGGTGTTGCGGCCGTCGTCGTTCCAGCCGCCGGTCCGCCACCCGACCGCGGAGCGATCCTCGAACGCTCGTGTCGGTAGCGGCCCGTCGGTACGCAGCCGGGCGAGGACGTACCGACGGAACGCCTGGTTCTCTCGGAGGTACCTGCGCACGTACTCGTGGCGGCCGGCGCTCGTGCTCGGATACCGCCGCATCGTCGGGCGGTGCACGGCGAGCTGGCTCGTCGGCAGGATGAAGGCGCGGTACTCGAACAGCGATCGATCCTGCCACAGCAGCCGCTCCAGCTCGGCCACGCGGAACATCCGCCCGAGGCGTGACCACAGGACGAGATGCTCAGTGCGCGCGACCCGTCGCGTCGGGTCCATCTGGACGCTCCCGAGGCCCTCCACGACCTCGAGGATCGAACGGGGACGAGGTGCGGAAAGCAGCTGCGCCGTGACCGCGAGCTGTCGAGCACGTCGGATCGAGATCGACCGAGGCTCGCCCGGGCTCACCCGGCGTGCTCTGCCGCCTGGGCGTCTGCTTTCGTGCGATGGACCGTGCCGTCGGG
>DATKDI010000042.1:0-3685 GCA_035512775.1 Actinomycetota bacterium | reverse complement strand
GGTGATCTCGCCGAGCCCGATCGCCTCCGTGCGGGGGATGAACGACGGGATCGAGTGGAAGTTGACGTCGTAGAGCGCGAGCGAGACGTTCTGGACGATGAACGACATCCCGACGGCCGTGATCAGCGCCGCCAGCCGCGGCGCGCGGCGCAGCCGTCGGTAGGCGACGAGCTCGATCGTCGCGTTGATCGCCGCGAACATGATCATGATCACGATCAGCGTCCCGAGCATGCCGCCCACGATCGCGAGCACCGAGGCGTCCCGCTCGAGCCCGAGCCCGGAGATGATGATCGTGCTCGCCACAAGGCCCGAGAGGGCGAACACGTCACCGTGCGCGAAGTTGATCAGCTGGAGGATCCCGTACACGAGCGTGTAGCCGAGCGCGACCATCCCGTAGATCGCCCCGTTCGTGAGGCCGATCAGCGCGACGTTCGTGAACGCGGCCGGGCCCTGGACGAAGTTGCCGACGAGCCAGACGCCGATTATCGCGAGCAGCGCGTAGGAGATGAGCACGACGAAGCCCGACCTCCGCAGCTTGTCGAAAGACGCCGTCAGTGCCTGTGCCGCCATGGAGTGGAGAACCTAAACGAAACTCGGGGGAGGGCCAAAGCCCTCCCCCGAGTCTCTCGCAACTGCCGCGTCCTAGCCGCGAGCCGCGTCGACGTTCTCCGACTTCGGAGAGATCGTCTGCACGGTCTCGAGCTTGTCGGTGGCCACGTAGATCGTGAAGCCGACCACGGCGCCCTCGGCGCCGCTCGGATCACCGTTCTCGTTGATCCCGAAGGTGCCGAGATAGCCGTCCGTGGTCTGGACCTCGAACATCTTCGCGATCACGTCCGCGCGGGAACCGTCGGAGTTGCCGATCGCCTCGAGCATGATCGCGGCCGCCTGAGCGCCGTAGATCGCGTACGGGTCGATCGCGTCGCCGCCGATCCGCGGAGCGAACGCCTCGGCGAACTCGGCGCCCTTGCCGGCGAACTCGTCGATCGGCACGCCGGCGACGCTCATGAACATGCCGGGCGCGGCCTCGGGGGCCTCGTCGATCGTCTGCTGGGCGGTGAACCCGTCCGGGGCGAGCAGCTTCACGTCGCCGTCGTTCGGGCCGAGCACGGCGACCTTGTCCTTGATCACCTGGGCGCCGTTCTCGTCGATCAGGCCGCCGAGGAAGACCGCGTCCGCGTTCGTGCCGCCGATCTTGCGGAACAGGGCCTCGTAGCTCGATGCCTTCGGATCCCACGCCTCGAAGCCGGCGATCTCGATCCCGACGGCTTCCGCAGCGTTGCGGAAGTTGGTCGCGACGCCGAGACCGTAGGCCTCCTTGTCGTTCAGGATGTAGACGCTCGTGACGCCCTGCTCCTGGGCGAACTCGGCCATGGCCGCACCCTGGTAGGCGTCGTGGGCGACCACGCGGGCGTAGTTGCGCTGGCCGGTCGGGTAGTACTTGTCCGGCTCGGTCGCGTCACAGCCAGGCCCGCCCTCGGTGAGGCAGACGTAGGTGTTCGCCGGCGACATCATCGCCACGCCGCCGCCCGGGGCCTGGTTCAGCACCGGGACCATGATCGTGGCGCAGCCCGAGTTGAACGTGCCGATCACGCCGACGACGCTCTCGTTCGCCGCGTACGCCTGCGCGTTCGTCGAGCACTTGCCCGAGTCCCACTTGCCGGCCTGCGCGGTCGCGTCATCGCACGACTGGTACGCGACGTTGTGGTCGCCAGCCTTGTAGTCGGCCTCCTCGAGGAGATAGCGGATCGCCTCGATGATCTGAATCGTCTGGGTGCGCGACGAGCCCTGGAGCGGGAAGTCGGACGCAATCAGGACGTCGGGCTCACCCTCGCCCTCGTACTCGACCGCCGTGCACGAGCTCGACGGGAGCGCCTCGACACCGCCGCCCCCACCACCCGTCGCCTCGGTGGTCGCACCGCCGTCACCGGCCTCGTCGTCATCGCCTCCGCAACCCGCAGCAACCAATGCGAGCACGGCGACGAGCAGGGCCAGAACGCCGAACAAGCCATGCTTTCTGGAAATCAACTCTCTCCTCCTCCGTCACCTGATGGACCTTGCCCGACGAGGTTCTGCATGCACGAACGCAGCCCTTGTTGCGGGCGGATGGCGAAGTATCCCGCCATGCGTTGCCGAATTTCAACTCCCCGCGTCGGGACTACACTGGCTTAACGGGCCGAAGTGGCGGAACTCGTCGTGGGGGAACCCATGGGTCCCCCGCGAGCCCCCGCCTTCTCGCGCGGCCTCCGAGGCTCCACAGCCGGCCTCCGGCCGGCAAAGCCGGCCTCAGGCTGTCGCGCTCGTACGGCGCTACGATCGCTGGCAGGCCGAAGTGGCGGAACTGGCAGACGCGCCGGACTCAAAATCCGGTTCCCCTCGGGGAGTGGGGGTTCGATTCCCCCCTTCGGCATCACTCGACGACCGGGGTTGCGGGTCACCCCAATTCCCGGGATGACCAGCGAATTCGGATATCGGTACGCCGCGCCTTCGCGGGCATGAAGCTGTGCGGCCTCGAGATTGTTCCTCCAGCGTCGAGCTAACACTCCTCCTGCTCCTGCCTAGACACGACCGGGGCAGGAGGGCGCGTTAGGCTGCGGGGCACCGATGCTCTCCGACCGCTTCCGCGCCGCTGTCGAACGAGGGAACGTCGATCACGTTCCGGAGCTGTTCCACGAGCACGCTGTCTTCCGCAGTCCGGTTCTGTTCAAGCCGTACGAGGGCCGGGATCAGGTCTTGAAGGTGCTGCGAGCCGCCGAGCGGGTGCTCGGGCTTGGCGACAGCTTCCGCTATGTGCACCAACTCGAAGACCCGGACGCCCGCGTAGCGATCCTGGAGTTCGCAACCGAGGTCGGCGGAAAGCAGGTCGAGGGGATCGACAAGCTGACCTTCGACGAGGATGGCCTGATCACCGAGCTCAAGGTCATGATTCGCCCGGCTTCTGCGCTCCAGCTCGTCGGCGCAAGGATGGCCGAAGAGTTCCCGAAGGTCGGCCTTGGCTTCCTGAGCTGATCACTGCGACGTGGCGGCCCTGGTTTGCGAGCGCTTGCGCTCCTCCTCGGCGGCCGCCTCGCGAGCTTTTCTGACTCTCGCGAGATCTTTCTCCATGGACAGCCCCGTGGACTTGAAGTAGTCGAGCTTGTTGCAGAGGCGGTGAGCGAGGACCGCGTTGTCGACACTCTTGAGGCCCTTGGCTCGCTTCGGAATTGGGAAATGCTCGAAGGTCGGCTCCCAGTCGCTCTATGGTGCGTGCGCGGTTCGAAGTAACCAGCGCCTCCCCGGCGAGATCCACGTAACGCCTCGTCGTCGCGTAATCTCGAGCGACTTGAGTCGACACCTGACGGGTCATATAGTCGGGCTCAGCCTCTGACGTTCCGTCCCCCCGCCAGCCGCAGCTACGTGGAGGAGGTTCGTGATGGTCACGTGGAATGACGATACCCAGGCCGCCTGGGAGCTGTACGCGGCCGAGCTGGCGAAGCTACCCGGCGTCGTCACCGTCTCCGTCGGCCGCCGCACGCTCAAGGGCAGGACGACACGCGAGCCGGCCGTGGTCGTCAGCGTCATCCGCAAGCTCGCGCCCGCCCAGCTGACGGAGTCGACGATCGTGCCGAAGGAGCTGCGGCTCCCCGACGGCTCCGTCGTCCGCACCGACGTGGTCGAGGACGTGACGGGCGTGTTCACGCCGGAC
>DATKDI010000041.1:0-10653 GCA_035512775.1 Actinomycetota bacterium | reverse complement strand
CGAAGGCAGCCGCCTCATCGGAGACGTCCTGGCGGGTGGTTGCCTGGCCTGACAACGCTGCTAGCATGCGTTGGAGGCATCCGTCGGCAGAGAGGGGCCGCGCATTGGACCATCTGATCACCGGTGGCGCCGGCTTCATCGGCTCTCACCTGGCCGACGCGCTCCTGGCCCGCGGGGACACGGTCCTCGCACTCGACGACCTCTCGACCGGGGCCGAGGAGAACGTCCGGCACCTGTTCGACCATCCGGGGTTCGAGCTCCGCGAGGGGTCGATCCTCGATCACGACCTCGTCGCGAAGCTGGCGAACGGCGTGGACACGATCGTCCACCTCGCCGCCGCCGTCGGGGTCAAGCTCATCGTGGAACACCCCCTGGACTCGCTCCTCACCAACATCCGCGGCACCGAGATCGTCCTCGACGTGGCGGCCGACGCCGGCTGCAAGGTGCTCATCACCTCGACGTCGGAGATCTACGGCAAGAACGCCAACGGCCCGCTCCGGGAGGACGACGACCGGATCCTCGGGTCACCCTTCAAGGCGCGGTGGTCGTACAGCACGTCCAAGGCCGTCGACGAGATCCTCGCCCGCGGCTACTGGCGGGACCGGGGCACGCCGACCGTCGTGGTCAGGCTGTTCAACACCGTGGGCCCCCGCCAGACCGGTGCGTACGGGATGGTCGTGCCCACATTCGTTCGCCAGGCGCTGCGGGGCGAGCCCGTCACGGTCTACGGCGAGGGGGAGCAACGGCGCTCGTTCTGCCACGTCCACGACGTGGTGGCCGCGCTGCTCCAGCTGCTCGACAACCCCGGGGCCGTGGGCGACGTCTTCAACGTGGGCGCGCGGAACGAGGTGACGATGAACGAGCTGGCCGGGCTGATCCTGGCCGCGACCGGATCCTCCTCCCCCGTCGTGCACGTCCCCTACGACGTCGCCTACGAGGAGGGTTTCGAGGACATGGAGCGCCGAGTACCGGATACGGGGAAGGTCGAGGCGCTCACGGGGTGGCGGGCGACGAGGTCGCTCGCGGACGTGATCGGAGACGTGATCGAGCACGAACGAGCCGGAGCGGCACCGGCGTAGGGCGCGCGGATGAACCCGGCGCTCCGCTACGCGCTCGCCTTCCTCGTCCCACTCGTCGTCGCCCTCCTCCTCACCCCGGTCGCCGGACGACTCGCCCACCGACTCGGCATCCTCGATCATCCCTCTGAGCACAAGTTCCACCGCGATCCCACGCCCTATCTCGGCGGCGTCGCGCTCGCCGCCGGCCTCGTGGCCATCGGCGTCCTGACCACCGGCGCCTCCGCCCAGGTCTTCGTGATCCTGCTGGGCGGCCTGGTCCTCGGCGTCTGGGGACTCATCGACGACTGGGTGACCGTCCGGCCATCCGTGAAGCTGCTGGTGCAGGCGGCGGCCGGCTCCGCGCTGTGGTTCGCGGACATCCGAGCCGGCCTGTTCGGTATCGAGGTCCTCGACCTCGCGCTCACCGTGCTCTGGGTCGTGGCGGTGACGAACGCGGTGAACCTCTTGGACAACATGGACGGGCTCGCGGCGGGGGTGAGCACGGTCGCCGCCCTGACGTTCTTCGGGATCGCGGCATCCCGAGGCGACTACCTGGTGGCGTCGTTCGCGCTCGCGGTCGCGGGGGCGAGCCTGGGGTTCCTCCGACACAATCTGCCGCCCGCGAAGATCTTCCTGGGGGATGCAGGGGCGCTGATGCTGGGGTTCCTCCTGGCGGCCCTCGGGCTGAAGCTCGACCTGGTCGGCGAGAACGGGTTCGTGCGGTCCGCGGTGCCGGTGCTGATCCTCGGCGTCCCCCTCTTCGATACGGTCCTCGTGATCGTCGACCGCCTCCGCGGGCGGCGGCGCGTGTTCCGCGGAGGCACCGACCACTCGTCCCACCGGCTCACGACCCTCGGTCTGTCCCACGGCGTGGTCGCCGTCGTCATCGTGCTGGCCGAGGCGATCTGTTGCGCCCTGGCCCTCGTGCTGCTCGAGGTCGGCTTCGACGCGGCGGTGGTGATCTCGGTCACCGCGGGCATCGCCGGCATCGTCCTGCTCGTCCTACTGCTCCGCATCCGGCCGGCCCTCGCCGGGGCCGCGGGAAGCGTCCCGCCGACGCTCGGCGTCCCGCAGGGAACCGAACGGTAGGATGCCCCCCACCGAGAAAGGAACGCGAGCCGTGCAGCAGGGATCCGCGCAGCCGGCGGCCCCGGATCTCCGCGAGTACCTCGCGATCCTCCGGTATCGCAAGTGGACCATCCTGCTCATCACGGCCCTCGTCGTGGCATCGACGCTGTTCTTCTCCTTCCAGCAGACGCCGATCTACGAGAGCGAGACGCGCGTGCTGGTGCGCCCGAGCACGCCGCCGGTCGGCGTGGCCCCGACGATCGTCAACCTCGACACCGAACGCGCGCTGGTCGACTCGGCCGCAGTCGCGGCACTCGTGCAGGAGCAGCTCGACCTCCCGCGGTCCCCCGGCGCATTGCTCGAGTCGCTCGAGGTCTCGGTGGAGACGAACACCGAGATCCTCGCGATCCGCTACTCCGATCCGGATCCCCTGATCGCGCAGCGGCTTGCCCAGGGCTTCGCGCAGGCCTACACGACGTTCCGTCGCCAGCAGGCGCAGGAGCAGTTCAGGACCCAGGCCGGGGCTCTCCAGGAGCAGATCGCCGGCGTCGAGGACCGGATCGCCGACATCCAGGGTCAGATCGACGACACGGAGGATCCGGAGGAGCAGAACGTTCTGTCCGCCCAGCGCGACTCGCTCCTCGCCCGACTCGGCGTGCTCCAGCAGGAGATGGAGAACCTCCGCAGGGTCACGGGGAGCCAGGGCACCGGCGGGGAGGTCGTCCAGCCCGCGAACCTCCCGAGCTCGCCCGCGAGCCCCGACTTCGTCCGCAACGGGCTGCTCGCGCTCGCCGTCGGCCTCGCTCTCGGGATCGGTCTGGCGTTCCTCCGCGAGCGCCTGGACGAACGACTCCGCGGCAGGGAGGACCTCGAGTCCCAGATCGGCGTCCCGGTGCTGGCGACGGTTCCACGGGCGGGCACGAGGCTGGGGCGGAAACGACGCGATCGCGACGACATCGCGACGCTGATGGACCCGAGGGGAGGTGCGGCCGAGGCCTATCGGACCCTCCGCACGAACATCCAGTTCCTGGCTCGGACGGGGTCTCTGCGGGTCATCGGGATCGTGAGTCCCGCGGCGGGCGAGGGGAAGACCACGACCGCGGCCAACCTCGCCGTGTCGATCGCACACTCGGGCAAGCGCGTGATCGTCGTCTCGGGTGACCTCCGGAAGCCGCGGCTCCATCGGTGCTTCGGGCTCCCGAACGACCCCGGCGTCACGAGCGTCCTGGCGGGGATGAACGTCGCGGATGCGACCCAGCGACCCAGGACGCTGGAGAACCTCCGCGTGCTGGCGAGCGGGCCGAGCCCTCCCAACCCGGCGGAGCTGCTCGGTTCGGACGCGATGGAGCGGCTGCTGGAGACGCTCCAGATGTTCGCGGACTTCGTGATCTTGGACACGCCCCCGCTCCTCGCAGTGAGCGACGGGATCAGCCTGGCGAGCCGCTGCGACGCCGTCTTGATGGTGGCCGACGCCCGGAACTCGGCCCGGGGTGCCCTCGCACACGCGCGCGAGCAGCTCGAGCAGGTCGGAGCCAAGCTCGTCGGCGGCGTCCTCAACAACTTCGACCCCTCGCGAGCCAGGTACTACTCGCATTACCACGGTGCCTACTACGCCTCGTATCGCCAGAAGGACGACCGAGAGGAACGCCCTCCCCGCGACGACGATCCCACGGACTGGGACCCGGCCCAGATGTGGAACTAGATGACCCGGGGGGCGACCGGGACCGACGAGCGGATCGTCGTGCCCGGCCGAACCCTCCGCCATCGGAGACCGCGTCGCCGGGCGCGTCGGACGCTCCTCGCGCTGCTCATCGTCGCGATCGGGCTGATCGCTGTTGGGGGGCTCTCGTGGTTCCCGGCACGAGCGGCGGGTGATCATCTCGAGGCGGGGCGGGCGGCTCTGATGCAGGGCCGCGATCTCCTCGCAGCGGGCGATGCTCTCGCGGCCCGCCGGGCGTTCTCCGTGGCGGCACGTGAGTTCCGGGACGCGGACCGCGAGACCCGGAACCCCTTGATCCGTTTCGGCGGGCTGGTGCCGCTCGCGGGCCGGAGCTACGACGCGATCGGGACGCTCGCCGGGATCGGCGGGCGGACCGCGACCGCGGGCGAAGGGCTCGCGGTCGCCCTGACGGAGCTCCCGGGTGGGCTCGGCTCCCTCGCCCCGAGCGGCGGGCGGATCCCGGTCGAGGCGATGCGATCGTTGGTCCCCGCCGTGTCGGCGGCCCGCGCAGAGCTCGAGGCCGCCGGGGAAGAGAGCCTCACGCTGCCGACCTCGTATCTGATCGGTCCCATCGCTTCGGCCGCCGACCTCGCTCGTGACGAGGTCGGGGCGGCCCTCCGGACGGTTCGCTCCGCGGAGGCGCTCCTGGTCGCCCTCCCGTCATTCGCGGGAGCGGACGGGACCCGTCGCTACTTCGTGGCGGCGCAGTCCCCTGCCGAGCTCCGGGGCACGGGGGGGTTCATCGGGAGCTTCGCGATCTTGACCGCCACGGACGGACGCCTCGAGCTCGGCCCGTTCCGCGAGATCTCGGTCCTGCGCAACGTGGCGCCCGCGAACGCGCCCGCGCCCTCGAGCGACTTCCGCGAGGTCTACGACCGCTTCGGCGGCGCCGGGTTCTGGCGGAACCTGAACATGACCCCGGACGCGCCGACCGCCGCGACGATGATCGAGGCCCTCTACGAGCGCGTGCGCGGGATCCCGCTGGACGGGACGATCTTCGTGAACCCCCAGGCGCTCGCCGAGCTCCTAGAGGCGACCGGGCCCGTCCGCTCGCCGTTGCTCGACCGGACCCTCACCGCGGAGGACGTGGTGGACTACCTCGCCAACGGGGCGTACGAGGAGTTCGGCTATCGGGCGAGCCTCCGCAAGCGTGTCCTCGGGATCGTCGCGGGCGGGGTGGTGGAGCGCTTCCTGCGGGGCGCCGACCGCGACGCGGATCCCCAGGCGGACCTGCGATCGGTGGTCGACGCGGCTTCGGCCGGTCACCTCCTCCTCCATGCGGCCGATCCCGACGTCCAGGCCGCCTTCGAGACCGCCGGCATCGCGGGGAAGCTCGGCACCCCACGCGGCGACTTCTTGGGGGTCTTCACGTCGGACGCCTCGGGGACGAAGGTCGATTACTACATGAGCCGGGACGTGCGCTACGAGGTCTCGCTCGGAGCCGGTGGGACGGGATCCGCCGAGGCCTCCCTGACGTTCCGGAACGACGCGCCCGCGGACGCACGGCCGAGCTACGTGCTCGGGCCCTACTCGGGGACGGGGCTCGGCGTCGGCGACCACCAGTCGTTCCTGTCGGTGTACTGCCGCGCCGGCTGCGAGATGGCGCGGGCGACCGAGGAGGGCGACCCGGCGGGGATGGAGGTCCACACCGAGCTCGGGTTCCGGTCGCTCTCCCGGTACGTGCGGGTCGACGCCCAGGGCTCGCGGACGATCGGGCTCTCCCTGCGGCTGCGTCGGATCTGGGCGGGCGACGAGCTCGGCGGCACCTACACCCTCCGCATCCAGGGACAACCGACGATCCGCCCGACCACCGTCACGCTCGTGGTCCGTGTGCCCGACGGCATGCGGATCGTCCACACGAGCGTGCCGATGCAGGTCCGAGGAGCGGAGGCGACATGGCGGGGATCGATCGGTCGGCAGCGCGACTTCTCCGTGCGGTTCCAGCGGCCGTTCCCGGGCCGCGTCTGGACGCAGATCTGGGGTTTCCTCACGTGATCGACGCCGGCACCGGCCCAAGGTTGACCTTCGAGTCACCTGCACTACCATCGGGTGCGTCCGGCCCACGTCCTTCCTCGGAGGTGAGCCGAGGAGGGACATGACCACGGAGAGCGCCCGCAGAACCGACGTGCGTGCCGACCCGCTCGAGCGGCTCGCCGAGCGGATCCGCACGAAGCAGGCCACGGTCGCCGTGGTCGGTCTCGGCTACGTGGGCCTCCCGCTCCTCGTGTCGGTGGCGCGGAGCGGCTTCCCCGTCGTCGGGTTCGACGTCGACGACGCGCGGGTGGAGAGCCTGCAAGCCGGGCGCTCCTACGTCGGGGACGTCACCGACGCCGAGGTCGCATCCCTGGATCGCGTGGAGTTCCAGACGGATCCCGCCGCCCTCGCCGGCGCGGACGTCGTCCTGATCTGCGTCCCCACGCCGCTGACCGACCACACGCCGGACCTGGCGATCGTGAGAGAGGCGGTGGACGCGGTGGGCCGCCATCTCACACCTGGCCGGCTGGTCGTCCTCGAATCCACGACCTACCCGGGCACCACGGAGGAGGTCGTGGCGCCGATCCTCGAGAGCGCATCGGGCCTGACCGCCGGGCGCGACTTCGCGCTCGGGTACTCCCCCGAACGCATCGACCCGGGCCAGGACCTCCATCGCCTGGAGGAGACGCCCAAGATCGTCTCCGGTCTGACCGACCGCTGCCGCGACCTGGCGGCCTCGTTCTACTCCCAGGTGATCCAGGTCGTGGTCGTCGTCCCCTCGCCGCGGGAGGCGGAGATGGCGAAGCTCATCGAGAACACGTTCCGCCAGGTGAACATCGCGTTGGTGAACGAGCTCGCGGTCATGGCCCGCGATCTCCATGTGGACATCTGGGAAGCGCTCCGGGCGGCGAGCACCAAGCCCTTCGGCTACATGCCGTTCTGGCCCGGGCCCGGCGTGGGCGGTCACTGCATCGCGATCGACCCCTCCTACCTCTCATGGCGGGTCGGCCAGCAGCTCGGCTACCACATCGGGTTCATCGAGCATGCGAACGAGGTCAACAACCGGATGCCCGCCTACGTCGTGGACCGGATCGGCGACGCCCTGAACGACGCCGACAGGCCCGTGCGCGGCTCACGGGTCCTCGCGATCGGCGTCACGTACAAGCCCGGTGTGGACGACCAGCGCGGGTCTCCCTCGCTCATGGTGATGGAGCGACTCGCGGCGAAGGGAGCCCTGGTCGCCTATCACGACCCGTTCGTCCCGAACCTGCAGCTGGCCGGGACGGACATGGAGTCCCAGGAGCTCACGGAAGAGGTCCTGAGCGCGCAGGATTGCGTCACGATCCTCACCGCCCACCCGACCGTCGACTACGCGTCCGTGATCGCGACGGCGTCGCTCGTCTTCGACGCACGGGGCGCGACGATGGGCATGGACGGGCCGAACGTGGTTCGCCTCTAGCGCGGGCTCCTGTCGACGAACGGCGGCTTGACGACCGTGGCGGCGCCCCGCCGCCCCCGGATGTCGACCTCGACCTCCTGGCCGAGTTCCACGACGTCTCCCGGCCACACGTAGGCCAGTGCGATGCCCGTCCCGAGGCCCGGCGAGAACGTGCCGCTGGTCACCTCGCCGACCAGTTGGTCGCCGAGGAAGACCGGGTAGTGGGCGCGCGGGATGTGCCTGCGCTCGTGCATCCGCAATCCTCGCAATCGGCTCGGGAGCTCTTCCTCCTGCTGGCGAAGGAGGGCCGCGCGTCCACGGAACTCACCCTTGTCCATGGCGACCGCCCACGAGAGCCCCGACTCGAACGCGGTCGATGCCTCGAAGAGATCCTGCCCGTACAGCGGGTATCCCATCTCGAGACGCAAGACGTCCCTCGCGGCCAGCCCCGCCGGTCCGCCCCCCAGGGTGGTCACGGATCCCAGCAGTTCGCCCCAGAGCTCCTCCGCGATGTCCTGGTACGTGAAGAGCTCGAAGCCGACCTCGCCCGTGTACCCCGAACGCGTCACGATCACCGGCCGGCGGTGATACTCAGCTTCATAGCACTGCATGAACGCGAGCTCGGTCGCATCCGGGAACAGGCCCGCCATGACCTTCGTCGACTCCGGACCCTGGACCGCGAGGAAGCACCAGTCCTGGTGGTACATCAGGTGGAGGGGTCCGTCGATCTCCTCCTCCTCCAGCATCCGGAGCACCCGGGGAGCGTTCGAGGCGTTGGGCACGACGAAGAAGCGCTCCTCGCCGAGGCGGTACACGATGAGGTCTTCGATCACGCCGCCGCCTTCGTTCAACACGAGGTTGTAGAGGGCATCGCCCACCCCGGCTCGGGAGAGGTCGTTGGTGACGAGACGTTGCAGCATCCCGAGAGCCCCGGGACCGACCACCTCGACCTTCCCGAGGTGCGTGAGATCGAACAGTCCGACGTGGTCGCGGACACTCCGGTGCTCCGCCAGTGCGCCCTCGAACTCGATCGGCATCTGCCACCCGGCGAAGGGAGCGAGCTTGGCGCCGAGTCGACGGTGCTCCGACTCCAGCGGTGTTCGCTTGAGCTCTTCGGGCTCCTCCGTCCCGTGGGTCGTGTCATCTGGCGCATCGGGAGGCGCGTCGGTGCGAGGCTGTCGGGACATCGGGAGGGATGGTATCGGCAACTCGCCGACCTCGTGAGGCGTACCGGACATGCCCGAGTAGACTCGGCGTTCGATGGCGGACTCGTACGATGTCGTCGTGGTCGGCGCCGGCACCGGCGGCTACTCCACGGCCCTCAGGGCGGCACAGCTGGGCAAGCGCGTGGCCATCGTCGAGCGCGACGATCGACTGGGTGGTACCTGCCTCCTGCGTGGCTGCATCCCGACCAAGGCACTGCTGCAGTCCGCCGCGGTGATGGACACGGTGAACCGCGCCCAGGAATGGGGCATCAAGGCCTCCGGTGACCCCGACTGGTCGGCGGTGCTGGCTTTCGAGGACAAGATCGTCGACAAGCTCGTCAAGGGCGTCACCGGTCTCATCAAGACGCGCGGCATCGCCGTTCTCGAGGGGAGCGCCAAGCTCCTCGCGGGACCGGCCGTCGAGGTCGACGGCACCAGGGTCGACGCAGAGGACGTCGTGATCGCGAGCGGATCGCGTCCGAGGCTGCTCCCGGGGCTCGAGTTGACCGAGCGGATCATCACGAGCGACGAAGCCCTTCGGTACGACAGGATCCCCAGCTCCGCGGTCGTGATAGGCGCCGGGGCGGTGGGCCTCGAGTTCGCGTCGCTCTACCGGTCCCTCGGCGCCGAGGTCACGGTGTTGGAGGCGCTTCCCCGGCTGGCACCTCTGGAGGACGAGGACATCTCGGCGGAGATCGCGAAGGCGTTCCGGCGGCGGAAGATCAAGACCGCGGCCGGCGCATCGGTGAAAGACGTCAGCGACACGGGCGAGGCGGTCGACATCACGTTCGAGGCGGAGGGCAAGGCGGACAAGGTGACCGCCGACGTGTGCCTCGTCGCGATCGGGCGCGGACCGGTGACCGAGGGGCTCGGCCTCGAGGAGGCGGGCGTCTCGATCCACGACAAGGGTTTCGTGAACATCGACGGCCAGCTGCGCACCAACGTGGAGCATGTGTGGGCGGTCGGAGACGTGGCGGCGACGCCTCTCCAGCTGGCGCATGTCGCGTTCACCGAGGGCTATGCGGTCGCCGAACGGATCGCCGGCGAGGCAGTGCCCGACATCGACTACGTCAACATCCCACGGGTCACGTACTGCACCCCCGAGATCGCGAGCGTGGGCCTCACGGCCACCCAAGCCAAGGACCTCGGCCACAAGCTGGCGACGGAGCATCTGGACTTCAGGGGGATCGGCAAGGCGAACATCCTCGGCGAAGGAGGCTTCGTCAAGGTCGTGAGTGATCAGGGGGGAGGCCCCGTCCTGGGGGTCCATATGATCGGTCCTCACGTCACGGACCTGATCGCCGAGGCGATGCTCATCACGAACTGGGAAGCCGTGCCGGCGGAGGTCGCCGCACTGATGCATCCCCATCCGTCCCTGTCCGAGGCGATCGGCGAGGCGCATCTCGCCTTGGCCGGCAAGCCCCTGCACACAGCCTGAGGAGCCGAGTGGCGACGACCAAGACCCGTCAGGACGAACAGCAGAAGACCGGTCGGCGGCTCCCCGACGACGAGCTGAAACGAGCCCTCTATCTCCTGAAGCTCTGCCGCCACTTCGACGAGCGGATGGAGGCGCTGTACCGCCAGGGCCGTCTCCCGGGCGCGATCTACTCCGGGCGCGGACAGGAGGGGACGCACATCGGAGTCGTGCTCCCGCTCCGTCCCGAGGACTCGCTCTTCCCCACGCATCGCGACCTCTCGGCGCAGATCGCGAAGGGGCTCGACCTGAAGCGGATCATGGCGCAGTTCTGGGGGCGGATCGACGGCTACACGCGCGGACGAGACGGGAACAGCCACATCGGCGACTGGTACGGGAACAAGACCTGGACCGTCATGTCGCACCTGCCGATCGCGTACCCGGTGGCGTGCGGCGCCGCACTGGCGTACAAGCGCCGGCGTGAGCCGAACGTCGCCATGGCGATCTGCGGCGACGGCGCCACCTCCAACGGCCGCTGGCACGAGTCGCTCAACATGTCGGCGATCGCGGAGCTGCCGGTCGTCTGGGTGGTCAACAACAACCTCTATGCCTACTCCACGCCGAACGAGCTCGAATTCCCGGTGCCGACGATCGCGGAGCGCGCTGCCGCCTACGGGATGCCCGGCGTGCGCGTGGACGGAGCCGACGTGCTGGCCGTGGAGGCGGCGGCGCGAGAGGCCGTGGAGCGGGCCCGCTCGGGCGGCGGCCCCTCGCTG
>DATKDI010000040.1:0-94114 GCA_035512775.1 Actinomycetota bacterium | reverse complement strand
AACCGCCGCACGAAGCGGCGCACCCGCCCGTTCGCCGAGGTCCTCAGGCCACCGATCGACAGCCGCCCGGTTGTCACGGACACGACTCTCGACGAGCCCAACGCGCCCGAAGCGGCCTCGCCGGAAGAACAGACCAACCCCGAAGACCGCGCCCCTCCCTGAGTTCCGCCGCATCGAGATACCTGATGCAGACCTCACCCCGAGGTCTGCATCGTCATGTCTTCATTCGACCCAGGCGCGCCGCTGTGGGCACCTGAGAGCCACGAGTGACAGTTGAGAGAACTCAGGCTTGCCCGAAACGGCGATCCGGACGGTCTTGGCCGAGTTTCGCGAACACTACCTGCCTAGTATCGCGAACACCCCGTTGTGGGAGGAGGAGGATTCGAACCTCCGTAGGCTACGCCGGCGACTTTACAGGCCGCTCCCTTTGGCCACTCGGGCATCCTCCCGGGATCACCGCTGAGGATAGCAACCGACGGTTACCAACCCCTTGGCCGCCAACCGGCCGGGACGTTCGAGCCCATGTCCTTCTAGGATTGGCTCATGGCGAAGGACCAGTTCTCGTTCGACATCGTGTCCGAGGTGGACATGCAGGAGATCCGGAACGCGGTCGACCAGGCGGCCCGCGAGATCTCTCAGCGTTTCGACTTCAAGGGCACCGGCACATCGGTCGCACTGGAGGCCGACAAGATCGAGATGGCCGCCGGCACCGAGGATCGCCTCAAGGCGGCCTGGCAGGTGCTCCAGGAGAAGGCGGTCAAGCGTCAGGTGCCACTGAAGTCCCTCAAGCCAGGTGAGGTCCAGCAGGCTGCGAAGGGGACGGTCCGCCAGGCCATCGACGTGATCCAGGGGATCCCCGACGAGAAGGCGAAGCAGATCTCCAAGTTCGTTCGAAGCTCCGTTCCCAAGGCGCAGACCCAGATCCAGGGCTCCCAGCTGCGTGTTTCCGCGAAGTCGAAGGACGATCTGCAGTCCGCGATCCGCGCGGTCAAGGAAGAGGACTTCGGCTTGGCACTGCAGTTCACGAACTATCGCTGAAGGGCGGCAACGCAGCGCAACCATCTTGTTGTGAGGGAGCCTGTCCCCCAGTAGATTCCTCTGACCTTCAGGAGGTGGGGATGGACCTCGAACGGCTCAAAGCACGCGCAGCGGAGATCGCCGAACGCGAAAGCGCCGATCTACTGACGAGAACGACGGCGTCGAAGGCGCTCTACGAACGAGCCCTCAAGACACTCCCCAGCGGGGTTTCCTCCAACTTCCAGGTCGGCGACCCGTACCCCGTCTACCTCGAGAAGGGCCGAGGGTCGAGCGTCTGGGACGTGGACGGCACCGAGTACAAGGACTTCCACGGCGGCTTCGGGGTGAACATCGTCGGGCACGCCCATCCGAAGATCGTCGAGGCCCTCGAGAAGGCCGCCCGGGAGGCGATCCACTTCGCCGTCACGACGCCGACGACCGTGGCGCTCGCGGAGGCGATCTGCGAGCGCTTCGATCTCGAGCAGGTGCGGATCGTCAACTCCGGCACCGAGGCCACGATGGATGCCCTCCGCGTGGCGCGCGCCGCCACCGGCCGGGACAAGGTCGTGAAGATGGAAGGCTCCTACCACGGCCACCACGACTCGCTGCTGTTCTCGGTGGTTCCCGAGGCGGACGTGCTCGGCATCCGGCACGACGCGAGTCACGAGGGACAGGCTTGGTACACCACGCAGCCCACGTCGAAGGGCATCCCGAAGGCGCTGTGGGACACGACGATCGTGGTTCCATTCAACGATGCCGGCGCCGTCGAGCAGGCGCTCGCGGACAACGAGGGCGAGGTCGCGGCGGTGATCCTCGAACCCGTGATGATGAACGTCGGCATCATCGAGCCCCAGCCCGGGTACCTGCAGGCCCTGCGCGACGTGTGCGACAAGCACGGGGTGGTCCTGATCTACGACGAGGTGAAGTGCGGCGGCACGATCGCCTACGGAGGGACCATCGAGCGCTACGGCGTGAAGCCGCACCTGTCCGCGTTCGCCAAGGCGATCGGCGGCGGCTCCACGATCGGCGCGTTCGGCGGAGAGAGGCGGATCATGGAATGGGTGTCCAAGGGGGCCGCCCAGCAGGGGACGTTCAACGGGAACCCGCTCTCATCCGCTGCCGGGCTCACCGCCCTCACGCAGGTCCTGACCCGCGATGCCTACGACCACCTCGGCAAGCTGGGGGCGAAGCTCGCCGAGGGCTGCGACCGAGCGATCGCGGACGCGGACCTGCCGGCGCACACGGTGGACCTTGGCGCGAAGGGCTGCGTCTCCTACCGCGGTGAGCGGCTCACGAACTATCGGGACTTCCTGGAGACGCACACGGAGCTCTACTGGGCCTCGTATCCGTGGATGGTCAACCGCGGCATCTTCATGACGCCGGGTGACGAGGAGCAATGGACGGTTTCGGTTCAACACACCGAGGACGACGTCCAGCGCTACATCGACGCGTTCGGCGCGTTCTGCCAGGAACTGACGGCCTAGCCGATCGGGCCGCGTTCGCCGCGGAGCTCGCTGGCGATCACCCTCAAGCGCTCGACGCGGGCCTCGGTCGGCGGATGGGTCCGGAACAGGCTCGTGATGCCGCCGCGGCCGGGCGCCTGCAGGGCGTTCATCGGGTTCACGATGAACATGTGCGCTGCGGCCGGGCTCACGGTCGCGAGTGGGGGCACCTTCCGGGACGCCTGCTCCAGCTTGATGAGCGCGCTCGCCAGTGCGTCGGGATCCCTGGACAGGAACGCGCCCGACTCGTCGGCCTGGTACTCGCGTGACCGCGTCACCGCCATCTGGATCAGCAGCGCGGCGATGGGGGCGAGGATCCACGCCAGGAGGAGCGCGAAGATGTTGCCGCCGCCCTTTTCGTCGCTCCCACCGAAGAAGAACGCGAACCGCGCCAGGAACGTGATGCTCATACCGATCGCGGCCGCGATCGAGGAGATCAGGATGTCTCGGTTGGCCACGTGGGACAGCTCGTGCGCGAGGACGCCGCGGAGCTCACGCTCGTCGAGGATCTCCAGGATGCCCCGGGTCACGGCGACCGACGCGTTCTCCGGATTCCGTCCCGTGGCGAAGGCGTTCGGCTGCATCATCTCCGAGACGAACAGCTTCGGCATGGGCATGTTCAGCTCGGTCGCGAGCTGCCGGACGATGCGGTAGTAATCGGGCATCTCCCGCTCGGTGACGGGCTTCGAGCGTGTGGTCTTAATCGCGATCTTGTCGGAGAACCAGTACATCGCGAAGTTGAAGATCACCGCCAGGACCAGCGCGATCGTCGCTCCGTTCGTGCCGCCGAGCAGTTGCCCGACGACGATGAACAGGCCGCCCATCGCCGCGATCAGGACCCAAGTCTTCATCCGGTTGATCCCCGGTGCCATCTGTCCTCACGCTCCTTGTGTGGGTCTCTTTGTGGGGTCGTTCCCACCGTCTGGTGGAGGAAAAACGTCCCCGTCAGAACCATGCTCTCACAGCTCTTTCGTTCGGACGGAGGGCGCCGGTTCAGCCGACGAGCGTCGAGATGTCGGCGAGCTTCGAGAACGTGCCGGGCACCAGGAAGAAGAACAGGAGCGCCGCCATCGAGAGGCCGACCGCGCCCGCCACCAGGACGGGCGTCCGCAGGGGCGTGGTGTCCTCGGAAGGCTGGAACATCTGGCGCGCGACGGCCAGGTAGTAGAAGACGCTGATCACCGAGTTCACGACCATGATCGCGGCCAGCACGGGGCCGATCACGTCGCCGCGTGCGATCGCCGCGCCGAAGATCAGGATCTTGGCCCAGAACCCGGCCGCCGGCGGCACGCCGGCCAGCGAGACCATGAACAGCGTCATCCCCACGGCGAGGAACGGCGCGACCCGCGCGACGCCTGCGAAGTCGGAGATCAGGAGCCTCGGACTGCGCTTGCTGAGCGCGACGGCCACCGCGAACGCACCCAGGTTCATGATGCCGTAGATCAAGATGTAGCCGGTCGCGGACGCGAACGCCTGCTGGTTGACGGCCTGGTCGTTCGTCACCAGGGCGAAGGGCAGCAACATGTAGCCCGCCTGGGCGATGCCGGAGTACGCGAGCAGTCGCACGAACTGCCGCTGCTGCAACGCCACGAGGTTCCCGATCGTCATCGTGGCGATCGAGAGGAACGCGAAGATCGGCACCCAGAACTCGTACTGGCCGATGAACGCCACGAACATCAGCTGCAAGAGCCCCGCGAACCCGGCAGCCTTGGACGCCACGGCCAGGAACGCCGCCACCGGCACCGGCGCGCCCTCGTACGTGTCGGGCGCCCAGAACTGGAAGGGGAACGCGGAGACCTTGAACGCGAAGCCCACCACGACGAAGAGGATCGACGCGAGCGCCATCGCCTCCTGGGACGGATCGAGCTCACCGAGGGCGGCGGCGATCGCATCGAGCCGCGTCTCTCCCCCGGTCAGCCCGTAGATCAGACTCATCCCGAAGAGCATCACCGCGGTCGAGAGCACACCGATGAGGAAGAACTTCAGCCCGCCCTCGACGCCGGTCACGTCCCACTTGCGGAACGCGGCCATCAGGAACCCCGGCGCCGAGACGAGCTCCAGCGAGATGAACAGCATCAGCAGGTCGCGCGAGGAGGGCATGAGCAAGCAGCCGAGGAACGACGTGAGGAGCAGGAAGTAGTACTCCCCTTGGTAGTAGCCCGGCTGGTCGAAGTACCGGCGCGAGACCGCGAGGACGATGACCGCCGCCGCGAGGAAGAAGACCTTGAACAGGACGGCGAAGTTGTCGATGACGAACGAGCCGCCGAACGTGGCGCGTTCCTCCCCCATGAGCGTGAGCACGGCCCCGAGCGAGGCCAGCACCCCCACGAGACCGATCGCCATCGACGCCGACTTCAGGCGAGCCGGCAGGAACAGGTCGACGATGAGCACGAGCATGATCGTGCCCGCGAGGATCAGCTCCGGCAGGATCGCGTGGAAGTCGACGCTCACGCCGCGGTCAGCCTCCCTGCCCCAGGGCCGCCATGATGCCGCTCACGGCCTCCTGGCTGATCCCGAAGATCAGGCGTGGGAACAGTCCGAGCGCGACGATCAGCACCAGCAGCGGCGTCCAGGACAACCACTCGACGCTATGGATGTCGCCGAGCGCATGCTCGTTCCAGCGCTCGGGCATCGTGCCCATGTTCACGCGCTGCAGCATCCACAGGAAATAGCCGGCCGTGAGGATCGTGCCGATCCCCCCGGCGACCATGAGCCCCCGGAACAGGCCCACGTGGTCACCGAGGAGTGCCTCGTTCGGGCGGAACGCCGAGAGCAGGGCCATCACCTCGCCCCAGAACCCGGCGAGCCCCGGGAGCCCGAGGGAGGCGATCGCGACGAACGCGAACACACCCGCGAGCTTCGGCATGCGTTGCGCCATCCCACCGCCGATCTCCGCGATCTGCCTGGTGTGGTACCGGTCGTAGATCGAGCCGACACAGAAGAAGAGCATCCCGGTGATCACACCGTGGGCGACCATGCCGAACACCGCCGCCTGGATCCCGATCTCGGTGAGCGTGGCGATGCCGAGCATCACGAACCCCATGTGCCCGACCGAGGAGAACGCGATCAGCCGTTTCAGGTCCCGTTGCGCCAGACAGGCGAGCGCGGCGTACACGATCGCGATCGCCGCGAGGATCCCGATCCATGGGGCGTAGGCCTGGGCCCCCTCCGGGAGCATCGGGAGGGCGATCCGGATGAAGCCGTACGTTCCCATCTTCAGCATGATCCCGGCCAGGAGCACCGAGCCGATCGTGGGTGCCTCCGTATGGGCGTCGGGCAGCCACGTGTGGAACGGCCACATCGGGACCTTGATCGCGAACCCGAGCGCGACCGCTCCGAACACGATCAGCTGGAACGTGTGCGCGTAGCCGCCTCCCGCTCCGAACTCGGTGAGCTTCACGAGGTCGAACGTGTGCGGCTCGGGACCGTTGAAGTAGAGCGCCAGGAAGCCCAGCAGCATGAACACCGAGCCGAAGAGCGTGTAGAGGAAGAACTTGATCGCGGCGTACTCGCGGTTCGCCGACCCCCAGATCCCGATCAGGAAGTACATCGGGACCAACACCATCTCCCAGAAGACGAAGAACAGGATCAGGTCGAAGGCGATGAACGTGCCGGCCATCCCCGTCTCGAGCAGCAGCATCAGCGCCAGGAACGCCTTCGTGCGGCCGGGATCCGGTACGAACCGCCACGTGTAGACGGCGCATAGGAACGAGAGCAGGAAGGTCAGCGCGTAGAGCGGCATCGAGATCCCATCGATGCCGACGTGATAGCGGGCACCGATCGCCGAGATCCAGGTCACGTCGAGCTCGTACTGGAGCCCGTCCGTCCCGTAGTCGAACCCGATCATCATCGCGATCGACAGCACCAGCGCGGCTCCGGTGAAGAGGATGCCGAGTCCGCGAACCATGCGTTCGCGATCCCTCGGCACGAGGAGGATCACCAACGCTCCGAGGATCGGCAGCAGGGTGGTGATCGTGATCGCCGAGCTCTCCCAGGTCATCTCACACTCCTCACGCGATCTGGACGAACACGATCGTCAACGCCACGACGCCTGAGAACAGCAGCACCGCGTACCACTGGACGTTGCCGGTTTGCAGGTACTTGAGCAGACCCCCGGTCGCGCTGGTCAGCCCGCCGACGGCGTTCACGGCGCCGTCGACGAAGGTGCGGTCGACCCAGCTCACGAACGTCCCCGCCCCGCGCGTCACCCACGCGGCTCCGTTCACCACGCCGTCCAGGACGTGCTGGTTGGTCCAATACACGGCGGCGGACACCCGGTCACGGATCGGGAACACGATGCCCTTCATGTAGAAGTCGTCGATGTAGTAGCGATGCTGGAGCAGGTTCCACGCGCGAGGGAACGCCATGAGCGGGTCCCGCTCACGACGTTCCCGGTACAGCGGGTAGCCGATCAGGATCCCTGCGGCGGCCGCGATCGTGCCGACGAGGGCCACCCAGAAGACGAAGCTCGCCTCGTGCGGATGCTCGAAGAACACCCAGTCTCCGAAGACCGCACCGAGCTGCGGAGCTCCTAAGAACCCCGCGACGACCGAGGCGCCTGCGAGCGCCACGAGCGGGCCGGTCATGACCGCCGGCGACTCGTGCGGATGTGACTGGCCCCGGTACGTGCCGAAGAACGTGAGCAGGACGCACCGGGTCATGTAGAAGGCCGTCATCACGGCGACGGCCAGGAGGACGAAGAAGAGCCACTGGTTCTCTTCCCAGGCGCCCACCAGGAGCTCGTCCTTGGACCAGAAGCCGGCGAGCGGGAACACGCCCGCGAGGGCGGCGGAGCCGATCAGGAACGTCCAGAAGGTGACGGGCATCTCGTCCTTCAGTCCACCCATCTCGCTCATGTTGTTCGAATGGACCGCGTGGATCACGGACCCCGCGCCGAGGAACAGCAGGGCCTTGAAGAACGCGTGCGTGAACAGATGGAAGAAACCCGCCGTGACCCCTATCGGCCCGAGCGAGAGGCCGGCGACCATGTAGGCGAGCTGCGACAGTGTCGAGTACGCGAGGACCCGCTTGATGTCGTCTTGTACGAAGGCCAGGAACGCGGCGCCCAGCGCCGTGATCGCGGCGGTCACGCTGACGATCGTCAACACGAACGGGTCCGCGTGGACGAAGACCTCGTACATCCGCCCGACCAGGTAGACGCCTGCGGCGACCATCGTGGCGGCGTGGATCAGGGCCGAGACCGGCGTGGGACCGGCCATCGCGTCGGGCAGCCACACGTGGAGCGGGAACTGGGCGGACTTGCCGACCGCCCCGCCGAACAGCAGCAGCGCCGCCGCGGTCACCAACCCCCGCGACGTTCCCGGCCCGGCGATCGCTTCGCCGATCTCGGCGATGTTCGTCGTGGTGAAGCCGGTGGCGAAGATCAGCGCGAAGATCCCGAACATGAACGGCACGTCGCCGATGCGGGTGGTGATGAACGCCTTGATCGCCGCGCTCGAGTTCTCGTGTTCCTCGTACCAGTGGCCGATCAGCAGGTAGGAGCAGACGCCCATGATCTCCCAGCCGACCAGGAGCATCAGCAGGTTGTTCGCGATGACGACGGTGAGCATCGCGCCGGTGAACAGCGACAGGACGACATAGAACCAGGTGAACCGGACGTCGCCGTGCATGTACCCGAGTGAGTACACGTGGACCGCGAGCGACACGGCAGTCACCACCACCAGCATCACGGCGGTCAGGCCGTCGACGTACTGCCCGACCTCGAGATGCAACGGACCGATCGTGAACCACTCGATGCCGGGCGGGGCGTAGGGCCCTCCCCCGGTGACGAAATGCCACAGCACCGCGAGCGACATCACGAACCCGGCGCCGAGAGCGGTGATCCCGTAGACCGCGCCCTGCCCCGGCGTTCGCTTCCCGAAGAACAGCGTCAGGGCGGCCGAGAGGAAGGGCAACAGAGCGATGACCCAGGCGTACTGGATCGCGCCGGAGGCGGCGGCTGAGGTCTCGGCCGCTACCACTTGAGGAGGTTCACCTCGTCCACATTGATCGAGGCTCGGTTGCGGAACAGCAGGATCACGATCGCGAGCCCGATCCCCACCTCGGCCGCCGCGACGGCGATCACGAAGAGCGCGAAGATCTGTCCCCCCACATCGTGCAGTGACGACGAGAACGCGATCAGGTTCACGTTCACGGCGTTCAGCATCAGCTCGATCGCCATCAGGACCATGACGGCGTTCCGGCGCGCGAGAACCCCGTAGACACCGACGGAGAACAGCAGCGTCGAGAACACCAGCACGAATGGGAGTCGGATCACGTCAATCCCCCTCGTCCTTGCGCGCGAGGACGATCGCGCCGATCAACGCCGCGAGCAACAGGAACGAGATCGCTTCGAACGGGAGCACGTAGTCGCGGAACATCGACTCGCCCACGTTCTGGGTCGTCGACCGGAACACCGCGAACTGCTCGGAGTCGAACGGGAACGCTTCCTGGATCAAGAAGACCAGGCCGGCGAACACCCCCAGCGCGACGAGCGCCCCGAGCCACCGCCGGTTGTTGTCGAGGGTGTCCCGGCCGATCGGCGCCTTCGTGAGCATCAGGCCGAAGAGGAACAGGATCACGATCGCACCCACGTAGATCAGGATCTGGACCCAGCCGGCGAACTCCGCGCCGAGGAGCAGGAACGTTGCACCGACCGAGAGCAGAGCCACCATGAGATAGAGCGCCGCGTGCACGACGTTCCTGGCGGTCACCACCGCGATGGCGCTGATCGAGCCCACCGCGGCGATCACGGCGAACGCGTATTCCTGGGCCGTCACGAAGCCTGTTCCTCCACGGGCTCCGCGCCCTCTTCCAGCCCAGGAGGCGGCAAGACGGTGTACGTCCACTCCTCGAGCCGTTCCTTCTCGTGCGTCATGAGGTCGATGTCGTACTCGCCGTACTCGAACTCCGGGCTCCAGAACAACGCGTCGAACGGGCAGACCTCGACGCAGATCCCGCAATACATGCACAGGGCGTAGTCGATCGCGAACCGATCGAGGACCTTCTGCGAGCGCGCCCGCCCGCCACCGGCCGGGTCGTGCGTCTCCTTGTGCGCGTCGATGTAGATGCACCAGTCGGGGCACTCGCGCGAGCACTTGTAGCAGACGGTGCAGTTGGCTTCCTTGAGCGCGATCACGCCTCGCGTTCGTGCCGGGAGGTCGGGCTTCACGTGCGGGTACTGCTGTGTGACGGCGGGCTGGAGCATCGTCTTGAGCGTGACGGAGAGGCCTTTCGCGAGGCCGAGGCCGGTCCCCTTCTTGCGCTTCTGCTCGGCCATCTAGAACGCCACCTTCGCGACGGCCACACCCATGATGAGGGCGAGGGAGAGCGGGATGAGCACCAGCCAGGAGAAACGCTGGAGCTGATCCTCACGCAGGCGCGGGTAGGTCGCCCGCAGCCAGATGAACAAGAACGCGAGCGCGCCGATCTTGCCCATCATCATCAGCACCCCCGGGATCGGGATCCCCGGGAGCGGCTGGTACCCACCGAGATAGAGGACCGCGGCGATCCCCGAGAACGCGACGATCCCGCCGTACTCGGCGAGCAGGAAGAACGCGAACTTCAGGCCCGTGTATTCGGTGTAGGCGCCGAAGATGATCTCGGAGTCGGCGATCGGCATGTCGAACGGCGGTCGCTGGAGCTCGGCGAAGGTCGCCATCATGAAGATCAGGAACCCGGGGAACTGCGGGATGATGAACCACAGGTGCTCCTGCGCCTCGGCGATCCCCACCATCGAGAGCGTGCCGGCCTGCATCACGATCGCTGCCGCGGCGATCACGAGCGGCAGCTCATAGGCGATCAGCTGTGCGGCGGCGCGGATGGCGCCGATCAGCGAGAACTTGTTCGCCGAGGACCAACCGGCCATCATGATCCCGATCACGGAGACGCTGGACATCGCCAGCACGAAGAAGATGCCCACGTCGAGGTTCTCCGCGAACACCGTGTCGCCGAGCGGCAGGACGACCAGGATCGCGATGTACGGGATCATCGCCACCGCGGGGGCGAGCGAGAACACGTGGCGGTCGGCGGCGGCGGGGACGATGTCCTCCTTCTGGATGAACTTGACCCCGTCGGCCACGAGCTGGGCCCATCCGTGGAACCGACCCGCCTCCATCGGTCCGAGCCTCGCCTGCATGTGTGCGAGGCCCTTGTGCTCGATGTAGCCGATCCCCAGCGGCACCACGAGGAAGAACCCCATCACGGCGATCGTCTTCAGCAACAGAACCAGCCAGAAGTTCGAGAACGCCTCCTCGGCGATCGAGACACCGGTCTCGGCGAGGATCACTCGTCGTCCTCCACGGGCTCACCTTCCACGAGACCCGGCCACGGCTTGGCCTCGCGGCTCATCAACGGGAAGTCCTTGCGCAGCGGCTGGCCTTCGAATGGCTCCGAGAGCAGGAGCTTCACGGGCTTGGGGTGCCCCTCGAAGTGGATCCCGAACATCTCCCGCGTCTCCCGCTCGTGCCAGTCCGACGTCGGGAACAGGTCGGAGACCGTCGGGCAGGTCGGATCTTCGTGCGTCAGCAGCACCTTGATCCGCACGTTGTGTCGGTGGGTGAGCGAGTACAGATGCGTCACGACCTCGAAGCCCCGTTCCGGGCCGAAGTCCACGCCGGCCGTGAAGTCGCAGTAGGTGCAGTCGAACTCGGGCTCGTCCCGCAGGAGCCGGCAGACGTCGCGGTACGTCTCGGTGCTGACGGTCGCGACGGCGTGACCGTGCTGCACCTCGAACGCGAGGATGTCCTGGCCGAACCGCGCCCGGAGGCGCGATTCCACGTCCTCAGGAGACAGCGCTGTGGCCACTCGCCCACTTCTCCTGGATGTCCTCGTCCTTGATCTTCTCCTGCAGCTTCACGATCCCGTGCAGCAGAGCTTCGGGGCGGGGCGGGCAGCCGGGCACGTAGACGTCGACGGGCACGATCTGGTCGACGCCCTTGGTGACCGAATACGAGTCCCAGTAGGGACCGCCGCAGTTCGAGCAGGAGCCGAACGAGATCACGTACTTCGGATCCGGGATCTGGTCGTAGACGCGCTTGAGAGCGGGCGCCATCTTGTCGGTCAGGGTCCCCGCCACGACGAGGAGATCCGCCTGGCGCGGGCCGTGGGCGAAGGGGATCACGCCGAGGCGGATGAAATCGTGCTTGGAGGTCGAGGTCGCGATCAGCTCGATCGCGCAACAGGCCAGACCGAAGTTCATGACCCACAGGGAGTACCGGCGGCCCCAGTTGAGCAGGAACTTCACGGGCTGGATCTTGGGGAGCGCGGTCTTCTCGGTGATCAGGCCCACTTCACGACCCCCTTGCGCCAGGCGTAGAGCAGCCCCGTGCCGAGGATCCCGATGAAGATGCCCATCTCGACCACCGCCGCCCAGCCGAGGCTCTCGAAGACGCGTGCCCACGGGAAGAGGAACACCGCCTCGACGTCGAAGATCACGAAGAGGAACCCGAACACGTAGTAGCGGATCTGGCTCTGCGACCAGCCCTCGCCGACCGGATCGATCCCGCACTCGTAGGTGGTGAGCTTCTCCGGGCTGGGACGGTGCGGGGCGATCAGGCGGGCGGCCGTGAACGCCACGATGACGAGGATAGCTCCAGCGGCCACGACCGCCAGCACGACACCGTAGGACGAGTAGTAGTCAGGCACGCTTGTGAAAGTCTTCCCGAGCGCGGATCCTAGCATGATCCATCAGGGCGCCTTCCCTTGGTGGTGTCTCAGTGAGACACCACCCTTCCCTTCGACGTCGCCCGCTCCACAGCGCGCGGAAAGGAAGCGCGCGAGCTGCACCAATGCGTGCTGGGCGGGCCCCTCCGGGAGCCGCTCGACGAGGGCGACCGCGTGCCCGACCTCGTCGCGGACGGCCTGCCGAGCGTGCTCGATCGAGTCACCGTCCGTGACGATCTCGAGCGCGCGGTCGAGGAGCTCGCCGTGTACGCCCGTGGCGAGGATCCGGGCCAGCTCCTCACGGTGGGGAGAGTGCTCGAGGGCGTGAAGGACCGGCAGCGTGTAGACGCCCTCCTTGAGATCCACCCCGGGCTCCTTGCCGAGCTCCAGCTGGCTCGCGGTGAGGTCCATGATGTCGTCGGAGAGCTGGAATGCGAGGCCAAGCGACTCCCCGAAGCCCTCGAGGATGTCGACGTGTTCGGCAGAGGCGTCGGACATCATCGCCCCGAGCCGGCAGGACGCGGCGATCAGCGCACCCGTCTTGCGGCGGATCACCTCGAGATAGTTGGCCTCGGTCCGATCGAGCCGCCGCGAGGCGTCCACCTCCCGGATCTGGCCGTCGCAGAGCACGGCGATCGTCTGCGCGAGGATGCGGCAGACGTCGGGGCCGAGGTCGGCACCGACCTCCGACGCGCGGGCGAACAGGTAGTCGCCCGTCAGGATCGCCACCGTGTTGTCCCAGCGGACGTTCGCGGCCGGCACGCCGTGGCGCGACTCCGCCTCGTCGATCACGTCGTCGTGGTACAGGGTCGCGACGTGGACGAGCTCGAGCGACACCGACGCCGGGATCAGGCGCGGGTCGGTCGGGTCGCCGAAGTAACCGGACAGGAGCGCGAGCATCGGACGGAACCGCTTCCCGCCAGCCGCGAGGAGATAGGTGGCCGCCGCGGAAAGGAGCTCGGAGTCGGCTTCCTCGAGGGCCTTCCGGAGCGCCTCCTCGACCCGGTCCAGCCGCGTCCGGACCTCGGACTCCAGGACGAGGTCGGGCGACTCGAGGCCGGGGATCACACGCCTGCTCATCGGGCCTTCTCCTTCATCGTCACTACCATCTCAGGACCGAGGCCTTCTCGATGACGCCGATGATCACTCCGGGGAACACGCCCAGCAGGAGCGTCGCGGCGGCCGGGACGGCGAGGACGGCGGCATCCCCGGCGACAGCCCCATCCCCCTCCGCGATCCCAGTCGCCGACACCTCTTCGGGCTCTTGCATGTACATCAACACGATCACGCGCAGATAGAAGAAGGCGGCCGCGACGCTCAGAAGCACCCCGATCAGTACGAGTCCCCAGTACCCCGCATCGATCGCCGCGGAGAAGACGTTCACCTTCGCGATGAATCCGGCGGTTGGAGGGATCCCCGCGAGCGAGAGGAGGAACAAGGTCATCAGCGCCGCGGCGATGGGGTTGGTGCGCGCGAGCCCCGCGTAGTCGGAGATCCGGGTCCGCTCCTCTCCCCTTCCGGACACGAGCATCACGGTCCCGAATGCCCCGACGGTCATCGCCGCGTACGCCACGAGGTAGAAGACCGCGGAGCGGATGCCGACCGAGCCGGGGGCCGTGAGTCCTGTAAGGATGAACCCCGCGTGCGCGATGCTCGAGTACGCGAGCATGCGCTTCACGTTGGTCTGCGCGATCGCGAGGATGCTCCCCAGCACGATCGACGCGGCCGCGAGCACCCACACGATCGGCGCCCAGTCCCATGCGAGCGCCTGGAACGCGACGTCCAGCACGCGGATCAGGGCGCCGAACGCGGCGATCTTCGTTGCCGCCGACATGAAGGCGACCACCGGGGTGGGCGCGCCCTGATAGACGTCGGGCGTCCACATGTGGAACGGCGCGGCCGAGACCTTGAACCCGAAGCCGACGGCGAGGAGCGCGAACCCGAGGAGCGCGAGTGCCTGCGTCTCGCCGCCGCCCGTCAGCGCGAGCGCCATCGCACCGATCTTCGTCGTCCCGGTGGCGCCGTAGGCCATCGCCACGCCGTAGAGGAAGAAGGCCGAGCTGAACGCGCCGAGGAGGAAGTACTTCATCGCGGCCTCGTTCGCCGCGCGGCGGCCGGTGAGGCCCGTGAGGACGTAGAGCGAGAGCGAGAGGATCTCGAGGGCGAGGAACGTGACGATGAGGTCCGCGGCCGCCACGATCAGCGTCATCCCCGACGTCGCGAACAGGAGCAGCGGAGTGAACTCGCCCTTCTGCTCGTCGCCGGATCTCGCGAAGTACTGGTATCCCAGCAGGAGACCGAGCGCGGCGACGGTGAGCAGGAGGAGCCGCGCGAGGACGGCGAAGCGGTCGGCCGCGACGGTGCCACCGAGCACGGTCGCGGCCCCGTCCCAGTTCCAGAGCCAGAGGCTCGTCGCGGCGGCGAGGGCGACGCCGACGAGTCCGATCGCGAGGTGGACGAGCGGTTCCGAGCGTTTCGCGAGCGCCTCGTAGAGCAGTCCGGCGATCGCGAACGCGACGAGGGCGAGCTCGGGAAGGAGCGGCTCGAAGACGAGCTCGGGCGTCGGGAGCGCAGCCTGTCCGATCACGGGAACTCCTCGAACGCGATGGCCCGGGATCCGGCATCGCCCACATCGGTGAGCTGCCCCTCGGGCGCAACGCGGGCGATCACGGCTTCGACGGACGGATCGATCCGGTCGGTCAGCAGGCTCGGCGCCACCCCGAACACGAGCAGGAGCGCCAACACCGGCGCGAGCACCACGACCTCGCGGAGGCTCACGTCGGGAAGCAGCCGGTGCTCCTCGCGGACCGGTCCGAACGCCATCCGCTGGTACGACCACAAGAGGTAGATCGCGGCGAGCACCACGGCGGTCGCGGCGAGTGCCCCGAACCAATGGTTCACCGCGAACGTGCCGACGATCACGAGGAACTCGCCCACGAACCCGTTCAACCCGGGCAGCCCTGCGGAGGCGAACGCGGTGAACAGGAACGCGCCCATCAGCCACGGCATCACCGACGCGAGCCCGCCCATCTGGTCCAGGTCCCGCGTATGCGTCCGCTCGTAGACCATCCCGACGAGGAGGAACAGCGCGCCGGTCGCGAGGCCGTGGTTCACCATCTGGAGCACTCCCCCGGTAACCCCCTGTTGGGTGAACGCGAACACGCCCAGCACGACGAAGCCGAGGTGCGAGATGGAGGAGTACGCCACGAGCCGCTTGATGTCGGTCTGGATCAGCGCGTTCACCGCGCCGTAGATGATCCCGATCACCGCGATCACGCCCACGAAGGTGGCGAAGTACTTCGACGCCTCGGGGAAGAGCACGAGGTTGAACCGGATCAGCCCGTACGTCCCCACCTTCAACAGGAGCGCGGCCAAGAGCACCGAGCCGGCCGTGGGCGCCTCGGTGTGCGCGTCGGGCAGCCAGGTGTGCAGCGGCACCAACGGCACCTTCACGGCGAACGCGACGAAGAACGCGAGGAACAGCCACCGGGCCGTGGTCGCCGGCAGCCCGCCGGCGACGTCGAGCAGCACGTCGTACCGGAAGCTCACGGCGCCGCCCTTCGAATACAGGAACAGGATCGCGAGCAGCAGGAAGGCCGAGCCGGCCATCGTGAACAGGAAGAACTTGATCGCCGCGTAGATACGACGCCGGCCGCCCCAGCCGCCGATCAGCAGGTACATCGGGACGAGGAGCGCTTCGAAGAACAGGAAGAAGAGCAGCAGGTCGAGGGCGACGAACGTGCCGATCACCGCGGTCTCCAGGACGAGCATCGCCGCCATGAACCGGCGGACGTCCGCCGTGACGGTCCACGACGCGAGGATCGACACCGGGAACAGGAACGTGGTGAGCAGGATCATCCAGATGCTCACGCCGTCCACGCCGAGCGTGTACGTGAGCCCGATCGACTCGACCCACTGCGCCTGCTCGACCATCTGGAAGGGTTCCCGCGCACTCGGATCGAACCGCCCGAGGATGACCAGGGACACGATGAAGGTCGCGAGGGAAACACCGAGCGCGAGCCAGCGAGCGGCATCGTCCTTGAGGGCGCGACCTCCGGCGAGCACCATCACCGCCCCCAGGAGCGGTAGGAACGTCGTGAGAGTCAGGAGCTTGTTCACAGCCGCGTCCCCAGCCACACGAGGACGCCCACGGCGCCGAGGAAGAACCCGAGCGCATAGGAGCGGACGAACCCGGTCTGGATGCGGCGTCCGGAGGCGGCGAGCCGCCGGACGCCGCCACCCACCCCGTTCACGAGCCCGTCCACGCCCTTCGAGTCCAAGACCTCCGCGGAGAACCGGGCGGCCGCGATCCCCGGCTTCACGAACAGCGTGGAGTAGGCGTGATCCACGTACCAGCCCGATGCGGCGGCTCGCGGCAGCGGCTGCAGGCGCTCCCTGATCCCGAGCCAGTCGACCCGGCCGGATGCGTAGATCCACGACGCGACCGCGAGCGCGCTGAGCGCGATCGCGGTCGCGATCACAGAGAGGGCGAGGGTCGAGAGCCCCTCGCCGTGCGGGACCGGCCCCGTGATCGGCTCCAGGAACCTCGCGAGCGTGCCCTCGGCGGAGGTCGAAAGGAACAGCCCCGCGAGAACCGCGCCCGCGGCCAGGATTACGAGCGGAACGGTCATGACGGGGGGCGATTCGTGAGCGTGACGAGCCTCGTCGCTCCTGGGGGCTCCGAAGAACGCCAGGAACACGAGACGGCCGATGTAGAGCGCGGACAGCAGCGCCCCGAGCGTCCCGAGCAGATAGATCCACGTGCGCCCCGTGTGGTTGGCGATCTCGAGGATCTGGTCCTTCGCGAAGAAGCCCGCGAGCGGCCAGATGCCCGCGAGCGCCAGGGCGCCGATCACGAACGTCCAACCCGTGATCGGCATCCGGCGGATGAGCCCGCCCATGCGCTGCAGGTCGGTCTCCTCGTGCATGCCGTGCATCACCGAGCCTGCGCCGAGGAACATCAGGGCCTTGTAGAACGCGTGTGCTACGAGCATGAACATCGCGCCCGTGTAGAAGCGCATACCGGCGGCCATGAACATGAACCCGAGCTGGCTGATCGTGGAGTACGCGAGGACCCGCTTGATGTCGTCCTGCGCGAGGGCGCACGTGGCGGCGAAGAGGGCGGTGACGAGCCCGACGATCAGCACCACGGTGAGCGCGACGCCGGAGAGCTCGAAGAGCGGCGCACTCCGCACGACGAGATAGACGCCGGCCGTCACCATCGTGGCCGCGTGGATGAGCGCGGAGACCGGTGTGGGGCCGGCCATCGCATCCGGCAGCCAGACGTGTAGCGGCACCTGCGCGGACTTCCCGATCGCGCCAGCGAAGAGCAGCAGCGAGATCGCCGTCGCGGTGCCCTTCGCGATCGTATCGCCGGGAGCGCCGAGGACCGCGTCGAAGTCGAGCGTGCCGAACTTCGACACGATCAGCGCCAAACCGATCAGCATCGCCGTGTCGCCGATCCGAGTGGTGACGAACGCCTTCTTCGCGGCGGTCGCGTTCTCGGGCTTCTCGAACCAGAACCCGATCAAGAGGTACGAGCAGAGTCCGACGCCCTCCCAGCCGACGTAGAGCAGCAGGTAGTTGTCCGCGAGGACGAGCAGGAGCATGAAGAACACGAACAGGTTCAGGTACGAGAAGAAGCGACCGTACCGGGGGTCGCCCTCCATGTAGCCGATCGCATAGACGTGGATCAAGAAACCCACACCGGTGATGACCAGGATCATCGTGGCGGAGAGCACGTCGAGGCGGAGATCGACACCGCCCGAGAACCGTCCGACCGAGATCCATTCGTACAGTCGTTGGATCTCGAGGCGTTCCTCGGTCGGTCGACTCAGCAGATCCATCACGATGACGCTGGAGAGGACGAAGGAGAGGCCGACCGCCACGCTCGCGACGACACCGGCGAGCCTGCCGAGTCGCCTCCCGATGAAGAGATTCACCACCGCGATCGCGAGCGGGACAACCGGCACCAGCCAGAGCAGGTTGCCAACCCCCGATGCCGATCCGACCGTGAACATCAGCCGGCGAGCCCTCTGGCCTTGTCGACGTCGACGGTCCCCCGCCGTCGGTACACAGCCACGATGATCGCGAGGCCGACGACGACCTCGGCGGCCGCGACCACCATCGAGAAGAACGCCAGCACCTGACCGTCCAGCGCCAGGTGCATCCTCGAGAACGCGACCAGCGCGAGGTTCACCGCGTTCAGCTGGAGCTCGACCGACATGAAGATCAACAGCGCGTTCTTCCGGAGCAGCACACCGAGCGTCCCGAGCGTGAACAGCACACCGGACAACACGATGAAGTACGCGATCGGCGTCCTCACGGCGTCGTCGTCTCCATCGCCTCCAGCTCTGCTTGGGTCACCGCGCGTGTCTTCCGCTGTCCCAGCACCATCGCCGCCATGGCGGCGATGATCAGGAGGATCGACGTGGCCTCGAACGGGAAGAAGTAGTCGCGGAACAGGACCTTCGCGATCGCCTGTGTATTGCCGGGATCGTTGACGGCATCGAATCCCGCCGGTGCCTTCGTCGCGAACCCGATCCCCGCGCGGACGGCGAGCACGATCTCGATCACGAAGCCGGCCCCGAGTGCCAGTGCGAGTGGTCGCTGAGCGAACAGCCGCTCCCGCAGATCGTCGCCGCGATCCACCCCGAGGAGCATGATCACGAACAGGAACAGCACCATGATCGCGCCCGCGTACACGATGATCTGCACGGCGAACAGGAACGGCGCGTCGAGGATCAGGTAGAAGACCGCGAGGCAGAAGAAGTTCACGACCAGGAACAGCGCGGCGTGGACGGCGTTCCGCATCAGCAGCATGCCGATCGCCGACGCGACCGAGATCGGCGCGAAGACCCAGAACACGACGTTGTCGAGCGGCACCCCTACAGGCCCTCCTCCGCCCCCGGAGTGGTGCCCAGCTCCGGAGGTAGCTCCAGCAGCTGCTCCTTCGTGAGGATCGCGTCCTCGCGCGAGGTGTAGGACATCTCGAAGTAGCTCGTGAGGGTGAGGGCTCGCGTCGGGCAGGCCTCGACGCAGAGACCGCACATGATGCAGCGCAGGTAGTTGATCTGGTAGTCCTTCGCGTACCGCTCCCCCGGCGACGTCGGGTTCTCCGGGTCGTTGTCTTCGCCCTCTACCCAGATCGCGTCCGCCGGACAGGCGAACGCGCAGAGCTCGCACCCGATGCACTTCTCCAGGCCGTTCTCGTGCCGGTTGAGCAGGTGGCGACCCGTGTGGGCCCGCTCGGGGATCGGGGCGATGACCTTCGGGTACTCCTCGGTGTCGTCGGGGCGGAACGTCTGCTTGAAGACCGTCGCCATACCCTTGAGGACGGCGCCCGTGTCTCCCAGGAAGCTCCGCTCGCGCCGGCCTTCGTCCTCGCTCATCGGGTCGCCTCCTCATGGGTCTTCCGACCTGTGGGCACGAACGAGAGCAGCAACGTGACGCCGAGCGCGATCGCCGCCCACGTCAACACCGTCCCTCGATCGAGATCGAAGTGGTCGGGGAGCACGACGACCGCTCCCGTGATCAAGATCCACACGAGCCCGAAGGGGATCAGCACCTTCCAGCCGAACGCCATCAGGCGGTCGTAGCGGACACGCGGAAGCGTGGCGCGGATCAGCACGAACACGTAGATGACCGCCGTCACCTTGAACGCGAACCACAGGAGCGGCCAGAGCCACGGGAGGAAGTCCGGGGCCGGCCCTCGCCAGCCCCCCAGGAACAGCGTCACGCCGATGGCGGCGACCGTCACGGTGACGACGTACTCGCCGAGGAAGAACATCGCGAACGTGATGCCGGAGTACTCGGTGTGGAAGCCGGCCACGAGCTCCGACTCTGCCTCGGCGAGGTCGAACGGCGGTCGGTTGGTCTCCGCGATCCCGCAGATCAGGTAGATCACGAACGCCGGGAACATCGGGACGACGTTCCACACGCGGTCCTGCGCCGCGACGATCTCGGACAAGGAGAGGTGCCCGCTGTACATCAGCACCGCGACGAGCGAGAGCCCCATCGCGACCTCGTAGGAGATCATCTGGGCCGACGAGCGGACGGCGCCGAGCAATGGGTAGTTCGATCCACTAGACCAGCCCGCGAGGACGACTCCGTAGACCATGATCGAGGTCATCGCCAGGACCCAGAGGATGCCGATGTCGAGGTCCACGAGCTGGAAGTCGAGCTTCCGACCGAACAGCGTGACGCTCGTCCCGAACGGGATGGTGGCGAACGCGAGGAACCCCGGGAACATCGCGAGCACCGGCGCGAGGAGATAGACGGGCCGATCGGCGTTCGTCGGGAGGATCCCCTCCTTGAAGAAGAGCTTGATCCCGTCGGCGAGGGTGATCAGCAGGCCGCGAGGTCCGGCTCGCATCGGGCCCATCCGCGTCTGCATGTCCGCGATGACCTTCCGCTCGAACCAGATGTAGAGCAGCACGGAGATCAGCAGCGTGAAGAAGAGGATCACGACGCGGGCGACGAGCAGGAGCCAGTCGAGCCAATCCATCAGGCTTCTGCCCCCGTCTCGGCGTCCACGAGTTCCGCGACGGGCTCGACGGTGATGGAGGTCACGAAATCGCCGTCGAGCAGCTGGTTCGCCTGGCAGCCGGCCTGGTTGAACGGGACGAAGACCGACCCTTGGGCGACGTGCTCGGTCACACGCGCCCGGAGGGTGACCTCGCCGGTCGCCGTCTTGAGCACGACGTCTGCGCCGTCGGCCACATCACCGGCGTCGTCCGGGTGGATCTCGACGAAAGGCGGGGCGGCGAGCGCCGCCTTCAGCTCGTCGGCCCGTTCCGACAGGCGACCTTCGTCCACCAGCAGCGGGTAGGTGAAGAGCGTGAGGCCGTCGGTGCCGTCGGTGCCGTGGTTGGCGGTCGTCGTCCGCTCGATCGACGGCCCGGCCGCCTCCAGCGGCGCCAGAAGCTCGCCCATCTCGTCGTGGAGCTCGTCGAGGGTCTCGAAGCCGAGGTCGCCGCCACACGCAAGCCCGAGACTCGCGAAGATCTCCCAGTCGGGCAGCGACATGCCCTCGGGGTCGCGGACGCGCCGGAAGCGCTGTCCGCGACCCTCCCAGTTCGTCACGTGCCCTTCCTTCTCGAGGAAGGGCGCGGCCGGGAGGAACGCGTCGGCGAACGGCTCCAGCGAGCCGAGCTCCAGCGACTGCACGATCTTCACCGGCACGTTCTCCAGGGCACGCCGAGCGAGGGCGCCGTCCGGGAAGTCGCGGAGCGGATCAACCCCCACCAGATAGAGGACGTCGATCTCCCGGTTCGCACAGGCCTCAAGGATCCCCATCGAGTCGCGGCCGGCTTCCCGACCGATCGCGGTCTTCCAACGGCTCTCCACCGCGCCTGCCTCGCCCAGAGAACGTCCTCCGGGAAGGAGAGACGGATGCACGCCGGCCCGGAGCGCACCTCGGTCTCCGGCACGCCGGGTGACGTACGCGAACCGAGCGCCCGATCCGAGGAGATGCGTCTGGGCCGCGTCGGCGGCGCCCGATCGCTCGCCGGCGAGCACCACCGGGGTGTCGCCGGCGGCGCGGAGCGCCTCCAGCGCCTCATCCATCACCGGGTCCGTGCCGCCGGCGAACACACGAGCCTCGTCCCCCGGCCGGATCAGGATGTGCGTCGCCACGTCCTGGAGTCGCGTTCGGCGAGGGTGCACCACCCAGATCCGCGCACCGGCGGCTGCGGCCTTCCGCAGCCGCAGGTGCAGGATCGGCACCTCCTGCTCGGCGTCGAGCCCGACGACCAGGATCACCGGCGCCCGCTCGACGTCTCGATAGGTCACACCCATCGGGGTGCGCGCCGCGACCAGCTCCGCCTCCGGCGCCCCGCTCCCCCGGCGATGATCGAGGTCGTTCGTCCGGAAGACGGTGCGAGTCAGCTTCGACAACGCGTAGTAGTCCTCGTCCATCAGACGCCCGCCCGTCAGCACACCGACCCGCGCGCCGTCGACCCAGCCCGCGATCTTCGTCATCACCTCGCCGAACGAGGCGGGCTCGAGCCCGTGATCCCTGATCAGCGGCGTCGTGATCCGCTCCGGCGAGTCCGGGAACCGGTAGGCGTAGCGGCCCTTGTCGCAGAGCCAGGAGTCGTTCACGTCGTATTCGTCGCGGGCCAAGTGGCGGACCACCTCGCCACGCCGGACATCGACGCGCATGTTGCAGCCGGCGGAGCAATGCGGGCACACCGAGTCGCCGTAGGTGAGGTCGAACGGACGCGCCGCGAACCGGTACGGCGTCGACGTCAGGGCACCCACCGGGCAGATCTGCACCGTGTTCCCGCTGAACGGCGAGCGGAAGTCCTCACCGGCGGCGATCGCGACACGCTCTCCGGCACCGCGCGCGAACAGCTCGAGGAACCGGTCGCCGGAGATCTCGTCGCAGAACCTGGTGCAGCGGGCGCACAGGATGCAGCGCTCGCGATCCAGCCCAACGAGCGGCGACATCGGGATCGGCTTGGGGAACACACGCTTCGCCTCCCGGAACCGGGTGTCCCCCGGGCCGTAGGCGAGGGCCTGATCCTGGAGCGGGCACTCCCCTCCGCGGTCGCAGATCGGGCAGTCGAGCGGGTGGTTCAGGAGCAGGAACTCGATGTTCGCGCGCTGCGCGTCGGCAACCTCCGGGTCGCTGTTCTGTGTCCGCACCATCATCCCGGGCGCGACGGTCATCGTGCAGGAGGTCGCGAGCTTCGGCTGGCCCTCGACCCGGACGTAACACTGGCGGCACGCGCCGGCCGGCCTCAGGAGCGGGTGGTCGCAGAACCGCGGGACCTCGATGCCGAGCCGCTCGGCGGCCCGGATGATCAGCGTCCCGGTGGGGACCGTGACCTCCTTGCCGTCGATCGTCAGCGTGACGTCCGGAGTCGAACTCATACCGCCGAGGCCACCTCAACGTGTTCCTCTCGGAGCGGGCATCGGCCCAACCGCACGTGCTCCTCGAACTCCTCCCGGAAGTGCTTCAGGCTCGAATCGATCACGGACGCGGCACCGTCGGCCAGGGCGCAGAAAGCGCGGAACATGATGTGCTTGCCCATGTCCGCCATCACCGGGATGTCCTCCGCCTTGCCGTACCCGTCGGCGATCCGCCCGAGCACGCGCTCCGCCCACCACGTCCCTTCACGACACGGCGTGCACTTGCCGCACGACTCGTGCGCGTAGAAGCGGGTCATCCGCTGGGCCGCATCCACGACGCAGTCGGACTCGTCGAGGACCATGACCGCCCCGGTGCCGAGCAGCGAACCGGCCGCCGCCACGGACTCGTAGTCGAGCGGCGTGTCGATGTGCTCGGCGGTGAGCAGCGGCGTCGACGACCCGCCCGGGGTCCACGCTTTCAACGAGCGCCCGTCGAGCACCCCGCCGGCCACGTCCTCCAGCAGGACACGAAGCGGCGTCCCGAGCGGGAGCTCGTAGTTGCCCGGGCGCTCCACCTTGCCGGAGATCGTGAACAGCTTGGTGCCGGGTGACTTCTCCGTCCCCATCTCGCGGTACCACTCGGGCCCGCGGACGACGATGTCGGGCACGGACATCAGGGTCTCGACGTTGTTGATCACGGTCGGTGAGGCGTAGAGCCCCTCGACCGCGGGGAAGGGAGGACGGAGCCGTGGCTGCCCTCGGAACCCTTCGAGAGAGCTCAGGAGCGCGGTCTCCTCGCCGCAGATGTAGGCCCCCGCCCCCCGGTGCAACACGATGTCGAGGTCAACGTCGCTCCCGGCGATCCCTCGCCCGAAGAACCCGGCTCCGTACGCTTCGCCGATCGCTTCCTCGAGGATCACTCCTTGCGCCAGGTACTCGCCGCGAACGTAGATGAACGCGGTCCGGCAGCCGATCGCGAGCGCGGCGATCGCCGTCCCCTCCAGCAGGCGGTGCGGGTCGCGTTCGACGAGCTCGCGGTTGTTGCACGTCCCGGGCTCGGACTCGTCGAAGTTCACGGTGACGTAGGTGGGCTTGCCCGTGTTCGTCGGGACGAACGACCACTTCATGCCGGTCGGGAAACCGGCGCCGCCTCGGCCACGCAGGCCCGACGCCTTCACCGTGTCGATGATCGCGGCGGGCTCCATGTTGAGGGCGTTCTTCAGCGCCTCGTAACCGCCCTTCGCGCAGTAGCCGTCGATCCCGATCACGCCGGGGTCGTCCCAGTCGCGGGTGAGCCTGCGCTCGAACGTGGCGTTCACGAGGCGGGCGCCTCCTTCAGTCCTGCCAGCACCCGCGACGCGCTCTTGAAGCTCGATATCGCTGGACCGCCGCGGGACGGCTCCGGCACAGAGCCGTCGCGGAGTTCCGCGATCAGCTCGCGCATCCGCTCGGGCGTCACGTTGTCGTGGTTCGCGAAGTTCACCTGCGCGACCGGGGCGAAGTCACAGACCCCCAGGCACTCCTCCTCGTGGAGCGTGATGAGCTCGTCGTCCGACAGCTCCTGGCCGTGACGCATCCCGG
This sequence comes from Actinomycetota bacterium, assembly GCA_035512775.1. Lineage (GTDB taxonomy): Bacteria > Actinomycetota > UBA4738 > UBA4738 > HRBIN12 > JAJNBA01. Next base: position 69,494 of record DATKDI010000040.1, on the reverse strand, counting down.
CGGCCTGGTGGGCGGCTTCGTAGACCTCGCCGGCGCCGCGCAGCATGCACGCGAGGTTGGTGCAGACGCTCACCACGTGCGTCCCGGTGGACCGGAGCCGATACATCGAGTAGAAGCTGGCGACGGCCTCGACCTCGGCGGTGGTGAGGCTCAGGAGGCCGGCGATCTCCTTCAGCCCGTCACGAGAGACGTGGCCCTCGACCGACTGCGCGAGGTAGAGCAGCGGCATGATCGCGGAGCGCTCGCGACCCTCGGGATAACGGCCCAAGATCTCCTCGGCCTCCTCGAGACGATCTCCCTCGAACACGGCCATCAGCGGTCGACGCCTCCCAACACCGGGTCGAGGGACGCGATCACCGCGATCGCGTCGGCGATGAGGCCTCCCTCGACCATCGTCGGGACCGCCTGGAGGTTCGCGAACGAAGGGTCCCGGATATGGACGCGGTACGGACGGTGCTCGTTCGCGGAGACCACGTACATCCCCAGCTCGCCGCGCGGCGATTCGACCGCCTGGTAGACCTCGCCCTCGGGGACGCGCACGCCCTGGGTGACCATCTTGAAGTGATGGATCAGGGCCTCCATGGACTCCTCCATGATGTGGCGGAGGTATCCCTCGTCGTTCCCGATGCCGTCGGGTCCCACCGAGAGCTTCACCGGCCAGCCCACCTTGGGGTCCTCCACCATCACGGGACCGGGCTCGGTGAGCCGCTCCAAGGCCTGTTCGACGATCTTCAGCGACTCACGCATCTCTGCGATGCGGATCACGTAGCGCGCGTACGCGTCGGCCTCGGTCCTCACGGGCACGTCGAAGTCGTACGTCTCGTAGCCGCTGTACGGCTCGTCCTTCCGGAGGTCGATCGGGACGCCGGCGGACCGGAGGATCGGACCCGTGACGCCGAGCGCGAGCGCGTCCTCGGCCGAGAGCTTCCCGACGCCCACGTTGCGTTCGACCCAGATCGGGTTCTTGTTCAGCAGTCGCTCGTAGTCGTCGATGCGGGCGGGCATCGTGTCGAGGAACTTCGCGATCATCCGCGTGCCGCCGGGTGGCAGGTCCATGATCACGCCGCCCGGTCGGATGTAGGAGTGGTTCATGCGGAGTCCGGTGACCGCCTCGAAGATGTCGAGGATCAGCTCCCGCTCTCGGAACCCGTAGAGCATCAGCGAGACCGCGCCGAGCTCCATCCCACCGGTCGCGACCCAGACCAGGTGCGAGGCGATCCGATTGAGCTCGCAGAGCAACACGCGAAGGACCTGCGCCCGAGGCGGCGCCTCGATCCCGAGGAGGCGCTCGACGGCCAGGCAGTACGCCAGCTCGTTGAAGAACGGGGAGAGGTAGTCCGCGCGGGTGACGTAGGCGACGCCCTGCACCCACGTCCGGTATTCCGTGTTCTTCTCGATGCCCGTGTGGAGGTAGCCGACGATCGGCTTGCACCGGATCACCGTCTCGCCGTCGAGCTCCAGGAGCAGCCGGAGCACCCCGTGCGTGGAGGGGTGCTGCGGCCCCATGTTGATGATCATCGTCTCCCGGCGGACCTCGCCGGTGACGTGATCGCGGATCTGGTGAGGAACCCCTCGCAGCTCGTCGCGAGCCGCGCCCATCTCGTGACCGATCCTTGGCTCTTGTCCGGTCGCCATCACGGCATCGTCCGTTCGTCGACCGGCGGGATGAACGCACCGTGGTACTGCGTGCCGACCCCGCCGAGCTCCTCGTCCTTGCGGAGGGGATGTCCCTCCCAGTCGTCGGGGAGCAGGATCCGGTCGAGGTCGGGATGGCCGTCGAACACGATGCCGAACAGGTCCCACGTTTCGCGCTCGTGCCAGTCCGCCGTCGGGAAGAGCGGAGTGACCGAAGGGACGTGCGGATCGTCGGCCGGCAGCCCCACCTTGACGCGGAGGCGGTGCGCATGCGCCACGGATCGGAGCTCATACACAACCCAGAACCGCGGGTCCTTGCCGGGATGGTCGGTCGCGGTGACGCTCGAGAGGAAGCCGAACGAGAGATCCGGCTGATCCCGGAGGCGGACGAGCACGTCGATCAGCTCACCGCGGCCGATCAGGAGGGTGACCTCGCCGCGGGCCACCAGCACGTCCGGGAAGTGGTCACCGATCCGTGCTCCCAGTTCGGCGGGCTTCATCTGATCGTCCCCGTCGTGCGCACCTTCTCGTGGAGTTTGAGGATGCCGAACATCAGCATCTCCGGCTTGGGCGGGCACCCGGGCACGTAGATGTCGACCGGGACGATCGTGTCCACGCCCTGGACGATCGCGTAGTTCGTGAACATGCCGCCGGCGGAGGCGCACACGCCCATCGACACGACCCACTTGGGCTCGACCATCTGGTCGTAGACGCGGCGAAGGACCGGCGCCATCTTCTGGGACACGCGGCCGGCGACGATCATCAGGTCCGCCTGCCGTGGCGAGGCGCGGAACAGCTCCATCCCCCACCGGGAGAGGTCGTAGCGGCCGGCGCCCGCGGACATCATCTCGATGGCGCAGCACGCGAGCCCGAAGGTCGCGGGCCACATCGATTGCTTGCGGGCCCAGCTGACGGCGCGGTCGAGGGTGGTGAGCATGACGCCCTTCTTGACTTCCTCCTCCACCTCTTCCGGGGTATGGCCTGTGAGGTGTCCCTCGAAGCGTTCAACGGGCACCGAGATACTCCTCGTCCAGCTCCGCGACCGGGGTCGGGACCTCGTGGTCCTCCCCTTCCCGGAGATCCGGCGGCGCCGTCGACCAATCGAGGCCGCCCTTCTTCCAGATGTAAACGTACGCGACGAACACGAGCGCGATGAATACCGTCATCTCGATCAAGCCGAACAGGCCGAGCTCCCGGAACGTCACGGCCCACGGGAACAGGAAGATCGTCTCGATGTCGAAGATGATGAAGAGCATCGCGACGACGTAGAACTTCACGCTGAAGCGCTCTCCGCCGGGAAGCCGCACCGGATCGTTGCCGCTCTCGTAGGCCGAGAGCTTCGGCGTGTTCGGTCGGTGCGGGCGAAGGAGCGCCGACGCCCCGAGCGAGGCGACCGCGAATGCGACGGCGAGCACTCCCATGAGGAGGATGGGCAGGTAGTCGCTCAGTCCGGCGGCCAGGAACGAGTCGAGCGGTCCGCGCAGACCCACGGAGGCGAATCCTACGGTCACGACGCGCGTGCCAACCTCTCGAGCAGGTAGAAGAGCTTGTCCTGGGCGTCGCCGTCACGGCCGTCGGTGAGGTTCGCCATCATCCGCATCGCGAACCCCATGACCTTCTGGTTGGGCAGCAGGTACTTCGTCGCGGGACCCATGATCTCGGGCTTGCCGACGAGCCTCGCGAAGCCCCGCCCGAGGTGGAAGTAGCGGCCGTAGCGTTCGCGCAGGGCCTGCGGATACAGCATCGCGAGTCCGGGCCGGTCCTTCACGAGCGCCTCGTGGAGCAGCTCGGCGGCCATCTCCCCCGTCTCGATCGCGTAGGCGATGCCCTCGCCGTTCATCGGGTTCACCGCGCCGGCGGCGTCGCCGATGACGAGTAACCCGGGAACCGCTTGCGGCGCCCGGTTCATGCTCATCGGAAGCGGCCCGGACAGCATCCGCCCGTCGGCGGTCGCCTCGGAGACGCCGCGCTCCTCTGGCAGCATCTTCGCGAACGCATCGAACAGGCGCGGCGCCGAGATGTCCTTGAAGTTCCGGAACGTGCTGAGCAGGCCGGCCCCGAGGTTCACGCGGCCGTCGGCCATCGGGAAGAGCCAGCCGTAGCCGGGCAGGAGCATGTCGCCCTCCCAGAGATCGAGCCAGGACTCGAACCACGGACCACTGAGGTTCGGCGCACGGTAGTAGCGACGCGCGGCGATGCCGAGGGGCCGTGTCTCGTCGCGGCGGACGCCGGCGGGAGCCGCGAAGCGGCTCGCGGCGCCGTCCGCCGCGATCGTGAACCGCGCGTGGATCTCGGTGGGCTCGGACCCCGAGTCGTCGGCCGGAGTCGTTTCCGCGCCGACGACCCACCCGTCCTTCATCAGGGGACCGCGGGCGTCGGTGGCTTCCATGACCCGGGCGCCAGCCTTCTTCGCTCGTTCCAGCAGGATGTGGTCGAAGCCCAGTCGGGGCATCACCAAGCCGTAGTTGGGCCAGGTCTCGAGTTCGGGCCAGGGGAGGTCGATCGTGACGTCCTTCGAATGCACGCGAAGGCCGATCACACGCTCGAACCCCGGATCGGTGGTGTCGACGCCCATGCGTTCGACCGCGCCGACGCTCCGTGGGGTGAGTCCGTCGCCGCAGACCTTCTCGCGCGGGAACGTCGCCTTGTCGACGGCGGTGACGTCGATGCCGTGACGGGCGAGGTGATAGGCCGCCGCCGATCCACCTGGGCCGGCGCCGACGATGAGGACGTCGGTCTCGATCCGCTCGGGCACGCGCGCCTCCCCTCAGGAGCCCCGTCGGGCGCTCGTGAAATCTTTCACAAGGAGCCTATCGCAGACCGCCACCCGTCGCTCACCGGGGCCGGCCGTCTTCGCCCCACGGGAGCGGTACAGAGGCCACCGTCGCCAGCGTCGGGTCGACCTCGAGCATCCGATCCCGTTCGAACGGCCACCACTCCTCCGACCGAAGCTCCTAGCAGGCCAGGCCGTACAGGAAGTGCCACCTGTCCGAGCCCACGGCGTAGTCGGGATACTGAAGTCCATCTGATCCACGAAGAGGACCAGACCCTCGGGCTCGCGACTCGACGATGTGCCCACGAGGTAGTAGTCGCCGTTCCCGTTCCCGCCTACGGGAACCCACCCGCGCTCGAGCCACGGGGCATCGAAGGAGCTCGCCACGTCGATCAACCGTGGTCCCAGGCGTCGACGACGGCGGGGACCACGCGGAGGAACCCGAGCTTCGGGATCGCGCTGGTGAAGCGCTCGAAGCCGTCGCCGGCGAACAGGGTTCGGTACTTCTCGTGCCAGGCGGACATCGGCCCGCGGAGGTCCGGGTGCTCGGCGGGCAGGAGCTCGACCACTCCCTCGATCCTGACGCCCGAGAGGTCGGTCCACTCGCGGCCGCGGTCGATCACGAGCGAGACCCGGGCGTCGTGCTCGAGCGCCTCCCACATGGTGTCCCCCACGCGCGTCGTCACGTAGAGGGCGTCCGGCTGCCAGACGAACCAGCGGGTCGCGATGTGCGGCCCGCCGTGGGGCAGCACCGTCGCGACCCGGCACGCCGGATGGTCACGGAACAGACGCCGGAGCATCTCGAGGTCCTCGGTCACATCGCCACCATGTCCGCGAGCTCGCCGAGCGCGTCGATCGACTCGGCGGGGAGGAGCGCCGGGTCGAGCACCGCCTTCGCCTCGGCGACGAGACCGTTCACCGTGTCTCGGGTCACCCCGGGCGCAGCCTCGCCGTCCTCGAGGTCGTCGCGGAGCTGGAACGCCTCGCCGAGCGGCCGGCCGTAGCGGGCCAGGCACTCCCGAACATCCGTCGATCCTCCCGCGAGCGCCGCCCCGATCAGCAGCGGTCCCTCGACGGTGTAGCTCCCGCCCTTCAGGGCGGCGGCCCGGCGGGCGACCTCCGGATCGCCGGCCGCTCCCGCCACGTCCATGGATTGCCCGACCGCCATGTGCTCGCGCATGTCGTGATACACCACGAGCGCGGGGACGAGCTCCCCGGGCTTGAACCCGGAGGCCAGCAACAGCCCGTCCGCCCACACCGCGCTCACGTCGCCGACCAGGATCGCCATCGACGCACCGAAGTCCCTCGGATCACCGGGCGCTCCAAGCTCCGCCGCTCGATCCGAGAACCACACGGCCGTGGAAGGAACCCCCCGCCGCTCCTTGGCGCCGTCGATCAGGTCGTCGTGGACGATCGCCATCGTGTGCAAGAGCTCGAGCGCGGCTGCGGCGCGGACGATCGGCTCCTCGTCCTCGCCTCCCGCCGCCCGGAAGCCCCAGTAACAGAACGCGGGACGGATCCGTTTGCCGCCCGCGTGCACGAGCCGTCGCACCTCGTCCACCAGCGGCAAGGCCGCGGGATCCAGCGTCTCGACCCGACCGCGACGCTCGTCGAGGAACACCGTCAGGGCAGCATCGACGCGCTGGCGGAGATCCGTCGTCACGGGCGGCAGTATCGCAAGGCTCAGCGCCCTCGGAGGCGGGGCTATCATGCGTGCGTCGCGATGCTGATCACTCGTTCCCGCCTGCGTTCCCTGGCGCTCGCCACCGCGATCGCGACGGTCGTCCTGTTCGCGATCGGGGGACTCGTGCGCGGGACGGGGTCCGGGCTCGGGTGCTCCACCTGGCCCGCCTGTGAGCCCGGTCATCTCTTCCCCTCCGGGAACGTCCATTCGCTGATCGAGTTCTCCCATCGGGGGATGGCATCCCTCGTGATCGTGCTGACCGCGCTCACCGGTTTCGCCGCGATCCGCGTGGCCCGTCGCGAGCCGTCCCTGCTCTGGCCGGCGGTCCTCGCGTTCCCGCTGGTGCTGGCGCAGGCGGGACTCGGCGCCGTGGTCGTCGCCACCGAGCTCGACGCTTGGTGGGTGACCGCGCACTTCGTAGCCGCGCTCATCCTGATCGCGGACGTGACGTACGTCGCAGCGTGGGCAGTCACCGGAAACGCCGTCGACGGGGACGCCATGAACAGCAGCCACAGGTCCTTCTCCCGGCTCGCCCTGTTCACCGCGGCGCTCGTCGGTCTCCTCCTGCTGGTTGGGACGTACGTTCGTGCGAGCGACGCCCAGCTCGTCTTCACGGACTGGCCGCTCATGGACGGCAGGCTCGTCCCGACGCTCGGCGGTGCCGCGACCGCGATGTTCCTGCACCGGGCGCTCGCCGCGATCGCGATGCTCCTCGTGTTGTGGACGGCGATCAGAGCACGGACCGCGACGAACAGACACTCGACGCTCGTTCGTCTCTCGACCATCGCCCTCGCGCTGTTCGTCGTCCAGGTCATGGTCGGTGCGGCCAACGTGTGGTCGCGTCTTCGGCCCTGGGCCGTGGTCGCCCACGTCGCGCTCTCCGTCCTGATCTGGGCTACGGTCGTCGCGCTCGCCACCGTCGCCTCGAGACTCGTCGCCTCGCGTCCGCACCCCGACCGGGAAGCCGAGGACGAAGCGGGGGCCAAGCGACCGTCCCTCCGTGACACCGTCACGGCCTACTACCGCCTCACGAAGCCCCGCATCGTGCTGTTGCTCCTGATCACGACGGTGCCGGCGATGCTCCTCGCAGCCGGGCGACTCCCCTCCCCGTGGCTGATCCTCGCCACGCTCGTGGGTGGGGCGGCCGCCGCGGGCTCGGCCAACTCGATCAACATGTACCTCGACCGGGACATCGACGCGATCATGCGCCGGACCCGGCAGCGACCTCTTCCCGCGCACGCGATCGCGCCGGAGCACGCGCTCCGATTCGGGTTCGTCCTGGGCGCGATCGCCTTCTACTTCCTCGCAGTGGCGGTCAACGTGCTGGCGGCCGTGCTCGCGCTCTCGGCGATCGCGTTCTACGTCTTCGTTTACACGATGTGGCTGAAGCGGACGACGGAACAGAACATCGTGATCGGCGGAGCGGCCGGCGCCGTGCCCGCGCTCGTCGGGTGGGCTGCCGTCACGGGGACCCTCGCGTGGCCGGCCGTCGTCCTGTTCGCGATCGTGTTCGTCTGGACGCCGCCGCACTTCTGGGCGCTCGCGATGCGGTTCTCGGGCGACTACGCCGCGGCCGGCGTGCCGATGCTCCCGGTCGTTCGGGGGGAGGCCGAGACCCGACGGCAGATCCTCCTCTACTCGCTGGTGCTGTTCGCGACGACACTGCTGCTGGTTCCGGTAGGACACATGGGACCGGTGTACACGGGGGCCGCCGTGCTGCTGGGCGGCTCGTTCGTCTATCGCGCGCTCGCCGTGTGGCGGACCGCCGACGACGCGCGGACCAGACGGCTGTTCTCGTTCTCGATCCTGTATCTCGCCGGGCTCTTCGGAGCGGTCGGCGCCGACGCCCTGCTCTGAAGCGTCCTCAGGCGAGGACGTCGTCGATCAGTCCCGCGAGCTCCCGCTCATCGGTCTCGCCGTACACGACCCACCGGATCGTGCCGCCGGGGTCCACGACGTAGGTGTCGGGCAGGAAGGGGAAGCCGAGAGTCGTGGCCGAACGGCCCGCGGGGTCGAAGAGGCTGGGGTACGCGACTCCGAACTCCCGGATCCATGCCTTCGCGGCATCGCGATCGTCCTGGTAGTTGATCCCCAGGAACCGAACGCCGTCGCCCTCATACCGATCCGCCAGCCGCACGAGCTGCGGCTGTTCCAGGCGGCACGGGTCGCACCAGTTGGCCCAGACGTTGATCACGAGCACGTTGCCGTCGGCGTAGGTCGCGGCATCCAGAGGCTCGCCGTCGACGGTCTCGCCGGAGAGCCGGGGCATCGGCTGGTCCACTCGCGCGACACCGGCGACAGAGTCGCCACCTTCGCACGAAGCGAGCACCGCGAGGACGAACAGCAGGAGGGGAAGGACCCGGCGCGGCACGCGGGTCACGCTACCAGCGGGTCTCAGCCGCCCTCGTCGGGAGGAGCGCTCGGGCTCTCGTTCCCTTCGCCGGGCGGCGCAGCTCCCTCTTCGCCCGGCGGTGGCGCGGGCTCGACGATGACCGTCCCCTCCATCGTCGGATGGACGTCGCAGCGGAAGTAGTACTCCCCCTGCGGTATCGCGGGGATCTCGAACGGTTGCGCCTCGGGGCCCGGGAACGGCTCGAACGTGAAGAGCGGTTCGCCGGACGCCGTGTCGTCCTCGTAGATCGAGAGGTTGTGCGGCGCGGGGTCGAGGTTGTCGAACGTGAGCAGCGTCGGCGTCTCCGCCGGCAGCTCGAGCTCGTCGGTCGCGAACTCCGTGTTCTCGGCGACCACCGTGAGCCCGCCCGCTCCCTCGGCCGCCGTGATCGTGCCGGTCATCGTCGTGGGGTGGATGCGGCAGTTGAAGAAGTAGTCCCCCTCCGACAGTGGCTCGACGGCATAGGTCGTCTTCGCGGGCCCGGTGATGATCGCTCCGTCGAACAACACCGGTGCGGCGTCGTCCGGACCGTCGAAGATCTGCACGTTGTGCCCGACACGGGGATCCTGGTTGTCGAACTCGAGGTCGATCGGGACCTCCGGCTTCACCGACAGCGCGTCCGTGGAGAAACCGTCCGCGGCCGCGCCCTCCGGCGCCGCGAGCGTGACGTGGAATGGCTCCACCTCCTCCTCGGGCGGGCCGATGACGGCGATCGCGATGCCGGCGGCGAGCATCGAGATGCCGGCGGCGGCGCCCACGAAGGCACCAAGGGCGGCCCCGGTCACCTGCTTGCGCGACGCGACGAACACCGCCACGGCCATGATGCCGACGGCGGCGACCAGCGCGATGGCCGTCGCGGCGTTCGGCTTGACCGCCAGCAACACCCGGGAGAACGCGTAGAGAACAACGCCGATCACGGAGAGCGCGCCGACGGGGATCAGGATCGGGAGGAGGAGGCTCTCCCGTTCGTGGCCGTCGCTCATCGACCCATCCCTGCCCGGATCTCTCGCTCCACGTTGCGGAACTTGAGCGCGTCCCAGCCCTCCGTGGTCTCCTCGTGGCCCCAGCGGAAGAAGATCGCCGCGATGATGACCCACAGGATCATGCCGCCGACCAGCTTCATCACGAGCCCGGCGATCAGCTGGTCCGTGAGCGCGTCGATGCCCCAGATCCGGGAGAACGTGGCGTAGATCGGATAGAGCGGCTCAGTGCCGAAGGTGAGGAACGACGCGGGGATCGTCGGCGCGAGCGACTGGAAGAAGAGGTAGATGAGCTGCCCCGGTCGCGACAGCGCCGGGAGCTCGGGCAGGGGTGAGAGCACCGGCCACCACATCACGACCGCCGACCCGAGCAGCAAGGTATGGAGCGAGAAGTGCGCCGGTTCCGAGCGGACCGAGAGCGAGACCACCGCCGGCCAGTGGACGAAGAACAGGAACCCGTTGGCGACCACGAGGGCCACGAGCGGCCGCGTGAGGAAGCCCCACGCCGCCCGGACGGGTGCCGGACGGAGGAGGGCGCGCCACATCCAGGCGGGCATGCCGGTGAGGAGCAGTGGGGCGGCGAGAAACGTGAAGAGCATGTGCTGCACCATGTGCATGCTGTACAGGTAGCTCTCCGCGAGGTCGTGGATGGGCCAGCCGGCCCCCAGCAGCAGCGCGGCGACACCGCCGAGGAAGCGATACCGCCGTCCCGGCTCGAGCCGTTCACCCGTCGCGACCTCGTGGCGCTTCGCCGCGACGAGATACGCCGCCGTCATCCCTCCCAACACCGCCAGGACCGAGAGGTGCACGTGGAAGGCGGGCAGGACCATCAGAGGAAGACCTTGGAGGAGATCAGCACGACGAGGTAGAGGACGGCCGCGCCGGACAGCCCCAGCACGAAGAAGCGCGCGAAGCGACGGTCGTCGAACTTCAGATGCATGAACCACAGGACGACCATCGCGAACTTGACCACCGCGAGGATGAACAGGGTCGGGATCAGGATGGACCCGCTCACGCCCGCGTAGGACGCGGCGACCTCCAGGCCCGTCAGGACCGCGAGGATCAACCCGATCCGGACGTACTCCTTGGGGCTCGGGTGCGCCGGACCGTGGGACTCCGCCGTCGCGTGTCCCGCCGGATCCACCGCGTCCCGTTGCTCAAGGGCCACCCGCGCCCCCCGGGTTCGGCGTCGGGACCAGATACACCACCGTGAAGATCACGATCCAGACGATGTCGACGAAGTGCCAGTAGAGCCCCACCATCTCGATCGGGAAGGACGGGTCGTCCGGCAGACGCCGGGCATAGGACATCCCGAACAGCGACAGCAGCATCAGGACGCCGACGGTGACGTGCACCCCGTGGAACCCGGTCAGGACGTAGAAGGTCGTCCCGAACAAGTTCGTCGAGAGCCCGAGCCCCTCGTGAGCGAAGGCGGTGAACTCGTAGACCTGCCCACCGACGAACGTCATGCCCAGCAGCGCGGTCGTGAGCAGCCACAGGCGCATCCGGCCCGACTCCCGCTGTTGCGCGGCCGACAGGGCCAACACCATGGTCAGGGAGCTCGCCAGGAGCACGAACGACGACACCGACGTGTACGGGATGTCGAAGACGTCCGCCGGATAGGGACCAACGAGGCTCCGCCCCCGATAGAGCACGTAGGTGGTGATCAGGGCGCCGAACAGCATGCACTCCGACGCGAGGAACAGCCACATCGCGAGCTTCGTGTTCGACAGGCCGGTGGTGGTCTCGGCGTGCGCGGCGTCGGGGTCCCCACCGCGCTCGATCGCGACGTCGGCCATCCCTACACGTCCCCCGAAGCGACCGACGGTTCCAACGCCCATGCGTACAGGCCGACCATCGTGACCAGGACACCGGCGCCGAGGAGCCACCACGAGTAGATCACGCCGTAGCTGATGATCGGCATCCCGAGGGCCGCCACGAGCGGCCAGTAGGAGGGGCTCGGGAGATGGATACCGTGCCCGCCGCCGTGCACCTCGGCCGGGTGGCCGTCGGCAGCGCCCGCCTGCGCCGGCACGAGCCGCCCCGTCCGCTCGTCCTCGACGTACTTGCGGTGCCAGAACTCATCCAGCGCGTGCACCGTGGGGATCTCGTCGAAGTTGTGGATCGGTGGCGGCGACGGCGTCATCCATTCGATCGTCCGTGCGTCCCAGGGGTCGGCCACGTCACCGGGCCTGGCCCGCCTGTGGGTGACCACGACGTTCACCAGGAAGACGAGGATCGACACGGCGATCAGGTAGGCGCCGATCGTCGCGACCTGATTCCAGAACGTCAGACCCAAGGACTCGGGGTAGGTGTACGTGCGCCGGATCATGCCCTGGAGCCCGAGGATGTGCATCGGTCCGAACGCGAGGTTGAAGCCGATGAGCATCAGGACGAAGTGGAGCTTGCCGAGACCCTCGTGGAGCAACCGCCCGAACACCTTCGGCCACCAGTAGTACATCCCGCCGAACAGCCCGAACACGGCCCCACCGAAGATCACGTAGTGGAAGTGCGCGACGATGTAGTACGTGTCCGTCTGCTGGTAGTCGTGCGGGACGATCGTGTGCGTGACGCCGGAGAGACCGCCGATCACGAACATCGTGACGGTCCCGATCGCGAAGAGCATCGCCGAGGTGAACCGGATGTCGCCTCCGTACATCGTCCCCATCCAGTTGAAGATCTTCACGCCGGTCGGGATCGCGATGATCGCGGTCGACACACCGAAGGCCGTGTTCGCCACCGGCCCCAGACCCGCCGCGAACATGTGGTGCGCCCACACGCCGAATCCGATGAACCCGATCGCGATCCCCGAGAACACGACGAACTGGTAACCGAACAGAGGCTTGCGGCTGAAGACCGGCAGGATCTCGCTGACGATCCCGAACGCGGGCAGGACGAGGATGTAGACCTCAGGGTGCCCGAAGAGCCAGAACAGGTGTTGCCACAGGATGGGATCGCCACCAGCCGTGGGATCGAAGAAGTGGGTCCCGAACTCCCGGTCGAACAGGAGCTGGAACAGCGCGACCGTGATGATGGGCAGCGAGAACGCGAGCAGCAACTGCACGACGAGACCCATCCACACGAAGACCGGGACCCGGAACAGGGACATGCCCGGCGCGCGCATGTTGATGACCGTGACGGCGAGGTTCACCGCACCGGCGGTCGAGGCGATGCCGGTGAGGATCAGGCCGAGCGCGTAGTACGTCGGACCCACCGACGGGTCGAAGATCGAGTTCGGGGCGTAGCAGAACCACCCGCAGTTGGGCGCGCCGCCCAGGAAGAAGCTCGAATAGATGAAGAGCCCGCCGAACAGGAACAACCAGTAGCTGTAGGCGTTCAGGCGAGGGAACGCCACGTCCCGGGCGCCGATCATCAGCGGGATGAAGTAGTTGAAGAACGCCGCCGACATCGGCATCACGAACAGGAAGACCATCGTGACGCCGTGCATCGTGAAGATCTGGTTGTACTGGTCGGCGTTCAGCAACGTGCCGTCGGGTCCGGCGAGCTGGGCGCGGATCAGCAGCGCCTCGATCCCGCCGATCAGGAAGAACACGAGGGCCGTCGCGCCGTAGAGGATCCCGATCTTCTTGTGATCGATGGTCGTGAACCAGCTCCAGAAGCCGGTCGTGGCCATCGGGCGCCGGAGGATCCCCTCCCGCCTCGTCGTCGTCACGGTCGCCATCGGTCACCCACGTCGCTGTCTCATCTCAGGCTGTAGAGGTACTCGACCAGGGCGTCGATCTCCTCTTCGGTCAAGTCGTAGTCGGGCATCTTGGAGCCCATCTTCACGGCCTCGGGATCCCGCAGCCAGGCCTCCAGCGCTTCACGGTCCGTCGTTTCCCAGATGCAGCCCGCGAAGCACTCATGGGTGGGATCGGCGAAGTGCGTGAGCTCCGGCCCCGCCTCGCTCGTGGCGTCCGTCCCTCCGACCGCGTGGCACTCGATGCAGGACCCGCGGCCCCCGGAGAGCTGGCCCAGGAACAGATCCATCCCCTGGCTCGCCTGCCCATCGGTAGGCGTGACGCCGCGGCCCTTCTGGTTGGCCACCCACGCGTCCCAGTCCTCGGCGGAGAGCGCGCGCACGCGGACGAGCATCCGCCCGTGCTGCAGACCGCAGAACTCGGCACACTGGCCCTCGTACATGCCCGGTTCGTCCGCCTGCATCAGGATGTGGTTCGTCCGGCCCGGGACGACGTCCTGCTTGCCCGCGAGCTCGGGGATCCAGAAGGAATGGATCACCATGTAGTCGGAGTCGGCGGGGTCGTCCTTCACGATCTGACCGCCGGCGCCCACGAGGGAGAGGTAGACGACCCGGTCCTCGGGGATCACCAGGACGTCGGCCGTCCGGATCTGCTTGTTGTCTCCGTAGCTCGTCTGCATGTCGTCGTCCGTGTACTCGAAGCCCCACCACCACTGGTAGCCCTCCACCGTGACGTTGAGCGCGTCCTCGGGCGGCTTCCGGGCGAGGTCCCAGATGCCCGCGATGGTGGGCACCATCACGCCGGCGAGGATGATCGCGGGAGCGATCGTCCAACCGATCTCGAGCTTGGTGTTGCCGTGGGTTTGGGCCGGGATCCGGTCCCTGCCCTTGCGGTGTCGATACCGGATCGAGATCCAGATGATGCCGCCCTCGACGACGACGAAGACGAAGACGGCAACCCAGAAGACGGGGATGAAGAGATCGTTCAGCTTCTCCGCGTACGGGCCCTTGGGTTGGAGGGTGTCTTGCGACGCCTCGGGTGCGCAGGCGCCCAACAGCAGGAGCAGGCCGATAGCGGCCGCGGCCCAGAGCAACCTCTTCCGCACGGTTCCTTCGGTCTCCCGGAGCTCCTCAAAGGACGGGCTCGGCGAGCCCGCGCGCACTGTATCACCGGGGTCTCGGCCGACTTGACGCATCATCCGTTCTTGTACGAGTGCAGTCCGACGATCCACAGATTGACGACGTAATAGGTGATCAACAGCGAGATGAAGCCGACGACCGCGATGATCGCGGCTCGGCGGCCCTTCCATCCGGCCGTCGAACGCGCATGCAGGTACCCGGCGAAGATCGTCCACGTCACGAACGACCACGTCTCCTTCGGATCCCATCCCCAGTAGCGGCCCCACGCCTCCTGCGCCCAGATCGCCCCCGCGATCACCGCGAACGTCCAGATCGGGAACGCGAACGCGATCACGCGATAGGCGACGCGGTCAAGCGCGGCCGCGGACGGAAGGACGCCGCCGCGCTTGGGCGCGGACGCTCCCCCGGCGCCCTCGGGATCGGGCAGCAGGTCGTGCGGCGCGTCGACCTCGACGGCACCGCCCATGATCGGGGCGGGGGTGCGCTCGCGGCCGACCGCGAGCGCGCGACGCTCCGATCGGTCCTTCAGCAGGAACAGGATCGTCGCGATCCCACCGATCGCGAAGAGCGAGGACCCGGTGATCGCCGCGACCACGTGGATCTTGATCCAGTACGAGTTGAGCGCCGGCTGCAGTGGGCTCGGCTCGACCGGGAAGAACATCGCCGCGACGGCGAGCGTCAGCACCGAGAACATCAGCGAGAAGCCGGTGAGCGTCTTGATCCTCGCGACGCCCTCGACGAACACGAGCGTCCCGACGACGACGAGGAACGCCAGCACGGTCGAGTACTCGAACATGTTGCCCCAGGGCACGCGGTCGGCGGCCATCCCCCGCGCGACGATCGAGACGAGGTTGGCCGAGGCGCCGGCGATCGTGACGACGCGCGCGAGCACCCAGAGGAGGTCACGCCGGGCCGCCAGATAGGCGAAGGAAAGGACCATGGCGCCGAGGTAGAGCCAGATGGTCACGTCGAAGGACGTGCTCGAGATCCTCGCCCAGTTCACGACGTGCCCACCCGCTCCTCCGGCTGCGCCTCGACGGCCTCGCGTCCCCCGATACCCCGGACGATCCGATCGAACTCCTCCTCGAACGCGTCCTTCTTCTGCAGGGCGAAACCTCCGATCTTCACGAGCGAGCCGCCGGGGGCAGCCTCCGCCCGGATCCAGACCTTCCGCCGGGAGACGTACAGCGAGGGGATGAGTCCCACGAGGACGAGGATAGCGGCGGCCAGCACCAGCGGGATGCCCACGTCGCGGCTGACGAGGAAGACGCTGTACTGCCGGAGCTCCGAGAACGAGAGTCGGAGCTCACCTGCCCCGGGGATATCGAAGGTGCTGGTCCCCGCCGCGTGAAGGTCGGAGCCGCCGATGCGCCGGAGACCGGTCGTGTCGATCGTCGACAGCGCCGGATCGGTGATCTCGCCGGCGTACACCGAGTACCGGATGTACGGGTCGAACTGCCCAAGCATGGAAGTCGGCTCGCCCGTGAGCTGGAAGTTGGCGAACGCGCGGAAGTCCGGCCAGAGCTCGAGGGTGATCATCACGTCGGGCTCGGGCGCGGTCAGTTTGATGGCACCGCGCCAGGGCATCGCGGTGGCGGGCACTCCTTCCGGTGCATCGTCCCTCGCCATCTCGATCGGCGTCGACCACAGGCGCTGTTCCTGAAGCGACACCTCGACGACGGGCGACCACCCGAACCCCTCCTGGAAGAAGCGCAGACCCCCCGCCTCCGCCGGATGGTTCACGCGGATCTCCTCGGTGTCGGTCGGCCGGCCGTCACGATCGAGGAAACGCACCCTCGAGACGAAGTCGATCGCCTGCCCGTTGGGCCGGTAGCGGTCCTCGAAGTCGAGCAGTTGGAAGCCGATCCCGGTGAAGCCTCCGGAGAAGTACCTGCCGGTGCGGATCTGGCCGGCGTAGTTGGGCAGGGCGTCCACGAACGTTTCGCCCTCCGTCACGACCGCGCGGCCGGTGAACCCCGTCCCCTTGCCGACGATCACGCCGAGCAACAGCAGGAAGAAGGCCCAGTGGAACAGGAGGCTCCCGATCTCGCGCAGCACTCCCTTCTCGGCGGCGACACCGAGGCCCTCGCGGGAGACGCGGAACCGCTTCCTCCGCAGGTAGCGCGCCGCCGTCACGGCGGCCTCGTCGGGCCCCGTGCCGACCCGAACCTCCGCGTGATGGCGGAAGCCGTCGAGCTCTCTCGCGTGGATCGGCCGCTGACGGACCGCCCGGATCATGGCTCTGGTCCTCGGGAATAGGCACGCGGTCAGCGAGACGAACAGCAACGCCGTGATCAGGACGAACCACCACGAGCCGTAGACGTCGAAGAAGCCGGCGCGGAAGAAGAACGTTCCCCAGAACTCGTGGTCGTCGAGGTACTGGCCCACTCGCTCCGGCGAGTTGGGGATCTGGGGCAGGAGCGAGCCGATCACGGCGGCCGCCGCGAGGATCAACAGGAGGATCAGCGCCGTACGCATCGACCGCAACGTGCGCCAGACCAGAGCGACGGACTGTCGCAGCGTGGGGGCGGCCGAGGTCGTCATGGGGCCCCGATGCTAGGAGCGCCCTCTCCGCGCGTCCATCCCGTGCCGCTCGCCCTGCCCGGGATCCGGTCGGTTCCCACAGCCGCCACGGCTTGGCACGCTTACAGCCCCGGGGCGTAGCGCGCGAGCGGCGCGATGAACCTCTGGAATGTGCCCGTGATCAGCAGCACGCCGACCGTCACGAGCAGTGCTCCCGAGACCCCCGCGATCGCTCGGTAGTTCCGTCGCACCCAACCGAGGCTCCGCACCAACCGGTCGGCCCCGATGCCGACCAACAGGAACGGCAATCCGAGGCCGAGCGAATACACGACGAGCAGGGCGGCCCCTTTCACCGTGCCACCGCTCGCCGCGATCGCCAGGATGCCCCCGAGCACCGGCCCGATACACGGCGTCCACCCGGCGGCGAACGCCATCCCGAGCGGGAGCGCCCCGGCCGTGCCGGGGCGCACCCGCTCGAGCAGCGGCCGTCGTTCCGCGTACAGCCGCGGCGAGCCGCGGCGGAACGCGTACCCGAGCATCAACAAGCCCAACACCAGCACGACCAGCCCGGCCGCCCGCTGGAACCACGGGTCCCGGAAGAACCGGACGAACGTCCCCGCGAACGCACCGAGCAGCGTGAACACGATCGTGAACCCGAGGATGAACAGCAGGATCGGCAGGAGCGGGCGCCGGCCCTCGCCCTCGGTGGCGCGGCTCCCGGTGACGAACGAAACGTAGCCGGGCACCAGCGGCAGGACGCACGGGCTGGCGAACGACACCACCCCGGCCGCGAAGGCGAGGGCAGGCGCCCACCACGACGAGAGCCCCGTATCGACCAGTCCGGCCAGCATCGTGCCAAGTCTCCCATCGCTCCGGCGTGAGTTGTCTGTGCTCCGGCAGCGACATAGTGTGGGGCCGCTCGTGAAAACCTTCACGAGTGGGAGCGGGAGCCAAGAGCAGGGCAAGGCCCCCCGAGGCCCGGTTATGATTCGCCCGCCCATGGAGCAAGCGAGCGCATGAGCCAGGTCAACACCGCAGCCAGATCGCCCATCCAGACCGTCAAGCGCCATGTCGAGGCGTTCCTCAGGGACTTCGAGTGGTCCTGGACGAGCGCCGTCCTCTTCTCGATGGCGCTGCTGTTCTTCCTGCTGATCTCGGCCGCGGTGCTCCCCTCGTGGTGGATGTACTACTCGGAGGGGAAGCTGGGCTGGCAGGGCCCCACGGACCTGGAAGCCTTCCTCCGGGAGCCGTTCAACTTCGGTGGGAGCCCGTTCTCGACGGAGTCCTTCCTGTGGCTCTCGGCAGAGGGACTGCTCATGCTTCGCGACGCGATCGCGATGGGGCTGACCACCGGTCCCGTGATCACGGTCCTCGTCCTCGGATCCATCCTGCAGAACTGGCGGCGCAAACTCCGCGGCGAGTCCGGCGACGTTCGCCCGACCGGTGGGTACCGGTAGGAGACAGAGGAAACAAGATGCCCTTCACCAAGACCGAAGTCGACATCCACGAGGACTACAACCTCGAGGCGGTCGACCCCGCGTGGCTCGCGCAGGGCGTGAAGTCGCCGAAGCACCTGATGCTCGATCCGGACAACTGCATCCTGTGCCGGGCGTGCGAGGACGTGTGCCCGTGGAACTGCATCTTCATGCTCTCCCCCGGCATCGTGGAAGACGCCGAGACGCCGGCCTCGGAGGCCGAGGTCCTCACCTCGAGCACGATCTTCGTCCTGGACGACAACGCCTGCACCCGGTGCTCCGTCTGCGTGGACCGGTGCCCGACGGACACGCTGTACTATGCGCGGCTGCCGGATGGTTCCGGCGGCAAGCGGACGATGGCCGAGGTCCCGACGTCCCAGGCGGCGGACGAGTGATCGTGCCGACCGCGAGAGGGGGAGCACGTTGAAGTTGAAGCCCCCGTCGCCGAGCGAGGTCGGCGACCGTCTCCGGGAATCGGAGGTCTGGAAGTCGATCTTCCGGCCCGGCTCGATCTTCCGGAAGGGCTACAAGGACACGTCGCGCGATCGCGCGCTCGCGACCATGAACAACGTGCTGTACCACCTCCACCCCGTGAAGGTGAAGCGGCACGGGCTGAAGCTGACCTACACGTTCTGCCTCGGCGGGCTCTCGTTCTTCCTGTTCATCCTGCTCACGATCACCGGCATCTTCCTGATGTTCTTCTACCGCCCGATGGCCGACATCGGCGGCGCCCAGGCGTACACCGACATGCAGAACATCCGGACCCTGGTGTTCTTCGGCGACTTCATCCGGAACCTTCACCGGTGGGGAGCGCACCTGATGGTGATCACGGTCACGCTGCACATGGCGCGGGTCTTCTACACGGGGGCCTACAAGCCGCCGCGCGAGTTCAACTGGGTCGTCGGCGTGATCCTGCTCTTCCTCACGCTGGGCCTGTCGTTCACCGGGTACCTGCTGCCGTGGGACCAGCTCTCGCGCTGGGCCGTGGCGATCGCCGAGGGCATCGCCGGATACTCACCGCTGATCGCGAAGCAGGCGCAGTTCCTCCTGCTGGGAGGGGTCGTCGTCGGCCCCGACACCCTCCTTCGCTGGTACGTGCTTCACGTGCTGGCGCTTCCCTTCGTGTTGGTGCTGTTCCTCGCGGTCCACTTCTGGCGGATCCGCAAGGACGGCGGGATCTCGGGACCGCTCTAGGAGGCCGGTGATGGCACGCGAGGACACCCCGCTCGATCAGGAGGTCTTCGACCGCGTCCTGAAGGAGCAGCTCGAGGCGGGTACCGACAAGCGGGTGGCCGAGGGCCGCGCGCGATCGGCGGCGGTCCGCGCCTACAAGACCGCGCATCCCGAGGAGGAGGCCGCTCCTGCCGCGGCCGCGGCCGGCGGCAACGGAGAGGCACAGGCGCCTGCTGCCGCCGCAGCAGGCACAGCTCCGGCTGCAGCGGCCGCCCCCGCACAGGGCCAGGCCGCGATGGTGGCTGCCGCTCCGGCGAGCGCCCCGACGAGGACCGCGCCGCTCCCCACCGGGAACATCCCGACGCCCAAGAAGGGCGCTCCGGACAAGCACCGTCTGCTCGCGCTCGTGCCGCCCGAGGGGATCCAGCGGGTCGAGCGCGAGCAGGGCGACCGCGTGAACGTGTGGCCCCACCTGCTCATCGAGGAGTTCGTCGCGATGTTCGTGCTGTCCGTGGGCCTCGTGGTGTTCTCCACTTTCGTGAACGCCCCGCTCCGCGAGCTGGCCAACGCGAACCTCACGCCGAACCCGTCGAAGGCGCCGTGGTATTTCCTCGGCCTGCAGGAGCTGCTGCGCTACTTCCACCCGCTTGTCGCCGGGGTCTCGATCCCGACCTTCATCCTCGTGGGCCTCGCGGCCGTGCCCTTCGTCGACCGGAACCCGAGCACCAGGCCAGGCGACAGGAAGGTCGCGATCATGCTGTTCACGATGATGTTCATGTTCGGCGCCGTGCTCACGATCATCGGCTCGTTCTTCCGCGGACCGGGCTTCAACTGGACCTGGCCGTGGGCGCAGGGGGTGTTCTTCGAGCTGTGACGACGCTCGCCGCTTCCGCCGGGCTCATCGCCGCGATCGCGTCTCTCCTGGCGATCACGATCTTCGCGATCGCGTTCTTCGTCATCTCCCTACGGTCCTACAAGCGCCAACAGGACGCGGTCGCCGCCACCCGGGCGCGCGCCGCGGGCCTTCCCTCCCCACCCGGCCGCGCGCCGGCGGTGTCACGTCGCGACTTCTTCCGCAAGTCCTTGATCACGTCGCTCCTGGTGTTCGGCGCGCAGTTCGGCGGGGCATCGATCGCGTTCCTCTGGCCGAACCTCAAGGGTGGGTTCGGGGCGCTGATCGACGCCGGCCCGTTGGACGAGATCAAGGCGGCCGTCGCCTCGGGCGAGCCGTTCTACGTCGGGTCGGGCCGCTTCTACATCGTTCCCTACAACGGGACGGCGAAGGGCGACATCGACTACGTGAAGGACGGCGTGGCCGGCGAGGGGATCATGCCGCTCTACCAGAAGTGCGTGCACCTCGGCTGCCGGGTCCCGTTCTGCGGGCAATCGAAGTGGTTCGAGTGCCCGTGCCACGGCTCGAAGTACAACCAGGCGGGCGAGTACACGCTCGGCCCCGCCCCCCGAGGCATGGACCGCTTCCACATGGAGGTCGTCGACGGACGGGTCATGGTCGACACCTCAGAGGTCGTCTTGGGACCGTCGCGCGGCACCGACACGATCGACCAGCCGCCACAAGGCGCCTTCTGCGTGGCGCCGGGATAGGAGCGGACGAGAGCGATGCTCGCACTGTCGACGACGGCCGGGATCGGGCTCGCGATCGCGGGCGCCCTGATCACGGTCGCCGCGATCGCCGGGCTGGCGCTCCGGCAGCGGACCCGCGAGACCGGTCCCGACATCCCCGACGCGCTCAGGCCGGGCCCTTCCGACGCGGCCCTCGAGACCCCCCTGCTCCAGAAGCTCCAGGGCTGGAGCGTGGTCATGCTGGCGTTCTTCGTCCTCTGGATCCCGGCGACCTGGATCTTCGAGCCGTCGACCAACCTGAACCAAGAGCACGAGCTGAAGGAACTGGCCATCGATAGAGGCGAACGATCGGTCCTGCTGTTCTCCGAGGAGAACCAGCTGGGCGTCGGCTGTGTCCGCTGCCACGGCCCCGACCTGACCGGCGGCATCATCCAGGCGGGCACCACGTACTCATTCCCGCCCGACCTCACGACCGTCTGCGGCGGCCCGTCTGCCGGCCACGCGGCGATCTACTCGATCGACGACATCTATCAGGTCATCGCGGAAGGTCGGAACGCGATGCCCTCTTGGAGCATCCGCTTCGAGGGCGCCCTCGACGACCAGCAGATAAACGACATCGTGGTGTATCTCGTCGATCTTTCCTCGGAGAACGTGCCGATCGAAGAGAACGTCTGCGTGAACGAGGAGGCCTCCGTCCTGGCCCTCGAGAACGCGACCACCAACCCGAGGGACCCCTAGATGGAGAGCTGTCTCGGCTTCAACGTCGACTGCGGCACGCTCGTCAAGGGCGCCGGCGTCACCCTCATGGGCTTCATCCTGTTCGTCGGGAGCGTGTACCTCATCCTGACCGCCGTCCTCGGGCGCTGGATGGGCTACCTGGTGCTGATGGTCGCCTTCTCCGGATGGATGATCCTGCTCTCCGCGATGTGGGCGTTCGGTTTCTACTCGCAGGGTCCGGACACGCCCGTGAACCTCGGTCCGCGCGGCGCGGAGCCCAGCTGGGTGCCTCTCCTCGCATCGACCGGGGAGACGAGCGACCGCCATGAGGCGTTCGGGAGCTACCCGGAAGAGCCCTGGAAGGAGCCCGGGCAGAGCAACGCTGCCGAGGTGCAATCGCTCACCGGCATCGTGACCGACTTCCTCGCCGAGGAGGCCAACGCGGAGCTCGAGATCGAAGCCACCGACCCGAGAGCGCTCACCGGCGTCGACTTCGCGGTCGACGACGTCCGCTTCGCGACCGTCGAAGGCAACGAGCTCGCCGTCGCCGAAGCCCACTTCCTGGACGGTGGACCGCTCTGGACGGTCTCCCTCGAGTACGACGAAGGAAGCGTTCCCAAGTACTCCTACATGTTCCTCGCCGGCTCCGTGATCCTGTTCGCGGTCCATCTGCCGCTGCTGGACATCGCCGAGCGCAAGCGCAAGGACTTCCTCACCGGCGGGGCAGCCCCGCCCTGGTACGGACCGGCATGACGACGATGCGAGAGGAGGTCGGAACGATGCTCGCGCAAGCACACGAGGTGCCCCTCCTCGATCAGGGAAGCATCCAGTTCATCCTCCTCGGGGTGATGGTCCTGGCAGTCCTGTTCGTGCTCTGGATCACGATCGCGAAGTAGCCCGTCGGGCTCACCTCGTGGGAGCGAACGCCACCGCCGCGCCTCGCTGCCCGACGTCGGCCAGCGCCGCCTTGCGCTGTTCGTAGTACGCGAGGATCTGCAGCTCGACCGCGAGGTCGACCGAACGGACCGACACCCCCGGTGGCGCCACGAGCGGGGCGGGCGCGAAGTTCAGGATCGACCTGATGCCTGCCGCGACCATGCGATCGCCGACCTCCTGGACGGCTGCCGCGGGCGTGGCGATGACCCCGATCGCGATCCCTCGCTCCTTCACCAGCCGCGGGAGCGTGTTGACGTGCACGACCTCGAGGTCTCCCACCCGTTCGCCGATCTTGCTCGGATCGACGTCGACGAGGGCCGCCACGCGAAACCCTCGGTCGCCGAAGCCCTTGTAGTTGGCGAGAGCGTGCCCCAGGTTCCCGATGCCCGCGATCGCGATGCCCCAGTCCTGGGTGAGCCCGAGCTCTCGCCGGATCTGGTGGATCAGGTAGGCGACGTCGTAGCCCACGCCTCGAGTCCCGTAGGAACCGAGATGCGAGAGATCCTTCCGCACTTTCGCCGAGGTCACCCCGGCGGCGACGGCCAGCTCCTCCGACGAGGCGACCACGATCCCCTCCGCCGCCATCCCGCCGAGCGCCTGCAGGTAGCGCGGAAGCCGTCCGACCGTGGCCTCAGGGATCGGCCGATCCCTCACGGGTGATGCGCCCTTGTGCTCGTACGAGACCTTGTGCTCATGAGAAAAGAGCCTAGCCGAAATCCGAGATGCGTTCACAAGTGCACGAGCCCGGGTCAGCCGGTCGCTTTCACCCCACGAGGCGGGCGAGCCGCGCTGCGTCGACGGTGATCTCGAACGCCTCCTCCCCGTCGACCTCGACCACGGGGATCCGGATCCCGTACTCCAGCTCGAGCTCCTCGTCGGCCTCGACGTCGACCTCCTCGAACTCGAACCCGAGGCGCTCGCGCTGGGTAAGGATCGTTTCGCGGGCCACGTCGCAGAGATGACATCCCGCGCGTGAGTAGAGGACGACCCGGTGCACGGAGCGCCGTTGCATGAGGGCGATGGTACCGTCGCGCGCCAAGGAGATGAGAGACGGCGACCCGGAGGACCTCGAACTTCATCGGCGTCTCTCCAGGGGCGACCGAGAGGCGTTCGACGAGCTCTATCGGCGGTATTCCCCTACGGCGTACGGCATCGCCTACCGTCTCACCGGTCAGCAACTGTTGGCGCAAGACGTCGTCCACGATGCCTTCCTCGCCCTCTGGCGGGCCCCCGAGGCGTTCGACCCGGCCCGGGGGGCGTTCAGGAGCTTCTTCCTGGCGCTCGTCCACCATCGCGCGGTCGACACGATCCGGCGGGAGGAGCGGATGCGGGCCCGGCAGGACCGAGCGGCGAACCTCGAGCCCGCCGTGGGCGAAGACCCTTCGGAACGCGTCGTCGACGAGGATTTCGTCGCACGGCGTCGCCAGGAGGTCCGGGATTCGCTCGCAGACCTCTCAGCAGAACAACGTCAGGTGCTTGAGATGGCCTATTTCGAAGGCATGACACAGGTCCGGATCGCCGAGAAGCTCGGCATCCCGCTGGGTACGGTGAAGACCAGGACGTTCGCAGCGCTCCGCAAGCTGCGCAGCGCCCTCGAAACGGAGGACTGACAGCTTGGACCGACCGGGATCGCAGTCGGGATCGCAGGTGGATCCGGCAGAGCACGATCGCATCGATGAGCTGATGGCGGGCTATGCCCTCAGGAGTCTCACCGGCGAAGATGCCACGGAGGCGGACCGCCTGCTCTCCGAGCACGTGCCGGGCTGCGCGCGATGCCGAGAGACCCTCCTGGCTCTCAGCGACACCGTTGCCGACCTCGCCTTCGCCGCGCATCCGATCGCGCCTCCGGACACGCTCCTCCCCCGCCTGCATCGCGAGCTCGAACCCCGCGGCGAGCGTCCTCCCGTCGGCCGCTGGGCCGGAGTCGCGGCCGGCGTCGCAGTGGTCCTCGTCGCTGGGGGCCTCGCCGTCTCGCAGGTGCTCCGCG
Source organism: Actinomycetota bacterium (assembly GCA_035512775.1). Taxonomy (GTDB): domain Bacteria; phylum Actinomycetota; class UBA4738; order UBA4738; family HRBIN12; genus JAJNBA01. The sequence continues at coordinate 44,798 of DATKDI010000040.1, read as the reverse complement.
CGGACGACCTCCAGGAACAGAACGCGCTCTTCGCGCAGGCCCTGCGGTACTCACAGCGGCCCGACGCCGACAGCGCCCGGCTCGTCGGGACCGATGCCGAGGCCCCGGCGCCGGTGTCGCAGGTGGCCGCGCCCGACGCCGACCACTTCTTCCTGGTCGGCAGCGACGTGCCGCAGGCCCCGGCGGGGCTCGCCTATGTGATCTGGCTCTCCGACGGCGTCGATCCCGTCTTGGCGGGGACGTTCGTGCCGGGCCCGGACATGACGGTGGTCAAGGTGCCCTTCGATCGGTCGAGGTTCGACCGCGTGCTCATCACGTTGGAGATCGAGGGGGACGTGCCGTCGGAGCCCGGCGATGCCCTGTGGGAGGCGGCCGCCTAGCACCGCGTCAAGGCGTCGGAGGCTCCACCCGCTGCGGGGATGGACGGGATTCGGTCGCTCGAAGGAAGCCGACGAACATCACGGCGACGCCCGCGAGCAGCGAGAGCGAGAACGCCGGCAGGTTCCCCACGGCGGCGAACGCCGAGCCCGCGGCGGCGGTGATGGTCGCGCCCGCCGCGACGAGCAGCGTCCCCGTGAAGCGGTGACGAAGCTCGGGGCGGCCGCGCATGCGCCAGGCCGACCACACCGCGCCCACGAGGAGGATCAGGTACGAGGGGATCGAGATGAGCTGCGGCAGGCGATAGGCGGCCGTGTCGTCGCCGAAGACTTCCTTGCCTGAAGGCAGCTGCTCCGCGAGCGCGGCGGGATCGACCGGCGCCCCCCGCGTCACGGCGATCGTGTACGCGAAGACGAATGCGAGGGCCATCCACACGACGAGGTCGAGCACACGACCGCGACCGAGCAGGTGCACCTCACCCGCGGCGAGCAGCGGGACGTTCAGCACCGCGCCGAGGACCCAATACACCTCGAAGAGCGTCCGGCTCCAGCCGACGGCCGCCCCACCCGCGACCGCCAGGGACGCCACCCCGTACATCACGAGCGCCCCGCACCACATCGCCAGGTAGATGCGCCTGCTCCGAGCGAACCGTTGGCCGAGCGCGGCCGCGAACGCGAACGCCACGAGCGCGGCGGCGAGCGGGAAGACCCACATGGGAGCCAAGGATACGCACCGCCGTCGCGCCTTCAGCCGGTAGCATCGACGGGATGGCTTCCCCGCCCGTTCTGTTCTCTTCTGCGGCGTTCTTCGCGCGGCCGCTGTCGTGGACCTTCCGGCTCGCGGCCGAGTGCGGCTACGGCGGCGTCGAGGTCATGGTGACCAAGGACCCGGAGAGTCAGGACCCCGCGCGTATCCGCGCGCTCGCCGATGAGTTCGGGCTCACGGTCGGTGCGATGCACGCGCCGTGCCTGCTCCTGACGAGGAAGGTCTGGGGCACGGACCCGATCGGGAAGATCGACCGCTCCGTGGAGGCGGCCGCGGACGCGAACATCCCGCTGGTGGTCGTGCACCCTCCCTACCGCTGGCAGGGCGCGTTCCGGCGATGGCTCGTCGAGGAGCTCCCCACCCTCGAGGGGCGGACCGGCGTCGCCGTGGGCGTGGAGAACATGTTCCCCTACCGGCTCGCCGGCAGAGACGTGACGCTCCATTCGAACCAGGACCTCGAGCAGTTAGAGGGACTACCCCACTTGGTGCTCGACACCTCCCATGCGGCCGTGGCGAGACACGATCTGATCGCGGTGCGGAAGCTGTTCGGGCAACGGCTGCGGCACGTGCATCTCTCGGACAACGCGGGGAAGGGATGGGACTCCCACCTGCCACCCGGCGAGGGTGTGCTCGACCTCGATGCGTTCCTCGAGGATCTCGCCGCTTCGGAGTTCGACGGCGCGGTGTCACTCGAGGTGGATCTCCGGGGCGCACTGGGTCACCCGGAGAAGCTCGAGGCGACGATGGTCGACATGCGCGAGCGGACCGAGCTCGCCCTGGCCTCCGCCGGGCGCTCCGCTCGATGAGCCGATAGCCTCGCCGGCGTGCGACGTCCGACCTGGATCGTGCTCATCGTGTTGCTGTCGTTGCTCGTCGGTGCCGGCATCTGGCAGCTGCAGCTCGCGGACCAGGATCGTGGCCCGTTCCCCGGCCCGACCAGCCCCGGCGAGCTTCCGAGCCCGAGCCCGAGCCGGAGCTCCACCCCTTAGGGACCCTCCATCACGACGACGTCGCCGGCCGCGAGGCCGAGCATCTGCGCCGCGTTCCCCTGGTTCACCACGATCGCGAGATAGCCGTCCGAGTCGACGATCAGTCCGGGCTCGCGTTCGGGAAGCTCCGCGAAAGTGCCCGCGCGGGGCAGGCGCCGGCCGTTCACGATCAGGACGTTGCCGACCGCGACGGCGGCGTCCTCCAGATCGCGCTCGGTGGCGTTGAGCTGCACGTTCCCGTACCCGTCCGTCGCCGTGACACGGGCGCCCACGGCCCCTTCCGCCACCATCGGACCCGGGACATCCAGGCGCACGAGGGTGGCCAGGTCGACGGCGGGGCCGAGGTCCTCGAGCGACATGCCGGCCGCGAGGTGGGCGGCGGCGGGGGCGAAGATGTCTCTGCCGTGGAACGTTCGCGACACGGGCGCGAGCACGACCTCGGGGCTCTGGATCTCCACCGCCGACTCGACTCCTCCGAGCTCCTCCCAAGCGAGCGACAGGAGCCCGTTGTCCGGCCCGACGAGGAGCGCCGCGCCGGCGGCCGTGGCGATCGCGCCTCGGTCGGACCCGACGCCCGGATCGACGACGGCGACGTAGACGGCGTCCGTCGGCATGTACGGGACGGCCCGGGCGAGCTCCACGGCCCCCCGGAGGACGTTCTGGCGCGGAACGGAATGCGTGAGGTCGATGACCCTCGCGTCCGGCGCGATCCTCGCCATGACGCCGTGACAGATGCCCCCGAAGCCGTCGCTCCGGCCGTAGTCGGTCAGGAAGACGATCGGACGGCTCATCCGTTCACCGATCCGGACACGGGGACGTACCGCTCGATCCAGTTGATCATCTCGGTGCTCGCGATCCCCGCCTGGTTGCCCGTGAGGATGTCCGTCCCGTGGTCGCCCGTCGTGAGGATCACCGGTCGCTTCGGCGGCAGACCCTCACCGTAGAACAGGTTCACGGCCTCCGCCGCTTCGACGTCCTCGTGACCGGCGATGAGGAGCTTCGCGGCGCTCACCTCGGCGAGGACGCCGGCTCCCGCATCGAGCCCCTCGACGGAGGTCGGCGCGGAGAGAGTGACCACGGCACCGATGTCCCGCCCGTGGTTCGCCGCGACGATGAGCGACGCGGTCCCGCCCATGCTGGCCCCGACCAACGCGAACCGTGTGACCCCTTCGCTCCTCAACATCTCGACGGCTCCTTCGAGGTCCTGCCAGATCGCGGGGACGTTCTTCTCGCCCTCCGAGCAACCCGCCTCCCCGCCCGGACAGTAGCCGCGGAAGTTGAACGTCATGACGCGATAGCCGCGCTCACCCAGACGGTTCGCGAAGAAGTACCAGGCGCTCTGGTCGGAGGGGAGCATGTGCGCGAGGACGACGCCCGCGGTGCCCTCGTCGGGGCCGAACAGCCGGCCGGAGAGGGTGACGCCGTCGGTCGACTGGAAGGTGATCTCCTTCGAGTTCTCCGTGGAACCCTGCGGGCTGTCGGCGCCGCATGCAGAGAGCAGCACGAGTCCCACCATGAGGGTTCGGACATGGATCGGCGCAGGCACGCCGATGCTCCCGCCGCTACTTACCCAGCTTCAGGCGCTGGTGCCGGGTGCGCTTGAGAAGCTTCTTGTGCTTCTTCTTGCGCATCTTCTTCCGGCGCTTCTTCACGAGGGACGGCAACGATCCACGCCTTTCAGTCGGTCATTCGGTTCCGAAGAGGTTCCGGAGGTCGACCCGCTTCGCTCGGAAGCTCTCCTCCAGACGGACGGAACCCAGTCTAAGCGCTTTGGGCGGCTCTGCCACCGGCGAGATCAGCCGGAGCCCCCCGTTCCCTGACACCGGTTCCAGGTAGCCGACCCCGGTGAATCCGCCCTCACCGTCGGAGAGGCCGACGAGCAGGCGGTCGAGCTGCGAGAGGTCGAACAGGGGCGGCAGGCTCGGCATGAACACGGTGGGGCGGACGCGGAAACGCTGGAGAGGCTGATCGAAGTACCGGCGCATCGAGTCCTCGCGCTGGGCCATCCGCTCGTCGACCGTGGTGGGTACGACGGCGGGATGGATGCCCAGGCGGACGACCTCCACGCCGAAGAACCGTTCGACGACCCCGACGATCGGCTCGAGCTCCTCGCCACGCTGGAGCGCGACCAGCAGGTCGGGCTCCAGGGTGTCGACCTTGTAGTACTTCACCTGCTGGCCGCGGATCCCCGAGACCTCGCCTCCCGTGTCCACAACGACGAGATCGGCGCCCTCGTCGTGGGCGCGCTCGTTGAGACGAGCGAGCGCACCGACGAGCGGGAGCAGGTGGTCCTGCGGAGAGGTCGAGCCGACGAAGCCGATCGCGTCGGCGGCGTGCATCCGCTCGTGCGTCAGGTCGTCGGGCTCGCGGATGTGCTTCAGGCCGACGGTCCCCGGAGGTCCCACGGTCTTCTGCGAGACGTCGGCGTCGAGGTAGGCGACCGACCGGCCGAGGTGGAGCGCGTACGCGGCCGTCGCGCGCGCCATCGAGCTCTTCCCGGAATCCAACCCGCCGACGAACAAGACCGTCCGCGCTTCGCGCGCGGCCCGGTCGACGAGCCGGTCGTGCTCGTTCATCACGCCACCCCCGCCCTTCGCGGAGGTTCGGCTTCGTGCGTGTCGGGAGCCCTCGAGGTGGCCGGCGTCAACCGGCCTCGGTGTAGCGCCCCCTCAGGTAGTCGTGGACGTCTTCCTCGCGGAAGCGATAGCCCTTGCCCACGCGGAGCGAGGGCATCTCTCCGTTCTTGATCAGTCGATAGACGGTCATCCTGGACACGCGCATCAGATCCGCGACCTCGTTCGCGGTCAGCAGCCGAGCCTCGCTGAAAGGTTCTGGCATCACCATTTCGTGGAGCGATGGTACCCCAGGGGCCCAACAGCTGGATAGCCCTGGGGCTCGATGGACTTCAAGAACCGCTTGCGGCGCAAGCTCTTAGAAAGCGAAGGGACCCCCGGAGGGGTCCCTTCCGCGCTTCCGGAGAGCGGACTTTGGTCCCTTCTCCTTGAATGACAGCGCTACTTCGTCTTGAAGAACGCGACCAAAGTCGAGTCGTCCTGGGTTGTCATCGTGACGCGGTAGCAGACACCAGCTGGCTTCGGCGTCTGCCAGTTGTAGATGAACTGCCCGCCGGCCGTGTCGTACCGGAGGCTCGTGCCGCCGGTCGGCGAGAGAACCTCGATCTCGTCGAATGTGGCATCTGAAGGGCAGGGTGTCTTCATCGCGCTGAGCGACTTTACGTCGCTCGTGTCTGTCAGCTCGCTGAGGCCCGCGAAGACCTCGAACTTGAGCGGCACCGTGCTCCCGCCCTTGACGACGTTGTAGACGCCATTCATGTCAACGGGCTGGTAGAAGCCTCTAAGCGTCCACGCAAGCACCGTGTAAGACCGGGTCTCGGTGCCCGTGTTGTCCGCGTTGTCATGTGCCGTTGCCGTCATCGTGTGCGAACCGGCAGCGGCCGAGTACCCGCTGACAGCGCAATCCTTCGGCCCGGAGAGACCGTCGTGAGCCTCACAGGTCGGGGCGCTCGGAACCGAACCGAAGACGTAGGTTCCACCACCTGCAGGTCCGCCATTCCACGTCAGCGTCGGCTCAGTCTTGTCCAGATTTACGTCACCCGACTCGAGCGAGTTGCTGTTCCCGGCGTTGTCGTAGCAGGTGCCGGTCGCGGCCCGGTGACTGCCCTCGGTGCTGATGATCTGGGTCACCGTGGCCTGGACAGCACCCGAGGTCCCGTCTGTGCAAGCCCACGAGAGGGTGACGTCGCTGTTGTTCCAGCCGGCTCCGTTGGGACCAGGGGATGCTTCGATGAACGTGATCCCTGGCGCCGTCAGGTCAACATCGACGTTCGAGACTCCGGCACTGTCGGACTGATTCCCGGCGGCATCGAACACGCTCGCGCTGAAGGATTGGTTCGCTCCGTTCCCGAACGTGTGGGAAGCGGGGCAGGTTCCCGTGGGGATCCCCGATCTGTCGTCGTCGCAGGAGAACGAGACCGTCGGAGCACCCGTCGCGATGTTGTACCAACCCGTTGCGGCCGGGTCGGCCGGAGACAGGCTGGCCGTGATGGTGGGGTCGACTGTGTCGCGGAAGACGTCACCCGACTGGAGCGAGCTGCTGTTCCCGGCGTTGTCGTAGCAGGTGCCGGTCGCGGCTTGACTCGGTCCATCCGTATCGATCGTTTCCTGAACAGTCGCATCCATAGCACCGGACGTGTCATCGCTGCATGACCAGGTGAGAACCACGTCGGTGTTGTTCCAGCCGGCCCCATTGGGGGCGGGGGATGCTCCGACGAACGTGATCCCCGGCGCCGTCAGGTCAACGTCAACGTCCGAGACGCCCGCACTGGCGGAGTTCCCGGCGGCATCCGAGACGTTCGCGTTGAAGGACTGGTTCGCCCCATCTGAGTTGAACGTGTGGGCTCCAGGGCATGTCCCAGCGGGGATTCCCGATGTGTCATCGCTGCATGTGAAAGAGACCGTGGGGTAGCCCGTCGCGATGTTGTACCAGCCAGTCCCAGCATCAGCTGGCGGGGATAGGCTCGCGTTGATCGTCGGGGCTGTCGCGTCCCGCTTGACTGACACACTCACCGGACCGGCACTACCGCCGTCGCTCGTTGCTTCGCAGGAGTACGTGATGGACCCTTGATCAGACGTGATCGACTGGTCTACGCATCCGGTCTTGACCAGCGAAGCAGGCGACTCGTTCTCGGTCACAGTCCACGTGAGCGAAACATCGCTCTTGTACCATCCGTTGGCGCCGTCTGGGGCCGTTGGGTTCAGGGTGTAGCTGATAGAGGGCGGGGTTCCATCTGCTCCAGCCGCTGCAGTGATGTGGTAGCTAAGTGTGATCGAACTTGGACTCATCGACTTACCGTTACTTGCCGTCGCCGTTAGGACAACCGTCATCGTGCGCAACGTGCCGACAGCAGTTCCGCTCGGAACCTTGATCCGAATCGTGCCAGCTTGGGGCGCGTCATACCCGCTGAAAGTGAAGGAGGGGGATGGGCTCCCGGATCCAAGCGGCGCATCGGTCGCGAGCCAGTCACCCGAACGAACGATGGTTACCGAGACAGTGTCCCCCAGAGAACTGAAGACGTCGTTATTGCTATTGCCGGTGTTCTTGACCTGGGCACTGAAGTCGTAGGCAACCGTGTCGCCGGCCGCTTGCGTCGCTGAGAAGTCGTTGGCGTGGGGAGAAGCCGCGACGAGGGCGTCTGCATCTGCTTCGATCCCATCGGCCAATGCGCCGGTCATGCCCAGCACCATGAACAACGAGATTCCCGTAGCGAGTGCTGAGGTGCGATGGCGACGAACTCCGGTGGAACGACGTGGCCCGAAGGACCACCGATCGCCCAGTTGCGTGCTCGACCCCGTAGAAGCTGCTTTCCTCCGGCGCATCCACCCGTCCTCTCAGTTGGGGCCGGCGCGCTCAGCTCCGAAGAGCCCCTCCGAGCGCGCCTGACCGGTAACCCATCTCCCGCATCTGCTGTAAGCAGTTGCTTGACGGAGCAGCGTAGGCCAGGTGGGGGTCACCCGTCAACCCCCCCAGACAGCCGATGTCAAGGCACCTTTACGCCCTCAGAAGGCTTGACCACGTGAGATGTGCGCGGGGACGATGTGCAGTCTGGCAAGACACCCTGCTACGAAAGGTCATTGTGACTTGCATCCGCTGCCCGTATACTCCGCCGCATGAGCGACGCCCGGCGCGCCCTCCTGCGCAAGATCGAGAACGCGGATGCGTTTCCGATGATCGCGCTGCAAGCGCTCCGCGAGTTCCGCGCGGACCTCGAAGCCGTGGAAGCCGAAGCGATCCTCCGAGCTCGTGAGCTGGGAGCCTCACTCGAGGACATCGCCGATGCCATGGAGATCACGCGTCAGGGCGTCGCGTACAAGCTGAAGGCGCTCTCCGGGAACGGGCACGACGACGACACCGATGACGAGATCGTCGACGTCACCGCGTCCGACGACGACGCGGACGACAGCACGCACCGCGTCTAGTCAGAAGCGCGCCGACACGGCCTGGAAGCAGGGCCAGTACGCCTCCGCCGCAACATGGTCGTCCAGCACGACCACGACCTCCGTCCGGCCCTGCGCCTTGGCCACGATCAGGGCGGGGTCATTCACGTCGGCGATCGAGAGGGTCTCCACGCCAGCCTGGATCGCCGCGCCGGCGAAGCCGTGGTCGGCGACGACGAGGTCGGGGCGCTGGGCCGTCAGCATGACCTCCATCGGTTCCGGGCGGTGCGAGTGGCGGGGGCGCTCCTCATCGGTCACCATCCCGACCGACCCATGGAAGGCGATCGTCCAACGGCGGCCGGCACCCAGATCGCCCCAGAAGATCCCCTCGCCCGGCCGGATGATCCGAGCGCCGCCCTCCGCCGCGAGCTCCGCGATCGCGCCGTACAGCGGGTCGAGATCTCCCGGGTGCCCCGTGGCGAAGAGGATCCGCTCGTGGCGGCGTGCCGCTGCCGCGAGCCGGTCCCCCATCGCCTCGCACGCGTCCAGCACCGCGTCGGCGTCGATGTCGGGAGAGCCCTCGGTCGCGAGCGCGTCGATCGGCACGCCGGAGGCCTCGCCGACGATCCGGACGATGTCCTCGAACCCGAACGGCTCCGGCATGTCCGACAGACCGAACAGCTTGTCCGGGTCGTGTTCGACCAGCATCCGGATGTTCCCGAACACGTTGTGGTGGGGATGCCCGGCAGGTCCGGCGACGCCGCCGGCATCCAACGCGCGCGCCAGCTCCTCACGCGGATAGGGCCGCGGGTCCCAGCGCTCGTCGAGCACCGGCAGACGGCTCGCGTGGGCTCCGATAACGTCCAAGGCATCACCATCGTACCGAGGGGGTCCTGCTGAACATCGAGAAAGCCGTGGTCGTGGTCACCGGCGCCTCGTCGGGGATCGGCGAGGCGACGGTCCTCGCCTTCTCGAAGCAAGGAGCCCGTGTCGTTCTGGCGGCGCGCCGCACCGAGCGGCTGGACGCGATCGTCGCCCGGATCGAGAAGACCGGGGGTCGTGCGCTCGCCGCCACCTGCGACGTCACGCGCCCGGACCAGCTCGAGACCCTTCGGGTGGTGACCGAGGAGGTCTTCGGCCCGACCGACGTCCTGGTCAACAGCGCGGGGATGCGCGGCGGCGGCGAGCTCGTCGACCTCGACTACGATCAGATCGAGGAGCACGTTCGGCTGAACGTCCTCGGCGTCATGTTCGGCACGCGCGCGTTCCTCCCGAGCATGCTCGCCCGCGGGAAGGGCCACGTCGTCAACATCGGATCGCTCGCGGGCCGGTTCGCGACGCCGGGGAACGCGATCTACGGCGCGACCAAGCACGCCGTGGTGGCTTTCTCGGAGGCGATGAACTATGAGACGGAGGGCCGGAACGTCCGCGTGACGTCGGTCAACCCCGGATTCGTCGACACGGAGGGATTCCCCCAAGCGGATCTGCCGGACTGGGTGGTCCTCAAGATGCGCACGGTCACAGACGCGATCGTCAAGGTCGTCCGCGAGGACATCGCTCCCGAATACTCGGTCCCCCGCTGGCTGAGCCCGTTCCAGCTCTTCCGGGTCGCGACGCCTCCTCTGTATCGATGGGGCATCCGGAGGATCAGACGCGCCCGTCGCGACGCGCCGCGAACGCGATGAGCTCCGTGAAGATCGGGACGGCGCCGGTTCACGTCGACAGGCCGTTGGACGAGGACGTCAACGAACCCGACCTTCCGTGGATCGTGATCGTCTGGAACGACCCCATCAACCTGATGACGTATGTGACGTGGGTGTTCATGAAGCTCTTCGGCTACCCGCGGGACCAGGCGGAGCGTCTGATGTGGGACGTCCATTCGAAGGGCAGGGCGGTCGTGTCCTCGGGGCCGCGGGAGAAGGCGGAATCCGACGTGGCTCGCCTGCACGCGTACGGCCTGTGGGCGACGTTGCAGAAGGACGTGTGACGTGCCTCGCCCGTTCCGCCGGAAGCGCGGCAGATTCACGGTGACTCTCGACACGGGCGAGCGCGAGCTGCTCGCAGAGCTCTGCCGCCAGTCCCGCGAGCTCCTCGAGGAACAGGATCCCTCGAGCGATCCATCGATCGCCCGCCTGTTCCCGGCTGCGTACAAGGACGATCCGCTGGGGAGCCTCGAGTTCGAGACGAACATGGGCGACGCGCCCCGGGAGGGCAAGCTCGCGGCGATCGACACGATGGAGCGGACGGTGGATTCCTCGGAGCTCAGCGAGGAAGAGCTGCTCATCTGGATGGGAGCCGTCAACGACTTCCGTCTGTTGCTCGGAACGCGGATCGACATCAAGGAGGAATCGACGGAGGGCGACTATCCGGAGGACGACCCGAACCACGACGCGTTCCAGGTCTACGTCTACCTCACGTGGCTCGAGGATCGGATGCTGCGAGCCCTCGGAGAGCCTGGGGTGCCGGGATCAGTCGGCGGGGGGCGGTAGCTTCAGCCGGAAGAGCCGCTGCCACCAGGAGGGGTGCCGCCGGCGCCACTCCACGGCGAGCCGGCGTTGTTGCGCCTTCGTCGCCACGTGCTCGTTGTCGCTGTAGGTCGGCACGAGCACGCTCGTCGGCCGGCCTGGGATCTCGTTCGGGGCCCTGAAGGACATACGACCACGCTATGCGCACTGTCGCCGTGGCACAACGGCCGGATTACCCTTTCCTGCCCTGTTAGACCTCCGTCAGGCCGACCTGGTGCACCTTGAGCATGTTCGTGGTCGTTCGCCCGGCCGGCATCGATGCTGCCATCACGACCGAGTCCCCGTCGACGGCGAGCCCGGCGGCACGCAAAGCCTCGTCCATCATCGCGATCATCTGATCGGTGTCCTCCGGCCGTGGGGCGGCATGCGTCTCCACGCCCCACAGCAGCCCGTTCGCCCTACGAACCTCGGCATCGGGGATGAACGCGTGGATCGGCACCCGCGGGCGCTCGGACGACAGGAGTGCCGCGGTGCGGCCCGTGGTCGTGTAGCACGTGATCGCCACGACGTCGGAATCGCCCGCGACGATCGACGCGGCGGCGTGCGCGACGGCGGCGGCCTCCCCTGCGTGCATGCACGGTGGCTGGGCCGCTCGGTACTCGGCGCCCTGGGACTCGACGGCCCTCGCGATCCGTGTCGCGGCCGAGGCGGCTTCGAAAGGGTAGTCACCGATCGCGGTCTCGGCCGAGAGCATGATGGCGTCGGCGCCGTCCAGGACCGCAGTGGCGACGTCGTTCGCCTCCGCGCGGGTGGGGCGGGGCGACCGGATCATCGACTCGAGCATCTGCGTGGCCACGATCACGGGACGACCGGCGATCCGCGCCGCTCGCAGGAGCCGCTTCTGGATGAGCGGGATCTCCTCCATCGGGAGCTCCACCCCGAGGTCGCCACGCGCCACCATCGCGGCATCGGCCGCCTCTAGGATCCGTTCGAAGTTCTCCACTGCCGGGCGGGTCTCGATCTTCGCGACGATCGGGACGGGCTTGTCGCCCATCGTCTCCCGGAGTTGTTCGATGTCGGAGGGATCCCGGACGAACGACTGCGCCACGAGGTCCACGCCCAGCTCGAGCACGCGCCCGAGCGTCTCCCGGTCGCGCTCGGTGACGGGCGGGAGACTCAGGCGCTCGGCGGGAACGTTCACGCCCTGGTGACTGCGGACCGTGCCCGCGCGCACGCACTCGGTGTGCACGACGTCACCCACGATGCCGACCACCGTGAGCTCCACGGCGCCGTCTGCGAGGAGGATGCGGTCGCCCTCGCGGAGGTCCCCGGCGAGCCCCGGGTAGGTCGTGGAGGCCCCGTTCGCGCCTCCAGGCCCTCCCGGACGGAGCTCGAACCGCTGACCCGGCCGGAACGCGAACGGATCGGGGTCCACGTCGGAGAGGCGAACCTTCGGACCCGGCAGGTCGGCCAGGATCGCGAGCGCGAGGCCGGTCGACTGCTCCACCTCGCGGACGATGGCCACGCCGCGAGCGTGATCGTCCGCCGTGCCGTGGGAGCAGTTGATGCGGAAGACGGACGCGCCCGCCTCCACGAGCCCCCGGACCATCTTGGGGGTGGCGCTCACCGGCCCCAGCGTGCAGACGAGCTTGGTTCGCGAGTTCATCCCCCGAGGACGACACGACGGACCTGATCGGCGACGGCGCGGGCGGCGTGGTCGGACGGTCCGGCGCCGAGATCGGGCTCGGAGAAGGTCGACGGGACCGCTGCTTCCGCTCTCCGCTCCGCCTCCTCGATGAATCCCTCCGGGAGCTCGTCGGGGAGGTCGTCCAGCGCATCGGCCATCTCCGCGAAGTACAAGGTCCAGGCACGCGGCACGACGCGCGCCCATTGATAACCGCCGCCACCGGTCGCGACCCAGCGACCGTCGGCGGCTCGATGGGCGAGCCCGTGCAGCTCCTTCGCGCACTCGCGGTACGCGCGGGTGGTGAGCCTGAGCTGCGCGAGCGGATCGGAGGCGTGTGAGTCGCAGCCGAGCTGTGTCACCAGGACGTCGGGGTCGAACCGCTCCACCGCCGGCGGGATCACGGCCCGGAACGCATGGAGCCATCCCTCGTCACCGGTGTCCGGAGGAAGCGGCACGTTGATCGCCGAGCCCTCCGCTCCCGCGCCTCCTCGCTCGGTGATGGCGCCGGTCCCCGGGAAGAACCACCCGGGCTCGTATTCGTGGATCGAGATCGTCAGGACTCGCGGCTCGTCCCAGAAGATCGCCTGCACGCCGTCGCCGTGGTGCACGTCGACGTCGACGTAGGCGATCCGCTGGGCGCCCTCGCGGAGCAGCCAGGCGATCGCGACCGCCGGGTCGTCGTAGACGCAGAAGCCGCTGGCCCTCGCCGGCATCGCGTGATGCAGGCCGCCGGCGGCGTTGAACGCGTGGAGCCGCTCCCCGCTCCACACGGCCCGGGCGGCATCGACGGACGCGCCGGCGACGAGGGCGCCCGCCTCGTGCATCCGGTCGAAGATCGGGTTGTCGCCCGGTCCGTAGCCGAACCGGATCCAGTTCCCCTCCTCCCCGCTCCCTGCGGACTTCGTCGCCTCGATGAACTCCGACGTGTGCACGAGAGCGAGCACCTCATCCGATGCGGGTTCGCAACCGAGGACTCCCACTCCTTGTCGCTCGTCCAGTCCCGTCGCGGCGATCAGGTCCCAAGTCAGCAGGACGCGGTCGGGCCGGAGCGGATGACCAGGCCCGTGGTCGTAGATGCGCGCCTCGGGGCAACGTATCAGCCCGACGTCTCCGCTCACGAGACGGCGCGGACCGCCGCGGTCATCCGCTCGAGGAGCGTCGCGGCCTCATCGTCTGACAGCGAGAAGGGTGGACCGAGCATCACGATGTCGCCGTTCGCGCCGTCGACATGGCCCGTCGAGGAATACAGGAGCAGGCCGGCGTCACGCGCCGCGGCCAGGATGCGCTCCGCGACCGTGGCGGACCGTGGGAACGGCTCGTGCGACTCCCGGTCCCGCACGAGCTCGATCCCGATCATCAGCCCCAGCCCTCGCACGTCGCCCACCGTGGGTGCGTCCTCCAGCTCCGCTCGGAGCCCCGATAGGAGCCGCTCGCCCAGCTCGCGGCTCCTGTCCACGAGACCCGCCTTCAGCTCCCGCAGAACGGCGAGCCCGGCCGCGGCGCCGAGCGCGTTGTGCGACCACGTGAAGCCGTGGACGAAGCCTGGGCCCTCGGCGATCGCCTCGTACACACGGCCCGAGGCGGCGGCGAACCCGAAGGGGACGTAGCCGCTCGTGGTTCCCTTGCCCGCCGTGAGGATGTCCGGCTGCACGTCCCAGTGCTCGACGCCGAACCACGACCCGGTCCGGCCGAAGCCGGTCATCACCTCGTCGGCGATCAGCACCACGTCGTGGCTCCGGCAGACCTCGACGATCGCCGGCCAGTAGTCGTCTGGGGGGACCGCGGCGCCGAGCGTCGCGCCCGATACGGGCTCGGCGATGAACGCGGCCACCGTGTCCTCGCCGTAGGTCACGATCATCTTGTCGAGCTCGGCAGCGTGCCACGCGGCGCATCCGTGCGGGTGCTGCGGGTTCTCGCAGCGGAACTCGTACGCGGCCGAGACGTGCAGGAACCGTCCGAGCCAAGGTGTGTAGGGCTTGCGGAGCGGCGCCTTGCCCGACGCATCGAGCGCCCCGAGCGTGTTCCCGTGATAGGAGTTCCGGCGCGCGATCACGACCGAGCGCCCGGCCCTTCCCTTCGCGAGGTGATACGCGCGCGCCATCTTGAGCGCGGTCTCGACCGCCTCCGACCCGCCCGAGACCGGATAGATGCGGGCGTTCTCCATCGGGAGGATCGCCGCCACTTCGTCCGCGTAGGCCTCGACCGGGTCGGTCGTGAACGCGGTCGGGTGAACGTACTGCGTGCGCTCGAGCTGCTCCTTGATCGTGTCGATCACCGAGGCGACGCCGTGGCCGACGTTCACGACGATCGCGCCGCCGGCCCCGTCCAGATACTTCTTGCCGTCGGCGTCGGTGATCCAGACACCTTCCGCGGACACGGCCGTGGGCAGGTCGCGGGTCGCCCGCGAGAAGACGTGGCTCACGCGTGCAGGCTACTTCGTGTAGATGCCCTGGGGATCGAGTTCCTCGCGAAGGAGCCGGAGCTCGTCGTCGGTGGGTGGAGGGGTCTCCTGGAGGTCCGGCGCGACCCGAGGGTCCCAGCCCATGTTCGCCTTCACGTCCTCCAAGGTGACGCCCGGATGCAGCGTTCGCAGCGTCATCTCGCCGGTCTCCTCGTCGAAGCCGAACGTGGCCAGATCGGTCACCACGTTCGTTGGGCCGCTCCCCGACCAGCCTCGCGCCCGGTCGTGCGCGGGGTCGCCGCTGTGCCCCGGCGAGGTCCGGAAGTGCAGCTTCTCGACGAAGGAACGCTCCGCTTGCCGCATGATCACGAGGATCTTCCGGGCGTGGATCGCGATCTCGCACGCACCGCCGGAGCCGGGCAGGCGCACCTTCGGCTTGTCGTAGTCGCCGATCACGGTCGTGTTGAGGTTCCCGAAGCGGTCGATCTGCGCGCCGCCGAGGAAGGCGACGTCGATCAGACCGGCCTGCAGGTAGAACGCGAAGAGTTCGAACATCGAGGTGACCGCCGTTGAGCCCGTCGCCAGCGTGGGGTCGCCGATCGAGAGCGGCAGCCGCCGGGGCCGGGCGCCGAACACCCCGGACTCGTAGACGAGCTGGAGCTCCGGCGCGACCGTGCGCTGCGCCAGGTTGCAGACGATGTTGGGCAGCCCGACGCCCACGAAGCAGTTCTCCACCTCGGCGAGCAAGCGCGCGCTCGCCGCGATCATCAGCTCGTTCTTCGAGTAGTCGCTCACGCGTAGCTCCCGTAGTCGACCTCGCCGGAGAGCGCCGGGCCGGGCTTGAGCGAATCCCAGTGCCGCTTGCCCCACTTCTCAACGTAGTCGGCGTGGGATCCGAGGTCGTGTACCCACTCCTCAAGCCAGGCCTCGAGGGTCGACGGGTCGCGAGCGATCTTGTCCCACGCGAGGTAGAACGCGTTGTCCCGGTCGTAGTAGCCCTGCGCGAAGGATGGGTGGCAGGCGAACGGCTCCTCGACCACCGCATCCACGACGATGCCGGGGATGACCGTCCGGTTGGGGTCGCGCCTGATCACGTCGCCGTCGACGAGCTCTTCGACGACCACGATCACCCGCTCGGCAGCGAACGCCGCCTCCTTCTGACATCCGAGCAATCCCCAGATCTGGGCGTTCCCCTCGCGGTCGGCGCGTTGCGCGTGCACGATCGTGACGTCGGGCTTCAGTGGCGGGACCGCGTAGACCTCGGTTGCGTCGTCGTAGGGCGAGGTCATCGGGACGATCTTCGGGTTCACCTTCGGGATGTCGGACTCGTAGTAGCTGCGGATCGGGAAGAACGGCAGGTTCGACGCGCCCGCGACGTAGCGGCAGACCATCCCGAAGTGCGAGTACTCCTCGATCTCGAGCGGCCCGGGGTCCTGGTCCTCGATCCGGCGACGGACGGCGTGCAGCGATCCGACGCCCGGGTTGCCGAGCCAGGAGAAGATCAGCTTCTTCGCGACGCCGGCACCGACCATCTGATCGTAGATCACGTCGGGCGTCATCCGGGCGAGGGTCAGGTCGCGCTTGCGCTGCCGGATGATCTCGTGTCCGGCGGCGAAGCAGATCAGATGCGTGAAGCCCTCGATCGCGACCGTGTCGCCGTCGCGGACGAGGTCCGCGACGGCGTCCTTCATCGTCGCCACCTTGGAGGTCACGACGGTCGCTCCTTGGGCGGGTCGTCGTGGGGACCCCGGAGCACGCAGAACTCGTTGCCCTCCGGGTCGAGCATCACGGTCCAGAAGCTGCCGTCCTCCTCCACGAGCCGGAACGTGGTCGCCCCCAGCGCCGACACTCGCTCCACCTCTTCGCGCATCGTGGACGGGGGCGAAAGGTCGAGGTGCAACCGGTTCTTCACGGCCTTGCCCTCGGGAACCACCAGGAACAGCAGCGGCCACCCTTTGCCCGCCGGATCACGGATCTCGACGCTCTCCTCATCCTCGTCGCTGATCTCGTAGCCGAGGACGCCACACCAGAACTCGGCCACCCGGCGCGGATCCGCGCAGTCGACCGTGATGGTGTCGACGAGCGAGGCCACGGTGGCGCTACGCCCCGGGAGCGGTCTCGGCGACGACCTTTTCGAACAGCTCGAGGGCGACGCGCGCCTGATCCTCGCGGAACACCAGCGCCGGGGACATCCGGATGGACGCCTCGCCGCACCCGAGCAGCAACAGGCCGCGGTCGAACGCGCCGCGTTCTACCGCGGCCGCAGTGTCGTGGTCGGGCAGCTCGATCCCGATCATGAGCCCGAGCCCTCGAACCTCGCGGATCGCGTCGTATCGGCTCTGGATGTCGAGCAACCCGTTCATGAGGAGCTCACCGACCTTGGCGGTGTTCTCCAGCAGGTCCTCCTGCGTGATCACGTCGAGTGTGGCGATCGCCGCGGCGCAGGAGAGCGGGTTGCCTCCGTACGTGGACCCGTGGGTGCCCTTCGTCCACGTCATCACGGAGTCCTTCGCGATCATCGCGCCGAGCGGCATCCCGCTCGCGATCCCCTTGCCCGACAGCAGGATGTCCGGCTCCACGCCGAAGTGCTCGACCGCCCACATCTTCCCGGTGCGGCCCATCCCCGACTGGACCTCGTCGGCGATCAGGAGGATCCCGTGCCGGTCGCACAGATCGCGGAGCGCTTGGAGCCAGCCCTCGGGCGGCACGATGTAGCCACCCTCCCCGAGCACGGGCTCGACCACGATCGCGGCCACCTCCTCGGGGGCGACGATCTTCTTCATCAGGAAGCCCTCGATGTGGTCGATCGTCGGGAAGCCCCCCTCGTCGCCGCGAGGCGGGACCGGCATGTCGCGACCGTCCCCGTAGTAGGCGTGGACCACGCCGGGGAGCAGCGGTCCGAACCCCGCCCGGTAGTTCACCTTCGACGCGGTGAGCGACACGCTGCCGTAGGAGCGGCCGTGGAAGGAGTTGTAGAACGCGATCACGTACTGGCGGCCCGTGGACCATCTCGCGAGCTTGATCCCCGCCTCGACGGCCTCGGTCCCCGAGTTGGTGAGGAACGTCCGGACGGCGCTCCTCATCGGGGCGACCTCCTTCAGCCGCTCGGTGAGCTCCGAGTAGATCGGCAGGTAGAAGTCCGACGCCGAGTAGTGGATCAGCTCGGCCGCCTGCCGCTGGATCGCCTCCACCACCGTGGGGTGGCAGTGCCCGGTGGACGTGACCGCGATCCCCGCGTTCACGTCGAGGAAGACATTGCCGTCCACGTCCTCGAGCACCGAGCCGGCACCGCGCGCGGGCACGAGCGGGTAGGCGCGCGGGAGCGACGGCGACGTCGTGCGCCCGTCCCGTTCGAGGACTTCCCGGGCCTTCGGCCCGGGAAGCTCGGTGACCAGCCTGGGTGCCTCGGCCGCCTCGAGGCCCGAGGACGTCACTCTTCGATCACCGTCCGGGACTGCTCACGGAGGTACTGGGTCACGTAGTAGGGACCGCCGCCGGCCTTGCCTGTCGTCCCCGAACCCTTCCATCCGCCGAACGGCTGCACGCCCGGCCACGCGCCGGTCGTCGCGCCCGCCCGACGGTTCACGTAGACAACGCCGGCCTGGATCTTGTCGAGCCAGTCCTCGATCTCCTTGCGATCCTTGCTGAAGAAGCCGGCGGTGAGGCCGTACTCGGTGTCGTTTGCCTTCTCGATCGCCTCGTCCAGGTCGTCGAACGGAGCGACGGCCAGGAAGGGCACGAACAGCTCCTTCTTCCACAGCCAGCTGTCGTCGGGTGCCTCCACGATCGTGGGCTGCACGAAGAGCCCCCGTTCGAGATCCCCGTCGGTGAGCCGCTCGCCGCCGGTGATCACGTTGCCGTTCTTCTTCGCCTCGCCGGCCGCCTGCTCGAACGTCGCCATCGCCTCTTCGTTCACCACCGGGCCCATGAAGACGTCGCGCTCGATCGGGTTCCCGACCTTGATCCTCTCGGTCTTGTCCTTCAGGAGCTTCACGAAGTCGTCGTAGACCTCGCGCTCGACGTAGACGCGCGAGTTGGCCGAGCATTTCTGTCCGCCGAAGCCGAAGGCCGAGCGCAGGACACCGTCGGTCGCGATGTCGAGATCGGCGTTCTTCGTGACGATCGCGGGGTTCTTGCCGCCCATCTCCGCGATCACGGGCTTCGGGACGTCCTGGACGAAGTTCTTGTAGATGTCCATCCCGACGGCGTAGGAGCCGGTGAAGGTGATCCCGTTCACGTCGGGATGACGCCACAGGGCCTCGCCGACCAAGGCCCCGCGCCCGAGGATCAGGTGGAACGCGCCGGCCGGCACGCCGCCGTCCCGGTAGCACTCGTAGAGCTTGTAGCCCATGAGGGCGCCCTGGTTCGAGGGCTTCAGCACCACGGCGTTGCCGGCGACGAGCGCGCCCGAGGAGGGTCCGCCCGCCAGCGCGAACGGGAAGTTGAACGGGCTGATCACCGCCCAGACGCCGTAGGGACGCATCACGTCGTAGTACTCGCCGGCGGCCCCCATCCCCGACATCGAGACCCGGAACCCTTCATGCTTCTCGACCTCGTCGCAATTCCAACGGATCAGCTCGGCCGTCTCCTGCACGTCGCCCAGCGCCTCGAGCCGGCTCTTGCCGACCTCGAAGGCCATGAGCGCGGCGAGGTCGAACAGCCGGTCCTCCATCACGTCGGCGACCTTGCGGAGGATCCGGACCCGCTGCTCCCAGCCCATCCGCTCCCATTCCAGGGAGAACTCCTTGGCCGCCTCGACGGCGTCGTCCACGTCCTTCGGGGACGCCTGGGAGAAGCGACCGATGATGATGTTCGAGTCGATCGGCGAGGGCTCCTCGTACTTCTCGTCGGTCCAGCGCTCCTGGCCGTTCACGACGAACGGCCACTCCTTGCCGAGCTCCGCGCGGGCTCGCTCCACCGCCTCGTCGTAGTTGCGCTGCAGGTCCTCGTTGTCCGCGGAAAGGGTCGCGTAGGTGATGCGGAACTTGTCGTCGGCCATCGGGTGACTCCTTCGTATGGGGGCGAGAGGGATGGTATCGCCGGGCGCCTCGAGCGCGCACGGCTTTATCCGGCGCAAGTTGTCGCCCGAACCAGAGATTCCCGGGACGGCCGGGCGTATGCTCGGGCTCCTTATAGATGAGGCTCGTGACCTACGACCGGAGGGGGCACCGGCGTCTGGGGGCGATCCTCGATGGAAGGGTGGTCGATCTGCCCGACGCCGTCGGGCACCCGGCCTTTCCCACCACCCTCGAGGCGTTCGTGCAGAGCAGCCGGGGGACGGTGTTGGATGCCGCCCGCGTCGCCCTCGACCGTCCAGACGTGAAGAACCACGTCGTCAGGCAGGCGCGCGTCTTGCCACCTCTGTTCCCGAGGTCCCTGCTCATCCCCTCCGCTCCCGGGAGCGTCTCGGGTCAGGGCGCCGCCCTGGAGCGCCGGATCGCCGGACCGGAGGAGGAGATCCCGTGGCCGGCCGGCGCGGCGTGGCTCGACTACGAGCCGAAGGTGGCGGCGGTGCTGGGTCTCGAGGCCACCGACGTCGCCGTGGAAGACGTCCGCGATCACGTGTTCGGCTACACGCTCGTCAGCGACTGGGTCGCGAAGGACGCCTCCGGGGATCCGCTCGGGACGTCCGAAGGGGTCCCGCTCGCGATCGGACCGTGCGTGGTCACGACCGACGAGCTCGACCCCCAGGCGATGTTCCTGCAGGCCAAGGTCGAGGGCGACGAGATGGCGAAAGGGAACCTGAACGGCGCGGCGCGGAGCCTGTTCGAGCTGATCGCTTTCGCGTCCCGAGGGACGACACTGGAGCGAGCGGACGCCTTCGCGCTCGGGCCCTTCCCGGCTCGGGATGCCGATCAGGGCCGCCGGCTGTGGCCGGGCGCGATGGTGGAGCTCGCCGCCGAGGGGATCGGAACCCTCAGGAACCGGCTGGGCGCGCGCCCGTAGATCCGGCCTCGCGCGCTACTTCTTCTTCTTGGCCGCCTTGCGGGCCGCGGCGCGCTCGGCCGCCTGTCGCCCCTCGCGCTCCTTCTTCTTCCGCCCCCGGTCGTGAGCGGAACGCACCTTCGCCAGATCGCCTCGTCCCATGTCTGCTCCTCGGTCGTTCTCGTCAGTGATCTTCGTCGCCGCCGCGCGCGAGCTCTTCGCTCCGCTTCCTCGCGGCGTCGATCGCGTTCAGGAAGGCGGCGCGCACGCCGGCCTCCTCCAGGTGCCTGATGGCCTCGATCGTCGTGCCGCCCGGCGAGGTCACCATCTCACGCAGCTCGACCGGATGCGTCCCCGTGTCGCGGAGCATCTTGGCCGAGCCGAGCATCGTCTGGATGATGAGCTGGCTCGCGACGTCACGCGACAGGCCCAGGAGGATGCACGCCTCGATCATCGCCTCGGCCAGCAGGAAGAAGTAGGCGGGCCCCGAGCCGCTCGTCGCGGTCACGGCGTCCAGGTATCGCTCCTCGAGGCGAAGGACCTTGCCGACGTAGCCGAGCAGCTCCTCCGCGACGGCCAGGTGCTTGTCCTCGGCGTGCGTGCCCGGCGCGATCACCGACATGGCCTCGTCGACCATCACGGGGACGTTCGACATCACGCGCACGACATGCACTTCGCTCGCGAGGTGCTGTTCCACGAACGAGGTCCGGATCCCGGCCGCGAAGCTGATCACGAGATGCTCGGTCGTCACGTGATCGGCGATCTGCTGGAGGAGGGTCTCGAAGTCCTGGGGTTTCGCCATCAAGACGAGGACGTTCGCGAACCGGCAGGCATCGGCGTTATCCAGCGTGGCGGCGACGCCGTGGCGCTCGGTGAGCTCCTTCGCGCGCTCCTCGCGCCGGCACGTCACGAGGATCTCTTCGGCCGAGCGCCCGCCGGAGCGGAGCAGCCCGGCGACGAGCGCCTCGGCCATCCGGCCGCCGCCGAGGAATGCGATCGAACGTTCCGTCATCTGGTCCTCAACAGGTTCGAAAGGAAGAACCACACGTTGGCAGGCCGCTCGGCGAGCCGACGAGTCAGGTAGGGATACCACTCCGTGCCGTACGGGATGTACACGCGGACCGGATATCCCTGCCCGGCGAACCTGCGCTGCAGGTCGCGGCGGACACCGTACAGCATCTGGAACTCCACCCGAGACCATCCCTCCCCGGACGCGTCCACCCGCCGTCGCACCCCTTCGAGGAGTCGGGGGTCGTGCGTGGCGACGTCGATCGAGTGCCCGCGAGCGAACAACGTCGTGAAGAGCCGGGCGAAGTTGGCGTCCACTTCACGCTTCGTGGTGAAGACGACCTCGGGAGGCTCGAGGTACGCCCCCTTCACGAGCCGGACCCGGCACCCCGGCGGCAGGGTCTGCACGTCGCGCTCGGTGCGTCGGAGGTAGGACTGCAGGGCGATGCCGACCTTCGGGTAGCGCGCATGCGCTTCATGGAACACACGGAGGGTCGGATCGACGTACCCCACCGATTCCATGTCGATCATCACGGCCGTCCCTCTGGCTTTGGCGGCGTCGAGGATCGGCTCGACGTGGGCCAGGCACGCCTCGTACGACATGTCGAGGCCCAGCTGGGTGGGCTTCAGCGAGATCACGCAGTCGAGGTCCTCCGCACGCTCGATCGCGGCGAGCGCCTCGAGGTAGCCGGCCCGTGCCTTCTCGGCCTGCTCCTCGGTGCGAACGTTCTCACCGAGGAAGTCGAGCATGGATGTGGTCCGGCTCCGATCGAGCGTCGCCGCCGCCCGCATCGCGTCCTCGAGCGACTCGCCGGCGACGAACCGAGAGGCGACCGCTCGACCGGGACGGGTCCCCGTGACGATACGGCGCGACCACGGGTGCTCGGCGACCTGGAGGATCAGTGGCCGCAAGACCGACGCGGAGAACGACATCGACTGAGGATAGCGAGGGCAGCGCCACTACTCGGGTGGGGGTGCGAAGCCGCTGCGGAGCACCTCGACGAACTCCTTGATCCGCATCGGGCGCCGCTCGGGACGCCGATGGATCAACCCGGGGTCCAGATCCTCCGACACGAGGGCGTCCTGGAAGCGCTCGGCCATCCAGTCCAGGATCGATGCGATCATCTCGGGATCGACGTCGCTCCGGATCTCCTCGCGCCCGACGCCGAACTCCACGAACTCGAGGGTCCCGTAGGGATCCTCGCTCCGCATGAACCGATCTACCGGCCGGCGGATGTCGAGCCCCGTGTCGTACCGGGCGATCAGCGCGACCCGGTTCGGCACGGGATCGGAGGCGACGGAATCCTCCGCGCGCTGGAGCCACCAGTCGAGCACCGCCCAGAAGCCCTCGCTCACGACCTCCTCCGGCGCCTCGAGCCACGCCGGCAGCGACGAAACGGCCCGCTTGAAGGCTTCGAGGAAGAGGCCCTCTTTCGAACCGAAGTCCAGGAAGACGGTGCCCTTGGCGACGCCGACCTCGTTGGCGACGTCCTCGACGCGGGTCCCCCGGTAGCCGCGATCCGCGAAGTGCCTCATCGCGGCTTCCAGGATGCGATCGCGCCGACTCGGGGCCTCGGTCATGCCGCGGACGCTAACGGAAAAAAGAACCCGAGAGACCTCCGGCTCGCTGAGAACCGAAGCTCTCAACCACCTTCAGCCTCTCGGGCTCTGTTGCCCCAAGCAACCTCCGCACGCTTCGCGCGGCCGCCGGACCGCCGACGGTGGATCGCCTTGCGGCTCACCTCCGCCTTTCGCGGGTTCCGGATCGCCTTGCGGCGTCCCGTCTCCCGCGGACCCCCCGCCCTGACTCGCCTTGCGGCGTTCCCGGCGGGGCCCACCGGGTCCGGCCTCGCGGCCTTTTCCGGTGGTCGGGGTCCCGATCGGATCCTCGCGGATCCTCCCGGGTCCCTCGCGTCCGGTTCATCTTGCGATGTCCCGGCCGCTCGTCCGGCCCTTCGCGTCGAGCACCTCGACTGCTTGGAGCGAGGCGAACCATACCGACGGCCCCCAGGCGGGTCAACCTCGTGTTCGTGCAGGTCAGGGCATGAACGTGCAGGTAGAGGACGTGGAACATCGAGTGACAAAAGAAGGGCCGCGAGATGGCCAGAGAAGGAGGAGGATCAGCGACCGCGGTGTCGTCGCAAGTCGGCGGCCGCGTCCGAGGCGGCGAAGCCCTCTCGCGTCACCGACATCACGACTCGGTCCACCCACGCGCCGCCCTTCCACGATCGCTCCGGCAGCCGTCCGTCCAGGACGAAGCCGCTCTTCCCGTACACATGGATCGCGCGTTCGTTGTCGGCCGTCGACCAGAGCTCCACCCGGTGCAGGTCGTAGCGATCGAACGCCTCGTCCACGAGCGCCGCGACCGCGTCGGTCCCGTATCCCTGCTCCCAGGCCGAACGTTCCCCGATGAGGATGTAGAGCGAGCAGATACGGTCGCGTCGCCGGAACGCGTTGAGCCCGATCCGTCCGATGGGCGCCCCGTCGACCTCGATGACATAGGGGTGACCCTCTTCGCGGGCACGTTGTTCGCTCTCGGCGATGTCCTGCAAGGAGAATGGGCCCTCGTAGTCCATCAGCCACCAGACCTCGGGGTCGTTCTGCCAGGCGTGGATCAGAACGTGGTCGCGCTCCTCGACGGGCCGAAGAAGCACGCGCGCACCGTGGATCACGCGGCGGCCTCGAGGAGCTCCCCGTAGACCGCGCGAACCTCGTTCGTCGTGGCGTCCCACGTGAAGCCCAAGGACTCCCGTGCGCCGGCGCTCCCGAGCTCCGCCGCGAACAGCGGATCGCCGAGGACGGCGAGCACCGCCGCCGCGTGATCGGCCGGGTCGTGCCCCTCGACGAGCAGTCCACCGCCGCGGACGACGGTGCGCAGTCCACCCACCGCGGCCGCGACGACGGGCGTGCCGCACGCCTGGGCTTCGAGGGCGACAAGGCCGAACGACTCGGATCGCGAGGGCACGAGGACGACGTCGGCGGCCGAGTAGAAGTCGGCCAGGCGCGCGTGCGGCTGCGGCGGGAACAGCATCACTCGGTCCGCGACACCGAGGGCCGACGCGAGCTCCATCAGCCTCGCGACCTCGGCGCCGGCATGCTCACCGCTGGGGCCTCCGACGATCGCGAGCACCAGGTCTCGTGCGGTCTCTGGGTCGGCCATGTGCGCCTGGGCGACCGCCTCCGCGAGCGTGCGGATCGCGACGTCCGGACCTTTGTGGGACTGCAGCCTGCCCACGAACAGTGCGAGCCGGAGGCCGGACAGGTGGAGCCGCGCGCGCGCCTCGGCCCGATCGGACGGCAGGAAGATCGAGTGGTCGACGCCGGGCGGAACGATCCGGATCCGCTCCGGATCGGCACCGTAGAGGCCGACGAGCTGCCCCGCCTCCTCGGGCGTCGGCGCGAGGATCCGGTCGGCTTCGCCGATCACCCGCTCCTCGCCTCGCAGGCGTTCGAGGGGCTCCGGAGACTCACCTCGCGCGAGGGAGTAGTTCTTGACCTTGCCGAGCGTGTGGAACGAGGCCACGAGGGGCACGCCGAGGATGTCCTTGGCCGCCCGCCCGACCCAGCCGGACAGCCAATAGTGGCTGTGGACGATGTCGTAGCGGTTGCCCTCCTCGCGCGCCACGCGCAGAACCCCACCGAGGAACTCCGGCAGGTAACGCTGCACCGCGGACTTCGGCAGCGGCTGGCACGGACCCGCCTTGGCGCTCACCACGCGGATGCCCGGCGCGATCTCGCGGACCTCGTGGGTCGCTCCGCCCCGGCACCTGGTGAACAGGTCCACCTCGATCCCCTGTCCGGCGAGGCGCTCGGCCACGGAGCGGATGTAGACGTTCATCCCGCCGGAATCACCGGTTCCCGGCTGATCGACGGGAGAGGTGTGCACGGCGAGCACGGCGACCCGGGGAGGTCGGACCTTCGAGCTCACAGACAGGTACAACCTCCGACCGGGTCTCGTTTCATCCCGAAGATGCTACGGGGCGGCCTCTCATCGGCGGCGGAGTCGGACGACAGCTTCGACGGCGCCCTGCGGCTCCTCGCCGCCGAGGACGGGAAGCTGCTCGTGATGCCGCAGGCTCTCGGAGGCCTGTGCGGGGATGACGTCCAGGTCCCGGAGCACCTTGATGAAAGCGGGAGCAAGACGCCGCCAGTTCCCGTCGGTGACCTTGAGCGCGATGCCCAATCCTTGGGAAAGCGAGGTCGCACACACGAGTCCCTCGGCCCCTTCCTTCGCGATCACCTCGCAGGCGCCCGCCGTCATCACGTCGGTGTCGAGGCGCCGGGTGCCACCCACCATGTGCGGGGCGGCGAGCATCCCTCGGACGATCCTGTCCGCCGAGGACGCGAGCCGCCCCAGCCGCTCGGGGCTCCCCAGCCGCGCGAACATCGTCGCCATCGCGCGGATCGGGACGCCGTGCACCGGGATCCCGCACCCGTCCACCCCGATCCTCGGTCGCTCGACGTCGGTCGTGGCCGTGACCGCCCGGAGCACGCGGCGATGGACGGGATGGTTCGGCGCCCGGTAGCTCTCCAGATCCCACCCCCGGTGCGCGGATGCAACCAGCAACCCGGCGTGGTTGCCCGAGCAGCCGTCCCAGATGCGGGACCGCGCGCCCTTGGTCGCGCGGTCGCGCGGCGTCCGGAGCGCGGCGACGGGAACCGGACCACGGCGCAGCAGGCGCCGGACGGCCGCGATGTGGACCGGCTCCCCCGCGTGGGACGCGCACATCACCGCGATCTCGTCGTCGGGAAGGTCCGGCAGGTCCATGGCCGCGAACGAGACCGCTCCCTGGAGCGGCTTCTCACACGAACGGCCGAACAGCATGCGGTTCGGGTCACCCGCGGACGCGAGCATCCTTCCGTCCGCGTCGCAGACGGCCACGTCACCGGTGTGCACGGACTCCACGAGTCCGTTGCGGACGACATGGACGAGCTCGGCGGGGGCGGCCATCGAGCCGGAAGCCTAGCGACACGGCCCCGAAGCGACGCGGCTCAGCTTGCGGCGAACGTCGGCATCGGTGTGAGCCGCCTCTCGCGGAGAACGAACCCGTCGTCTTCCGCGGCGAGGACCTCGAATGCCTCGACACAGCGTGGATCGAACTGCGTCCCGGATCCGGCGATGATCTCGGCGACGGCCTCGTCGGTGGAGAGCGCGGAGCGGTACGGCCGGTCGCTGGTCATGGCGTCGAAGGAATCCGCGATCGCGAAGATCCGCGCGGCGAGCGGGATCTCCTCCCCGCTGAGTCCCCGCGGATAGCCCCCGCCGTCGAACCGCTCGTGATGGCTGCGGACGATCTCGACGGCCTCGCCCATGAACGGGATCGGCTCGACGATCCTCGCGCCCTGGTTCGGATGGGACTTCATCACGATCCATTCGAGGTCGGTGAGCGGACCCGTCTTGCAGAGGATCGACTCGGGGATCCCGACCTTCCCGATGTCGTGGAGGAAGAAGCCGTAGGCGACCTCCGGCCTTGCCGCGAGGTCGGGATCCACCTTGCCCGCGAGGGCGAGCCCGTAGTGGGCCGTCCGGTCGAGATGTCCTCTCGTCGTGGGGTCCTTCGCCTCCACGACGTGGGCGAGCGACTTCATCGTGGCCATGTACGTATCCCGAGCGTGATCCAGTGCTTGTTCGAGCTCGCGCGTGCGAACCCGCTCGGCCGTGTAGAGGACACCGACCTCGCGCGCGAACACCTTCAGCTGATCGTGGAGGGACTGCGCCTCGGGATCCTCGGAAGGGTCCCCCCCGACGGCCCCCGATGCTTCGCGCTCAAGATCCTTCATCCCATCGCCCCGGTCCCGGCTCGCCCCCGTCCCGGGGGGAAGTGGCGGACACGTTCTCAGGGAATCCGGCCGCCGGGTATCGGGCGACCGGGGGAATCACCGGCGGCGAACGGGGGACGACGTGTGCGGGAGGGTGTTCAGCTGAGAGCCAGGCTCGGATCTTCCTTGTACCGCCGTTTGAGCTCCTCATGGAGGGCGTCCAGCACGCGGTGCACATCCGTGCGCTGCGCCGAGACCTCGCGCTCTTCGCCGGCCAGTACCTCGATAGCCTCCTGCAAGCGCTCGTCGTCCAGGTCGGAGGGATCGCTGATGCCGGCGTCGGCGACGAGACGCTCGATCCGGCGGCGAGCGAGCAGCATCTCCTCTTCGGGCAGCGAGACTTTCATCGCCTCGCCACGGGAGGTCACCGGCTGGTCGGACGCGAGGATCTCCGAGAGCCGGTCCACCAGGGGCCGGTCGTCGCCGCTGCCCCGTGAGGCGAGCTCGGCCTTCAGGATCTCGGCACGGCCTTGCACGAGACGACGGAGCAACGACAGGTACTCCCGCTCAGCCATGCACTCGTCGCGGCGTGCCCGGACGTCTTCGAGCGACTGGCTCTCGATCCCGTCGAGATAGGACGGCTCACGGATCCGATCGATGCGGCGGTTCGCCGGGCGACCTTCGTTCATCGCGGCGATGCTACTACCGGGCCTGCCTCAGCAGACGGCGAGCAGCATCGAGTACGGGTTCACCGCCGCGCCGCCGTTGGGGTGGTACTCGAAGTGCAGGTGGTCGCCGTTGTAGCCGATCACGGTCCCGGTGGACACCGAGCCGAGGGTGCCGTACGAGGACAGATGGGCGTAGAAGGTCCAGTCGCCGTTGGCGTGCTCGACGACGGCGCCCAGACCGCCGATGCTCCCCGCGGAGCGAGCGATCCCGGGGGCGACCGCGACGATCGGCGTGCCCGGGGCAGTCATGAGGTCGGTGCCCGCGTGCGACCGGCCCCCCGGCCGCGGGTCGCCGAAGGAGTCGACGAAGGCGTTCGGGCCGGCCACAGGACACGTCTGGATCGCGCCGGTCCGCACGACGACGTTCACATCCCCGAGCCCGAGCGTGACCTCCTGCTGATCGTCGAGCTCCGCCTTGAGGTCGGCAACCAGGTCCTCGAGGTCGTCCAACCGTGAGAGCAGGTTGGCCCGATGTGTCGCGAGCTCATCTGACGCCAGGGCCTCGCTCCGGGCGGACTCACGGAGGCGGGTTCGCTGCCGTCGCAGCTCCTCGGCCATGACGCTCACCTCCGTCGCCAGGTCGGCGTCGCCTTGCACGACGCTCTGGGTGTACTGGAGGCGGTCGGTCGCATCCTCGATCGAGTCAGAGGTGAGGAGCGCTCCGATCGATCGCGAGCCGCCGGACATGAAGGCCGCGGCGACCCGGGCGTCCAAGCTGGCGTGGATGCGAGTGAGATCTGCCTCCAGGCCCTCGATCTTCGTGCGGGCGTCGGCGACGGCGTCCAGCGCCTCCGCGAGCCGACTCTCGGAGTCCTGCCACTCCCGGGTGATGTTGGTCAGCTCCTGGCGTGCGGACTCCAGCCGGTCACGAGCAGCCTCGAGCCTCGACTCGGCGCCCGCCAACGTCGGGATCGCGGTCATCGCGCCCACGCCCAACACGAGGGCGAGGGTGAGTCGTATGGGTGTACGGAGAGTGGCCGTAACGGGTGCCTCCTGACCGGCATCGACGGCGCGACCGAGGCTACCAGCGAGTCCGGTTGGGGCTCAACCCGCCTCGCCGCGCCGGCCGTCCGTTCTTCTTCGGCATCTATCCTTCGCCGGTGGAGCTTCATCCTCCCTTCCTGACCGGCCGGCTCGTGCGCCTTCGGGCGCCCGAACCGGCCGACGACACCCTCAACGAGCTCTTCAACGACCATGCGGTCCGAAGTGGCCTCGGGATGCCCTTCCCCCAGCCGAAGGAGTCGTTCCACGCGTGGGTCGAGTCGGCGCGGAAGGATCCGGAGCACATCAACCTGGTGATCGACCGGCTCGAGGAGCCGGGCGCGATCGGCATGTGCGACCTGATGAGGATCGAGGCCCCCACCCGGGTCGCGGAGCTGGGGATCTGGATCGCCCGACCCTGGTGGCGAGGCGGATACGGCACCGATGCCGTCCGGACCCTCTCCCGGTTCGGCTTCGACCACGTGAACCTGCATCGCATCACCCTCTACGTGAACGCGGACAACGCGCAGGCGATCGCGGCCTACGAGAAGGTGGGATTCGTGCACGAAGGTCGCCTCAGAGAGGCGACGTTCGCGCACGGTGGTCGTGTCGACCTGCTGGCGATGGGCCTGCTCGCCGAGGACCTGATGATCGGTGACGGCGAGAGCTAGCTCTCGCCTCGCAACGCCGCGATCAAGATCTCGGCGACCTCCGGCCGCGAGAACTCTTGGGGCGGCTTCTCGCCGGCCCGCAGCATGTCCCGCACCTTCGTACCCGAGAGCGACACGCGCTCCGACTCGTCGTGCGGGCACGTCTTGGGCGACGCCATCCCCTCGCAGCGGTTGCACCAGAAGGAGTGCTCGAACATCAGCGGCGTGATGCCGAGCTCGCCCGGCTCGAACCGCTCGAAGATCTCCTGGGCGTCGTAGGTCCCGTAGTAATCGCCGACGCCCGCGTGGTCGCGCCCGACGATGAAGTGGGTGCAGCCGTAGTTCTTCCGGCAGATCGCGTGCCAGATGGCCTCCTTCGGACCCGCGTATCGCATCGCCGCCGGGAACACCGAGACCATCGCGCGGTCCTTCGGGTAGTAGCCCTCGAACAACGCCTCGTAGCAGCGCATCCGGACGTCGGGTGGCACGTCGTCCGCCTTGGTCGCGCCCACCAGGGGGTGCACCAGCAGTCCGTCCACGATCTCGAGCGCGCACTTCTGGATGTACTCGTGGGCGCGATGGATCGGGTTCCTCGTCTGGAAGCCCACGACGGTCCGCCACCCGCGACGGTCGAACTCCGCCCGCGTCTCGGCCGGCGTGAGCCGGTACTGCGTGAAGTCGTCGTGGGGAGGCAAGGCGATCACTTCGAGCGTGCCCGCCACGCAGCGGTCTCCGGCCTCGTGCAACGCCTTCACGCCGGGATGCTCGAGGTCCTCCGTCTGGAAAACGGAGGCGGCCTCCTTCGACCGGTCGCGCTTGAAGAGCTCGGAGATCCGAAGGACCGCGAGCGGCTCGCTCCCCTCGGAGGCGACGAGCGCCACCGCGTCGGCGCCGCCGAGCCGGTGCGCGCCGTCCTCGTCCACGGACAGGGTGACGGGGATCGACCACGGCAACCCGTTCTCGAGATGCATCGTCTCGAGCACCGAGTGGTAGTCGGCCTCGCCCTGGAACCCCGTGAGGGGTGAGAGCGCGCCGACGGCGAGCATCTCGAGGTCGGAGAGCTCGCGCTCGGAGACGACGAGCTTGGGGAGGTTGCGGGCCTCATCGCGGAGAGCGTCCGCTCGGGAACCCTCCGCGAGGAGCTGCACGAGGGTTCCCCCGTGCGGATCGATGGTGGACATGACCCCAGGATACGGGTTGACCAGCTGCGCAGCCTTTCCGGAGCCCGTCTCCAGGGTGACGAGGGGTAGACTTGGGGTTCCGACCGAGGCCTCCGGTGCCCATGCAGACCCTTCTTTCCGATGACGAGATCGCTTCTTTGAACCTCGATCTCGAGGGCTCACAGCCGAGCGACATCCTGGCGTGGGCGCTCGAGAAGAGCGATCTCGAGCAGATCGCGATCGCCTCGGCGTTCCAGACCGAGGGCACCGTCGTGATCCACATGGCCACCCGGATCCGGCCGGACGTGCCGATCCTGTTCCTCGAGACCGGGTTCCAGTTCGTGGAGACGCTCGCGTTCAAGCAGCAGTTGACCGAGCGGCTCGGGCTCAACGTCCAGGACCTCGTGGGCGAGTACTCCAACGAGCGTCAGGAGGCCGAGTTCGGGGCGCGGCTCTTCGAGAGTAACCCGGAGATGTGCTGCGAGATCAACAAGGTCCGCCCGATGTTCGGGGCGCTCCGAGGCCTGGATGCGTGGGTGACGTCGGTGCGACGGGATTCCTCGCCGACCCGCGCGGACACCCCGATCGTGGAGCGCTACTCGCTGGAGCCAGGGAACGACATCGTGAAGATCAACCCGATGGCGAACTGGACCAAGCCGCAGGTGTGGCGCTACATGAAGGAGCACGACCTGCCCCACAACCCGCTCTACGACCTGGGGTACTCCTCGATCGGTTGCGCGCCGTGCACACGTCTCCGCTTCGCCGGCGAGCCGGAACGGGCCGGACGATGGGCCGGGATCGCGAAGTGGGAGTGCGGGATCCACGTCGGTGAGGCCGCGCGCCAGGGTGACGCGGCCCCGTCAGCTTCCTGACGCCGACCGGTCGGGCTTCCTGTCACGAGCCTGTCAGCTTCCTGACGTCGTCCGGAGCAGAAGCTCAGGCGACGACCCAGAGCGCCTCGGGCGCCAGGGTGATCTCGAGCCGACGATGCTCGCCGTGCGCGTCACCGTCCACTTGCGCGGGGAACGGCTTGTCGGACGTCACCACCACGCTCGACGCGTCGTGGATGTAGTCGATGTCGCGCCCCAGCACGTGCCGCGCAGACCCGAACACCTGCCACGCGATCCTCGGGATGCTCCGGCGCGCGAGCTTCCGCACCGAGAGCACGTCGAGTCCCGCGTCCAACGACGCGTCCGGCGTCATCCGGAGGCCGACGCCTTTGTAATAGGTGTACGGATCGGTGCGCCCCACCATCACGGAGAGCGACGGTGTGGGCTCTCCCCCGTCGACCGACATACGCAGGTCGGGTCGGCGGCCCGCGTAGCCGACCATCAGCTCCCAGGCGACCGCCCGGAACGCCACGCGGTCGAACTTCTCCTTCGTCTTCGGGAACTTGTTGTCGAGTCGCTTCATCGCGGCCGCGTCGACGCCCGCGCCGCAGTTGACCGCGAAGTAGCGACCGTCCGCCCGTCCGAGGTTGAGCTTGAACACCTCGTCGTCGAGCGCCTTCGAGATCAGCATGCCGGTCGCCTCCACGGGATCGAGGGGCAGCCCGAGCGCGCGCACCAGGATGTTGGTCGCACCCCCGGGGAGCGGCGCCAGCGCCGTCTCGGTCCCGGCCAACGCGTTGACGGTCTCGTTGATCGTCCCGTCACCCGACAGCACCGCCACCATGTCCACACCTTCGGACGCGGCCTGGGCGGCCAGCTCTCGCGCGTGTCCACGCCCCTTGGTCTCCGCGACCTCGAGCCGGAAGTCAGCCGACAGTGCCTTCTCGATCACCGCGAGGACCGGCTTCGAATAGGTACGTGCCACGGGATTGACGATGAGGAGGACCCGGTGGAAGCGCATGAGGTCCAGGCAGTATGCCTCAGCCGCGGAGATCGCGCATCGGGGATCCGCCCGAGACGGGAGGGAGCAGAGCGACCTCGTCTCCGGGGACGACCGGGGTCGAGCGCGAAGCACGCTCGCCGTTCACGACCACCGAGCCCACGGCGGCGATCTGAGTGAAGCGTTCGCCGTAGCGCGAAGAGAGGACATCGATCACGTCCCCTGCGCTCTTCCCCTCGGCCTCCACTTCGGAGGCACCCGCAAGCTCGCGGAGAGCGGCGAAGAGCCTCACCCTGATCATCGTCATCGCAGGTCAAGGGTACCGAGGCCGATGCCGAACCGTTATCGTGCGGAGGAGGATCCGACGATGCCCTTCCTAGCGTTGCTCAGCGACCGATCACCCGAGGTGGCCCTCCCGGCCCTGCTCGAGGTCGCCCCGGATCTGAAGCTCGAGCCTCTCTCGATGGCGTCGCTCGCACACGTCCTCGAGCTCGAGCCGGAGAGCATCCTCGTGGACGCCGAGGAGAACGCCCCGCAGGCGTGGTCGGTGCTGACCGAGCTCCGGGCTCGCGACGCTCGCGTCCCGGCGATGGTGGTCCTCGAGCGCGATCAGCTGGAGCGCTACCCCTGGCACGAGGTCGCGGACGAGCTCGTGTACCCCGGCGCGCCGGCGGCCGAGCTGCGCGTGCGGCTCGCCATGCTGCGCCGGCGCGCCGGGGCGGGCGACGGAACCGTGATCCGTCTCGGTGCGATCTCGATCGACACCGAGACCTACCACGTCACCGTCTCCGGGCGGCCGCTCGACCTCACCTTCAAGGAGTTCGAGCTCCTCCGGTACCTCGCGCAGCATCCGGGCCGCGCTTTCACGCGGCCCTCACTGCTGCGCGAGGTGTGGGGCTACGACTTCTACGGAGGCACCCGCACCGTCGACGTCCACGTCCGGCGCCTCCGCGCGAAGCTGGGGCCGGAGCACGAGTCCCTGATCGAGACCGTGCGCAGCGTGGGGTACCGGGCCGCCGAGCAGGACGCCTGAGGCGCGCTCGTCGGCAACCGGCGGCGTTCCCCGGCACGGGGGAAGCCTTCCGGCCTCCGCCGCCGCGGAAGACCTAGCCACGCAACGCACGCGGAAATGACTCGCATGGGCTCTGCGCCGTAACGCCTCTGCATGTCGATGATGGGAACACAACAAGAGCAAGGCTCGGAGCCGGCTCAGTCCCTTTCCCCTCGGGACGCCTCATCCCCTCGGTCGCGGCTCCGGTCTCGCTCGCAGCCCGGGCCGGCGCCCGGGGCGGGAACCCACCGCCCTCGGTCGCCGGCTCGAGCCATTCTCGATCCTTTGGCTCGATCCTTTGGCTCGATCCTTTGGCGCGACCCGAGTTCACGCAGAGTTAACGCTCGGGAAACAGCGCGCCTTCGGTGGTCACCTACTCTGGGCCCGGCGCCAGAAGCCCGACAGACACCAGCGGCCAGCCGACCAGCACAGGGGGTGCATCGCACGTGACCACGCCCAAGGAGGTCGTCGCACTCGCGAAGGAGCGCGACGTCCAGATCGTCGACCTGAGGTTCTGTGACCTTCCGGGCCTCACCCAGCACTTCTCCGTCCCGGTTTCGGAGCTCACCGAGGGAGTCTTCGAAGACGGACTCGGGTTCGACGGCTCCTCGATCCGAGGCTTCCAGGAGATCCAGGAATCGGACATGCTCCTGGTCCCCGACCCGGACACGGCCTACCTCGATCCGTTCACGCAGCACACCACGCTGAACATCCACTGCTACGTGAAGGACCCGGTGACCGGCGAGTGGTACTCGCGCGACCCTCGCTACATCGCTCGCAAGGCCGAGCTGTACCTGAAGCAGACCGGCATCGCGGACATCTCGAACTGGGGGCCGGAGGCCGAGTTCTACATCTTCGACTCGATCCGCTTCGACCAGAACCAGCACGAGGGCTACTACCACATCGATGCCGCGGAGGGCGTGTGGAACTCCGGGCGGGAGCGCAACGCCGACGACACCCCCAACCTCGGCTATAAGCCCCGCTACAAGGAGGGCTACTTCCCCGTGCCGCCGATGGACCACTACCAGGACCTCCGCTCACAGATGGTGCTGAACCTCGAGGAGGTCGGCGTGAAGATCGAGGTCCATCATCACGAGGTGGGGACGGCCGGCCAGGCCGAGATCGACATGCGGTACGACACGCTGCTCCGGGCCGCCGACAACGTCATGAAGTACAAGTACGTCGTCAAGAACACGGCGTGGCAGGCGGGCAAGACCGTCACGTTCATGCCGAAACCGATCTTCCAGGACAACGGGTCGGGGATGCACACGCACCAGAGCCTGTGGAAGGACGACGAGAACCTGTTCTGGGACGAGATCGGCTACGCGGGCATCTCGGACATGGCCCGCTGGTACATCGGAGGGCTTCTCCACCATGCGGCCTCACTGCTGGCGTTCACGAACCCGACGACCAACTCCTACCGCCGCCTGGTCCCCGGCTACGAGGCGCCGATCAACCTCGTCTACTCGCAGCGGAACCGCTCGGCGTGCGTGCGGATCCCGGTCTTCTCACGGCTCCCTGCCACCAAACGCCTCGAGTTCCGGACGCCGGATGCGGCGTGCAACCCCTACCTCGCGTTCAGCGCGATGCTGATGGCGGGGATCGATGGGATCAAGAACAAGATCGAGCCGCCGGAGCCGATGGACAAGGACCTCTACGACCTCCCGCCCGAGGAGAAGGCATCTGTCAAGCAGGTCCCCGGCTCCCTCGAGGAGGTCCTCGACACCCTCGAAGCGGACCATCAGTGGCTGCTCGAGGGCGGGGTCTTCACGCAGGACGTGATCGACACCTGGATCGAGTACAAGCGGGCCCACGAGGTGGACGCGATCCGGCTCCGGCCGCATCCGCACGAGTTCCACATGTACTACGACTGCTAGACGCTGACCGTCCCCCAGTGCGAACGAGCGGGTCCGCTTCCCCAGGGGCCCACTCAGTTCAACTTCGGCTCCGGGGTGCAGGGGTGCGTAGCCCCCGAAACCACGGGGAAGACTCCCCACACGTCGGGCATGCAAACCCGTCCGAGGATCACTCTCCCCTCGCGCCCGGATGACGACCTCGCCTAGGGTTCCCTCCTGCTGGATGTCGAGAACGAGGCGCCCGCTCCGACCCAGTCGTGAGAGCGCCCCGCTCGGCTATGTCCCGGCGTGTCCCGGCTTCGGGCCGCTTGCTCAAGACCGACGGGCAGCGGTAGCCTCTTGGACGACCCTGGTCGACCGACGAGTCGACCGACGAAAGGAGTGGCTCATGGCACATCCCAACGAGGAGCTCGCCCGGAGCGCAACTGAGGCGCTTTCGAAGGGTGACATGGAAGGCTTCCTCAGCCTGCATAGGGACGACACCATCGTGCACTTCCCTGGTCGAGGGCCGTTGGCCGGCGACCACCGAGGCAAGGACGGCGTGGCGAAGATGTTTCAGCAGCAGATGCAGATGCTCGACTCTCCGCCCGAGATCCAGAATCACGACATCCTGGCCAGTAACGATCACGCGGTCGTCCTGAACAAGATCACGGCGACTCGCGGCGGCAAGATCCTCGAGCAAGACCAGGTAGTCGTGATTCACATCGAGGGTGGGAAGATCGCCGAGGTCTGGGTGCAGTTTTCCGATCAGCAGGCCATGGACGAGTTCGCCTCGTCCTGAAGCCGCTCGCCTACTGATCGCCAGCCAGTATCTAAGGGCCGACTGAAGGTCGAACCCACCACGCCCTCTCGTGCCCGGGGCGCGTTGACTTTCCCCGACGGTGCTCGATCGAGGCCGAGCGAATCCCTTCGGCCCTCTGCGAAAGGGAACTACGCCTTGACGAGAACCACCCAAACCCTTGCCTACGGACTGGGATGATGCTCCCGTGCCCCGACGCGACGCAACGTGCTACATCTGCGGGGTCCCTACGCCCTAACGCGTGTTCAACGGACGGCCGGTCGGCTCCCGTATGAAGTCCTCGAGCAAGTGTCGCCGGGACCGGTGATCACGCTCGATCGCGCGGTCGCGGTCGCGATGGTCGACGGCCCGCGCGCAGGTCTCACCCTGCTCCGCACGCTCGACGACAACGAGAGGATGGTCCACACCCATCGCCTCGACGCGGTGCGTGGGCATCTGCTCGAGCTCGCCGGGGACGACGGCGCCGCTCGAGAGGCGTACCTCCGAGCGGCGAAGGTGACCGCGAGCATCTCGGAGAGCGGTATCTCGCCCTTCGCGCCGCGCGACTGAGCGGTCAGTGATCGATCAGGAAGTCCTGGGGCTCTCGATAGGCGGGATCCACGGATATCTCGTTCCCGTGAGCGACCTCGGGGTGGGTCAGGCGCGCGTCGGCGATGGCCTCCGCGGGCCAGGATCTGTCGTCGTAGGTGCAGAGGATGGTCGCCGGCGATGAAGCGAACGCGATGTTGACGAAGGAGTCGTAGCGGGTCCACGCCGCGGTCTCCGCGGCGGATCGGCCTATGAACTCGGACTCGGAAATGACCCGGATCCAGGTCGCTCCCGCCTCGAGCTTCTGGTTCACGAACGAGCGGTAGCTCTCCATGGCCGTCCGAGGCGAGCGACTTCCTCGCGGCCGTGATCCCGTTCTTGGACGAAGGGGTGGAACGGGCCGAGTGCCTCCTGGCGGTGACGTCCCCGTACTTGGAGGCGTTCATCGAGTTGGTGCGGGAGGTCGCCGCCTCCGAAGACCCGTCGTCGGCAGCCTGACGTCGGGCTACACGGGCTGCCGCTGAGCCGCTGCTACGGTGCCCGCCATGACTCGCATGCCCCGCTGGGCGAGGCTCCTCGGCCCGATCCTCGTCGGTGTCGCCGGAGCGGCGCTCGCGCTCCAAGCCTTCGCGAAGACCACCGTCGACGCCGGGCCGTTCCAGGTGCAGCTCGAGGCCGATTTCGGCCGGAGCGTGACCGACATCTCGCTCCCCCCGCTCGGGAGGCTCCGGGCCGACACTCACGGCGCCCCGCTCCACCTCCGCGCCTCGCTCCGTGAAGTCGACGTCGAGGCGCTCCAGGAAGGACTCCGTCGAGGGGTGGACTCGGTCGCGGCCGAGGTCGAACGGAACACGTTCGACGCGGTGGGATGGTTCGCGGCGTGGGTCGTGTTGGTGGGCGTCGCCGGCGCGGCGGCCCTCGGACTGCTCGCGTTCCGGAACCGATGGCTCGAGGTCCTTCGAGCCACGGAGGCCGGACTCCTCGCGGTTGTTCTCTCGGTCGGGTTCACGGCGATCGGGTTCAACGCTGCGGCGTTCCAGGCACCCAGCTACACGGGGTCCCTCCGCCTGGTGCCCCAGCTCTTCGGTCCGGTCGAGGGCGCGATCGAACGCGTCGGGTACTTCCGGGACGAGCTTCGCCGAGTGGTGGCCGGCGCCGCCCGCGCGTACGCGGCCGTCGAGTCGAACCCGTTGGGACGTGGTGACGAGATCCGCGTCCTGCACATCTCGGACATCCATCTCTCGACGCTCGGCTATGGGTTCGCGCAAGAGCTGGCGAGGAGCTTCGACGTCGACCTCGTGATCGACACCGGCGACACGACCTCGTTCGGGGCGCCCAACGAGGAGTTCATCCTCTCGGAGATCCCCGACTTCGAGCTGCCCTACGTCTGGGTGCGAGGCAACCACGACTCGGCCGACTTCCAGGACGCTCTGGCCGAGGTCGACGAGACCGTCGTCCTCGACGGCGAGACGGCCGAGGTGGACGGGTTCACGATCTACGGGCTCGGACACCCCTACTTCAACGAGCAACGGGGCACGCCGACCGGCGACGAGGACGTCATCGAGTTGGTCGAGGCGGCGGCGGAACGCGTCGTCGCGGACGTGGGTGAGCTCGCGGAGCCGCCGGACATCCTGCTCGTCCACGACGACCGCATGGCTGAAGGGGTGGCCGGGATGGTGCCCCTGGTCGTGTCGGGGCACTTCCACGAGGATCGAGACGAGGTGGTCGACGGGACCCTCTTCCTGCGGGTGGGGACCACCGGCGGCGCGGGGCCGACCGGCTTCACCGCGGAGGGCAACGTTCCGTTCTCCGCAGAGGTCCTTTACTTCCGCGACGATACCGACGGGGACATGCAGCTCGTCGCGTGGGACGTCGTGACGCAGTTCCCCGAGACCGGGAGCCTCGAGATCGAGCGGCACCTCGCGTCTGACGTCGGCGTGTCGCCGAGCCCGTCCCTGCCGGGTACGTCGACTGCCTCCTCTTCGCCAAGTCCTTCGGAGTGAGCGTCGTGTCGGAAGAACGGACGCGCCTGATCCCGATCGAGGAGCCGTACGACCTGGCCGCGACCCTCTTCCCGCTCCGGCGAGGGACGGGTGACCCGACGATGCGGATCGAGCGACACGAGACGTGGCGCGCCGCACGAACGCCCGATGGCCCGGTCACGCTTCGGCTGGCGCCCGGACACGGGAAGGTCGTCGCGACCGCATGGGGGTCGGGAGCCGCGTGGGCTTTGGATCGGGCGCCGGGGCTGGTCGGCGCCGACGACGACCTTTCCGCGTTCGAGCCTCGGGACGAGGTGATGTCGCAGGTGTGGAAGGAACATCACAGTGTTCGGCTCACGCGCGCGCTTGACGTGG
Source organism: Actinomycetota bacterium (assembly GCA_035512775.1). GTDB lineage: Bacteria > Actinomycetota > UBA4738 > UBA4738 > HRBIN12 > JAJNBA01. The sequence goes on along the minus strand of DATKDI010000040.1, from coordinate 5,526 downwards.
TGCGAACCCTGATCGCGGCGATCCTCGAGCAGAAGGTGGTGGGGATGGAGGCCCGCCGCGCGTGGCGGCGGATTACGAGGGAGATGAGCGAACCCGCACCCGGCGAGGGCGGCCTGCTGTTGCCCCCGGATCCCGCGCAGGTGGCCAAGCTTCCGTACTTCCGGTTCCACCCGTGGGGGGTGGAGCGACGCCGCGCGGAGGTGGTGCGAGTCGTGTGCGCGAGGGCGGCGTCGCTGGAGTCGCTCGCCGAGGTGCCGTTCGACGAGGCTCGGCGCCGACTGGAAGCGTTGCCTGGGGTCGGCCCCTGGACCGCGGCGGAGGTCATGCGGCTGTCGTTCGGTGATCCCGACGCCGTCTCGGTCGGTGACTATCACCTCCCGGACGTCGTGGCGTGGGCGCTGGCGGGCGAGCCGCGCGCCGACGACGAGCGGATGCTGGAGCTGCTGGAGCCGTACCGAGGACAGCGAGGCCGGGTCCAGCGCCTGCTGGAAGCGAGCCACCTCTCGCCTCCAGCATGGGGTCCCCGGATGGAAGCCCGCTCGATCGAGAAGCTCTAGGTCTCAGCTCGAGGCCGAACGAAGACCCGGCCGTCCTCGATCTTCGCGTCGTACACGGGAACCGGCTTCGTGGCCGGCGGCCGCATCGGCTTGCCCGTCTCGAGGTTGAACATGCTCCCGTGCGCAGGACACGTCACGGTCTTCACCGAACCGGCGATCTTGACCACACCCCGATCGAGTCCGGCACCCTGGTGAGTGCATTGATTCCCGATCGCGAACACCGCATCGTCGGCCCTCACGAGCAACACCAACTGCTCTCCCACGGTGACCCGAATGGGCCTCCCGTCAGTCAGCTCTTCCAACGACCCGATGTCGACCCAGCCACTCACGACGGACTCCGTTCGGAAGTCCTACCATCTGTTCCGTGGAGTTCTCCACTCACGACTTTCGCCATGCTCGCGAGATCCTAGAGAATCGCGACTCGTGGGGCGAATTGGTGATGGCGGCGCGATCGATCACACGGGAAGACGTCCTTCGCGTGCACGGCGCCTTCGAGGCCGAGGGGAAGCGCTCACCCGCCGGTGGACAGACCTCGATCAATCGCCTCTTCCGTGAGCGTCTTGCCCCTTCGGGTTGGATAGAGGAACCCCGACTTTTCCCCGCCAATCAGAAGGCGCTGCGCAAATGGAAGATGGACTTCATAAAGGCCCGAATCGGAGTAGAGGTCTCCTTCAATCACGCGGAGGCAGTTCCCTGGACCTTCACTCGACTCAACATCGCTGGGGAGTCCGACAAAGTCATACCCGAACACCGGATCGACGTGGGAGTTGCGTTCTTCGCGACTGAGACCCTCAAGGGATGGGCTCGCATGGACAGTGCCGTCGGAACGTTCGAACTTGCCAACGCGTGGCTCGAGATGATGCGACCGATCATGCCTATCCCGATTCTGGTCGTCGGCCTGAGCGCGGATGGCTGGCCGAACACCGATGCATTCCGAGGAACGAAGTCCTTCCGGAAGCCAGCCGAACCCGCTTCTGTACCGCTGTCGCCGATCGATTGAGCTCAGTGAGCCAACGCCTTACCTATCTGCTTCACTAGCCCCACCACGAGCGCGTTCCCCATCATGAACGCGCGCCGCCCATCGGGCATCCCGGTGTCGGTCCAGTTGTCCTCGAAGCCGTTCAGGCGTTCTAGTTCAAGTGGTGTGAGCCGGCGTAGCCGACCATTCCCGGCGTCCACAACGTGCTTGAACCGAGAGGGGGTGACTCCACCCTCTCCGGTGAGGATCGTCCTCGATGGTTGATCGATCGGATCAGGGAATGCGATTCCTCCCTCCGAGTACAGGTACTCGTGACCGTTCTTCGCGATGCGCGGGATATCCTTCCGACCTTTCAGATAGACCCATCTCTCCAATTGCTCAGTCGGGATGAAGAATGACTCCGGAATCTCGGTCGCCGGCTGGAGCACGTCGCGGAGAACTGTCCTGCCGCCTGAGTGGCGCGGCTGGACCGCCCTTGTCCAAACGGCTCGGCGCCACATGACACCGGCGCTGAGGAATGGTGTCACTGTATTGCTTACGCCGAAGCCGTCCGTGATCTCTTTGAGATCGCCCTCCAACTTGATGTCGGGTGGATCGACCTCAATGGCCGTGGGAGTCTCGATCGGGAGACCTCGAGCCAAGGCACCCTCGTCAGCGATCCACGAGATCGGTCCTCGCCACCCAGGCTTGGGTCCGCCGCCGAGGTGATGGGCGACTAGGAAGACTCGCCGTCTCCTCTGTGGGAACCCATAGTCCGCGGCGTTCACGACTCGCCACTCGACGAGGTATCCGAGGTCGGACAGGCAGGCGAGGATGATCGCGAAGTCTCGTCCTCGTTGAGCCGTCGGTGATTTCAAGAGCCTGTCGACGTTCTCAAGCAAGACGAGACGCGGCCGCTTCGTTTCCAGGATCCGATAGATCGCCCACCAGAGGACGCCCTTCTTGCCAACGATCCCGTGAGCCTGGCTGCGCATCTTCGCGACCGAATAGTCCTGGCACGGGAACCCGCCGACGAGAAGATCGTGGGCTGGCACCGGCCCGGCACCATCACCATCGATCTGCTGGACGATCAGGTTGATGTCTTCGTTGACCAGCGTGCCGCCACCGAACCGCTTCTCGTAACACTCGGCGGCGTGCTGGGTTTTAGTCGAGGGCTCCCACTGGTTGGCCCAGATCGTCTCCCATCCGCTGGCCTCGAGTCCGAGACGGAATCCGCCCACGCCAGCGAAGAGTTCGACCACTCTTCCCGCGCTCCCCGGTCGCGCGTCCCTCTTCCCTGTATCCACTTGGACCCCCTTGGGGAGAGGTTCGCGGGCTAGAATCACACCTCTGTGATCCGCTGTCCGGATGCTAGCACGGGAAGCCGACACGGATCAAGCGACCTCGGATCCGTAGGTACACCGCTCCACCAAGGGGCAGCTGTGGCAGCGTGGCCGGGCCGGTAGACAAACATCGGACGCGAGATCCAGCACTGCCCAGTTCCAGTCTCGAGTCGCACCAACGGGAGTTGCCTCGTCCACCCTCTCCCAGAGATCCGGATCCGCGGTAGCCGGTAGGTCCGACGGCAGACCGAAGTATCGACGGTAGACGCGAGCGGTGACTCCGTCCACGACAGGAGCTCGCCTCCCGTAGGCGACCACGAGAGTCGCGTTCGCGGCATACCGGCCAACTCCGGGAAGGGCCAGCAGCTCTTGTGCATCCTCGGGCACTCCGCCACGCCGCTGGACGTCACGTGCCATCGCGCGCAACGTTGACGCGCGGCGAACGAGCCCAAGGGGTCTGATCACGGAGGCGATCGACGTCTCCCGTGCGCGGCTCAGCGCCGCCGCATCGGGCCAGCGCTTGAAGAGCTCTTCGTAGACCTTCGCGACCGTCTTCCCACGGGATCGCTGAAGCAAGACCTCGGCCACAAGTACCCGCCATGGATCATCGGTCTCGCGCCACGGGAAGGATCGGCGATTCTCTCGACCCCACGAGAGCAACCGCCGCCGGAACCAAGGGACGTCCACGGATGGGAAGGGTACGGCTAGATGATGAAGGCGCAGCCGTTCCAGAGCGCGTCGATCCGCAGGCGAGTGAAGAACCCTCGCACCTCCAGCTGGAGCATCCGCGGCTTCCGCATCTTTGGAGGCGTGAACACCAAGAAGCCCTCCGCAGTCTCGGTCCGCTCCCAGTTCAGGGCATCCTCCGGCGGCTCCGTCGAGGTCCGCAGGAACCGCAGGCCTCGCATCCCGGCCTCGATCCAGACGAAGAGCATCCCGCCTCGAGCGCGGATCAGTTTCAGGGCGTCGGAGGTCGCCTCGATCTCCATGCCCGTAGGTATCGGTTGTGTGGTCATGCAACCTTCATACCTGGAAATGGGGTTAGCGACTACTCAAGGCGTCCCGGATCTCGGTGAGCAACTCGACCTCGGTCGGCCCCGCGGCCGCTTCCTTCTTCGGGAATGTGCGGTTGTAGGCCCTGACCACGAGGAACAGCACGAACGCGACGATCACGAACGAGATCAGCGCGTTGAGGAAGTTCCCGATCAAGATCTCGCTGTCGCCGACGGGGATCGTGATCGCCGAGAAATCCGGCTGGCCGAAGATCGCGGCGATCAGAGGCGTGACCACGTCTGCGACCAATGAGTTCACCACCGTGGCGAACGCGAGTCCGAGGACGACAGCCACCGCGAGATCGACCAGGTTCCCTTCGAGACGAACTCCTTGAACTCTTGGAGCATCGTTCTTTCTCCTCTTCCTTGGCTCTTAGGCGAGCGCCTCCGCGAAGACCCGTTCCATCGCCCGGCGACACCTCCTCGTCACGTGCAGGTACCGCTCCAGGAACGCCTGCCGTGGATACTCCTCGAGGCCGAGTCGCCGGGCGAGCGCCGTTTGCTCGGCCGGCGCCGCCGGGACCGCCTCCGCGTGGACCCGCCGGTCCATCTCGAGCGCGTTCTTCACATCGGAGAGGAACACGAACGCCTCCGCGAGGTCGCGCGCGACCTGATCCTCCAGATGACGCCCCGCAGCGAGTCGTTCGATCGCCTCGAGCGTTCTCCGGGAACGCACCTCGGGGTGCTCGCCGCCGAAGCGCATCAAGGAGAGCTCGACGGCGAACTGGACGTCGGCCAGCGACCCGACGCCGAGCTTGAAGTGGAACCTCGACGCCTCGGGCGGTCTCACCCGTTCTCGCTCGATCCGCTCGCGCATCCGGCGGATCTCCACCACCCGATCGAGCGTCAGCCCGTCGGGCGGATACGCGAAATCGGCCGCGTTCAGCTCGAAGCGCCGACCGAGGTCTTTGTTCCCGGCCACGTGCCGGGCCCGCAGCAGCGACTGGAACTCCCACGGGTCCGCGTAGCGCTCCCAATACTCGAGGTAGCCGGCCATCGAACGTGCCAGCGGGCCGCTCCGCCCCTCGGGCCGGAGGTCGGCGTCGGGCTCCCAGCCTGCCTCGTGCACGTGGCGCATCACGCGCTCGGCCGCGGCTGTCGCGCGTGCGAGGTCGTCCGGGCCTTCGCCCTCGTACACGAACACGACGTCGAGGTCGCTCGCCACGTTCAGCTCCTTCGCGCCGAGCTTGCCCAGTCCCACGACGGCGAACGGGAGGTCGGGCTCGGCGGCGGCGACCGCCTCCTCGATGACCGTGTAGGCCACGGCGGCGATCGCCTCTCCCGTCTCGCGGGGCGTGAGCTCACGAGCAGCAGTTCGCGCGACCGCCTCGACGAGCTGGGCCTGCGAGTCCACGGCGGGCGCCCCGAACAAACTGCCGGAGAGCGCGAGGATCCGGTCCGGCTCGGCGACCAGCAGGTCGGTCGCGAACGAGCTCGCCGCTGCGAGGTGGGCCAATCGCCGAGCCGCTTGCGGATCGGCCGCGAGCGCGTCGGCCGGCCCCGACCGGTCCCCCACCGCCTCCGCGATCCGCTCCAGCCGCACGAGAGCCGCGTCCGGGTCGGCGGCGAGCGCGAGCGCCGGCGCCATCACGGGGAAGACGTGTGACAGGACCTTG
>DATKDI010000039.1:0-15176 GCA_035512775.1 Actinomycetota bacterium | reverse complement strand
CTCCAGCGCGCGCCGCCGCCTCCACCAGCAACCGATCGCGGACGAGCAACCCCGTCTGCACGAGAGCGAGCGCTACCACCAGGACGAGCGGGAGCACCAGCGCGAACTCGACGGCCGCCGTACCGCGTTCCGCCGAAGAGGCATCACGCAGCGTTGGCATCACCGATCACGCTGTCGATCACGCTGTCGAAGAACGCGGGCAGCTTGCCGGACGAACGAGCCCACGCGATCAACACCACGGCCACGGCGGCCGCGGCGAGGATCACGAGCGCGTACTCGGCCGTGGTCTGTCCTTCCTCCCTGCGTAGCCGGAGGGTGTCGACGGTGCGCAGGAGCAGGGCGTACAGGAAGAGCATCGGTTCACCTCCTCTCAGCGGATGGACTGGACGGTGGTGAGCAGGACCGGCACCACCGTGAGGAGGAGGAATGCGGGGAGGACCAGGAAGACGAGGGGGAAGAGCATCTTCACCGGCGCGGAACGGGCTCGCTCGGCAACAGCGGCGCGCCGGGATCTCCGGACATCGGCAGCGAGCTCACGCGTCGCCTCCGTAAGGGAGGTGCCGAGCGTCTCGGTTCGCGTCAGTACGGCGACCGCACGTCGCAGGTCGGGAAGGGAGAGGCGCTCGGTGACTGCCGCAAGCTCATCGCGCCAACGCGCACCGAGGTCGACGGCCTCGAGGGATGCGCCGAGCTCCACACCGAGGGGACCGCGCAGGACCGACGTCGACCGATGGAGCCCTGCGACCGCCGACAGGCCCGCGGCGGACCCCGCCGCGAGCAGATCGAGAAGCTGCGGGATCTCGGCATCCATGGCTCGCCGCCGGTGAGTCTCGGCGCGGGCTGCGGCGAGCCGTCGGAGACGCCCACCGAGTAGCACGGCGAGAGGCACGGTCAGTAGCTTCGGGCCGGGCGCCATCACCCCAAGCAGCGCGAATGCTGCACCCCAGAGGTACCGCGGATCTATGTATCGGATCCTCCCTCGGGCCGCCTTCCGAGGGACCGCGAGAGCGACGCCGGCGACGCCGCATCCGGCCGCAAGGGCTCCGAGCGCCTCCGCGACGAGCGGCTCCATCAGCGCACCTCCAGGAGATGCCGGATCCAGAGGAACGCCAGCGTCTCCAGCCCCAAGCCGATCCCGAGCGCCATCCCCCCGAGCGGAGTGCCGATGGCCTGGAGCATCTCGTGCCGTGAGGTCAACAACAGGAAGCCGAAGAAACCGATCGGCAGCATGCCAAGGATCACTCCGGACAGCCGGGCTTGGGCCGTGAGCGCGCGCACCTCACGATGGGCGGCTCGCCGCTCCCGCAGCGTCGCGGCCAAACCGTCGAGCACCGTCGGCAGGTCACCGCCGCTGCGACGGTGGAGGTCCAGGACTCCGACGATCAGGAAGGCGTCCTCCGAGCCCAGGACTTCCGCCCACTCCGAGAGCGCTTCCCCGACCGGCGTGCCGAGTTCGATCTTCTCGACCAGTCGGGCGAGATCGGTCTTGAGCGGCTCGTCGGCCTCGTCCCGCGAGTAGGCAAGCGACTGCGGGAGGGATAGGCCGGCCCGGAGTCCGGCGGACATCCCGCCAACCGCGTCCGCGATCTGTTCGGCCGTGCGAGAGCGTGCGTTGACGCGCCGGCGTCTGCGGACCAGACGATGGATCACGGCGATGCCCGCGCTTCCTGTCAAGGTCGGCACCGGCCCGACGACCACGCATGCGACGAGGAACGCAGGCAGGCACAGCGACATCCATGACGGAAGATGAACCGCTCGATCGCGCCGTTCGATCCCCAGCTGCTCGGCCAGCCCGTCTGCGCGGGCGATCGTGATGGCACGCTCCGCGAACACCCCGGCGATCGCCAGAAGCCCAGAGGCCAACCCGATCATCCGTCGGGCCCTTCCTCGAAGAGCCAGTCTCCGACATCCTCGCCCCGGTCGGCGAGGACGTCCGCCGCTCTCGGCACCGACCCCGTCGCGTGGAACTCGCCGATGTCTCCTTCTCGGCCCCGGAACCGGTACAGGGGTGACACGACCGGCTCACCGCGATGCGTCCCCTCGATCGAGGCGATCTCCCAGACGACGCGGCGCCCGTCGCGGAGGCGCGCGAGCTGCACGACGACGTCGATAGCCGACGCCACCTGATTGCGGATGTGGGCGGCGGGCAACTCGACGTCCGACATCATCGCCATCGTTTCGAGCCGCCAGAGCAGGTGCCGGCAGGAGTTGGCATGCGCGGTCGACAACGACCCGTCGTGTCCGGTGTTCATGGCTTGGAGCATGTCGAGGGCCTCGCCGCCTCGAACCTCACCGACGATGATCCGGTCGGGGCGCATCCGAAGGGCGTTCCGGACCAGATCTCGTACCGTCACCTGGCCCCGGCCTTCGACGTTGGGGGGTCGCGCTTCGAGCGACACGACGTGCGGCCGATCCAACCGAAGTTCGGCCGCATCCTCGATCGTGATCAGCCGCTCGCCTTCTGGGATGAACGACGAGAGGATGCCCAGCAGGGTCGTCTTGCCGCTACCGGCCCCTCCGCTCACGATCAGGTTCGCGCGACCACGCACGCACGACGAGAGGAACCGCATCGCTCGAGGTCCGATGCATCCGTGGCGCACGATGTCCTCGGCGGAGAGCGGAACGGGAGCGAACGTGCGGATCGTGAGCACGGGGCCGCGGAGCGAAAGGGGCGGAACGATCGCGTGAACCCTGCTGCCTCCCGGAAGTCGCGCGTCCACCCAAGGTGACGCTTGGTCGACCCGAAGGCCCAGGGGACCCACGATGCGCTCGATCAGATGAAGGACCGACTCCTCCCCCTCAAACAGCCGGTCCGCCACCCTTTCGATCCGCCCCTCCCGCTCCACGTACACGTCGTCAGGTCCATTGACCATCACCTCGGTCACATCGGGATCCTTCAACAGGAACTCGATCGGGCCGAACCCGACGACCTCGTCGGAAACTTCGTTGACCACCCGCGCCAGGTCGCGCTGCGGGAGCAGCGCTCCGCTCTCACGCATCAGTGTCAGCGCTTCCTCGCGCACGCGCACGCGCCGCTCCGTCCGAGGCGCGGCGGAGAGCCCTCGAGCGTCCACCCGCTCCCGGAGCTGCGCACGCAGCTGTCGCCGCACGTCGGCGAGGGGATCGGCGCTCATCTTGTGAACACGAGCGTGACTCGCGCTCCGTGGCGCATCCGCATCCGTTTCCTCCGAATACTCGCGGGGAAGCACATACCGACAACGAGAGGGACGAGGGGGTTGTCGACCGGCGGAGGGAGACTCGCCCGTCGAACGAAGCACACCCTAGCGCGGACGTCTGACACGGAGCCATCCCCAAGGCGGGGGGTTCCGCGATCGTGTCGGGGGATTCGCCGAAGCGATCCGAGATGGGCGACGTTCAGTGGATGAACGATGCGATCCCGCTGGGCAACCCCGCCACCTCGACGCCGGCACCGTCGACATCGATTTCCACACGCGCGCCCGCGAGAGGCATGTTCGTGAGTCTCAGCGTCGTCGACCCGACCGGCAGCGAAGGATCGAGGTCGATCCGACCCTGCGGTACGTCGGGCTCGAAACCGAGGAGCGCCCGAACGACCAGCAGCGGCGCGGCGGACGCCCACGCCTGTGGGGAGCATGAGGTGGGGTAACGAACCGGCACCGGCATCTCGCCGATCGTGAGTCCGGCGAAGAGCTCCGGCAACCGTCCCTCGAGCGCGTCGGCCGCGGGAAGCAGGCCACCCGCGACGAGGTGCGCCTCCTCGATGAAGCCGTAGCGGCGGAGCCCTGCGACGCAGATCGCGGTGTCGTGCGGCCACACCGACCCGTTGTGATAGCTGAGCGGGCTGTAGCGGGTCATCGAGGTCGCGAGCGTGCGGATCCCCCAGCCGGTGAACAGCTCCGGCGACACCAGCCAGCGAGCGACGGCCGCCGCCTTGTCGGGATCGGCGACGATCCCGGCCCACAAGCAGTGCCCCATGTTCGAGGCGATCGCGTCGACCGGGCTCTTCTCCCGGTCGAGTGCGATCGCGAACGCCTCGCGGTCCGGGAGCCAGAAATCTTGCTCGAAACGTGCCTGGAGGTGGTCGGCCCGAGCGTGGCGGGCCGCCGCCGCCGCCTCATCTCCGTCCGCAGCCGCGAGCGCGGCGGCGCCCCGCCACGCTGCGTACGCATAGGCCTGCACCTCGGCGGCCGCGATCGGGGCCTCGGCGAGCCGTCCGTCGGCGAAGGCGACCGCATCGTGCGAGTCCTTCCATCCCTGGTTCCCGAGCGATCCCGGCCCTCCGGGCGCGTACTCGATGTAGCCGTCCCCATCCGGGTCGCCTGGACCCTCGAGCCACGCGAGCGCGGCCTCGACGGCGGGTCGGAGCGCCTGGATCTGCTCGACCGGCGCGCCCCAGCGCCACAGCTCGTGCACGAGCATCACGAACAATGGAGTGACGTCCGCGGACCCGTAATCGATGTCGCCGTCGGCCAGAGCGAGGGACGGTCCGCGTGAGAACCGGATCTCGTGAAGGATCCGCCCCGGCTGCTCGTCGCTCTCCGCCACGTCGCGCAGCCCCTGCATGCGGGCGAGACTTCGCGCGGTCCCCAACCCGAGGGTCGGATCGAGGAGGAGCGCCATCCACGAGGTCAGGATGGAGTCGCGGCCGAAGAGCGTCATGTACCAGGGAGCCCCGGCCGCGACCAACAGATCCTCGGGGTGGTCCGGATCGGTCAGCTGCAGCGCTCCGAGGTCCTCGCCGGTCCGGGAGAACGCGCGCGAGAGGCCCGGGACATCGGTCGCGAGATGCGGAAGCCTCCTCCGCCATGCCAGGCGAGAGGTGGTGGTTGGCGTGAGCTCGGGCGCTTGACCGCACGGGTAGGTCGGACTCACCTCTTCCCCGCCGCGCAACGCCCTCAGCTCGACGCAGGCGGTCCAGGTCTGCCGGGGCTGGAGCTCCGCCTGCCAGACGATCGCGCAACCGTCGTCGGTCCGTGCCTCCCCGGTGGTGTGCACGATCAGACCTCGGCGCCGTCCGTCCCCGTCGAAGCGGAGCTCGCCCCCCTCAGCGGTGCACGGCGTTTCCACCGCCGGCGCCTCACCTTTCTTCACCGTGAACAGCTCGGCGAGGTCTGCCTCGACGGACAGCCGCACCGTCACCGGACGGACCTCCCGCGCGAGATTCCGTATCCGCAGGTCGATCCGCATCCCCTGTCCGACCCAGAGGTCGCGGAACACGAGGAGTCGCTTGTCGAACGTCCGACCGACGAAGGTTGCCGAGGATGGTGAGCGGGCCGCGAGCGTAAGAGGCTCGACGCCGTCTCCGTCGATCGACAGGACCAGGCGGGAACAGATCCTCGTGTCACCGACGAACAGGCCCGCCACACCGCTCCCGTCGAGGTCGCCGTCGGGCCCGCAGATCGTGAAGGTCGCCCCCTCGACGAGGGTGACCGTGGATGCAGGGACGGGCTGGCTCTCGTCGAACGCGTCGGGCTCGACGCCGGGGGTGGCGCCCCCCCATGGGGCGCCGGCAAGCTGGGACGGAGGCTCCACGAACCTCAGGCAGCGCGGGGGCGTTGGTCGGCGATGACGCGACCGTACAGCTGAAGATGCCGGGCGACCATCCCCTCTGCGGAGAAACGCTCCTCCGTGAGCTCCCGCACCTGCGTGCGGTCGAGCGAGGTCACCTCGAGGACGGCCTCGACCAACCCCTGGGTCGTGCGGCGGACGAACCCGTTCACCCCGTCGTCGATGAGCTCGGGAGCCGAGCCCCGGGGCGTCGCGACGATCGGGGTTCCGCAGGCCATCGCCTCGACCATCACCATCCCGAACGGCTCGTCCCAGTCGATCGGGTTCAGCAGGCAGACGGCGTCGCGGAGCAGCTCGAGCTTCGCCGGCTGGGCGACCTCTCCCACGTACTCGATCCCGTCCCCCAGCAGCGGCTCGACCTGCTCACGGAAGTACGCCTTCTCGGCCGGCTCCCGCATCTTGGCGGCGATCCGGAGCGGCATCCCCGCCTCGCGGGCGATCATCGCCGCCGTGTGCACGCCCTTGTCGGCACTCATGCGGCCGAGGAACAACGCGTACCCACCCTCGCCGCCACCCATCGGATGCGCGTCCACGTCGACCCCGTGATGGATCACGGCCGCGACCGGTGTGTCGTCGGCGGACCCGGCCTGGTGATGCGAGATCGCGATGACCGGAACGGTCCGCGCGATCATCCGATACAGCGGGCCCAGCTCCCCCTGGAACGGGGCGTGGTTCGTCGTCACCACAGGCATGCCGAAGCGATCCGCGTAGACGGGCCCGACCAGCGTGTGGTCGTGGATCACGTCCGGGTCCCACTCGGCGAGGCGCTCGTAGGCCTCGACCACGTGGCAGAGCTCGGACGCGGCGCCCGTGGAGACGGTGCCGAGCGCGCGCTCGAACGTCGATGCGAGCGGCACCGGACAGGTGCTGTCACCCGTCGAGTACAAGAGGACATCATGACCCGCGGCCTGCGCTCCGCGAGCGAGCGTGTCGAGCACGGCTTCCGTGCCGCCATAGGCGGGCGGGGGCACTGGGACCCACGGTGGAGCGATGATGGCGATCTTCATCGGATCGACTCCTCGTCTCTGATCGGGGTTGCCGCTTCCGATCCAGACGAAGGGGAGAGACCCAACGGGACGGAACGTTCATGACGCGCGATCGTGGTTCACGGCGTCAGCATGACGGGGATCTCCACGATGTGGATCGGTGAGCCGTCCATCGCGCTCACCTCGTAGGCGCGGATCGTTCCCGGCTGCCGAGTCTCTACATCATACCGGACATCGGTGGTGTAGGACCCGCGGCATCCCGTCCCGCAGGTGGCCATCGTGAACGTGGACGCCACGATGTCACCGTTCCGATCCAAGATCTCGATCGACACAACTGCCTCGAAGACATCCGATGTTCCCGCGATCGTGACCGGACTCGAGACACGCTCGCCGATCCCAGGGCTCTGGACCAGGATGAAGGGCAGCTGGTCGGCGAAGTTGGCCCGACTCTGCGCACCGTCCAGCTCGTAGCCACCGAAGTTCGGGAGCGGGGTACCTTCAACCTCGAACACGACACCATCGACCGAATCGAACTGGGTGAGCGTGTAGACGATCTGCGACAGGCTGCCGACGGCGATCGCCGGCGTCTCCTCCGCGCTGAACGTGGCATCCAGATCCACCGTCGCGACACCGTTGTCGATCGTGAGATCGAGGAGGCGCGTCCCCGGGTTGATCGAGGTCACGACCCTCGCGTCGCGCTCCGAGTCCGTCGGTCCGTCCAACAGCGCCTCGAGCGCTCGTCGGCCGACCGCGGGCGTGAACGGCTCGGTGCGATGCGTGACGAACAAGGACCCGTCGTAGTTGAACCAGAGCTCGTAGGTCATCGACCTCGTCGGATCGGGTGAGGTGCTCGGTGACGTCGTCGGAGATCCGGCCGAGGAAGGCGACTCGGATCCGTTGCCGGGCGCGGGACCGAGCGGCTGGGCGCCGCTCTCGGCACATGCGGTGGTGAGGGCTGCCAGTGTGGCGGCGAGGGCGATCAGACGCTTCATGGGTTCTCCTCCTGTTCGGGATGAACCCTATGCTCACGCTCGCCGGAAACACGGGAACCCCGCGCGCGTCACGGTTCGGCAACAGATCGGTCGTCCGGCAGGCGGAGCGTGAACCGTGAGCCGGCGCCGGGCTCGCTCCGTACCTCGAGGTCACCACCCAACAACCGGGCGTTCTCACGCGCGATCGCGAGCCCGAGACCGCTGCCAGGCCCCGAGCGTGCTCCGTCCACCCGGTAGAAGCGATCGAAGACGTGGGCGAGATGTTCGGGCGCGATCCCCGGGCCGGCGTCGGTGACCTCGACGAACGCTCCTTCCTCGGCTCGCCCGAGCCGGACGACGACACCGTCGCCGCCGTGCTCGAGCGCGTTCCCGATGAGGTTCGCCACGATCCGGTCGACGCGGGACCGGTCCGTGTTCATGGGGATCGACTCGGATCGGACCTCGAGCCGCCCGTCCCACCCTCGGCTGCGGATCGAGCCATCGACCAGCGTCTCGAGGTCGAACGGTTCGACGCGGACCTCCTCGCGTCCGGCATCCATCGAGGCGAGGTTGGTCAGGTCCTCGACCAAGCGGCGGAGGCGTGCGACGTCGCCGACGAGGAGCTCCGCCGCTCGCCGCGCGTCCGGCGGCATCCGGTCGAGATGCTCTTCCAGGACCGACGCCTCGGTGACCAGCGCGGCGACCGGCGTTCTGAGCTCGTGCGAGACGTCGGTGGTGAAGCGCCTGCCCCACGCCTCCGCCGCGGCGAGGGTCGCGATGCGACCGGCGGCGACGCGTGCGAACGCGAACGCCACCACGACGATCGCGGCCCAGCCGATGACAAGCGCGATGCCGAGCTGCCGGAGGTCGTCGTGGATCCTTGCTTCCGAGAACGCGAAGTAGAGCTCCGCCTCACGGTCCGGCGTGGGGCCTCCGACGAGGAGCATCGGAACGCCTCGGACATCCACACGGTGGTAGCCGAGCTGTCCTCGCCCAGCGAGCTCGCGGAGCTCGGGCGTGATCGTGATCCGGAGCGTGGGGTCGGAGTCGACCGTCCGGTCGCCCTCGATCAAGATCGCATGGATCCCGCGCTCTTCCCGGAAGGTATCGACCACCTGCTGCAGATCTGTGGACCCCTCCAGGAGGGGGCCGGCGAGTCGCAGATCGAACACGGCCTCGGCCCGCGCGCGCTCGAGAGAGTCCCGCAGACGTGCGTCCCGGACCAAGACGAACACGACCGTGGCGAGCGCGGCCGCCACCACGGCCGCCACCAGCACCACGCCGACCACGAGGCGTCGAGTCGAACCCGGGTCTCTGACCATCAGACGTCAGCCCCGCTCGAGCCGGTAGCCGACGCCGCGCACCGTCGAGATCGTCTTCGGGCTCGACGGGTCATTTTCGATCTTGGCGCGCAGGCGTTGGACAGCGACATCCACGAGCCTCGAATCGCCGAGGTACTCGTAGTCCCAGACCCGCGAGAGGAGCACCTCGCGTGTGAGCACCTGGCCGGGTCGCCGCACGAGCTCGACCAACAAACGGAACTCCGTCGCGGTGAGCGCGAGATCGTGCCCGTCTTTCCGCGCGGAGTAGCCGGCGACGTCGACCTCGAGGTCGCCCACACGAAGGACCGGCTCCGCCGGCTCGGCGGCCGCCCGGCGCAAGACCGCCCGACAGCGTGCCACCAGCACCGGCATGTCGAAGGGCTTGGTCACGTAGTCGTCGGCGCCGAGCTCCAGGCCGACGATCATGTCGGTGGCATCGGCACGGGCGGTCAGCATCACGATCGGGATCCGGCTGTCCTTGCGGACTTCGCGCGTGATCTCGAAGCCGTCGAGCGACGGCAGCATCACGTCGAGGACCGCGAGGTCGAACGGGTCACGCCGGAGACGGTCGAGGCCCTCGCGCCCATCGGTGCAAGACGTCACGCGGAACCCGGCGTTGGTGAGCCCGAGCACCGTCATCTCGCGGATCGAGGGGTCGTCTTCGACCAACAACACCTGTTCGTCCACGGGCGAAGCGTAGCCCGCTCAGGACGCCATCTCTTCCACGTCGCGCTCGGTCAGCGTGGCCGCGAGCCGATCGAAGCGACGCGCCATGCGTCCCCTCCCGGGCAACAAACGCCCCTGCTCCTGCGCCGAGCGCACCGCGCGGTCCATCGGCAGCACCGCGAGCGCCGGCTCCCCGAAGACCCTTCGAACGTCACCGGGCGTGATCTCGCTCCTGGAGGCGCGATTCACGACGAACGAGACGCGACCCTCGAGGTGTAGAGGCGAGAACGCCTCGATCGCACGTGACGTGGCACGGAACGACACCACGTCGAGCGTGAGGACCTCGAGCAGTCGGTCGGCGACCTCCGCAGCGGCCATCGTCATGGGATCGAGCGCTCGAGGCAAGTGAACCACGACCGTGTCAGCGATCCCTGCGGCCGCGTCGATGACCAGACGCAGCTCGTCGGGCCCCAGACGCGCGGCCACCTCGGGCGAGGGTGGGAGAAGCACGTCGACATCGCTCGCGTGCCGCCAGAGCGCTCCCCTCAGCTGCTCGGGACCGAGTTCGTCACCGAGCGACGCCGCGTCGGCGAACGTGTGGACGGGTTCGGCGTCGTCGCCCGCAGGCGCCCCCAGCGCTTGCGCGACGTCGCCGAACACCGGGTCTGCGTCGATCAGGATGGCCGAGCCGCGGCGTGCGAACGCCGCAGCGAGATGCGTCGCAACGAACGTGACCCCCACGCCGCCGCGGCCGCCGTGCACCGCGACCACCGTGCCCCGCCTCCCGGTCTCGCGCGACCGTCGCACGGCGGCCGCGGCTGCCGCCAGCAGGTCATCGCGTTCCTTCGGCCACAGGAAGTAGCCCGACGCGCCCGCCTCGATCGCCGCTCGGAGGGACGTCACCGACTCCCGGGTGTCCAGCGCCAGCACCAAGCCGGACGCCTTGGCGCCGCCGAGCATCGTCGGCTCGGCGACCACCGCATCCGGCTCGAGCTGTCGGACCGCCTCCGCGAGCTGCCGGTCGTCGCCAGCGGTCGCCACGACCCGCGCCCGTCCGCTCCGGTCGAGGAAGTGCATGACCTCCTCGGCGACCTCCGGCGCCTCGAGCGCCAGGACGATCCTCGCCACCTGATCCACGGCATCCTCCATGCCTCGCGGGAGAGGTGTGAGGAGGTGACTGCACCGTAGCCAGCGCCGCCGACATCCGGTCCTCCCGAGAGCCGAAGCCGGCGCCTTCGGCTATACCTGTCTCATGGACGACGAGGCGAACGATCGCCCGCTCCGTCTCCCCTACCAAGCGCCGTTCGCGGTGGACACGCTCCTGTCGTTCCTCGGAGCTCGCGCCCTGCGGGGCGTGGAGGAAGTCGAAGACGGCACGTATCGCCGCAGCGTGCGGCGACTGGACGGCGGCGCGGCCGTTATCGGGCTGACGCCGGACATCGTGGCGGGGCATGTCACGCTGAGCGGCCCGGAGGATGACGCGTTGGTGCAGAGCGCACGCCGAGCGTTCGACCTCGATGCGGACCCCCTCGCCATCGATGCGAAGCTGGCCGAGGATCCGAAGCTTGCGCCACTCGTCAAGAGGATCCCCGGGATGCGGGTGCCCGGCACCTTCGATCCGTTCGAGCTCGTGGTGCGAGCGATCTTCGGGCAGCAGGTCTCGGTCGCGGGGGCCAGGACCTCGTTGGGCAGGTTCGCGGCCCGCTTCGGGACGCCGCTCGATCCCCCGAGCGGTCGCATCTCCCATCTCTTCCCGAGCGCCGAGCAGGTGGCCGGGATCCGGCCCGATGCGTTCGAGATGCCCCGTGGTCGAGCGAAGGCGATCCGCCGCGTCGCCGAGCTGGTCGCTCGCGGGACGCTCGACCTCTCCGGCGACGCGCCGGTCGGCGAGACGCTTCACATCCTCGGCGACGTTCGAGGGATCGGGCCGTGGACCCTCGCCTACGTCGCGATGCGCGTTCTCCGTGATCCGGACGCCTTCATGGCTGGCGACCTGGGTGTGCGAAAAGGGTTCGAGGCGTTGGGTCTGCCCGTCACACCGAGAGAACTCCTCGAGCGGGCCGAACGCTGGAGGCCGTGGCGTGCGTACGCCGTGATGCACCTCTGGCACATGCACCCGTGATGGAAGCTACGATTCGCACTTCTCATGGACAGCGGCGCTATCGAAGAGCTCTGGACCTTCACGGACTACAGCTGGCGTGAGTACGAGCGTGCGATCCGCCCCCATGGCGACGCAACCCTGATGGCGCCGGCGCCCGGCTCAGGCTGGCCGGCGTTGCGCGATGCGTTGGTGCGCATGGTTCGGGCGTACATCCGCTGGCTGGCCGACCCGGCCGGCACGACGGATGAGCCCGTGGAACGTGTGGAGTCCTGGGATGAAGTCGAGGCCTACCGGCGCCGCGTCCTCGGTCACGCCCGCGAGTACTTCGAGTCGCTCGGGGACGATGAGCTGATGACTCCTCGCGAGATGAACGTCGACGGCGAGATACTGCGTTACAGCCCTGCGGACATCTTCGTGCACGCCATGCTGCACGAACGCCAACACCACGGGGACCTGAACACGCTCCTGTATCAACTGCAGATCGACATCCCGATCGTGGAATTTCGATTCTCCCTGACCGAAAGACTGGAGTAGGCAGGCCCCAGGACGGCGGCTCTCGTCAGGAATGATCACCCTCAGCCGGACTGCTCACGCCTCGGATCGCGTCGCATGGCCTGGCGCATGCGGGACCGATCCGACGTCGCGCCGAGGACGGCGATCGCGAGCAGCTCGACATCCTCCGGATTCATCGGAGTGCGATAGGCCTCGACGAACGGGTAGATCGCTGCCTTCAAGGCCGCTACCTGTTCGACCGTGAACCGCTCATCCTCCATGAGGTCAGACTAAGGGGTTCCCGAACGCGGGCGACGCACCACACGGTGCCCGAGTGTGCTATCGCTGGATCGCACGGCGCACAGCCGTTGTCACCGCGTCTCCGACCAAGGCTGCGATCTCAACGTAGCTCGCGCTCACTTGCTTGGTCGCGAGGCTGAACACCGCGTCGCCGTCGAAGAGCGTGTGCGCCGGCCGGACCGCCGCGTCCACGGCGTCGTTCGCCGCTTCCGCCAGTCGGCGCGCGTCGGGCTTGGACAGGATCGCGTTCGTCGCGACCACACCGATCGTCGTGTTGCCCGCGCGCATCCACTCGATAAGGTCCTCGCGCCGCTCGCCGGGCTCCAATCGAGGGCCTGCCAGCACCGACCCGTCCTCGTCCACGATCTCTCCCACCGCGTTGACGACGAACAGCGCGCCTACGACGAGATCGCCGTCCCGGACCGCCCACGACCCCAGCCCACCCGGGATCCCGCGTGTGGGTCCCCACAGCTTCGCCACGGTCGCTCCCGTCCCCGCGCCGACTCTCCCCTCAGCCACGTCGGCGGAGGATGCGACGCACGCCGCGTATCCCTCGTCGGCGCCAGGGCGGCGTGTAGGGTCTCCGACGCCCAGGTCGAAGATCACGGCCGCCGCGACGGACGGCACCAGGACGGGTCCGATCTCCGAGCCGATCCCGCGCTCCTCCAGGAACCGCTCGACGCCACCGGCGGTGGCCAAGCCGAACGCGCTTCCGCCGGTCAGTACGATCGCGTGCGCTTCCTCGAGCAGCGTTCCAGGCTGGAGCATGTCCGTGCCGCGGGTGCCCGGCGCGCCCCCGCGGACCTCGCAGGAGGCCACCGTCCCTTTCGGCGGCAGGACGACCGTGCATCCCGTGAGCGCCGACTCGTCCGACCAGTGGCCGACCCGGATCCCCTCCACGTCCGTGATGGACGGCACGCCTCAGGAGCCTTCCGGGCGGAGCTCGAACACCGGGATCTCCCTCGAGGTTCGCTCGACGTACTCGCCGTAGGTGGCGTCCGCCTCCACGAACCGGGCGAACATCGCCTCGCGCTCCTTGCCGTCGAGCTGCCGTGCGACGACCGGGAACGATCGTCCCGCGACGGTGACCGTCGCCTTCGGCTGCGCGTGAAGGTTCTTCGCCCAGGCCGGGTCGCGATCCTCACCCGCGTAGGACGCGACGACGAAACAGCGACCGTCCTGCTCGACGTGGGAGAGACCGACGGACCGTGGCTGGCCGCTCTTGTTGCCCGTCGTCTCGAGCAGCAGCACCTTCAGGTTGCCGAGGCGGGATCCGAGTCTGCCTCCGGTCGCCCGCAGCAGGAAGCGGTGGACCTTCCACATCACGCGGAGCCTCGGAGTTAGCCGAACGGCGGGCATCGGCTCACTCTACGGACACGCCTGCGCTCAGGTGCACGCGATAGCGTCGTGGCGATCGATCGAGGAGGCCGACGTGGGTGTTCCTGCACGGATCAGCATCGTGACCCTGGGCGTCGACAACCTGGCGAGGTCGAAGGCGTTCTACGAAGCGCTGGGATGGGAGGTCGCGGGAGCCGTCGGCGACGAGATCTGCTGGTTCAAGACGGCGGACTCGTACCTGGGTTTGTTCGACCGTGAATCGTTCGCGAGGGATGCCGGGCTCCGCTCGGAACCGACCGCGGAGTTCGGCGGGATCACCCTGGCGATCAACGTGGAGAGCGAGGCCGCCGTGGACGGGGCGTTCGAGGCTGCCCAGGGTGCCGGCGCGCGGATCCTGAAGCCGGCGGAACGAACCGAATGGGGTGGGTACTCCGGCTACTTCGCCGATCCCGACGGGCACCCGTGGGAGGTCGCGTACAACCCGAGCTTTCCCATCGGCGATGACGGCCGCATCACGATCGCTTGAGGGGAACCCCTCTAGGCCATCGCACAAACCGTGCTCGGCATGGCTCGTCCGAAAGACCTATATAGGGATGGGGACAGATGGCCGATACTGTGGCTATGAGGAAGGGCGAGCGCTTCCGTCTCGTGGCCGTCATCGGCCTGGTCGTTGCGCTCATGTCAGCAGGGTTCGCTCTCGCCGGAGACGCCCTGGACGAGCCCACCACCGACGAACCCACGACCTGTGTGCCGGTCGAGGAGCCTGTCGAGGGCGAGGAGCCCGTCGAGGGCGAGGAGCCCGTCGAGGGCGAGGAGCCTGTCGAGGGCGAGGAGCCTGTCGAGGGCGAGGAGCCTGTCGAGGGCGAGGAGCCTGTCGAGGGCGAGGAGCCCGAAGAGTGCGAGGAAGCTGACGACACCGACGAGGCAGACGTGCCTGCCGACGACGAGGCAGAAGAGGGCGATGAAGAAGCTGCGCTCGAGCCAACCGTCGAGCGCACCGAAGAGTGCATGACGGCCGCCGCCATGGAGGGGGAAGAGGCTCCCGAAGACAAGCCGGTTCCCGGGGAGCTCAAGGGACTGGAGAACGCGATCTCCCACGTACTCTGGAACTGCATGCGGAACGACAACGACGGGCTGGTCAACGCCCTCGAGCATCTCTCCGCCAACTTCGAGCGCAAGGAACTCCGCGACGAGGTGAAGGAAGAGCGCAGGGCTGAGCGCGGAGCCGCCAGGGCAGCGCGTGACGCCGCCAAGGCCGAGCGTAGAACCGCGCACGAGGCAGCCAAGGCCGCTCGCGAGCTCGCTCGCGCCAGCTAGTTGTAGTTCCTCAACACGTTGTTCAAGAGGTGAGAGCCTCCTTGCTCGTCAGGGTCCAACCAGACGGCAAGGAGGCTCTCGTGACTCATGCTAGGGCGAAGCTCACCATGCAAGGCCGCCGGCTCCTGGTGGAGCG
>DATKDI010000038.1:0-38530 GCA_035512775.1 Actinomycetota bacterium | reverse complement strand
GCGCGCGCTCCCCACCGAACGTGCTGATCGCGACCAGGGCCGCGAGCAGCGCCGGAGCGAGGAGGCCGATGACGCGACCGATCCGGGGAGGCAGCGGCTTGCCGCCCATCAACAGCGGGCCCGCTCCCTTGATCGCGATCGTCGCCGACCCCACGAGCACCACGGTCCACCACGCGTCGCTCACCGGCGCCGCCACCCGATGAGGCACGCGAGCCCCGCCGCAACGATCGGCACGCCCGCCGGTGTGATCGGCGTCAGGGCGAGCGCGATGGCGGCGCCCAGGACCGCGGCAACACGTGATCGAGAGCGGACCAGGTTCGGCATCAGGAGGGCAAGGAACAGCGCGGGGAAGGCCGCATCCAGCCCGAGCCGAGCGGGGTCGCCGATCAGGTCGCCGAAGAGCACGCCAAGCGCCGTGCCCGCGACCCAGGCCGCGTAGAGCACCACCCCGGCGCCGACGATGATCTTGGGATCGTGGCCACCGCGGCCGTCCGCGGAGAGCGCCCAGGTCTCGTCGACGACGAGCTGCGCGCGGAGGAACCGCGACCACCACGGCCCGCTGAGGGACGGCGCCACGCTCAGGCCGATCGGCGCGTATCGCGCGTTCAGGAGGACGGCGGCCACCACCGCCGCGGCCAGCGTCCCGCCGACACCGAGGATCGAGACGGCGGCGAACTGCGCCGAGCCGGCGAACGTCGTCGCGGACATGACGATCGGCGCGATCGGCCCCATCGTCGGGCGGGCCAGAACGCCGAAGGACATCCCGAAGCCGAGCACCGCGATCGAGAACGGCGCGACCTTCCTGGCACCGTGGGCGAAGCTGAGTGAGCCGCCGGGCTCGTCCATCGGTTCGCGGACCCTATCAGCGACCCTCTCGTAGGCTGCCGCCTTGATGGACGTCTCTTCTGCCGTGCCGGACCTCCCCGCCGAAGGCGTGGCGTCGATGCTGGCGGGGCTGCCGGAGCCGGGGGACTACTCGGTCCACGTGAAGCCGCTCCGCTACCGAGACCGCCCGCACCTGGCGGCGTGGACGGACTTCGAGGACCGCTCGATCACGCTCCAGCTGCCGGAGCCGTTCTTCCCCTTCGGCGAGATCGTTCCCTACGGCGCGAAGCGGCGGACCAGTGGGAAGGGAACACGACCTCGCTTCATCTGGCTCACCGAGGGCATCACGTTCCGCACGCGCGAGGAGGTCCTGCGGTTCTCGTACTGCCACGAGTGGATGCACTGGTGGCTCAAGGAAGTGCGAGGGACCGCATCAGCGGCTGAGACAGCGTGCGACCGCTTCGCCCTCAACAACTACCGACGGCAGATGGTCACTGACGAGGACGCCCTCTCGGCGCTTCGGCGACGGTAGGGTTCATTCCCCGACGTAGGAACCGTCGGGCGCTTTGATGGATCCGTCGCCGCGTAGGCCGGACATCCGCCAACCCTTCCCGTCGTCGCTCGCGATGATGACGCGGATGTTCGTCTCCTCTCGGGAGCTGTTCGACAACGAAGTGAACCTCTGCAACTTCGGTCGTGGCGGGGGGAACGTCAAGCCCTAGTCCACGAAGGGAACCAACCCATTGAAAGAGGAGCGCCTACAGGCGCTCCTCTTTCATTTCCCCTCGGGATCGCCCGCTGTCGCTACGCTCCTGCCGTGGCGATACTCCCCCGCGATGCTCGAGCACGATCGAAAGCGGCGGGCTGGTCGGTCGGGTAGGCGGCGTGGCATCTCGGCGTGAGCATCTGGGAGTACCGGGAGTTCGAGGCCGGCGCTCGATCGCCGAGCTTCGAGACGTGGGACCGGATATGCAAGCTGTTCGGCTGGCCGCAGACGTTCATGGGGCCGCAGTCCTAAGGCGTGTCGGAGGGGCTAGCTCCCAGTGTCACGGTCTCTCGCAACGCGCTGGAGCGCTGCCGCCTTCCTTGCGGAATCCTGTGTCGCGGCGGCGTCTCTTAGGCGCTCGCGCAACGTCTCCGGTCGGCGGTGCCGCTCCCAAGACGCGAGCGCCCGGACCTCGCTCAGGAGGACGGTTTCTGTCTTCCCGTGGCGCTCGACGCCGAGTACGCCACGAGCCGCCCACGCGACAAGGGTCGCGAGGCGAACCCCGCTCTGTTCGGCGGCGATTTCAATAGCGACTCTGGGTTCCGAGCTGAACTCCCTCATACCGTCGCAGCTTAGCCTTCTAGGACTGCCATGGTGCTCGGGCTCGACCGCGATCGGCGGGCTGGTCGGTCGGGCAAGCCGCTTGGCGTCTCGGCGTCAGCGTCCGGGAGTACCGGGAGATCGAGGCCGGCGCTCGCTCGCCAAGCTTCGAGACGTGGGACCGGATCTGCAAGCTGTAGGGCTGGCCGCAGACCTTCGTGGGGCGTGTCGCTGGTCGTAGCTAGGCGTCCCGCTCGGCGTCTGTTCGCTCGGCTGGCGGAGGATTGACCCTCGGGTACGCTCCTCCTCGTGAGCCAGGACGAGGGCCGTCCCCCCGTCACGCAGGCCGAGCAGGACCTCCTCGACCTGCTCACGGATGGGGCCGCGATGGAGGCGATCACGTTCGAACTCGGCCTTTCCATTGAGGCCGTCCTCGACCTTGAACACAACCTCGTGCGGAAGCTGAGCGTCGGCCAGAGGCTTGATCATTCGACCACGGCGACGCCGGATCAGCTGGAGCTGCTTCGGCACCTCCGATCCGGACACGGGTACACGGGACCGGCTAACAAGTCGCTCGCGACACTCAAGAAGGTGCATGGGTTCCTCCATGTGCCGCGCTGAGTGCAGTCGTTGTCCTCGGGGTGGCCGTCCTGCATTCCTTGCGTCGGCCCATGGCTGATCTCCTCGCGAGGACGCCGACGCTCGCTCGCACCTGGCGGCGCCCGGTCCGGCGGCGCTCGCTGAGCTGCGTCGGATCTTGGAAGCCCCCACCGCTGACCGCGCCGAGATCCTTCGTGCGCTCACGGCGCGACCCGCCTCCGCTGAACTCGCCACGCTGATCGTGATGGCGGACACGGACGAGGTCGTCCGGCTGCGACTGCTCCGGGCGATCAGGGACCTCGGGACCTCGTCGGGCTCAGGCGGTGGCTTTCGCGGCCACCTCCCGCAGGATCGCGATGGCCTCCTCCTCGGAGACTGGCCAGATCGTGACCTTCTCGGTGCTCAGGCTCACGACTTCACCTCCTTCAGCGTCTGACTGGGGGGTTTCCCCGCGAGCGCAGCCAGCTCGTCGTAGCGGAAACAACTTGCTACGTGGTCCAGCACGAGACCGCACGCCTGCATGAACGCGTAACAGACAGTGGGACCCACGAAGCGGAACCCTCGCCGCTTCAGGTCCCGTGACATCGCCTTCGACTCGGGGGTCTCGGCGGGGATCTCGCCCAGCTTCTGGAACCGGTTGACCATGGGAGATCCCCCCACGAACGACCAGAGGTACGCGTCGAGGGAGCCGTCTTGCTCCTGGACCTCGAGCACGGCGCGCGCGTTGGCGACCGTCGACTCGATCTTCATCCGGTTCCGAACGATCGACGGATCCGACAGCAGACGATCAACTCTCCTCGAGCTGAACCGGGCCACCTTCCCCGGGTCGAAGCCGGAGAAGGCGCGACGGTAGCCCTCGCGTTTGTTGAGGATCGTGGACCACGACAGCCCGGCCTGCGCGCCCTCGAGGGTCAGCATCTCGAACAGATGGCCGTCGTCGTGCACCGGCACGCCCCACTCCTCGTCGTGGTAGGCGAGGTAGACGGCGCTCTCGACGGGCGCCCACTCGCAGCGATTCACGGGCCCGAGAGGCGCCGGACCACTTCCTCGTGCACGATCGGGTTGGTCGTGAGGATGCTCGAGCCGTCCGATGGCTCCTCGCCTTCGAACGTCGTGACGCGGCCGCCCGCCTCCTCGACGATCACCGTGATCGAGGCCCAGTCCCAGATCCGCAGGGCCGGCTCCATCGTCAGATCGGCCGCCCCGCGCGCGACGAGCATGTGTCCCCAGAAGTCTCCGAACCCACGGCTCCGACGCGTGTCCCGCAGGAGATCGAGGAACGCGTCCTCACGCGGCCCTCCCAGCCAGTCGTCGACGCTCGAGAAGACCATGAGCGCGTCGTCGAGCTTCCGGTCGCTCGCGTGGAGCTCGCGACCGTTCCAGTGCGCGCCACCTCCCCGGACGGCCTCGTATCGCTCGCCGAGCGCCGGTGCGCTCGCCATCCCGAGCACCGATCGGCCCTCGACCTGGAGCGCCAGGAGCGTCGCCCAGATCGGCACGCCGTCCGCGAAGTTCCGCGTGCCGTCGATCGGGTCCACGATCCAGACCCGGTCCCCGGTACCTTCCCCCTGCTCCTCGCCGGTCACGGCGTCGGCGGGGAAGCGGTCGGCGATCATCTCGCGGATCGCGGTCTCCACCTCGAGGTCGGCCTGAGTGACCGGGGTCAGGTCCACCTTCTGCCGGACTTCGAACTCGCCGAGGAAGTACGACATCGAGATCTCGGCAGCGCGATCGGCGAGCTCGTGAGCGAAGGACAGCTCCTGTTCGAACACGGCCCGACGCTACCAGCCGCGACGCGTCCGACCAGGTGCGATGAGCACAGTCGTCGGCCGACGAAGACACCGGGTCGAGTAGCCTGGGTCTTCCATGGAGACGACCGTCGAGACCACCGATCCGCATACCGTCAAGCTCACGATCGAGGTGCCCGAAGAGGAGTTCGGCAAGGACCTCGACCGCACCTACCGGGCGATCGCGAACCAGATCAAGATCCCGGGCTTCCGCAAGGGCAAGGTGCCGAAGCAGATCATCGACACCCAGATCGGGAAGGACGCGATCCTCGAGGAGTTCGTGAACTCGTCGGTGCCGACCTATTTCCGGAAGGCCGTCGCCGAGGAGGACCTGGCGCCGATCACCGATCCCGACATCGACGTTCAGCAGCTGGAGCCGGGGAAGCCCTTCGTCTTCTCCGCGACCGTCGAGGTTCGTCCTCGGCTCTCCTTCGAGGAATCGGACTACACAGGGATCGGCGTGACCAAGCCCTCGGTCGAGGTGACCGAGCAGGAGATCGACGACTGGCTTGAGCGTCTGCGGGAACGCTTCTCGGAGCTCGAACCCGTCGGGCGGCCCGTGCAGCAGGGGGACTTCGTGACCGTGGATCTCACGGTGACGAAGGGCAGGGAGAAGGTCGAGCGGGCGTCGCGCGAGGACTACCTGTACTCCGTCGGCTCCGGCGAGGTGGGGGAGAAGCTCGACGTGGAGCTCGTCGGGGCCAAGCCGGGCGCGATCCTGAAGGTCTCCGATGCGCTGCCCGAACGGTTCGGCGAAGAGCTCGGGGGTGCGGCCGTCGAGATCTCGGTGCTCATGAAGGACGTGAAGGCTCGCAAGCTCCCTGAGCTCGACGACGACTTCGCGAAGACCGCGTCGGAGTTCGACACGATCCCGCAGCTGCGCGACGACCTCCGTGAGCGGCTGACCGAGGTGAAGGAGCGGGAGGCCGACGCCGCCCTCCGTGACCTCGTGCTCCAGGCGATGATCGACAGATTCGACGTGGATCTCCCGGAGAGTTTGATCGACGAGGAGACCGACCACCGGATCCACCACGCCCGGGACCAGGCCGAGCGCATGGGGATCGGTCTCGAGAAGATGTTGGAGCTCCAGGGATGGGACGAGGCGCGTCTGCGCGCGGATTCCCGCGAGCACGCTATCCGTGCGATCAAGAGCGATCTGGTCCTGGAGGGCATCGCCCGCAACGCTTCCCTGGAGGTCACCGCCGAGGAGATCGGCGCCGAGATCGCCGTTCTGGCCCAGGCATACGACCGGGAGCCCAAGGCGGTGGCGAAGGATCTGGAGCGCACCGGTCAGGTCGTAACGCTGGCCGGGGATATCATCAGGACCAAGGCCCTCGACCTGCTGGTCGAACGTGCCGATGTCGAAACAGCACAACCCGAGCACGCGCCAGAGGAGGCGAGCCCGTGATGGACAGTCCCAACAGCTATCTCGTGCCGGTGGTGGTCGAGCAGACCAGCCGTGGCGAGCGTTCGTTCGACATCTACTCGCGGCTGCTGAAGGAGCGGATCATCTTCCTCGGCACGCCGATCGACGATGCGGTCGCGAACCTCGTGATGGCGCAGATGCTCCACCTCGAGTCCGAGGATCCCGACAAGGACATCAACCTCTACATCAACTCGCCGGGCGGCGACGTCGCCTCGGGCTTCGCCGTGTACGACACGATGCAGTACATCAAGCCCGACGTCACGACGATCTGCATGGGCCAGGCGGCGTCCTTCGCGGCGTTCCTGTTGCTCGCGGGCGCGAAGGGGAAGCGTTTCATGCTCCCGCACGCGCGGGTGCTGCTGCACCAGCCTCACGGCGGCACGCAGGGCCAAGCGGTCGACATCGAGATCCAGGCGCGGGAGATCCTTCGGTACCGGCAGCTGCTGGACGAGCTGATCGCGATGCACACAGGGCAGACCGTCGAGAAGATCACGAAGGACACCGACCGTGACTTCATCCTCACGCCGGACCAGGCGAAGGACTACGGGATCATCGACGAGGTGCTCAGCAGCCGTCGGCAGATGCCTGCGGAATTGACAGCGGCGGGCGTCGCGGGGGCGTAATATCTGGACCACGACCGGGCGATGCCCGGTCGTGGTGTATCGAGTGAACACCAGGATCCGCGGCCACCAGGAATGGCCACCAAGAACGAGGCCACCAAGAGAGGAAGGCTCGGGCGGATGGCGAAGTTCGGCGAGTCGGATCTGCTGAAGTGCTCGTTCTGCGGCAAGAGCCAGAAGCAGGTCAAGAAGCTGATCGCGGGTCCGGGCGTTTATATCTGTGACGAGTGCATCGACCTCTGCAACGAGATCATCGAAGAGGAGCTCTCCGACACCGCCGAGCTGAAGCTCGACGAGCTTCCGAAGCCGGTCGAGATCTACGCGTTCCTCGACGAGTACGTCGTCGGGCAGGACCAGGCGAAGAAGGTCATGTCCGTCGCCGTGTACAACCATTACAAGCGGATCCAGGTGGGCGCGAAGGACCAGGAGGTCGAGCTCCAGAAGTCGAACATCCTGATCCTCGGACCGACGGGCTGCGGCAAGACCTACCTCGCGCAGACCCTGGCCCGGATGCTGAACGTCCCCTTCGCGATCGCCGACGCCACCGCCCTCACGGAGGCCGGCTACGTCGGCGAGGACGTCGATAACATCCTGTTGAAGCTGATCCAGGCCGCCGACTACGACGTGAAGAAGGCCGAGACCGGCATCATCTACATCGACGAGATCGACAAGATCGCTCGCAAATCGGAGAACCCCTCGATCACACGTGATGTCTCCGGCGAAGGCGTCCAGCAAGCCTTGTTGAAGATCCTCGAGGGGACGACCGCATCGGTGCCCCCGCAGGGCGGTCGCAAGCACCCGCACCAGGAGTTCATCCAGATCGACACCACCAACGTGCTGTTCATCTGCGGTGGGGCATTCGCCGGCCTCGACTCGATCATCGAGAGCCGCATCGGCCGGAAGGGCGTGGGCTTCGGCGCCGAGGTGATGAGCCATCAGGACAAGGACCTCGGCGCGATCTTCGCCCAGGTGCTGCCGGAGGATCTGCTGAAGTACGGCCTGATCCCCGAGTTCGTCGGCCGACTGCCTGTGCTCACCAGCGTCAACAGCCTCGATGAGTCCGCCCTCGTGGACATCCTCACCCAGCCGAAGAACGCGCTCGTGAAGCAGTACATGAAGTTCTTCGAGTTCGACGGCGTGGAGCTCGAGTTCACCGACGACGCGATGAAAGCGATCTCCGAGCAGGCGATCAAGCGGGGGACCGGCGCCCGAGGCCTGCGCGCCATCATGGAAGAGGTCCTGCTGAACGTGATGTACGAGCTGCCCTCCCGCCAGGACGTCACGAAATGCCTCGTCGATCGCGACGTGGTCCTGACCGGTGTGAATCCCACGCTCGTGCCGAGGGCGAAGCAGGCGTCGTCCAAGAAGCGCAGCGGCGGCGGCGAGCGCCAGGAGAAGACGGCCTAGCCGGTTCCCCCCAGGGCGCGCGCGGCGGCCAGGCCCTGCGCGTCTCCGATCGTGTCGAAGGTGGCCGCCGCACGCGCCGCCCAGGTATCCGTCTCCTCGCCCTTCCCTGCGCTCGAGGGGACGCGCGCGAGATCGAGCTCGGAGAGTGCTCGCTCCCAGGGAGCCTCGATCGCCTCGAAACCCGCGACCGCGCGTTCGAGACTGCGCTGGGCGCCGGCGACGTCGCCGCCCGCGAGCGCCGCCCGACCCTCGAGCCGGTCGGCGAACGCCGCGACGGACGGGGCGTCCGCCGCCTCCGCGTGTCTGCGCATCTCGGTGACGAGATCGGCCGCTCCGTCCCACTGCTCTGACGCCGCGAGCCGCTCCGCCTCAGCCTCCAACGCGTCGCCCGCGTGGACCGCCCAGTTGTGCGGGCGGCGGAGTCCCGTCGCCTGCGTGAGATCGCCTCTCACGACCAGGAAACGGAGGATGCTCGGGTAGAGGCGGCCGGAGCTCTCCGTGACCATCCGGAGGATGGCCGCGGCGAGGGCGTCGCTTCGGACACGCTCGTCGCGCCGTTCGTGGATCACACCGGCCACCGCGAACGCATGGGTTGCGAAGTACGGCGGGTCGTCCTCGCGGTTCTCGAGCATCCGGCGGATCGAGGCGAACCCATCGAGTGCCTCGTCCCATCTGCCGAGCCGATACAGCGAAGCGATGCGCCAGGCGCTGATGTGGAGTTCGGAGCTCGGGTCACGCCCGGTGATGGCCTCGAGGCCCGCCTCGGCGATCTCCAGGGCCCGCGAGTAGCGCCCGATCTCGTAGTGGTTCCACACACCCATCGCGTAGAAGTCGCCCAGCTCGAGGGGATCGGTCACCTCGTGGGTGATCTTGGATCGCTGCTCCCAGATCGGAAGGGCCCGGCCGTACCAGCCCCGCGCGATCCACGGTCCGATCGCTTGGTCGTAGGCCGCGGATGCTCGATTCGGAAGGCCCATCCGCAGGGCCATCTCCGCTCCCTGGAGGCCGGACGCCTCGAGCTCCTCGAGCTCGGCCTCCGAATAACCCTCGGGCGAGAACGCGAACGGCCATCCCGCTCTGATCCCGAGGAGCCGGATCCGCTCCTCCGTGTCGCCGGCCGGCAGATGGGCGATCCCGAGATCCCAGAGCTCGCGGACGGTCTCTTCTGCGGGCATCTCGCCTCGCAAGGATCCCGGCCATCGAACCGCGACGTCGCAGCCGAGCGCAGCGAGACGCGCCACTCGGGTCCCGTCGGGGGGCTCGACGCGCGCCCGAGTGAAGGCAGCCTCGCGGAAATACCGCCAGGCGAGGTCGCCCGAGTAGTCGGTGAAGAACGCCATGGCCAGCATCTCGAGCGCGTCCGTGCGCTCGAGATCGTCGGACGCCAGATCGAGCGCCTCCTCGGCGAGGCGCTGCGCCTTGCGGACCACCAGGCGACGCCGAGCTTCGTCGGAGGCCCGTAGCAGCCACCGGAAGGCGTCGACCCGCAGATCCTCCGCCGGTCCGCCGGGCATATCTCTCGAGAGCGCGACCGCGGTCGACAGGTGATAGGCGAGCAACTCGGACATCTCGCCCGCGCGATCGCCGGCCGTCGCTTCGATCCATCCGGCGACCGCGGCGTGCGCGTCCGTGCGATCACGACGGGGGAGTGACTCGTACGCGACATCGCGGATCAGCACGTGCTTGAAGATCAGCTCCTGCTGACCCGCGAGCGACGAGGTCAGTCGCGAGAGGACCAGCTCACGGTCCTCCAAGGTCCGAAGAGACGCGTCGACGGTTCCATCCGGTAGGTGCGCGAGCAAGGCCACCGGGCCGGGCCAGAAGACGCGGCCGACCACGGCGGCCGCCTGGAGGACGCGCTTGTCCTGTCCGTCGAGCAGGTCGAAGCGCGCCGCGAGAACCGCCTGCACCGTGTCGGGGATCACGACATGCTCGATCTCGTCGAGGGCGCGCCACCGATCGCCCTCGCGGACGAGGTGTCCCTCGTCGATCAGCTGGCGCACGATCTCCTCCAGGAAGAAAGGGTTCCCTTCAGCTCGTTCGAGGATCCGAGCATGCACCGAGGGCGGAAGATCCTCGATCGTGAGCAGCTCGTGGACGAGCCTGTCGGCTTCCGCTGCGGTCAGCGGGTCGAGGGCGATCGAGGAGTGGTTGCGCCGCCCGCCCCCCCACGCTGGGCGGGTGGCGGTCAGGTCCGGCCTCGAAGGACAGAGGAAGAAGACCGGTCCCACCACACGCTCCGACGACTCGTCGAGCAGGTCCAGGAGCGCGGGATCCGCCCAATGGATGTCTTCGATGATCACGACGATCGGCGTCTCGGCGGCGAGCGCAGAGAAGAACGACCTCCAGCCCGCGTGGACCTCCTGTCGCACCTCGCGAGGCTCCATCGACCCGAAGTCGAACTCGGGATCGGCGACGTTCACGGTGAAGGCGAGGGCCGCGGTCGCGCGACCGGGATCGGAGGTCACGTCCTCGGTCAACAGCTCCCGTCCCGCCTTGCGGATCTTCTCGAGCGCGAGCTCCGGCGGGTCCGAGTCCAAGACCCCCGCGTAGCCCTTGAGGATCTCGGCGAGCGGCCAATAGGTGATCCCCTCGCCATACGGGAGGCACCGGCCCCGGACGACCGTGGCACCGTCTCGCTCGGCCCGCAGCAGGAACTCCGAGGTGAGACGGCTCTTCCCCACGCCGGCGTCGCCGTAGATCGTGACGAGGTGCGGCCGGCCCTCGATCGCGGATCGGCGGAACATCGACAGGAGCAGCGAGAGCTCCTCGTCTCGGCCGACCATCGGTGCGTGGAGCCCCGGCACGCCGCGGTCCTGGATGGTCACGTCGCCACCCCGCAGCTCCATCGCGCGCACCGCTTGTCCCTTGCCCTTCAGGTCGAGCCTCATCGCTTCGCCGAACAGGAAGCCCCTCGCTCCTCGGGCGGTTCGCTCCGACGCCAGGATGCCGCCCGGCTCCGCGGCACCCTGGAGGCGTGCCGCCACGTTGACCGCGTCGCCAGTGACCATCGGCTCGCCCGGTTGCGGTTCGACGGACGCGAGGACCTCGCCGGTGTTCACCCCGATCCGGATCTGCAACGTGACGCCGCGAGCGGTCATGAGCCGGTCGTTCACGTCATCCAGCCGCTCCCGCATCCGGAGTGCCGCTCGGAGGGCGCGGATCGGATCGTCCTCGTGCGCGGCCGGGACACCGAACACGGCCATCACGGCATCGCCGATGAACTTCTCGACCGTGCCTCCCTCCGCTTCGATCTCCTCGCGCATCGCCGCGAAGTAGCTCGCCATCACCTCACGGAGATGTTCTGGATCGAGCCGTTCGCCGAGCTCCGTCGACCCGGTGACGTCGGCGAACAGGACCGTGACGACCTTGCGCTCCTCGGCCGAGTCGTGAGACCCGAGCGTCAGCCCACATGCAGGGCAGAACCGGGCATCGGCTGGGAGTTCGGAGCCGCAGCGGGGACAAGCGAGCGCCGCCACGACGGGCTCGTCAGCTGACGGGATCTTGCTCGACCCGGCGGAGGCGTGCGCAGAGCTCCACGAGGAGCGCCCGGCTGATCGACGGATACTCGGCCAGGAGAGGCAGGAACTGCCATGACGTGAGCGCGAACGTCGTGGTCGGTTCCTCGGCCTTCACGGTCGCGGATCGGGGCTTACCGTCCAGCAGCGACATCTCGCCGAAGTAATTGCCGGATCCGAGGCGAGCCCGCTCGTGACCGTCGACGTCGACCGACACCTCTCCGTCCATGATCAGATGGAACCCTGCCGCGCCGCCGTCCTGCTGGGCGACCACCTTGCCGGCATCGAAATGCACCTGCTTGCCGACCTCGGCGATCCGGTGGAGTTCCTTGTCGTCGAGTCCCCGGAAGATGGCCACGGTGCGGAGCCTGTCGACCAGCTCATCCTGGGCCATGGATCCCCCTCTCAAGACGTGCGATCGCAGACGGTCGCCGGTCGCCGAGTATAGACCCGCGCCTGTGCGTGGAGACCCGCGCCCCATGTGTGGAGTGCCGCGGCCCTCACAGAGCGTCACAAATGGGGTCGATACACTCGAACGCATGACCGGTTCCGGCACGGAGATGCCCACCCGCTACGAAGCGGGCGCGGTCGAACCTCGGTGGGCGGATTCGTGGATCGAGCGCGGGTACTTCCATGCGCAGGTGCCCGATGACCCCTCGCGGGCCTATTGCATCGTGATCCCGCCCCCGAACGTCACCGGTCGCCTCCACGTCGGACACGCGCTGGGGCGCACTCTCGAGGACATCCTGGTCCGGCGCGCGCGGATGCGGGGGCTCGAGGCCCTCTGGGTGCCGGGCATGGACCACGCCGGCATCGCCACGCAGGTGGTGGTCGAGCGCGAGCTCCGCAAGGAGGGGACCGAGCCGCGCGATCTTGGTCGTGAGGCGTTCGTCGAGCGTGTGTGGGCGTGGAAGGAACGGTACGGCGGCGAGATCATCGGCCAGCTCAAGCGGATGGGGGCGTCGCTCGACTGGGATCGGGAGCGCTTCACGATGGACGAGGGGCTCGTCGGGGCGGTCCGTGTCGCGTTCGTCCGATGGTACGAGCAGGGACTGATCTATCGCGGTGAGCGACTTGTCAACTGGTGCCCGACGGATCAGACGGGCCTGTCCGACTCCGAGGTCGAGCACGAGGAGGTCGACGGGGAGCTCCTCACGTTCCGTTATCCGCTCTCCGACGGCACCGGCCACGTCGAGGTCGCGACGACGCGGGTCGAGACGATGCTGGGCGACACGGGGATCGCGGTGCATCCCGACGACGAACGGTATCGAGACCTGGTCGGGGGAACGGTGCGCCACCCGTTCGACGGACGTGACCTCCCGATCGTCGCCGACGGAGCCGTCGATCCGACCTTCGGGACGGGGGCGGTGAAGGTCACTCCCGCGCACGACCCCACCGACTTCGAGATCGCGCAGCGCGCCGGGCTCCCGCTGCTGAACATCCTCGACGCGGAGGCGCGCATCAACCAGAACGCGGCCGAGGAGTTCTACGGGCTCGGTCGCTACGACGCGCGACAGGCGGTGAGGGAGGAGCTCGAGAAGCTGGATCTGTTCGTGTCGGTGGAGCACCCCTACCGGCACTCCGTCGGCCACTGCTACCGCTGCCACAGCGAGATCGAGCCGTGGATGTCGGGACTCCAGTGGTTCGTCGCGGTGGACGGGCTGAAGGGCCGGGCCACCGAGGCGGCGATGGACGGCCGGATCACGTTCTGGCCCGAGCGTTGGCGGAAGGCCTACGTGAGCTGGTTGGACGGTCTGCGCGACTGGAACATCTCGCGACAGCTGTGGTGGGGGCATCGGATCCCCGCGTGGTACTGCCCGGACGGTCACGTCACGGTGTCGCTCGAGGATCCCGACGCGTGTGCGGCCTGCGGCTCCGCGGAGATCGAACAGGATCCCGACGTCCTCGACACCTGGTTCTCCTCGCAGCTCTGGCCGTTCTCGACGCTCGGCTGGCCCGACGAGACGCCGGAGCTCGGCGCCTTCTATCCGAACGCGGTCCTCGTGACCGGCTACGAGATCCTCTACCTCTGGGTCGCGCGGATGATCATGTCGGGGATGTCGCTCGCCGGCGACATCCCCTTCCGCGACGTGGTGATCCACGGGCTCGTGCGTGACGCCCACGGTCGCAAGATGTCGAAGTCGCTCGGCAACGTGATCGACCCCGTCGAGATCTTCGATCTCTACGGGGCCGACGCCCTCCGATTCTCCCTGGCGCGGCTCGCGACCGGCGGGCAGCAGGACATCCCGCTCTCGGTGGACTCGATCCAAGGGGGCCGCAACTTCGCGAACAAGATCTGGAACGCGGCGCGGCTCGTCCTGGAGGCGTTGCCCGGCGGCGAGCCGCAGCTGCCGCCGGACGAGCGGCTGACGGCGCCGCAGCGCTGGCTCCTCGCCAGACACCAGCACTGTGTGGCCGAGGTGAACGCGTCGCTCGACCGATACGAGTTCGCGGCGGCGGCGCAAGCGATGTATCGGTTCTTCTGGTCGGAGTACTGCGATTGGGGTCTCGAGATGGAGAAGGAGCGGCTCCGGTCCGATGACCCCGCCGTCGCCGAAGATGCCGCGAAGGTCCTCGCCTGGATCCTGGAGCGGACGCTCCGGCTCCTGCACCCGGTGATGCCGTTCGTCACCGAGGAGATCTGGCAGCGCTTCGGGATCGGCGAGACGATCGTCCGGGCCCCGTGGCCCGAGGCCGAAGAGTACGCCGGCCACGAGGTCCTCGGATCCGACGCGGAGGCGACCTGGCCGTTCGTCGAGGAGCTGGTGACCACGGTCCGCCGATTCCGGAGCGAGCACGGGATCCCGTCGAAGACCCGGGTCGAGCTCCGGCTCGTGGGACGGGAGACCGGGGCGGCTCGGTACGCCGGGTTCGAGAGCGAGGTCATGCGTCTCGCGGGTGCGTCCGACATCTCGGTCGTCACCGCGGGTGACGCCACGGGGTCGGCTCGTCTCCTGGTGCAGGGCGAGACCGTGCTCGTGCCGGTCGGTGAACTGATCGACCTGGACGCCGAGCGGGAGCGGCTCCAGAAGCGGCTGACGGAGGCCGACGAGGGGCGCGCGCGGTCCGAGGCCAAGCTCGCCAACGCGGGGTTCCGAGACAAGGCGCCGGAGGACGTGGTGCTGGCGGAGAAGCTGAAGGTGGAGCGGTTCGAGCGCGAGGCCGAGTCGTTCCGGGAGCAGCTGGCCGAGCTCGGATGATGCGGTTCGACGAAGCCGTCGCGCGGCTGGATCGGCGTCAGCCCGAGCACATGCCCGAGCCGAGCCTCGACAGGATCCGTGCGGTCTCCGGACTGCTCGATGATCCGCAGCTCACCTATCCGACGATCCACGTCACCGGGACGAACGGGAAGACGACGATCGCGCGGGCGGCGGCGGACATCTCCTGTGCGCACGGCGTGAAGACCGGCCTCTTCACGTCGCCGCACCTGCACTCGGTGCGAGAGCGACTCTCGGTCTGTGGCGTGGAGATCTCCGAGGAGGACTTCGCGGAAGAGTGGCTGCATCTCGAGCCGTTCCTCGAGTTGATCGACGGGGCCGAACCGGGCGAGTCGACCTACTTCGAAGCGATCACCGCGCTCGCCTTCCTCTGGTTCGCGGACAAGCCCGTGGGGCTCGCGGTCGTCGAGGTGGGGATGGGCGGGTCGTGGGACGCGACGAACGTCGTGGCGAGTGACGTCGCCGTGATCGGCGAGATCGGCCTCGACCATCCGGAGCTCGGCTCGACGATCCAGGAGGTCGCGACCGAGAAGGCGGGCATCATCAAGCCCGGCAAGATCGTGGTCGTCAGGGAGCAGCCGGACGAGGCACTGAAGGTCATCGAGGCTCGGGCGGCCGAGGTGGGCGCGACCGTGCTCCTGGAAGAGTGGGACTGGGAGGTGGAGGTGCGCGTGCCCGCGGTGGGTGGGCAGCAGTTCCGTGTCCGGGGCGTGCACGAGACGTACGACGAGCTGTTCCTGCCGATGTTCGGCGAGCACGCCGTGCGGAACGTGGCGGCGGCGATCGTCGCGGTCGAGTCCATCGTCGGCCACGCAGTCGATCCGGACGCCACCCGGGCCGCGATCGATGCCCTCCGGATCCCCGGGCGCCTCGAGGTCGTCACGCGGTCGCCACTGATCATCCTGGACGGAGCGCACAACCCCGCGGGCGCGGAAGCGCTCGCGCGAACGCTCTCCGAGTCCTTCACGTGGTCACGCATGCACGTCGTACTCGCCGTGTCGTCGAACAAGGACGTCGACGGGGTGATCGCAGCGCTCGCGCCACTCGCCGACGTCTGGTACCCGGCGCAGAACGAGAGCGTCCGGACCTTCCCGGCTGAACATGTCGCGGCGCGGATCGCGGCCGCCGCCGGCCGCGTCGCGGACCTGGGAACCGTGGAGGAGTCTCTCGCGGCGGCCCGCGACGCGGCCGTCGTGAACGACCTCATCCTGGTGACGGGCTCTCTATACACTGTCGCGGACGCCCGACGGGCGCTGGGGGGATCCTGAGCTCATGGCCCCGAAGGACGCCACGCGATCGACGCTGCTCATCATCAAGCCGGACGGCGTTCGCCGCAGCTTGATCGGAGAGGTGCTCCGCCGTGTCGAGGAAGCCGGGCTCACGATCGACGAACTCCGGATGGAGACGATCGATCGTGCCACTGCGGAGGAGCATTACGGCGAGCATCGCGACAAGCCGTTCTTCGCCGAGCTCGTCGATTTCATCACCGGCGGTCCGGTCGTGGTGGCAAGGGTCACGGGCGACAACGCCATCGCCGTCTGGCGCGAGCTGATGGGACCGACGGATCCGGCGGACGCGCCCCCCGGCACGATCCGAGGCGACCTCGCAGAGATCATCAGCGAGAACGTCGTGCACGGCAGCGACTCTCAGGAGTCGGCCGCCCGCGAGCTGAAGCTCTTCTTCGGCGAGTAGACGCGATCGATGGCGGGGCTCCAAGAGGCCTTCGAGCGCGTCGGTGCGAGCCTCGAGCACCATCTGACGGCATCGCACGCAGCCGGCGCTGCCTTGGCGGTCACCGATCGCGAGGAGATCCTTGGGGTCGTGGTGCGAGGGATGGCCGACGTCGCGTCGGCCGCCCCCGTCCGGCCGGAGACGCGTTTCCAGATCGGTTCGATCTCCAAGTCGTTCGCCGCGATCGTGGCGATGCAGGAGGTCGACGCGGACCGACTCGATCTGCACGTCTCGGTGAACGAGCTCCTGCCGTGGCTGGGTCTTCCCGAGCCGTTCGGTCCGATCACGGTGCATCATCTCCTCACGCACACGGCGGGTCTGCACACCGGAACGGAGGATGCACCGGGGTTCGCGGGCGCGATGCATCTCCTCCGTTCGTATCCGGCGACGTCGGCGCCCGGGGAGCGGTATCACTACTCCAACGACGGCTACAAGATCGTGGGTGCGGTGCTCGAAGCCGTCACGGGCCAGCCGATCCATGAGCTGCTCCTGCTCCGGCTCCTCGGGCCGCTCGGCATGACGGCGTCCGTCGCGGCGATCACCGATGAGATCTGGACCGATCACGCCACGGGGTACGAGCCGCTGCTCAGCGATCGCCCGGCGCAGCTCCGACATCCACTCGTGCCGGCTCCCAGGATCGTGTCGAACACCGCGGACGGCTCGATCGTCTCGAACGTGGTGGACATGTGCGCCTACGCGCGGTTGCTGCTCGCGAGCGGCGATCGGCCCGACGAGCGAGGCGAGCGGCTCCTCTCCGAGGACGGGTTCACGCGTCTGATGGCGCACGCCGTCGATGACGACGACCACGGCACGTACGGCTACGGACTCTGGAACGAAGTCGTCGATCGCCGCACCTGGCTCGGTCACTCTGGCGGCATGGTCGGCTACACGGCCCTCCTGATCACCGTGCCGGAGGAGGGGCTCGGATGCGTGATGCTCCAGAACGGCGGGGGAGACAAGCGTCCGGTGGTCGGAGCGGCGCTCGCCACGGTTCGGGCAGCCCTAGCCGGTGAACCGCTGCCCGAGGCGTGGGTCCCGCCCGCGCCCACCGCGATCCCGGATGCCGGTCGGTTCACCGGCTCCTATCCCGGTGACGACGGTCGCACGCTCCTCGTGGATGCGACAGAGGACGGGCTCTCGATCTCGGTCGGTCCGGTCTCCGCGCGCCTCGAGCGGGACCCCTTGCTCGCCGAAGCCGGCGAGACGTTCCTGGTCGCCCACCCCGCGCTCGAGCGGTTCCCGCTCGAGTTCCGGCGCAACGGAACCAGCGTGGTCGAGGCCTTCCACGGGGACACCTGGTTCCGGGGAGAGCGCTACGAGGGTCCGGAGCCCCAGGAGTCCGAGGCCGCGTGGCGCCGGCACCCGGGTCTGTACCGGAACGACGATCCCTGGAACCCGGTGCTCCGGATCGTCCTGCGCAAGGGCAGGCTCGCGATCATGTGGCCGACGGACGTCGGCGACGAGGAAGGTGGCGAGCTCGTGCCGCTGGAAGACGGCTCGTTCGCGGTCGGCGACCCCATCCTCCCACGACGGGTCCGTTTCGAGGGGGACCTCGACGGGATGTCTGTGGTCACCGTCTTCAACGGAGGCCGCTGGTACCGATCGTTCGAACCTTGACCGAGCGGTCGATCCTTCAGGCGACACGGCGGAAGGCCACGCATGCGTTCTGCCCGCCGAAACCGAAGGAGTTCGACAGCGCCAGCGTCACGTCGAGCTCGCGCGCCTCGTTCGGGACGTAGTCCAGGTCACAATCGGGGTCGGGCGTCTCGTAGTGGATCGTGGGCGGCACCACGCCGCGCTCGATCGCGAGCGCACACACCGCGCCTTCGACCGCTCCCGCCGCGCCGAGCATGTGGCCTGTCATCGACTTCGTCGACGAGATCGCGACGCGATGCGCGATCTCGTCGCCGAGCACGGTCTTGATCGCGACGGTCTCGCTCGCGTCGTTCAAGGCCGTCGAGGTCCCGTGCGC
The DNA here is from genome assembly GCA_035512775.1 of Actinomycetota bacterium. Classification (GTDB taxonomy): domain Bacteria; phylum Actinomycetota; class UBA4738; order UBA4738; family HRBIN12; genus JAJNBA01. Next base: position 20,120 of record DATKDI010000038.1, on the reverse strand, counting down.
GTTCACGTAGTGGACGGCCGCCGGCTCCTCGCCGGCGTCCTCGAGCGCCCATCGCATGGCGAGCGCGGCGCCGGAGCCCTTCGGGTCCGGCGCCGTGATGTGGTGGGCGTCGTCGGACATGCCGTAGCCGGCCACCTCGCAGTAGATCCGCGCGCCGCGGGCCTTCGCGTGCTCCTCCGACTCGAGGATCAGTGCCGCCGCTCCCTCCGACAGCACGAACCCATTCCGGTTCGCGTCGAACGGACGCGAGGCGGACTCGGGATCGGGGTTCTTCGTGAGCGCGGTCATCTGCGCGAAGGCCGCGACCGTGAGCGGGAGCGTGGCCGACTCCGACCCGCCCGAGATGCACACATCCAGGTAGCCGTCGCGGATCAGGCGCATCCCCTCGCCCATCGCGTGGTTCGAGGAGGCGCACGCGGATACCGTGCAGAAGTTCGGCCCCGTGAGTCCGAACTTCATGGCGAGGTGTCCGGCGGCCGCGTTCGCCATCAGGGCCGGCACCATGAACGGCGACACGCGGCCGGGACCCTTCTCGAGCAGCACGCTGTGCTGCACGAGCAGCGTCTCGATGCCCCCGATGCCGGTCCCGAACACGATGCCGCCGCGCTCCGACGCCACCTCGGGGGTCCCTGCGTCCTCCCAGGCGAGCTTCCCGGCCGCGATCGCGTAGTGCGAGAAGCGGTCGGTACGGCGGATCTCTTTCGGGTCGAGCCACCTCGCTGGCTCGAAGTCGTGGACGTCGCCGGCGACCTTCACCGGGAGGTCATCCGTGGGGAACCGCGCGATCTCGCGAACGCCGTTCCGACCACCGATCAGCCCGGTCCAGAACTCCTCGACACCGGTTCCGACCGGGGTGACCGGCCCGATGCCGGTGATGACGACCTTCCGGCGTTCGGGGTCGCGCCCCCGGCGCCCCGCCTTCTGACCCGAGGCCATGACTGTCTAGGACACCCCGAGCTTCGTCGCGACGAGATCCACGGCCTGGCCGACCGTCTTCACCGATTCCATCTCGTCTTCGGGGATCTCGATGCTCCACTCCTCCTCGAGGGCCAACACCGCCTCGACGAGGTCGAGCGAGTCGGCGTTCAGATCCTCGGCGAACCGAGCGTCTGGGACGACTTGCGCCTCGTCGACGGCCAGCTGTTCGGCCAGCACCTTCTTCACCCTCGTCTCGATCTCCGGTCGATCCATTCCTCTTTCTCCTTCTCTCGTCCGCCGAGCCTATCGACGGATCCTCGCGACGACTAAGCCGTCAGACCCCCGTCCACGGGGATCACGGCGCCGTTCAGGTAGGACGCCTCCTCGGACATCAGGAACCGGACGACCGCCGCCACTTCCTGCAGCGAAGCGGGACGGCGCATCGGCGTCTGATCGATGTAGAACGCGCGCGCCTCGTCGGTGAGGTGTGCCGTCATCTCGGTCTCGAGCAGGCCAGGGCAGAGCGCGTTCACGGTGATGCCCTTGGCCGCGACCTCGCGTGCGAGCGACTTCGTGAGACCGAGGAGGCCGGCCTTCGTCGCCGCGTACACGGTCTGCCCGGCGTTGCCGTGGATCGCGACCGCGCTCGACATGTTCACGATCCGACCCCACTTCTCGCGAAGCATCCCTCGGAGGGCGGCGCGCGAACACAGGAACGAGCCGCCCAGGTTGGTGGTCATCGTCCGCTCGTACTCCTCCATGGAGTACTTGATCAGGAGTCCGTCCCGCGAGTATCCCGCGTTGTTCAGCAGTCCCGTGACGGCGCCGGCCTCCGCGGACACACGCCGGAACGCTTCCTGGACGCTCGACTCGTCGGTCACGTCGAGGTACACGGCCATGCCGGGCGTCCCCGCGGATGCGAGCGCTTCCACCGTCTCCTTCGCGTCTGCCTCGCGGGTGCGATAGCCGACGGCGACGGTCCACCCGGCCGCGGCCAGTGCCTCGGCGCACGCACGTCCGATGCCGCGCGATCCTCCCGAGACGACCACGACCTTGGAGCTCACGCGGACGGCTCCTGCATCGTCCAGCGGACCAGGGTGGCGCCCCAGGTGAGTCCTGCGCCGAACGAGGTGAACAGCACGAGGTCGCCCTCCTTGATCCTGCCCGCGTTCCACGCGCGCGAGAGCGCGATCGGGATGGAGGCGGCGCTCGTGTTGCCGACCTCGGCCACGTCGAGCACCGAGCGTTCGGCAGGGATCCCGAGGCGCTCTGTGACCGCGACCATGATGCGGGCGTTGGCCTGGTGGGGGATCAAGACGTCGACGTCGGCAGGCGTGTGATCGGACTTCTCGAGGAGCTCGCGGCAGGCGCCGGCCATCTCGGTCACCGCCCGCTTGAAGACCTCGCGACCCTTCGGCATCCGGATGTTGTGGTCGCGGGCCTCGACGGTCTGATGCGAGGCGGGCATGCGCGTCCCGCCGGCGGGCATCATCAAGATGTCGGCCGCGGTCCCGTCGGCGCCGAGGATGGTGCCCTCGATCCCGGGCCTGTCGGATGCCTGCACGATCACGGCGCCGGCGCCGTCGCCGAACAGGATCGAGGTGGTCCGGTCCGTGAAGTCGAGGATCCGGCTGAAGATCTCGGCGCCCACCAGCAGGACCGTGTCCGCCATCCCCGCCTGGACGAACGCGGTGGCGGTCGCGAGGCCGTAGCTGAAGCCGGCGCAGGCGGCGTTCACGTCGAAGGCGGGGCAGCGCACCCCGAGCTTCTCCTGCGCCCACACCGCGGTGGCGGGGAACGGCGTGTCGCCGGTGACGCTCGCCACGACGATCATGTCGAGCTGGTCGGGGGTGATCGCGGCTGTTTCCATCGCGCCCCGAGCGGCGTCCACCACGAGATCCGAGGTGTCGACGTCGTCCTCCACGAAGTGGCGGGCCTCGATCCCGGTCCGGTCCCGGATCCACTCGTCGCTGGTCTCGACCTTGTCCTCGAACCACGAGTTCGGGACGAGCCGAGGGGGGAGGGTGGACCCGACGCCGGTGATGGTGGCGCTCCTGGTCACGGGCGGAGCATAGCCGCTGCTCGGCCCAGGCCATCGCCGTTGTCAGAAAGTCCCCGTCGACGCCGACGCGGCGGCGCGAGCGCCCTCCGGGGAGCCGATCGCGCGCGCGGCCGCGTCGGGCACGATCCGTTTCATCAACTTGGTCAGGACGTCGCCGGGCCCGGCTTCGAGGAACGACGTGGCGCCGGCGTCCGCGAGCGCGCACACCGACGACGCCCACCTGACCGGCGAGATCACGTGTCGCTTCAACAGCGACCGCAGCGGCTCGGCGTCGGACACCAGCGCACCCACGACGTTCTCGGCGATCGGGAACCGAGGCGCCGAGAACGCGATCGCGTCGATCCGCTCGTCGATCGCGGCCCGCGCCGGCTCCATCAGCGGCGAGTGGAACGCGCCGGCGACGGGCAATCGGATCACACGGATCTTCCGTTCCTTCGCGAGCTCCTCGGCCCGCTCGATCGCGGGCACCGAACCGGAGATCACGGATTGCGCGGAAGAGTTCTCGTTCGCGACGACGAGCACGTCGTCGCGTCGAGCCTCGTCGCACAACGCGGCCGCGTCCTCGGCGTCAACGCCGAGGAGCGCGGTCATGGTGCCCGGCCGCTCCTCGCCGGCCCGTTGCATCGCGGCGCCGCGCGCGACCACGAGGTCGAGCGCGTCGCTGAGGGGCATGACGTCGGCTGCCACCAGCGCGGCGAACTCACCGAGGGAATGTCCCGCGACGCCGACGAACGACATCCCCTCGGTCTCCAACACTCGGAAGGCGGCGACGTCGCATGCGAGCAGTGCCGGCTGGACGAACTCTGTGGCGGCGAGGAGCGTCGCTTCGCGGCAGCCGGCCACCACATCCCTTCCCATCGAGGCCGAAACCTCGTCGATGATCGCCTTCCCGGCAGGGTGCCCGGTCCAGGGATCGGCCATCCCTTCGAACTGCGAACCCTGGCCCGGAAACACGACGGCGAACGCTTGCTCCGCTACCACGGGCGGCGAGCCTATCCGTTCGCGTGCCTCGGCGGTTCGTGTGTCTCGGGCGTGGGCGTGCTCAGCGGTTTGCGCGGTCAGGGCCTCCGGCGTACGCTCCTTCGGCAGCCGATCGACTCGTGCGAACGGCCCAGCCGCGGCTCACCCCCGCCGTCCCGGGCTGAGCGCGGGTCCGCGAACGGAAGGGAGCCATGACATCGACCGTCCAGGAGCTGCGTGGCCAGACCAGTGGCCAGGTGATTACCCAAGACGACCTTGGCTACGACGAGGCGCGCGCCGTCTACAACGCGATGATCGACAAACGTCCGTCCGTCGTGGTCCGTGCCACGGAGGCCGCCGACGTGGTCGCGGCCGTGAACCACGCTCGGGAGAACGGGCTCGACCTGGCGGTTCGCGGAGGGGGACACAGCGTTCCGGGCTTCGGCACCGTGGACGACGGAGTCGTGATCGACCTCTCGGGGATGCGGGCGGTCACTGTGGACCCAGCTTCCAAGACGGCTCGTGCGCAGGGCGGTGCCACGTGGGGTGACTTCAACGACGCGACCAACGCGCATGGCCTCGGGACGACAGGCGGCATCATCTCCACCACCGGCGTCGGTGGACTGACGCTGGGGGGTGGCATCGGCTATCTCACCCGGGGGGCTGGCCTGTCGTGCGACAACCTCCTGTCCGCGGAGGTCGTGACGGCTGATGGCCGGACCCTGACGGCGAGCGAGCAGGAGAACGAGGATCTCTTCTGGGCGTTGCGCGGCGGCGGCGGGAACTTCGGCGTGGCGACGTCGCTCGAGTTCCGTCTCCATCCCGTCGCTGACATCTACGGCGGGCCGATGTTCTTCGAGGTCGACGACGCGGCCGATGTCCTCCGCTGGTACCGCGAGTTCATCGTCGATGCTCCCGAAGAGTTCGGCGGATTCCCCGCGTGGCAGATCGCTCCGCCGTTGCCGTTCATCCCCGAAGAGCGGCACGGCGACACGTTCCTCGCGTTCGTGGGGTGCTGGGCCGGACCGATCGACCAGGGCGAGCAGATGCTGAAGCCCTTGCACGACGTCGCGCCGATCGTCGCCGAACACGTGGGTCCGATACCGTACCCGGCGCTCAACAGCGCGTTCGATGGTCTTGTGCCTCCGGGGCTGCAGCACTATTGGAAGGCCAACTTCGTCAAGGAGCTGACCGACGACGCGGTCGAGGCGCACATGAAGCACGGACCGCAGGTGCCCGCCGTGAACTCGACGGTGCACATCTATCCGATCAATGGAGCGTGTCACCGGGTGGCGCCAGACGCGACGGCATTCGCCTACCGGGACGCGACGTTCGCAACGGTGATCGCCGGGATGTGGCCGGATCCTTCCGACAACGACGTCAACACGGCATGGGTGCGCGACTACTACGAGGCGACCGCCCCGCTCTCCGAGGCAGGCGGTTACGTCAACTTCATGGCGGGCGACGACCAGTCCAGGATCAGAGACAACTACAAGGGGAACTACGGCCGGCTGGTCGAGGTCAAGCGCACGTACGACCCCGAGAACCTGTTCCACGTCAACCAGAACATCGCGCCCTGACGTCTCGGCCGGGCCAGCCTCTCACCGGCCGAGTTGCCAGCGCGCAGCGAACCCTGTTCAATCAGGGCGAACCGCATGGCCGAGAGGGTTCAGAGATCTTCTTCCCCCGCGCCCCGACCACAGGGGGCGGAGGGGGTATTGGGGTTCCTTGGTCGCGACATGGCTGTCGACCTCGGGACGGCGAACACGCTCGTCTACGTGCGTGGACGCGGAGTCGTCCTGAACGAGCCGTCCGTCGTTGCGATCAACACCCTTACTGGAGCCATCCTTGCCGTGGGAGCCGAGGCGAAGCGGATGATCGGCCGCACCCCTTCGCACATCCAGGCCGTTCGGCCGCTGAAGGACGGGGTCATCGCCGACTTCGACGTGACGGAGAAGATGCTCCGATACTTCATCCAGCGGGTGCACAAGCGCCGGCTCCTCGCCAAGCCACGCGTGGTGGTCTGCGTCCCTTCCGGCATCACCGGGGTCGAGCAGCGCGCCGTCGAGGAAGCCACGATCGCCGCCGGGGCGCGTCGCGCGTACATCATCGAGGAGCCGATGGCGGCAGCGATCGGCGCCGGCCTCCCGATCCACGAGCCGACCGGGAACATGGTCGTGGACATCGGTGGAGGAACGACCGAGGTCGCCGTGATCTCGCTCGGTGGCATCGTCACGTCCACGTCGATCCGTATCGGCGGCGACGAGCTGGACGAAGCGATCATCCAACACGTCAAGAAGGAGTACTCGCTCCTGCTCGGCGAGCGGACCTCGGAGGCGATCAAACTCGCGATCGCGTCGGTCTACCCGATGCCCGAGGAGCTCGTCGCCGAGATCAAGGGCCGGGACCTCGTATCTGGCCTTCCCAAGACCATCACGATCGCCGCCGAGGAGATCCGCCGGGCGATCGAAGAGCCGGTGAACGCCATCATCGACGCCATCAAGACCACCCTCGACCGCACCCCTCCCGAGCTCGCGGCCGACATCATGGATCGCGGGATGGTGCTGACGGGCGGTGGCGCCCTGCTGCGCGGCCTGGACAAGCGCCTCCGCCACGAGACCGGGATGCCCGTCCATATCGCCGACACACCGCTCCAGGCGGTCGTGCTCGGTTCGGGCAAGTGCCTCGAGGAGTTCGAGGTCCTGCAGCGGGTCCTGGTGACGTCGACCAATCGGCGGTAACCCGCCGTCGTGGCTATCCGGCAGCGCACCCGCTCCGCCCGCCTCCTCGTGGTCACCCTCGTGGCGGCATCGCTCGCGATCATCACCGTCGACTACCGTGCCGGCGAGGAAGGACCTCTTGCCTGGGCCGGGCGGATGGCCAGCAGCGCCATCGCCCCCTTGCAACAGGCGGTCTCGAACGTCGTGCAGCCCGTCAGCAACTTCTTCAGCAGCCTCGCGGAGCTCCCTTCCCTCTCCCGTCGCAACGGTGATCTCCAGGCGCAGGTGGACGACCTGCGGACCGTCCAGCAGCTGAACCAGGAGCTCACCCGTCGGATCGAGACCCTCGAGCAACTCTTGGGCCTGCAGACGATCACCTCCCACACGATCGCGGCGCGGGTGATCGGCAGCGGGGTCTCGAACTTCGAATGGGACATCACGATCGACCGCGGCTCGGACGACGGCATCGAGGTCGACATGCCGGTCGTCACGGGAGCCTCGGACGGTCCACGCCTGGTCGGTCGGGTCATCCGCGTCACCCCGATCTCCTCGGTGGTGCAGCTCGTCATCGATCGGGACTTCGCCGTCGCGGGGCGGCTGTCGACCTCACAGGAAGCCGGACTCGTTCTCGGTCGCGGCGAAGAGGACCTTCGCATGGGCCACCTGAGGCCGGGGATCGAGGTCGGCGAGACGGAGCCCGAGTCGGTCTTCACCGTGGGCTACGAGGTGAACGGTCAGCCCGGGCTGTATCCCGCGGGGATCCTCATCGGCACGGTTTCCCGTGCGTTCAGCGAGCCCGATGCAGTCGAGTCATTCGTCACGATCCGTCCCGCCGTCGACTTCTCGACGTTGCAGTACGTCTTGGTGATCGCACGGGAGGACCCCACCGCACAGGGAGGGTCCCCGTGAGGAGGACCGTGGTGATCGTCGCAGTCACCGTGACCGCGCTGCTGCTGCAGACGACGGTCTTCCCCGAGCTCACGCTGCTGGGTGTGAAACCGGAATTGCTCTACCTCGTCACGATCGTCTTCGCTGCCCTCCAGGGACCTGCGGAGGGTGCGGTCGTCGGCTTCGTCGGTGGTCTCGCCCAGGACTTCATGCTCAACATGCCGAAGGGGATCACGGCGCTCACGCTCACGATCCTCGGTTACACCGTCGGACTGGCTCGCCAGTACATCGCCTCACCCTCGCCTCTGTTACCCGCGGTCCTCGTCGCCCTCGGCACGGCCGGTGGCGTCGCGTTCCATCAGGCGGTGGCCTTCCTCCTCGGAGAGGAGGAAGGCCCGTTCAGCTACGTGGCGAAGGTCGTGTTGCTCACGGCGATCTACGGTGCCGTCCTCACGCCGATCTTCTTCCCGGTGCTCCGTCGGGCTGCGACCGCGACCCACGCCGGAAGGGTGGTGCGCTTCTAGATGGAGCGGTCCGGATCGAGGTTGAAGATCCTCGCGTTCGTCGTCGCGTGCATGTTCGTGGCGCTCTCGACACGTCTGTGGTTCCTTCAGGTCCTCGCGGGGCCGCAGCACGATCGCGACGCGCGCGACAACTCGCTCCGGACGGTCGCGACCGACGCGCTTCGCGGCGACATCCTCGACCGAGATGGAAGGCGCCTCGTCCACAACCGGATCAGCCTCGAGGTCCGCATCAAGCGCGACGAGCTCGGGGATGAGGCGGAGGCGACGCTCGCCCACCTGTCGGAGATCCTCGGCGTCCCGGCGCAGGAGCTCGGCGAGGAGCTCGACACGAAGCTCTACTACAGCTACCAGCCCGTCCCCGTCGCCGAGTTCGTCCCGGAGCAGGTCTACTTCAAGGTGCGAGAGGAGCCGGAGAAGTTCCAGGGAGTCGAGGTCGTGGAGCAGAGCGTCCGCAGCTATCCGCAGGGGTCGCTCGCGGCACACCTGGTCGGTTGGGTCGGTCAGATCAACGCCGAGGAGATCGACGATCCGCTCTTCGCTGGCTACGGCCCCTCGGACCTTGTCGGGAAGGCCGGGATCGAGGCCACCTACGAGCGATGGCTTCGAGGGAAGCCGGGCGAAGAGCGGTTCCTCGTCAACTCCGACGGAGATGTCCTCCGCGAGTTCGACCCGAGGCCGGCGGAGCCTGGTCACGACCTTCGACTCTCGCTCGACCTCGACGTCCAGCGGATCGTCGAGGACGAGCTTGCCGCCGGGCTCCAACGCGCGCGGACCGTCTTCGATGCGAGCACCGGGCGGAACCTGGCGGCGAACGCGGGCGCCGTGGTCGTGATCGATCCGAACACGGGCGGGATCGTGTCGATGACGTCGTGGCCCACGTTCCGCCCGTCCTGGTTCGTGAAGGGCCTGTCTCCGGAGCAGGATCACTACCTGAACGCGAGCGAGGCCGCGCCATCACTCAGCCGGGCCACGCAGATCACGTACGCACCGGGGTCGACGTTCAAGCCCTTCGTGGCGCTGGCCGCCTTGAAAGAGGGGCTCGCCACCATGGGTGGGTACTACGACTGTCCCGCCGACTACGTCCACCCGGGGGACGAGTCGGGCACGATCTTCCACAACTGGGATGGGGTCGGAGCCGGTTCTCTCTCGATCGCCCAGGGGCTCAAGGTCTCGTGCGACACGCAGTACTACCAGTGGGGGAGCGACTTCTACTTCCGGGATGCGCAAACGAACCAGGAGGAGCTCCAGCGGCGCGTGAAGCAATGGGGGTTCGGGCAACCGAGCGACGTGGATCTGCCGGCCGAGGCGGCCGGGACCGTGCCGGATCGGAAGTACGTGACGGAGCATCGCGCGCGCTACCCGGACGGGTGGATCCCGGGCATCGATATCCTGCTCGCGATCGGTTCGGGTGAGATGAAGGCGACGCCGCTGCAGGTGGCGCAGGCGTACGCGGCGCTCGCGAGCGGCAAGCTCTGCCGGCCGCACCTGGTCTCCAGGATCGAGGACGGGGAGGGTCGCGTGGCCAGGAAGATCGGGGGCCATTGCCGCCGCATCCCCTACACCGAGGCGGAGCTCAACTACATCCGCGAAGCGCTGCGGAGCGTCACCACGGGCGGCACCGCGTCGTCGGTCTTCGCTCCGTGCTCGCTCGACGTCGCCGGGAAGACCGGGACCGCCGAGCGACCGCCCTTCCAGGACACGTCGTGGTTCGCCGGCATCGTGCCGGCGGAGCGACCCGAATACGTGATCGTGGCCACCGTGGAGCAAGGAGGCTTCGGGGCGGAGACCGCAGCACCGATCGTCCGCAACATCATGTCCAGGATCTATCGCACCCCGTGCGAGGGGCCGGCTTTGGGGGAGGCCGAGGACTGATGGATCTCGTGGCTGGGCGTGTGTACGCCGACGAGCGGCGGCCGATCCGACACATCGACGGCTTCCTCCTGCTCGTGACGGCCATCCTCTTGCTGCTCGGCTTCATCCTCATCTACTCCGCGACCAACCAGACCCTCCGGCTGGATCGGCTGGATCCATTCGCTCGCGTCAACAGACAGATGGTGACCGCGGTGATCGGGATGGTCCTCCTCCTCTTCATGGCGACGTTCGACTATCGCTTCCTCAAGGTCTACGCGGGATTCATATTCGTCGGCGTGTTGCTGTCGCTGGTGCTGGTACACGTCCCCTTCCTCGGGTCGTCCGCGGCAGGTGCGCAGCGATGGTTCGAGATCGCCGGTGGGGCCGGTGGGTTGCAGATCACCCCATCGGAGTTCGCCAAGATCGGGTTGATCGTGATGCTGGCGGCGAGCCTCTCAGAGCTGAAGCGGGACACCCCCACCGTGCAGGACCTCATCAGGATCTGCGGCATCGCGTTGGTGCCGTTGATGCTGGTTTTCATCCAACCGGACATCGGGACGTCGATCGTCTTCGTCGCGATCGCCGGCGGCATGCTGCTCGTGGCCGGGGTGCGAGGGCGTCATCTCGGAGCGCTCCTGGCGATCTCTCTGGTGATGATCGCCGCTGCCTTCCAGCTCGGCGTGATCAAGGAGTACCAGTTGGACCGACTCCGCGTGTTCATCGATCGTGAGAACACGCCCGCCGACGTCCGCTACAACCTCGACCAGGCGGAGATCGCCGTCGGGAGCGGAGGCCTGTTCGGGCAGGGGTACCTCCATGGGCGGCAGACGACCCTCGACTACGTGCCCGAGCAACACACCGACTTCATCTTCACGGTGGCAGGGGAGGAGTTCGGGTTCGTCGGGGCGGTGTTCGTGCTCACGCTGTTCGCTCTGCTGCTGTGGAGGTCGATCCGGACCGCGTTCCTGTCGAAGGACCCGTTCGGGACATACCTGGCAACCGGCGTCGCGATCATGTTCGCGGTGCAGATGTTCGTGAACATCGGCATGGTCATCGGCATCATGCCGATCACGGGGATCCCCCTGCCGTTCCTGTCCTACGGAGGAAGCTCCATGCTGGCGAGCTGCATGGGAGTGGGGATCCTGCTCAACGTGCACATGCGCCGCTTCAAATAGCCGAGGGTCTCGCGGCCGACGGAACGGCGGCGGCGAACGGGCTCATCGAGACCCGCCAGAGGAACACCGAGCCGTGGGGACCGGTGTGTTCGAGCGTGACGTCCCCATCCATCGCCCGCGCCGACATCCGGGCCACCGTGAGCCCCAGCCCGACTCCCTGGTGCGTCCGGGTGTGGAGCTCCTCGGCCTGCTCGAGCGGCTCGAAGATCCTGTCGAGCGCGTCTTCCGTGATCCCGGGGCCCTGGTCGATGACCCGTACCTCGATCCCTGCCTGCGACTCGTCGATCCGCACGATCACCTGCGCGAGCTCGTCTGAGAACTCGAGCCCGTTCTCCACGAGCTCCTCGAGGATGCGCAGGGCGGTCACGCGGTTGAGGGTTGCGAGCATGGGCCGGCCCGGGGTCTCGATCTTCACGCGCGGAGAGAGCCTCGCGATCTCCTCCGCGATGTCGATCACGTCCGTGTACTCCGTGAGCCCCGCCTCGACCACTCCTTCGAGCCGGGCGACCAGACGTGCGAGCCCCTGCGCCCGCATCACGAGCGCGCTCAGCATCTCGTCCCGCTGGTCGAGAGTCCCGGTCCCCTTCGACAGCGTTTGGGCCATGCCGAGGATCACGGTCACGGGCGTGCGGAGCTCGTGGCCCAGTCGGCTCACCAGCTCGTGACGCCGGGCGGCCCGCTCCAGCAGCGCCTCCTGTGCCAGCTCGAGCTGGCGTGCTCGGCGGCGCTCGCGCTCGAGCGCCTCCGTGAGCTCCCCGATCACGCGTGGGGTCACCTCGGAGGAGATCACGCCGCCGCCGGCCGCCGCTTGGCGGATCGCGTGGAAGATCTCGTCGCTGTCGGAGTCCTTCAGCACGTAGCACGAAGCGCCCGCCACCAGCATCTCCCGGACGGCGTCCTGGTCGTCTACGCCGGTCAGGGCAACGATGCCGATCTCCGGGAACGCCGATTTCAGCCGGCGCGTCGCCTCGATCCCGTTCATCTCCGGCATGCGGACGTCCATCAGGACCACGTCGGGCTCGGTTTCCTCCACGAGGGTCATCGCGTCGATGCCGCTGGACGCGGTTCCCACCACGAGGAGCTCCTCTGTTCCCAGGAGCGAGGTAAGGGTCTCCCTGAAGCCGGGATTGTCATCAACGACGACAACTCGGATCTGGGGACGGGAAGCCGGAGCCACGGGGAGGGTGTCGAGGGCCATCACATGAAGTGTCGGCATGTGGGGCTATCCCTCGCTATCCCACGCCTGCCGGGTTCCCTCGGGGGGACGCGGGACCCTCTTTCCTAGCTAAGAAGGACTAGCTCACAACGAGGATCCCTCTGGAGCGGGGGGACGCCGATGGGCACCCCCCAGCACGGATCCGGGGGTTCCGAAGCCCGCTCCCGCTCCAGACCCGAAGGACTGCTATCCTTGCTGCACAGACGTGCCCCACCCGGGCCGGCAGCCGACCCGCGCCGCCCGAGATGGGGGAAGAAGCGAGTTGAGGTGGCGCGCGACGCCGCCGGCGGCCTCACCGAGGATCGCCAGGCAGGCGGCGCGGCCCCGGACAGGAACGAACGGTTGTACGAGCAGGTCTTCAGCCCCGCACGCGGCAGGTGCCGCTGCGTGGGCGACGGAACATCCATCGCGCAAGACCGCGCCCCCGCAGCCGACGGTGCTGGATCCGGATCGCCCCCTCGCTCCGAGCGAAGGGAGTAACAGATGGATCGAGAGACCGAAGCCGCTGCGCCACAGGTGCCGGCAACGAACGGCCTCCCCCCGATCTTCCAACGGCCGACCTACCCGTCGGGCGAACCGGCGACCCGCGCCCCCGAGCGCGCACCAGAGGAGCCGCGGGAGCGGATCTCGGAGGAGCGAGCGCCCAGGAACAGAACCCCAGTCCGGGAGCGAGCGCCGGAAAGGGAGAGAGCGCCGGAAAGAGACAGAGCGGAGCAGGAGAGGACGCCCACGAGGCAGAAGGCCGATGCCCCCGTTCGGCCGAGAGACGACGGGGCCGAGGACCGGCCAGCACAGCGGACGCGGTCCGACGACAGCGAGTCCACGGGCTCGCCGTCGACCCGCAGGCGCAGCCGCGGCGGGCGCGGCCGGGGAGGCCGCGGCCGAGGTGGCGGATCCGGGTCAGGCCCGACCAGCGGCGACGCAGCTGGATCGGCGGTCGACGCCCCGGAGCGGATCAGCCGCCGCGCCTCCGAGCCTGACGACGACGACAAGGACAGAGAACGGGATGGGCTCGACGCCGAGCAGCGGCGCCGCCAGGGCGGACGTGGGAGAGGCAGCCGCAGCGGCGCGACCCGAGAGCCTGCGCAGACCCCGGCCGGTCAGCGGGACGACGCTCAGCCGGATGCCGCCGCGTCCTCGGGCGCGCCCTCGGGAGAGGACGGCGCCGAGACCGGTTCGTCGAAGCGGCGAGGCCGCCGGGGCGGCCGGGGCCGCAAGAAGTCGGGAGAGGCGGCCGCGGCGGAGGCGCCGGCGCAACCGGAGCGCTCGCGCGGCCCCAGGACCCTCGAGGAGCAGGTAGCGTCGGGCGGGCCGACCCGCGGCCTCCGGTCGCGGACGCTCCGAGGCCGCGGTGGCAGGCGCCAACGCGAACCACAGATCACGCCGCCCCGGATCACGGACAAGCTCATGGTCATCACCGAGCACGGGGATCGGGACCAGATCGCCGTGCTCGAAGAGAACATGCTCGTGCAGCACTACGTCACGCGTCGCGGGGCACATTCGATGGTGGGAAACGTCTATCTCGGCCGGATCCAGAACGTCCTGCCGGGGATGGAGGCCGCCTTCGTCGACATCGGCCGGGGGCGCAACGGTGTGCTCTATGCCGGCGAGGTGAACTACTCGCCCGAAGACCTGGACGGAGGGCGGCCGCCGAGGATCGAGCAGGTGCTGAAGTCCGGTCAGGCCGTCATGGTGCAGGTCACGAAGGACCCGATGGGCGGCAAGGGCGCCCGGCTCACGGCGCAGGTCTCGCTGCCGGGCCGCTTCCTCGTCCTCGCGCCCGACCAGGACGTGTCGGGGATCTCGCGGCGGCTGTCGGACGATGCCCGCAAGCGCCTCAAGACGATCCTGAACAAGGTGAAGCCCAAGGCGCACGGAGTGATCGTTCGGACCGCGGCCGAGGGAGCTCCCGAGGAGGAGATCACACAGGACCTCGGGCGGCTCATCGCGCTCTGGGAGCAGATCCAGAAGTCGGCGAAGCGCGCCAAGGCACCCGCGGAGCTCTACGAGGAGCCGGAGCTCACGGTGCGGGTGGTTCGTGACCTCTTCACCGACGAGGAGTTCCGGGGGCTCGTCACGGACTCCGAGCGCATCTACGACAAGGTGATGGAGTACGTGCGCGACGTCGCGCCCGACCTCGAGTCCAAGGTGACGCTCCATCGAGGCCCTCTGTCCGCCTTCGAGGAACACCGGATCGTCGAGCAGATCCACAAGGCGCTCGACCGGAAGGTGTGGCTCCCCTCGGGTGGCTACCTGATCATCGAGCAGACCGAGGCGATGACGATCGTCGACGTGAACACCGGGAAGGCCGTCGGGAAGACCAACCTCGAGGAGACGGTGCTGACGACGAACCTGGAAGCTGCCCGTGAGGTCGCGCGTCAGCTCCGGCTGCGAGACATCGGCGGCATCATCGTGATCGACTTCATCGACCTCCTGCTGGAACAGAACAAGCGGAAGGTCGAGGACACGATGCGGGAGGCCCTCGCGATCGACAAGACGAGGTCCCAGGTCTTCGAGATCGGTCCCCTGGGGATCATGCAGATCACCCGGAAGCGCGTGTCCGGCGGGCTGGTCGACTCGTTCTCCGAGACCTGTCCCCACTGCGAGGGGCGCGGCATCATCGTGAACTACGACGCGAGCTAGCGACCCCAGAACGCGAGACGAGAGGAACCCACCATGTACGCGGTGATCAAGACGGGCGGCAAGCAGCACAAGGTGCAGGCCGGCGACGTGATCGAGGTGGAGAAGCTGGTCGCCGACGGCGAGACGGTGGAGTTCCATCCGCTGCTCGTCGTCGACGACGACGGCAAGACCCATGTCGGCGCCGAGGCGGCCAAGGCGGTCGTGACCGCGAAACCCCTGGGAGAGAAGAAGGGCGAGAAGGTGAAGGTCTTCAAGTACCGGCCCAAGTCGGGGTACTCGAGGAAGGCCGGCCATCGTCAGCTCGTGACGATGCTCGAGATCACCGAGGTGAAGATCCCGGCGCGTCGCGCGAGCTCCGGAAAGAAGGACGAACGGAAGGACGACGCCGCTCCCGCAACGGCGTCGGACTAGCTGGTAGCCTCGAC
Source organism: Actinomycetota bacterium (assembly GCA_035512775.1). Taxonomy (GTDB): domain Bacteria; phylum Actinomycetota; class UBA4738; order UBA4738; family HRBIN12; genus JAJNBA01. The sequence goes on along the minus strand of DATKDI010000038.1, from coordinate 4,738 downwards.
CGACCATGGCACACAAGAAGGGCGGCGGCTCGTCCCGGAACGGCCGGGACTCGACCTCGAAGCGACTCGGGGTCAAGGCGTTCGGTGGTGAGGCTGTCTCCGCCGGCTCGATCATCGTGCGCCAGCGCGGGACCAGGATCCACCCGGGCGAAGGCGTCGGCAAGGGTGGCGACGACACCTTGTTCGCGCTGCGCGCCGGGACGATCGAGTTCCACGAGTCGCGGGGCCGCAAGTACGCGTCCGTCCTCGCCGACGGTTAACTCACCCGCTTCGCCCGCTCCGTCACCTCTTCGGCCCACGCTTTGACCACGTGCCTGCTCGTGGCGCTCGTCGACCGCAGGTAGCCGAGGTTCATGCGCGCGACCTGACGTTTCGAAGGCGTGGCGCGCGTGAACGGCCCCAATGGTCCTGGAGGATCGATCGTGGGGGACCGGGGTAGCGGATCGAGTGGTGGGGGCTGGGAGAAGTAGAAGGCGGTCTTGCGGTCCTGGCCGTCCTTCCGCCAGTCGACCAGCAGGACCGGCGACCCCTTGATCCTCTTGGCGCGGCGGATCGCGCCGTAGTCGAACCGGACGTCGACTCCCGTCTTGCGTTCGAGGAACTCCAGGCTGCGTTCTCCGAGACTGAGCGTTCCCCGGACTTCGGTCGGCCGCGACCGGGAGCCGAGGTGCACCATCCAGACGTCCACGGGCTCGATCATGAGCCAATCTTGGCCCGTCCCCGCCCAGTCGACCACACGGGCCGACCACCTAGGCTGTTCGACATGACGTTCGTGGACGAGGTCGACGTGGAGGTGCGCGCCGGTCGCGGTGGCGACGGCTCCGCCGCGATGGGCAGCGAGCCCTTCAAGCCGAAAGGAGGACCGGACGGTGGTGACGGCGGCCGAGGGGGCGACGTCGTCTTCCGGGCGTCTCGCAACGTCCATGACCTGGCCTGGTTCGCCGACCATCCGCATCTCCGGGCTGACCCCGGCACTGCGGGCGCGCGCGGCCGGCGGGACGGGGCGAAGGGGAACGACCTCGTGGTCACGGTTCCGGATGGCACGGTGGTCTTCGACGACCGTGGGCTTCTGGCCGACCTCGTCGGGGAGGGGTCGGAGGCCGTCGTCGCCCGAGGCGGACGTGGCGGGCGCGGAAACGTTCGCTTCGCAGGTCCGAAGAACCGCGTGCCGAAGACCGCCGAGGCGGGGGAGGAAGGGGAGGATCGGCGGGTGCAGCTGGAGCTTCGCACGGTGGCCGACCTTGGTCTCGTGGGGCTGCCCAACGCGGGGAAGTCCACGCTCCTTTCCCGGCTGACGGCGGCGACGCCGAAGATCGCGGACTACCCGTTCACGACGCTCACACCCAATCTGGGTGTCGCGGAGGCGGGCGGGGAGCGGTTCGTGGTGGCCGACATCCCCGGACTGGTCGAAGGCGCACACCGAGGGAAGGGACTCGGCCATCGGTTCCTGCGCCACGTCACCCGGTGCCGAGCCCTCGTCCTCGTGGTGGACCTGTCGTCCGCCGATCCGGTCGCCGACCTGGACACCCTTCGCGAGGAGCTCCGCGCTTACGACTCCGATCTCGCCGATCGGCGGTCGCTCCTCGTCGGCACCAAAGCGGACCTCGTGGACGATCCACAGGCGGCGGCCGATGCGATCCGGTCGCTCCCGGTGTCGGCCGTGACGGGCGAAGGGCTCGACCTCCTCACCGCGCAACTGGAGACGCTCTCCCGTCAGGCGGCCGCCGAGCAACCTCCCCGCGCCCCGTACGTCGTGCTGCGCCCCGGCCGACCCCGGTTCATCGTCGCGCGCGAGGACGGCGGTTGGCGGGTCACCGGTCGCAACGTCGAGCGTTGGGTGCGGGAGACGGACATCGACGACGAGCGGCAGCTCACACGCCTGCAACGGCAGCTGATCAAGGAGGGCGTCGAGCGGCAGCTGATGAAGGCGGGCGCTCGCCGCGGCGACGAGATCCGCATCTCCGACCGCGCCTTCGAGTTCCTCCCCGGCGACGATCTCCCCGCGGACCGACAGGAAGCCTGAGCGATGGACGTCGCCGGGCTGCTCGCGGAAGAGGAGCGAGGATGGCTCGAGCTCACCGAGGTCTTCGGCGACGTGCCGCCCGAGCGATTCGAGGAGCCTTCGGTCACGGACGAAGGATGGTCGCCGAAGGACGTCATGTATCACGTCGCCGCGTGGGCCGAGGAGGCTTCCACGGTCCTGGGGCGGATCGCCGCGGGGACCCACCGGGAGAGCGATCCCGACACCCAGGTTCTCAACGAGGAGTGGTTCGAGCAGGGGCGGGAGCTCGAGGAGGACATCGTCCGGATCCGGTTCGCGAAAAGCAGGGTGGCGATGCGCCAGGTCTTCTCCCGGCTCGCCGATGTCGACGCGGACGCGTGGGAGTGGTTCGAGGAATCCGGCCCCCGCCACTATGAGGAGCACCTGCCCGATCTGCGGGCCTTCCTGGAGCGGGGCACCGACCGGCCGTAGGATTCGCATGTGGGACGACGCCTGGGGGTGATGGGCGGGACGTTCGATCCGATCCATTACGGCCACCTCGTGACGGCAGAGGAAGCGCTCGAGCAGTTCGAGCTCGAGGGCGTGCTCTTCGTTCCGACCGGCCGGCCGTGGATGAAGGAGCACGAGGTCGTCTCCCCGTCCGAGGACCGCTACCTGATGACCGTGATCGCGACGGCGAGCAACCCCTTGTTCTCGGTGTCGCGGATCGAGGTGGACCGCGACGGGCCGACCTACACGGTGGAGACCCTCCGCTCCCTGAAGGCGGAGCTCGACGCCGATCTGTTCTTCGTCACCGGTGCCGACGCGATCCTCGAGATGATCCAGTGGAAGCAGGCGGGCGAGCTGTTCGAGCTCGCCCGATTCATCGCGGCGACGCGGCCGGGCTACGACATGGCCGGGTTCGAGCTGCCGGGTGGCGCCCCGGACCTGGCAAGGGACGCGATCACGGTGATGAACATCCCCGCCCTCGCGATCTCCTCGACCGACATCCGGGCTCGCGTGAAGGCCGGCGGACCCATCCGCTATCTGGTGCCGGAGGGCGTGAAGAGCTACATCGAGAAGGCGGGGCTGTACCGGTGACGGCGGCGACGAGGGTGTCGCGGAGCGCGGGGGTGCGGCGTCGCCGAGCCGCGGCGGTGGTCGCGGGCGTCGTGCTGGTGGCGGCCGGCGCGTACGGCGCCTCGCGGCTCGGCGACGCCGCGGGCGGCGGTCCCACGGGGCCGAACGACGACGTGCGCTCGTCCAGCCCCTCGGAGCTCCTCGTCCTGCAGGTGGTCGGCACCGACGATCCCCTGCTGGCCGTGATCGGAGCCGCGCACGGAGGCAGGCGGCCGTCGTTCTTCAGCGTGCCGTTCGATCTCACGCTCACGGTGCCGGGTCAGGGAGAGGCGATGGCCGCGGAGGTCGCCGATCTGGACGCCGACACGGTCCGCGTCGCGGTCTCCAACACGTTCGGGGCCTGGGCCGAGCACGTGGCCGTCGTGGATCTCGACGGGCTCGCCGCCGTGGTCGATAGGGGCGAAGGGATCCGCGTACAGGTTCCCGGGTTCTATGTCACCGAGGCAGGGAATCTGGGGCCCGGGGCCGCTCGCCTGAGCGGCGAGCAGGTCGTCGCGCTGCTCCGCCTGCAGGAAGAAGGGGGCGAGGCCCGCTGGGCGTCCGTCGTGCAGGCCCTCCTGCGAGGGCAGGTCCGACTCGGCGAGAAGGACCTCACGCAGACGGACGGCATCGCGGGCGTGCGCCGAGTGCTGAAGGGCGCACGCGGCGCCGCGATCGCCGCGTTCCCGACGCTGTCGGTGGCCGGGAGCGTCACCGTCCCGATGCAGCCGGACCTGGACCGTCAGGTGGCACGGCTGTTCGGCGTCGAGAGCCCCGTGCCCGTGATCGTCGAGAACGGGGTCGGCGTACCCGGGTTGGGGCAAGACGTCGCGGCGGTCCTGCTGCCGCTCGGGTACCGCGTGGTCCTCTCGCAGAACGCCGACCTGTTCGGGTACGAGCGAACCCGCGTGGTCGCGAACAGCGACCGCGCCATCGCGGATGCCCGACGGATCCAAGAGGCGCTCGGGGTCGGGCGCGTTCGCGTCTCGCGGGTACCATCGGGTATCGGAGACATCACGATCATCGTGGGGGAGGACTTCGCCGGGTGACGGGAAAGGACCAGCAGCGGGGAGGCGGGCGGATCCCGCCGAGCCGCGAGACGGCCGCCGCCGCCGCCCGAGCAGCCTCGTCGAAGCAGGCCCAGGACATCGTCGTCCTCGACGTGAGCACGCTGATCGTGATCACGGACCACTTCGTGATCTGCACCGCCGGATCCAACCGTCAGGTCAAGTCGGTCGTGGACGAGGTCGAGCGGGCTCTGCGGGAGCAACTCGACGTTCGCCCGGCACGGCGGGAGGGTGAGGGAGACGCCGGCTGGTGGCTCCTCGACTACATCGACGTCGTGGTCCACGTGTTCGGACCCGAGGAGCGAGCCTTCTACGATCTCGAACGGCTCTGGCGTGACGCCCCGCGCATGGACTGGGAAGAGCCGGACGCGGTTTCGTCCGCCCGTTAGACTCGGCCACTCCGGGCCCATAGCTCAGCTGGTAGAGCGCTTGGCTGGCAGCCAAGAGGTCAGGGGTTCGAATCCCCTTGGGTCCACAGAAACGTGTCCTGTGCCGCCTGGTAGTTGACGTTGCGGCGTCACCTGTTGCTTGCGCTCGAACACCTGTTCGACTAGCCTCGGCCCGCATGCAC
>DATKDI010000037.1:0-29323 GCA_035512775.1 Actinomycetota bacterium | reverse complement strand
GACTGGGGACGGATCGTCGACCACCGGAAGGTGGTGCTGTCGAAGCTCCGCAACGTCGAGGTGGTGACCGGGCGGCGGCTGACGGCCGAGGACGTGCGCGACTACGGCGCGCAGATCGTCGTCGTGGCAACCGGCTCGCACTGGTCGGGCGAAGGGGTGCAGTCATCGACCCACGAGCCGATCGACGGTGCCTCGGCATCCCTCCCCCACGTCCTTACGCCGGAGCAGGTGATGGACGGGAAGCGGCCACCCGGTCGGCGCGTGGTCGTCTACGACGCGGAGGGATATTTCGTGGGACCCGGGATCGCGGAGCTCCTCGCGGACGAGGGCCTCGAGACCCATCTCGTCACGTCCCTGGATGTGGTGTCGCCGATCTCCGATCTGACGCTCGAAGGGCCGATGCTCCGTCAGCACCTCCACGAGCGAGGGGTGACGGCGCACCGAGGCGTGACCCTCCTGGCTGTCGAGCCCGGCCTGGTGTCGGGTGAGGACGAGTTCGAGGAGCCGTGGTCGCTCGAGACGGAAGGGATCGTGCTCGTGACGCAGCAGGTCTCCGACGATGCGCTCTACCGAGACCTCGTGAACGATCCATCCGACCTCAAGACCTCAGGGATCGAGGCCGTCTATCGGATCGGCGACTGCGTAGCGCCCCGGATGATCTCGGAGGCGATCTTCGACGGCCACCGGCTGGCACGTGAGATCGACGGCGCCGATCCCTCCGTCGCGCTGCCCTTCGACCGAGAGCGCGGTCTGCCCGATGTCGAGCCCGTCGCGAGATGATGGGCCGAGATGGACACGAAGCCCCTCGGTACGGATCTTCCCGATGGTGTCCGGTTCATCGGACCCGAGCTCGATCGGGAGCCCGGATGGGCAAAGGGTGACGCGCCTTCCCTCGCAGACCTGAACGCCTGCGTGGCGTGCGGTCTCTGCCTACCCCACTGCCCCACCTATCGCCTGACCGGGGAGGAGTCGGCGTCGCCACGCGGCCGGATCACCGCGATGCGCGCGGTCCACGAGGGTCGGGCGGAGACGGGCGAGACGTTCACCCGATTCATGGACCTGTGCCTCGTGTGTCGCGCGTGCGAGGACGTGTGCCCCTCGCACGTGCCCTTCGGTCGGATGATGGAGGCGGCGCGCACGCAGATCGAGCCGCTGCGTTCGCGACGCGCGAGGTTCCTTCGATGGCTCGGGCTCGATGTGGTGCTTCCCTCGAGGAAGCTCACGTGGGTCGCGGGCGTGCTCGCTCCGCTCGCGCGCCCGTTCCTCCCGTCTCGCGTCCGGGCGATGTTCCCTCGAGGCGGCGGCGAGCCGTTCACGCGACTCCCCCGCGTCACATCGCCGGAGGGCGACATACGTGGAACCGTCGCGCTGCTCTCCGGTTGCGTGCAGGACCGATGGTTCAGGCGCGTGAACCGCGCCACGATCCGGGTGCTCGCGAGGAACGGTTGGCGCGTCGTCGTGCCACGCGCGCAAACGTGCTGCGGAGCACTTGCCGCACACAACGGACACCTCGGGACGGCGCGGAGGCTCGCGAGGAAGAACGCGACGGCGTTCGCGTCGGTGGATCACGTCGTCGTGAACGCCGCCGGATGCGGTGCGCACATGCGGTCGTATGGCGACCTGGTCGAAGGCGCCGATCTCCCCGTTCGCGACGTGATGGAGTTCCTGCACGCCGAGGGCCTCGCGGGCGACGCGGGCTCCCTGTCTCGGCGCACCCGTGTCGCGTACCACGATGCCTGTCACGCGCTGAGAGCCCAGAGGATCCACGATCAGCCGCGCGAGCTGCTCCGTGCGATCGGGAGCCTCGAGCTCGTCGAGATCCCGAACGGTGACCGCTGCTGCGGCGCCGCGGGGATCTACAACATCACCGAGCCGGAGATGTCCGGCCGGCTGATGCGCGAGAAGGCCGAAGCGGTCGTGTCGACGGGCGCGGCCGTGGTTGTCTCCGGCAACCCCGGCTGCACGATGCAGCTCTTGGTCGGCTTGCGAGAGATCGGCGTGCAGGCAGACGTCGTCCACCCGATCGAGCTGCTCGACGCCGCCGTGCCCCGGCCTTGAGCTACCAGCGAGGGTCGGTTGCGAAGAGCGCGGCCTCGCCCGTGCAATCGGTCCCGGCTCCGTAGCGTGGGTCCGCACCGACACCGAGCCGGATGTAGAAGCACGCGCCCGGCCGGGCCTGGACGGCCGCCGCCCAGACGGTCTCGGACGCGGACACGCTCACATCGTCGAGACCGACGGATGATTCATCCTCCGCCCGGAAGGACAACTCGGGAACATCTTCCCCCAGCGCATCAGCGTCGGCTTCCTGGAAGGAAGCCTCGCGGCTGCGCACGATCTCCGCGGCTGCCTGCGCCCGGCGGAGCGTGCCCTGGGCGTGCCCGATCGAATTCGCAAGTGGCCTGTTCGCGAAGATCTCCACGAGGAGGAACAGGCCTCCCAGCAGCAGCGTCCCCGCGACGACCCAGAACCCCCGATTCGAGTTGCGCGGCTCGGGTCCCAGCTCGTCGTCGTACGCGCGGATGAGGTCGTCGTCGGTCGCCATCACCCGCAGGGTACGAAACCGCCGATCCGATACGTTCGCCGTCATGCCCGAGGAGATCGCGCCGAGCGTGCTTTCGTGGGCCAGCGAGCTCGACGAGCTGACCCGCGCCCAAGCGGCGGTGACCGCTCGGCTCCCGATCCTCGCCGGGCACCTGGCGCTGATGCCCGACGCCCATCTCGGCAAGGGCGCCACGATCGGCTCCGTGATCCCGACCGAGAGCGCCGTGATCCCGTCCGCCGTCGGCGTCGACATCGGCTGCGGCATGGCGGCGAGGCGGTTGGAGCTCACGCAGGAGGATCTTCCCGACGGGTTGGATACATGGATCTCCGCGATGGAGGTGGCCGTCCCCGCTGGCCTCGGCCGTTGGCACGGCGAACCGTCCGACGACGCGCGAGCCTGGTTCGCGGAGCACGCGCCGCCTCCGACGCTCGACAACCCCGAGCGGGCGGCGGCGCAGCTCGGCACCCTCGGGTCCGGGAACCACTTCATCGAGCTCGCCGCAGACCAGAGCGATCGGGTCTGGATCCTGTTGCACTCGGGTTCGCGGGGCGGCGGCAACAAGCTCGCGACGATGCATACGAAGACTGCGAGGAAGCTGCACGAAGGGCTCGGAACGCAGCTTGAGGATCCCGAGCTCGCATGGCTTCAGGAGGGCACGCGGGAGTTCGATGCGTACATCCGCGACCTCCGCTGGTCGCAGGCGTTCGCTCGCGAGAATAGGCGGCTGATGTTGGACTCGACCCACCGCGCGTTCGAGCACATCCTCGGACGAGAGGTGAGCACCGCGGACGAGGTGAACTGCCATCACAACTTCACGGAGCGAGAGCGACACGCGGGACGCGAAGTCTGGGTGACACGGAAGGGCGCGATCCGCGCGCGGGTTGGTGACCGCGGACTGATCCCCGGGGCGATGGGCCAGCGCTCCTACGTGGTCCGAGGCCTAGGCAACCCGGCGTCATACGAGTCGTGCGCCCACGGCGCCGGACGTCGGCTGTCCCGCCGGCAGGCGAGGAAGCAGCTCTCGGTCGAGAGCTTCGCCGAAGTGATGGGGGCTGGTGCATGGCAGCACGCGAGCGCACGAGAATTGCTCGACGAACACCCGTCGGCGTACAAACCGATCGACGTCGTGATGCGCGACCAGGCCGATCTCGTCGAGATCGAACATGAGCTCCACGGGATCGCGAACTACAAGGGCGTCGAGAAATAGCATCGTGGCAGCGAAAGGAGAGGCCGGTGCCCGAGGACATCTCGCGGTACGCGTACTTGCGAGCAACGGTTCGACTGGTGGCGTCGCCGGGTGTAGCCAGTCCCCCCATCCTCCCGTGGGGAGCGACCCTTGATTGCCGGATCGACGGTGCGATTCCAAATGACCTGGGCGACGCAACGGTCTTCTTCGAGGATCGGAGGGAACTCGATGTTGGAGAGACTGCGACCGCCAGGATCCTTCCCGGCCATCCCTCCAGATGGCGCGAGGTGAGCGTTGGAAACAAGATCGAGCTGCTGCGAAGTGATGAACGGTTCGCGGTTGCAGCGATCACGCACGTGCTCGAAGCACCGACCGAGGCCCGATTCTCGTCCGCTCATCGCACAGCGACGTATTCGCGGTGGGCTACACGACTCAATCGATCCATGAACGACCCTTCCTACCGCGAAGAATGGCGAAGAGAGCAATGCGGGTTGTGCCAGTTCTGGATACCGATCGCTGGATCGTGGGGCCTCGACTGGGGAGGCTGCTCGAACGAAGCGTCACCGTTCGACGGCTCCGTGCGGTATGAACACGATGGGTGCGACGAGTATCGAGATGCCGCGCAGTGGTACGGGCCGGTCGAATTCTCGGAAGAGGACTTCGCTCCGTCCTAACCCGCGAGGGTTCGCGAGAGCTCCGACAGGCTCTCGAGGTTGTGACCCGACAGGAACACGTCGACCGAAGGAAGCGCCGCTGCCATCCCGCGGGCCAGCGGCTCGTACCTCGGTGACCCCTTCAGCGGGTTCACCCACACCACCTTGTGAGCGAGCCGACCCAGCCGCGCCATCTGCGCACGCAACAGCTCTGGATCGCCTCGCTCCAACCCATCGCTACACAGCACCACGACCGCTCCCCGTAGAGCTGCTCGCTGGCTCCAGCCGTCCAGCAACGCCTTGAGCGATTCGCCGATCCGCGTCCCGCCCTCCCAATCGGCCACCGTCCGACCGATCTCGTGCATCGCGCGATCCGGGTCCTTCGTTCGCAGCATCCGCGTCACTCGTGTGAGCCGCGTGCCGAAACAGAACACCTCCACACGGCGGCCGGCCGCCATCGCCGCGTAGCCGAACTGCACGAGCGCCCGCGCGTACGGCGACATCGAGCCGCTCACATCGAGGATCATCACGAGCGGCCGGCCGCGGACGCGGCGGTCGCGCCATGCCCGTTCGAACGGCTCCCCACGCGTTCGCAGCGACCGCCTCAGCGTTCGGCGAACGTCGAACCTGGCGCCCTTCGCTGAGGGGCGCGTCCGGCGCATCCGCTGTTCCGGCAGGGCTATCGCCAGTGCGCGGATCAGTCGCCCGACCTCGTCGCGCTCCTCCTCGGACAGGTCGGCGAACGACTTCGATCGCAAGACCTCGACGGCGCTCGCGACGATCCGGATCGCCGACTCGTCGCCGGCCTCGGGCGCCTCGTCTTCCTCTGTGAGCCCCTGCCATTCCGCGGCGGTCCGACCCGCGCGGACCTCTAGGTCGTCCGATTGGTCTCCCCAGTCGACCCCCTGGCGCGCGAGCGAGGGCAGGTCGAGCTCGATCTTCAGGTCCTCGGTCGAGCGGAGCGACCGGTACCAATCCTCGAAGGCGAGGTCGTACGCGGCCAGATCTTCCTTCCGGCCGATCATCGACACCCGACCGGCCCAGTAGAGCGACAGGCGATCGGTCAATCCCAGCGCGGCAACGGCACGGACGAATGTCAGGATACGGCCGGTGCCGACGGGGAGACCTCGGACGCGCAACCCTCTGCCGAACGCGACGAGCGGCGTGAGGGGCTCGGCGAGCGGAGGCTCAGACATCCCGTTCGCCGACGACCTCGGCGAGGCGCGGCGCCACCAGCTCCTGGTCCTCGTGATCCTTCACCACCGCGCCCAGCGTGTCGCGCGCCAGTCCGGGACTCAACCGATCGGCACCGAGGAACGCGAGCGCGTTGGCCCAGTCGATCGTTTCCGCAACGCCGGGGAGCTTCGCGAGATCCAGCGACCGCAACCTCGCCACCGCTTCCGCCACGTCGCGAGCGAGCGCCTCACCGACGTGCGGGGCGCGTGCGCGCACGATCTCCACTTCGCGATCCAGCCCCGGGTGGTCGATCCAGTGATAGAGGCAGCGCCGCTTCAGCGCGTCGTGGAGCTCCCTCGTCCGGTTCGACGTCACCACGACCGCGGGCGGCGACTCCGCCACAACCTGTCCCACCTCCGGGATCGTCACCGCGAACTCCGAGAGGATCTCGAGGAGGAACGCCTCGAACTCGTCGTCGGCTCGGTCCAGCTCATCCACGAGGAGGACCGCGCCGGATCCCGCTCTGATCGCCGCGAGCAGCGGCCGCTCCACGAGGAACTCGGGCCCGAAGAGGTCGTCGACGTGCCGCTCCGCTTCGGAGGCATCCATCGCTCGGACGGCCAGCAGCTGCCGCGCGTAGTTCCACTCGTACAGCGCCTGGGAGGCGTCGATCCCCTCGTAGCACTGGAGACGGATCAGCCTGCGTCCCAGCAGCTCGGCGAGGACCTTCGCCACCTCCGTCTTGCCGACCCCCGCTTCCCCTTCGAGGAGCAGCGGCTTGTCCAGGGACAAGGCCAGATGGATCGCCGTCGCGAGGCCCCGATCGGCGAGGTAGGAATGCGAGCCCAGCTGGGCCTGCAGCTCGTCCACCGAGGCGAACCGGTCATCCATGGCGCCCATGGTACGGGGACCCTACGGCGCCGGCAGGAGACGCCGGTTCGACGGAACCCCGCGTTCTGAGGTTGAATATTCGCCCAGAACCAGCGGAGGCCGGATGGCAGAGATCGTGCTGGAGCACGTGTCCAAGGTTTACGGCGAGGGTGGGCCGAGCGCGGTCTCGGATCTGAACCTGAAGATCGACGACGGGGAATTCATCGTCCTGGTCGGCCCCTCCGGGTGTGGGAAGACGACGGCGCTGCGGATGGTCGCCGGACTCGAGTCGATCACGGACGGCACGATCTCGATCGGCGATCGCGTCGTGAACACCGTGCCCCCGAAGGAACGGGACATCGCCATGGTGTTCCAGAACTACGCGCTCTACCCGCACATGACCGTCTACGACAACATGGGCTTCGGGCTCAAGCTTCGGAAGCTAGCCAAGGAGGAGATCGACCGCCGGGTCCGTAAAGCCGCGGACATCCTCGGCCTCGAGGAGTTCCTGGAGCGGAAGCCGAAGGCACTCTCCGGAGGGCAGCGGCAGCGCGTGGCGATGGGACGCGCGATCGTCCGGGAACCGAAGGCGTTCCTGATGGACGAGCCACTCTCCAACCTGGACGCGAAACTCCGCGTGCAGATGCGATCGGAGATCGCCCGGATCCAGCACGATCTGTCGACGACGACCCTCTACGTCACGCACGATCAGGTCGAGGCGATGACGATGGGCGACCGGGTCGCCGTCATCCGGAAGGGCGTGCTTCAACAGGTCGATGCACCTCAGCACCTCTACGACCATCCGAGCAACCTCTTCGTCGCGGGCTTCATCGGGTCGCCCGCCATGAACATGGTGGAGGCGACGCTCGCTCGATCGAACGGATCGCTCACCCTCGAGTTCGGCGGTTACCGGCTGGCAGTCCCCGATGACGTGCTCGCGGCCCGCCCGGAGCTGAAGGCGTACGAAGGCAAGCAGGTGATCGTCGGCATCCGCCCGGAGGACATGGAGGACGCGGAGATGATGACGGATGCTCCTGCGGACCATCGGATCAAATCGTCCGTGTTCCTCCGGGAGGCGTTGGGGGCCGACGTGCTGGTGCACTTCATGATCAAAGCGCCCGCGGTGTTGACCGAGGACGCGAAAGAGCTCGCCCACGACGTGGGAGCAGAGGCGGTGGAGGCCGTCGAGCGCGGCGCGATGGCGGGCGAGTCCGAGTTCCTCGCCCGCTTGAACCCGCGGACGAAGATCCGGAAGGGACAGCCGATCGAGCTGGTCGTGGACGTGCAGCGACTGCACTTCTTCGATCCGGAGACCGGTCGAGGGGTCTACGGCGACGAAGGAGAGCCTGACGGCTCTCCCTCGTCGTAGGAGTTGATAGATGGAGGAACGACAGGCGGGGGTTCGCTACAGAAGGAGGGGACGCGTTATGCGGAAGGTGCGGATGCTCGCACTACCCGTGGTGCTCGTGATGATCGCCGCGGCGTGCTCGGCCGAGGAATCAGGTGACGGGGACGGCGAGCAGGTGGAGGACACGGGGACCGTCAACGTCCTGAACGCACTGGAGCCTGAGGAGAACGCGGTCCTCCAGTCGATCACGGACGATCTGATCGCCCCCGAGGCGGACTACGACGTCGAGTTCGAAGTCGCGAACGACATCGCGCAGCAACTTCAGATCCGATCCGAGGGCGGGACACTCGACATCGTCCTCGTGCCACAGCCCGGGGCCGTGCAGGAGCAAGCTCAGGGCGGCCAGGCCGTATCCCTCGAGGATCTTGGGTTCGACATCGCCGATCTCGAGAGCACGTTCGGCGAGTACTTCATCTCGTTGGGCGAGTTCGAAGGTGAGCACTACGGGATCCCGACCAACATCAACCTGAAGAGCATGATCTGGTACCCCAAGGACGACTTCGATGCCGCCGGCTACGAAGTTCCGACCACCTGGGACGATCTGACCGCCCTGTCGGACCAGATCGTGGCCGACGGTGGCACGCCGTGGTGCGTCGGGTTCGAGTCCGGCGGGGACACGGGATGGCCGGCCACGGACTGGATGGAAGACATCATGCTCCGCTCGGCAGGCCCCGAGGTCTACGACCAGTGGATCACCCACGACATCCCGTTCAACGATCCGGCCGTCGCCCACGCCGGCGAGCTGTTCGGCGACATCATGTTCGGCGACGGGTACGTGCTGGGCGGAGCCGACCAGACGCCGTCGATCGCCTTCGCGGATGCACCTGCTCCGATGTTCCAGGACCCACCTGGCTGCTGGTTGCACCGCCAGGCGAGCTTCATCACCGCCTTCTTCGGCGATACCGAGGCAGGCGTGGACTACGACTGGTTCCCCTTCCCCGAGATCGACACGGAAGGCGGACCTCTCTTCGCGGGGGAGCTCGCCGTGGTGTTCTCCAACCGCCCCGAGATCGTGGACTTCCTGGAGCGGTTCATGGGCGAAGAGGTGCAGTGCCAGATGGGCACCGAGCCGGGAAGCTCGCGGATCTCACCGAACGTGAACGTCGGACCGGATTGCTACCCGAACCCGATCCTCGCAGGTGCATCCGAAGTGCTCGCCGAGGGGCTCAGCTCGGGTGCGGGTCGGTTCGACGCCTCAGACCAGATGCCACCACAGGTGGGGTCGGGAGCCTTCTGGACGGAGATGATGGCCTACATGCAGGGAGGGCCGGAATCGCTCCCCACTGTCCTGGACAACATAGAGGCGAGCTGGCCGGCTGAGTAGGCCGGACGGGCCAGAGCGAGCGGGAGCGGCCGGCAGCGGCCGCTCCCGTCCGCGCCCGAGAAGGCAGAGGGCGCTTGAGGACATCGAACGACGAGCCGAGCGGTGGCGCCGGGGTCATCGCGGAGCCACCACCCCCGTCGGGCGCGCAGAGCGTCCTCGCCTCGCTGCTGCGGCTGATCGGCGCCCTCGCGATCCCGGTCATCGGATTCATCGTCCTGTGGGCGGCGTTCGATTTCCTTCGAGACGCCGAGGCGAACCGGTTCCTCGTCGTGGGCGTGGCGATCGTCGTCGGCGTGGGAGGTGTGTTCTTCCTCTACTGGGGGATGAACCGCCTGGTCGAATTCCTCCCGGTCGGGTATCGGGAAGGAGTTCGGCCGTACATCTTCGTCGGCCCTGCCTTGGTCATCCTGACCGTCTTCCTGATCTACCCGGTGATCAACACGATCCTGGTGAGTTTCAAGGACTCACAGGGCGAGGCTTTCATCGGATTCGACAACTTCAAGTTCGTCTTCACCGATCCGAGCATGCTCCGCGCGATCCGGAACACGTTCGGGTGGATCGTCATCGTGCCGCTCCTGGGTGTCTCCATCGGGCTCGCATTCGCGACGCTGGCCGATCGGCTCCGCCGGGGCGAGGCCGTGGCCAAGTCGACGATCTTCTTGCCCATGGCGATCTCGTTCGCCGGCGCCTCGATCACCTGGAAGCTGATCTACGACTTCCGGCCCGCGGGATTCGGATCGAACATCGGACTGCTGAACGGCATCATGCTCGGACTGGGACAGGACCCCGTGTCGTGGCTCGACATCAAGCCGTGGAACAACCTATTCCTGATGGTGATCATGGTGTGGATGCAGACGGGGTTCGCGATGGTCGTCCTGTCCGCGGCCATCAAGTCGATCCCGGACGAGATCCTCGAGGCCGCGCGCATCGACGGCGCGTCGGAGTTGCAGGTGTTCCGACGGATCATCGTTCCCAGCATCCTCCCCACGATCGCCGTGGTGAGCACCTACATGGTGATCAACGCGATGAAGGTCTTCGACATCGTCTTCGTGATGGGAAGTCCCGAGACGAGAGGCACCGAGGTCATCGCCGAACGCATGATCGATTGGTTCTTCATCAACAACCATGACGGGCGTGGTGCGGCGATCGCGGTGGTCCTGTTCATCGCGATCATCCCGGTGATGATCGTCAACATCCGCCGGTTCCGGGAGGAGGAGGCGATCCGATGAGCGTCGCGGAGCCAGTCGTCCCGGCACCTGCCGACACCGCATCGCGGAGTTCGTCCGTCGGTGACGAGCGCGGCGCCGGCTGGTTCGTCAGGATCACGGTGCTCGTCATCGTGATCCTCTGGCTGATCCCGGCGATGGGAGTACTCATCACGTCGTTCCGTCCGGAGGCAGTGGTGAATACGACCGGATGGTGGACGGTGTTCGCGAACCCGTTCAAAGCGGGGCAATGGACGCTCGAGAACTACAGCCTGGCGCTCGACGCGGGCGGACTCGGGAACGCGTTCCTGAACAGCCTCGCGGTCGCGCTCCCGGCCACGGTGATCCCGATCGCGATCGCTGCCTTCGCGGCGTACGCCTTCTCCTGGATGGACTTCCGAGGTCGGTACGTGATGTTCGTGGGGGTGGTCGCGCTCCTGGTCGTGCCGCTGCAGATGGCGCTGATCCCCATCCTCCGCCTCTACAACAACGGCGCGATCATCGGCGGACGGTACGTCTTCCCCGACCTCGATCTGGTGGGCACGTTCCTGGGAGTATGGCTCGCGCACACCGCGTTCGGGCTTCCCCTCGCGGTCTATCTCTTGAGGAACTACATCGGCTCCCTGCCCTCGTCGATCATCGAGTCGGCGAAGATCGACGGAGCGGACCACTTCACCATCTTCTGGCGACTCATCATCCCGTTGTCGGTGCCGGCGCTCGCCGCCTTCGCGATCTTCCAGTTCTTGTGGGTCTGGAACGACCTCCTGGTCGCCTACGTGTTCCTCGGGGGGACCCAGGACAACAGGGTGCTCACGATCGCGCTCTCCAACCTGGTGGGGTCACGCGGCGAGAACTGGCACCTGCTGACGGCGGCGGCGTTCATCTCGATGAGCCTACCGCTCATCGTGTTCTTCACGCTCCAGAAGTACTTCGTGCGGGGACTCACCGCCGGCGCCGTCAAGGGCTGAGCCGAGGTGGTCCGGCGACGGCGATCCCCCCCGGCTGGGGTCGGCCCGCTCTCCCCTCGGAGGAAATGGCGTGCGATCACGATCGCCACGCTCCTGTTGGTTCCCTCATACTGGGCGGTGCTTGCGGGGCTCGTCGCCATCGCGTCGGACAGCGCGGACGCTCCCCCGGCCGGACCGTTCATCGCCTTCGGACTTGCACTGATCCCGTTCGTCTTCATCGTCCTGGCGTTCCTCTCGGAGCACCCCCGGGCTCCCGGAGCCGTCGTCAAGGGGATGGGCCTCGCGCTCGTCGTGGGGCTCCCGGTCTCGGCGATCGCGGCGGACGCGGTCACCGGGCTCGTCGCGGCGGTGGGCGCAGGGGGAATCGCGGCACTCCGAGCCGATCACGCTGAGGCCTGGAAGGCGCGGGCGATCGCGGTCCTCGCGGTATGCGTCTATGTCTACCTCATGATCCGGCTCGCGGGCGATGTCACGTTGCTGCTCGCACCGACGCTTCCCTTCACGTGCCTCGGCGTCGCGGATCACCTCCACGAACGCCGACGTGAGAAGGCCGAGGAGCGGCAGGTCGCGGAGATCCCTTGACGCGGTTCGGCCGGTTCGACGACAAGGCTCGTGAGTACGTCATCTCACGCCCGGACACTCCCTTGCCGTGGATCAACTACCTGGGCAGCGAGGAGTACTTCGGGATCATCTCGAACACCGCCGGCGGGTTCTCCTTCTACCGGGACGCCCGGCTCCGCCGTCTGACGCGTCACCGGTACAACAACGCTCCGACCGATACTGGCGGTCGCTATCTGTACGTGCGGGATCATGCCACCGGCGAGTTCTGGTCACCCTCGTGGCAGCCGGTGCGAGCCGATCTCGAGGAGTACCGATGTCGCCACGGCCTTGGATACACCGTGATCGGTTCCGTCCACGACGGGATCGAGGTCGAGACGCTTTACCTCGTGCCCGTCGGGGAGTCATTCGAGGTCTGGCGAACACGGATCACGAACCGTCGGCGAGAGGCGGCCTCGCTCTCCCTGTTCAGCGCGATCGAGTTCTGTCTCTGGGATGCCTGGGACGACCAGACGAACCTCCAGCGGAACCTGTCGACCGGGGAGGTCGAGGTGACCGACGGAGTGATCTACCACACGACCGAGTACCGGGAACGGCGGAACCATTTCGCCTACTTCGCCTGCTCGGAGGATCCTTCAGGCTTCGACACGCAGCGCGACACGTTCCTCGGTCCCTACCGCGGTTGGGATCGGCCGTTGGTCGTCGAGGAGGGACAGTCGCGAGACTCGATCGCGCACGGGTGGGCACCCATCGGCTCCCATCACGTCGAGCTGACACTCGCCCCCGGCGAGACCCGGGAGCTCGTCTTCGTTCTCGGGTACGCGGAGAACCCTCCGGACACGAAGTTCGATCCGCTCGGCTCGCAGACGATCGATAAGAGACGCGTGGCTCCGGTGATCGAGAGGTACCTGCGGACAGAGGAGGTCGAGCATGCCTTCGACCGACTCAAGGAACACTGGTCGGACCTCCTCGGCAGGGTCCACGTCTCGACGCCGAGCGAGCACACCGATCGCATGGTGAATATCTGGAACGCCTACCAATGTGTGGTGACGCTCAACCTGTCGCGCTCCGCCTCGTTCTTCGACACCGGCATCGGCAGGGGGATCGGGTTCCGCGACTCGAGCCAGGACCTCCTCGGGTTCGTGCACATGGTGCCGGAGCGGGCACGGGAACGGATCCTCGACCTCGCCGCCACGCAGCTCCCGACGGGTGGTGCCTATCACCAGTACCAGCCGCTCACGAAGCGAGGGAACGACGCGATCGGATCCGGCTTCAACGACGACCCGCTCTGGCTGATCCTCGCTGTCGCGGCCTACGTGAAGGAGACCGGCGATCGCGAGGTCCTCGACCACCCGGTCCCCTACGACAATGAGGTGGGGTCGGAGACGCCGCTCTACGAGCACCTCCGCCGGGCCCTCGGCTACACGCTCGACCGGCTCGGCCCGCACCGACTGCCGCTGATCGGCCGGGCGGATTGGAACGACTGCCTCAACCTCAACGCCTTCTTGGAGGAGCCCGGCGAGTCGTTCCAGACGGCCCCCCAGCGCGAGGGTGGAGTGGCGGAGTCGGTGTTCATCGCCGGCCAGTTCGCGCTCGCGGCGGAGGAGCTCGCTCGGCTCGCGGAGCTGCAAGGGGTCCCCGATGATGCCGCCCACGATCGGGCGGGGAGGGAGCGGATGATCGAGGCGGTGCGCGAGCACGGCTGGGACGGCGAGTGGTTCCGCCGTGCATACGACTTCTTCGGCGACGTGGTCGGCTCCGCCCAGAACGATGAGGGACAGATCTGGATCGAGCCGCAGGGCATCTGCGTGATGGCGGGGATCGGGCTCGACGACGGGAGGGCGGCGCGAGCCCTCGCCTCCGTCGGCGACCGTCTGGGGACGCAACATGGCCTGGTGCTGCTCGATCCCGCGTTCTCGAGGTATCACGTCGAGCTCGGAGAGATCAGCTCGTACCCACCCGGCTACAAGGAGAACGGCGGTGTCTTCAGCCACACGAACCCCTGGATCGTCATCGCGGAGACGCTCGCCGGCGACCCGGATCGCGCCTTCGACCACTACCTGAGGATCAACCCCTCGGCTCGAGAGGTGCGCTCCGAGGTCCACCGATGCGAGCCGTACGTCTACGCCCAGATGATCGCCGGGAAGGAAGCGCCGACCCATGGCGAAGCGAAGAACTCCTGGCTGACCGGCTCCGCGGCATGGAACTTCGTCGCGATCACCCAGTGGATCCTGGGGATCCGCCCGGAACACGAGGGTCTGCGGATCGACCCCTGCCTTCCCGGGGAGTGGAATGGATTCGACGCGGTCCGGAGCTTCCGTGGCGCGACGTATCGGATCTCTGTGCGGAAGCCGCCGGGCGTCATCGGCCGCGTGTCCACCATCACCGTCGACGGGCGTCGGATCGAGGGCAACGTTGTGCCGCCGGCACCAGCAGGGGCGGACGTCGCGGTGGAAGCGAACGTTTCGGGCCCGTAGGCTGCTCCGGGTGCGCACGCGGCCCGACGACGTCGGCGCGCCACCGTGGTGGCGCGCCGGCGTGCTGTATCAGATCTACCCGAGATCCTTCGCCGACTCCAACGGCGACGGCCACGGCGACCTCCAGGGCGTGATCGACCACCTGGATCACCTCGAGTGGCTGGGGATCGACGGGATCTGGCTGAGCCCGATCAACACCTCCCCGCAAGCGGACTGGGGATACGACGTCGCGGACTACGAGGGGATCGAGCCCGACTTCGGCAGCCTCGAGGACCTCGATCGTCTCGTTGCCGAAGCCGGCGCCCGAGGGATCCGCGTCCTCATGGACCTCGTGCCGAACCACACGAGCGATCGCCATGCGTGGTTCGTCGATGCGCGGTCAAGTCGCAAGGCCGAGCACCGTGACTGGTACGTCTGGGCGGACGCCAAGCCCGACGGGTCTCCACCCAACAACTGGCGGTCCTCGTTCGGCGGTCCGGCGTGGACATGGGACGAGGCCACCGGTCAGTACTACCTGCACAACTTCCTGGCGGAACAGCCCGACCTGAACTGGTGGAATCCGGACGTGGGGAGCGCCTTCGACAACATCATCCGGTTCTGGCTGGATCGCGGCGTCGCCGGCTTCCGGATCGACGTCGCGCACGCGTTGGTGAAGGACCGCTCGCTCCGGGACGACTCCCTCGCGCTCGAGACGGATCACGAGCGCATACGAGCCCACGGCACACGCTCCGACTTCAGCATGAACCGACCCGAGGCGCACGACGTGCTCCGCCGCTGGCGAGCGATCGTGGACTCCTACGACGAGCCCGCGCGCGTCCTGTTGGGTGAGACCTGGGTGTGGGACCTCGAGGCGCTCGCGCGCTTCTACGGGAGCACCGACGATGAGCTCCACCTCGGACTGAACATCCCGTTCGAGCACTCGACGCCCGGGCCGGACATGCGCGGGATCGTGGAAGCGACCGAAGGCGTGTTGCCGTCACACGCGTGGCCGTTGTGGAACGGATCGAACCACGATGCCGGCAGGTTCCCCACACGGTGGTGCGACGGTGATGAGCGCCGCAGCCGAGCCGCGCTCGTGATCCTGCTTACCCTCCACGGCGCGCCGTTGCTGTACTACGGGGACGAGATCGGTCTGCGGGACGTGGAGATCCCTCGAGATCGGTTGAAGGACCCGGTCGGGATCCGACACTGGCCGGAGAACCGAGGGCGAGACGGCGGACGGACTCCGATGCAGTGGACGCGCGCAGGCGGGTTCACCCGAGCCGGCGTGGAGCCGTGGTTGCCGATGGGCGCTGCGGAAACACGCAATGTCGCGGACCAACGCGAGGACCGCGGCTCGATGCTCCATCTCTGCCGCGACCTTCTCGCGCTGCGTCGAGGTCGAGAGGACCTGCACGCTGGCGCGTACGAGACGCTCGAAGGGCCCGAAGGTGTGTGGGTGTGGCGCCGTGGCGCATCGACCCTGGTCGCCGTGAACTACGGCGACGAGCGCTCACAGCTGTCCGCTGGCGGCAAGATCCTCATCGGCACGGAGCGGAGCCGGGACGGCGAACGGGTGGAC
The DNA here is from genome assembly GCA_035512775.1 of Actinomycetota bacterium. Taxonomy (GTDB): domain Bacteria; phylum Actinomycetota; class UBA4738; order UBA4738; family HRBIN12; genus JAJNBA01. The sequence goes on along the minus strand of DATKDI010000037.1, from coordinate 13,395 downwards.
GGCGCCGTTCGCCTCGACCCCTGGGAAGCGGTCGTGATCGCGGCCGACGACTAGCGGCGCTCGAGGTCAGAGTCCGGGGGGTGTGACGGGCGTGACCGGAACCCTGATCCCTCGCTCGACGAGCCGGCGAGTGATCCGTTCGCGGAGCAAGCGCTCCACGTCCATCACCTTCGAGGGCCGGGTGTCTGCGATGACCCGCATCACGAGGGCATCGTGGCCCATCCGCTCGACCCCCAGCACGCTCGGCGCCTCATGGATCCACTCCGAGAGCGTCCGGTCGCCCTCGAGCTCGGCGAACAGCTCCTCCAGGACGCTGCGCAGATGCTCGACGTCCTCGTCGTACACGGTCCGGACATCGATGATCGCACGCGCCCACCCCTTCGACCGGTTGCTGGCCACAACGATGTTCCCGTTGGGAACGAAGTGGAGGGAGCCGTCGAACGCCCGGATGCTGGTCACCCGTAGCGTCAGGCTCTCGACGCGGCCCGCGACCTTGTTGGACGGAGTCTGAACCTCGAGGTTGTCGCCGACGCCGAACTGGTTCTCGAGGAGGATGAAGAAACCGGACAGGGTGTCCCTGACGAGGCTCTGCGCGCCGAACCCGAGCGCCACCCCCGCGACACCTGCGCTCGCGAGGAGCGGGGCGATGTTCTGGCCGATCTCCCCGAGCGCCATCAGGATCGCGAGCGCCCAGATCACGACGATCAGCGCGGTGGACAACGCCCCGGTCAAGGTCGTCGCGCGCTGGAGGTTGAGCTCCTGCGTGGCGCTCGACGTGCCCTCGAGCTTCTTGCGGAACCGATTCACGACGAGGCGTGAGATCAGGGTCACCAAGACCGCTGCAGCCAAGATGATGACGATCTTCAGCCATGGCTCGGCGAACCAGTCGGTCTCTGCGTCCGTGACCTGTGCAAGCAGGTTCATGGGCCCCATGCAACCGGGCGGGCCGCCCGGCGTCAACGACGCGGTTCGCGTCCGGTGCTCTGGCAGGTGGACGGTGTGAGGCTCTAGTCTTCGCGTCGATGTCCACGCCCGAGGGCTCGCGAGCACCGACCGACCACGGTCAGTACTACGAGACGCTGGTCGAGGCGAGTCCCACCGCGATCGTCGCCTGCGATCCGGACTTGAGGGTCATGTCCTGGAATCCGGCCGCTGAGCGCCTGTTCGGGTATCGGCAGGAGGAGGCGATGGGGCGGCACATCGACGAGCTCGTATCCAAGCACGAGTCCATCCGAGCGGAGGCGGAGTCGATCAACGAACGGGTGTTCACCGAACCGACCCAGCTCGTGACGCGCCGCACGAGGAAGGACGGTTCACTCGTCGACGTGGCGATCCGATCCGTTCCGATCATGATCGACGGCCGGCTCGTCGGCGCGTTCGCTCTGTTCGAGGATGTCGGCGAGCTCGTTCGCCAGCGCCGCTTCTTCGAGTCCCTGGTCGAGATGAGCCCCGCCGCGATCATCATGGTGAACGAGAACGTCGACGTCACTCTGTGGAACCCTGCGGCGGAGCACCTCTTCGGGTACACCGCCGCCGAGGCCGTCGGCGCGAACCTGGACGATCTGATCGCAACCGACCCCGAGATCAATGCCGAGGCGACGGCTTGGAGCCGCGAGGCATGGGGAGGCGACTCCTTCCGACGGTTCGCCCGCCGAACACGGAAAGACGGTTCGTTCGTCGACGTGGAGATCGTGGCCGTCCGGGTCCTTCTCGAGGGCGAGCCGATCGGCTTCTACATCATCTACCACGACGTCACCGAGCTCGAGCAGGCACGTCGAAGGCTTGAGGCCCGGGTCGACGAGCAGATGGCGGAGCTGGTCCGCACCGGCGAGCTGGCCCGGTTCCTCCCCACCCAGGTGGCGGAGGGGTTGCTGGGAGGACACCTGCGGTCCGATGAGTCCTTCGAACGTCGCAGGATCACGGTGTTGTTCGCGGACATGGTCGGATTCACCGATCTCGCCGAGAGCCTGGAGCCCGAGGAGCTCGCGGAGGTCTTGAACGGGTTCCTCCGGGAGATGACGGCGGCCGTGATGGCGTGCGGCGGGTCGGTCGACAACCTGATCGGGGACGCGGTCATGGCCGTCTTCGGGGCCCCGCGCGCGATGGCCGAAGCAGACCAAGCGTGGGCCGCTATCCAGGCGGCGATGGAGATGCGGCGTCGATGCCACGATCTGGCCGCTTCCTTACGAGAACGCGGGATACCGGCAGATCTGGACATCCGCGTCGGCGTGAACACCGCGCACTGCACCGTGGGGGTGTTCGGCAGCGAGGTGATGCGCGCCTACATGGCGGTCGGCTTCGCGGTCAACGTCGCCGCCCGGCTCCAGACCGCCGCCGATCCCGGATCGATCCTCTGCGGGTTCCGAACGTACGCGCTGGTGAAGGACCGCGTTCGGGCAGAGGAACACGGGGCGCTGACGGTGAAGGGCGCGCTTCGGCCGGTCGAGGCCTGGGAGATCGTCAGTCTCGCCGACGCCTGAACGTAGGTGGTCGGCTCGAGTGCCTGAGACGGCGTCAGCTTCCTGACGCGTGGCCGAACGCGTTCGGGTTCTCGCGCCGTCAGCTTCCTTTCACGGGATCGGCGCTTCGTTCGACGCTCGACGAGCGGTTTCGGAGCCGATCGCCTCGAGAACTCGGGCGGTCGCCTCCAGCACGAGGCGCTCGCGCAGCGCGGCCAGCTCCTCCTCGGTCATCCCCTCGAGCGGCGGGATGGCGTGACGGCCGTGCTCCCGGAACGCGTAGGCCGTCTCGCCGTGTTCGGTCAGGTCGACACCCGAGTCCTCAGCTTCCGCAGGCATCCGGAATCCGACGACACGATCGACCAGCTTGAGGATCGCCCAGGTGGCGAGGAACGAGAACGCCAGCGTGATCCCGGCGGCAGCCCCCTGACGAGCGAGCTGCGCCCACCCTCCGTCGGCGCCGGCCGGGTTCACCGCGAGGCTCGCGAACACGCCGGTCAGCAGCGCACCGACCAACCCGCCCACCATGTGGACGCCGACCGCGTCGAGCGAGTCGTCGTAGCCGAGCCGCGACTTCATCTCGACGGCGGTGAAACACACCGCTCCCCCGAGCAGACCGATCGCGAGCGCAGCCAGCGGGCTCACGAACCCGGCCGCCGGCGTGATCGCAACCAGTCCCGCCACGGCGCCCGTCGCCCCGCCCACCGCCGTCGCCTTCCCATGCCGCAAGCGCTCGGGGACGAGCCAGCCGACCATCGCGCCCGCGGCCCCGAGATGCGTGGCGAGGAGCGCCGAGGACGCGAGCCCGTTCGCCCCGAGGGCGCTCCCCGCGTTGAAGCCGAACCAGCCGAACCACAGGATCCCCGCGCCCAGGACCACCATCGGGACGTTGTGCGGCGCGAAGTTGCCACGAGGGTAACCGCGCCGTTTCCCGACGTAGAGCGCCGCGGCGAGCGCCGCTGCCCCCGCGCTGATGTGCACGACGGTCCCGCCCGCGAAGTCCAGCGCGCCGATCCCGTCGACGCCGAGGAACCCGCCACCCCAGACCCAATGCGCCAGCGGCGCGTAGACGAGTAGCGACCACAACGCGACGAACGCGACGTAACCGCCGAAGCGAACCCGTTCCGCGAACGCCCCAGCGATCAGAGCCGGGGTGATGACCGCGAACATCATCTGGAACGACGCGAACGCGGAATGCGGGACGGTCGGCGCCAACGCGTGCGGCGTCTCGCCCACCCCTCGGAACCCGAAATGCGCGAGCCCGCCGATCACGCCACCCACATCGGGTCCGAACGCGAGCGTGTAACCGGCCAGCACCCACACGACCGAGACGATCGCGATGGCGGCGATCGACTGCATCATCGTGCCGAGGACGTTCTTCGACCGGACGAGCCCTCCGTAGAACAGGGCCAGCCCCGGCGTCATGAACAGCACCAGTGCCGCGGACCCCAGTACCCACCCCGTGTCGCCGGTGTCCGTCACGATCCCTGGCTCCATCCCGACCCCCCGTCGCCGTGAACGTGTTGGTTATCCGCCACCAGGACGGGCGAAGCGACGACCGGCGTGTTTCGTTCAGGTAAACGATCCAGGCGAGATCGGAGGCACCGTGGCGCTCCCCGCGAACTAGAGGGAGGCGGGAACTCGCGTCGACGTGTTGACGACGTGGTCGAAGAGACCCTGATCCTGCGGCTGAACCAGGAAGGATCGGATCCTGCTGTCGTCGTCGTAGCGCATCGTGACCACGAGCGTCATCTCGGCCTCGTGGTCCGGCCCCATGACGATCATGATCTGTCGGAAGGTCATCTCGTTGTTGCCATGGATGAACGTGATGGGCTTGCCTGCCGATCTCAGGACCTCCCGAAGCACCTGGAGGTACCGGCCGAAGGAGTCGTATCCCCGGTACGTGCCGGCGAGTCGCGAGCCTCCCGCCAACGTCAGCGCCATGTCCGGACTCACTGCGGCCTCGAAGACAGCCAGATCCCGACGTTGATACGCATTCGCGAGATCCACCAGGGTCGCTTCACGATCGAGCTGGATCTGCGTCTTCATCAGCTCCATGCTCAGAGTCATCGGGTCAGCAGATCTGATTCTTTATGCGGGAAAACCCCTTATCCGGTGCGATGCTTCGGATCGCCTTCAGACAAGGTGATGCCCGCCGTCGCGACGGCGGGCATCGTGAGGCGGATGGACTTCCCCGCTCAGTCGTCCAGGCGGTGCTCCAGCTTGGAGAGCCGCTTCTCCAGATCCCGGATGTGGCGGTCGCCTTCCTTCTTGCCTCTCCTTCGGAGCGCGAACCTCATGGCCATCCCCAGGAAACCCACCCCCGCGAGTGCCGCGACCGCCCTTTTTGCCACCTTCGCAGCGGCCGGCAACCGGCCCTCGAGCTGTCGCAGCTCCCCGTCCAGTCGGTTCCGGGTCGCGTCGATCTCCTTCATCGTTTCAGCTGCTGTTTCGCCCATCGGACGTCCTCCTTCAGTGATTCTTGGGTGAGCTCGGGCTTGGATGCGCCCGAGCGAAGCCATCCGCGGGCGGCCACGATCGCGACGGCAGCGAGGAGTGCGAACACGCCGGCCATGCTCAGCATCGCGGCCCAGCGTGGCAGGACCAGGTCGAGCGCCTCTGCGCCGGCCATCCCCAGGAAGCCGATCACGAAAAATCCCAGCACGGCCGCGGCTCCGAAGACCCCCACAGCCTTGGCCCTCGTGCCGACCATCTCGCCGATCTCCTGCTTCGCGAGCTCTATCTGCTTGCTCACCAGGGTGGAGATGTCCGCGGCGATGGAGCGGAGCAGCGGACCCGTCCCCCTGGCGCCGTTGGTCGATGGGGTGACCGGAGGCGCCGCCCCGGGTGACGGACCACCTGCATGCGGGGCACCCGCCCCTCCCTCGTCTCCGAACCGAACCGCCACGGTCTCCTCCTCCCTGCGCTCCTCCACGCGTGCGTGGTCGCGGAGCGCGCGTTCGTCTGCTTCGGTCATTCTGGCCGGGTCGAGTGCGCGAGGCCAGAGGCGCCGGGCTCGCACCACGTTCATCTCGGCGCCGAGCAAGGTCACCTGGGCACCGAGGTAGATCCAGGTCAGCTCGCTGCACGTCGTCGGCGCGTCGAACGACGCCCTGGACCGCTTCCACGGGCTGGGGATACCCGCGCGGCAGTCGCCTTCAAACGAAGGCGACTGCCCTCGTGATCGGGCGCTAGGCCAGAGCCTCTTCCAACGCCCTGCGAACCAGCACCTTGGAGAGGGCACGGCGATATTCCTCGGAGCCGAATGAGTCCGAGGGCGGAGCCGACCCTTCGTCGGCTCGCTCCGCGGCCGTGGCCGGGTCGGCCCCGCCCGCGAGCGCTTCCTCCACGCCGCCGGCTCGCAGGGGCGTGAGCCCCATATTGGTCAGCGAGACGTTGGCGCTGCCGTTCATCCGCACCGCGGCGACCCCGACGACCGCCCAATCCTGGGCCCGCCGTGTGAACTTCTGATAGCTCCACCCGCCCGACGTCTTCGGCACCCGGATCTCCGTCAGGACCTCGTCGTTGGCGAGCGCCGACTGGAACAGCCCCGGGAACATGTCGGCGGCCGCGATCTCCCGGGTCCCGCTCAACCCGGTCGCGACGAACGTCGCACCGAGGGCGAGCAGCACCGAGGGCATGTCGCCGGCAGGGTCGGAGTGGGCGACGGCCCCTCCGATCGTCCCCATGTGCCGCACCTGCGGGTCGCCGACCTGACCGGCGACGGACGCCACGATCGGGGCGAGCTGCCGGAGCTCGTCCGACCCCTCCAGGTCGTGGTAACGGGTCAGCGCGCCGATGGCGACGCCGCCGTCGGCCTCACGGATGTAGGAGAGGTCCCGGAGCCGGCCGATGTCGACGAGCTTCGTGGGCATCGCGAACCGGAGCTTCATCTGCGGCAGGAGCGAGTGGCCACCCGCCAGCAGCTTCGCTCCGTCGTCGGCCTGGAGGGCGCCGATGGCGGCCTCCACCGAGTCCACTCGCTCGTATCCGAACGCCGCCGGGATCATGCCGCACCCCCTTGTCCGCTCTGACCTTGCTGGTGTTGGGCGTCCTGGATCGCGCGCCAAACGCGCTCCGGCGACGCCGGCTTCTCGATCGCGGTGACGCCGAGGTGCGAGACGGCGTCGATGACCGCGTTGATCACCGCGGGGGGCGCCGCGATGGTGCCCGCCTCCCCGATCCCCTTCACGCCGAGCGGGTTGGTGGTCGACGGTGTCTGATGGGAGCCGTCGGTCGTGATCGTCGGCACCTCAACGGCGGTCGGTACGAGGTACTGCGTCATCGTCGAGGTCGTGAGGTTCCCGGATTCGTCGTAGATCGCTTCCTCGTACAACGCCTCGGCGACCCCTTGGGCGACGCCGCCGTGGATCTGTCCGTCGACGATCATGGGATTGATCACGGTGCCGCAGTCGTCCACCGCGACGTACTTCACGATCTCGGTCGCGCCCGTCTCCGTGTCCACCTCGACGACGCAGATGTGCGCGCCGCCCGGCCACGTGAAGTTCGGCGGGTCGTAGACCGCGGTGGCGTTCAGATGGGGCTCCGTGCCCTCGGGGAGCGAGTGCGCGTGCCACGCGGAGAACGCGATCTCGGGGATCGTCTTCGCCTTGTCGGGAGCGCCGGCCACGTGCCACGACCCCTCCCCCCACTCGAGGTCGTCCTCGGAGACCTCGAGCTCGTGCGCCGCGATCGTCCGCGCCTTCGCTTTCACCTTCTCGACGGCGAAGTGCAGCGCCGCCCCCCCGACGGAGACCGATCGCGATCCGTAGGTGTCCATCCCGAGCGGCGTGATCAGCGTATCGCCGTGGAGCACCTCGATGTCGTCGGGTGTTACGCCGAGCCCGTCCGCCACGATCTGCGCCCACGTGGTCTCGTGCCCCTGGCCGTGCGGGGAGGTGCCGGTCTTCACCAGTACCTTCCCCGTCGGCAGGCACTCGATCGTCGCGCCGTCCCAGCCGCCGGCCGCGTACCGGAGCGCGCCGAGGATGTTCGAGGGCGCCAGGCCGCACATCTCGATGTAGGTCGACAGACCGATCCCGAGCTGCTTCGTGTCGCCCCGCTCCCGCGCGTCGCGCTGCTGGGCTCGGAGCTTGTCGTACTCGACCAACCCCAGCGCCGTGTCGAGCGTCGCCTCGTAGTTCCCGGAGTCGACGTTGAGTCCGGAGATGGCCGTGCTCGCCTCCGCGAACGCCGGCTTGAGGTTCATCCGCCGGACCTCGACGGGGTCCTTCCCGATCCGTCGGGCGAACGTGTCGACCAGCCGTTCGATCACGTACGTCGCTTCAGGACGCCCGGCACCTCGATACGCATCTGTCGGCGTCGAGTTCGTCACGATGCCCGTGAACTCGTACCAGTACGCCTCCGGGTCGTACGGACCCATGTAGACCCAGCCGCCAAGCTCGGGGATCCCGGGCGTGAGCAGCTGGTAGTAGGCGCCCATGTCCGCCAGCTCGACGAACTTCAGGCCGAGGATCTTCCCGTCCTCGGTGCCGGCCAGGGTGCAGTCGTGGATCACGCCGCGCCCGTGGGTCGTCGCGACGTAATTCTCCCGGCGCCCCTCGATCCACTTCACCGGTCGCCCGAGCTTCCGTGCGAGGCCGAGTGCGAGCGCCTCCTCCGCGTAGACGTTGAGCTTCGAACCGAACCCGCCCCCGACGTCGGGAGCGATCACCCGTAGCTTCTGCTCCTCGATCCCGGTGACTCCCGACAGCGTGACCTTGACGATGTGCGGGATCTGCGTGGACGACACCAGCGTCCACTCGTCCATCGCGGGCACGCCGTACGCGAGACACCCGCGCGGTTCGATCGCGTTGGGGATCAGCCGCGGCTGCGCGTACCGCTCCTGCACGACGACCGGCGCGGAGTCGAAGATCGATTGATCGCCGGCTCCTCCGTGGCTCCAGTGGACGACCGAGTTCGTCCCCAGGTCGTCGTGGATCAGCACCTCGTCCTTCGCCGCTTGCTCCAGCTCGATGACGGCGGGGAGCTCCGTCGCGGTGACCGCGACCGCCTCCGCGGCATCGATCGCCTGCTCGCGCGTCTCGGCCACCACCACCGCGACGGCGTCGCCGTTGAACCGCACCTTGTCCGACGCGAGGGCGTAGTGCACCGGCACCTTGATGTCTTCGGTGATCGGCCACACGAAAGGCAGCGCGCCCAGCTCGAGGTCCGCGGCGGTGAACACGCCGACCACACCCGGCATCGACGCCGCCTCGGACGTATCGACCCCGTCGATCGTGGCATGGACGTACGGCGGGCGAGCCAGCGCCATCCACAGCATCCCCGGCATCGTCCAGTTGTCGATGTAGTTCGCCTGGCCGGTGATCAGCTCCGGGTCCTCCTTCCGCAGGACCGGCTGGCCGATGAACGTCTCGGTGGTTGCCATCACGCGCCCCCTCCTCCGGCGCCGGCCATGGATCCGGCGGCGTCGAGGATCGACTTCACGATGTTCTGGTAGCCGGTGCAGCGACACAGGTTGCCTTCGAGCGCCAGCCGGACGTCGTCCTCGCTGGGGCTGGGGTTCTCCTTCAAGTAGCTCGCCGCCGCCATCAACATCCCGGGCGTGCAATAGCCGCACTGGAGCCCGTGGTTCCGACGGAACGACTCCTGGAGCGGGTGGAGCTCATCGCCCTCCGCCAGGCCCTCGATCGTGGTGAGCTCGCGTCCGTCCGCCTGGGCGGCCAGCAACGTGCACGACTTGACCGACTCTCCGTCCAGCAGCACCGTGCAGGCGCCGCAGCTGGACGTGTCGCACCCGACGTTGGTGCCGGTGAGCCCGAGGGTCTCTCGGAGGAAGTACACGAGGAGCGTGCGGGGCTCGACATCGGCCTCTCGCATCGCCCCGTTGACGGTGACGGAGACGGTCGTCACGGGGGCCTCCTTCTGCAGTCCTGCTGCAGTCTCGGGGACGGGCAAGCAGCCGGAGTGTAGACCCGAGTTCGGAAGCGGTCGAATCGAGGAGCGCCTGTCGAGAAGCGCCTAGCGAGGCAGCGGTGGGCTGAGCGCGGCCGATCCGCTGCAGACCGACCCGATGCCGTGGGTGACCTCCCCCAACATCGTGGCGCGGACCCAGAAGCAGGTGCCACCGAGCCCCTGGACCGCCGCCGCCCAGGTGTCCGCCGTCGCGGCGACCGAGACGATCTCCGGCATCGTGGAGAGACCGTCTACGAAGATATAGCCACGCTGCAGGGCACTCAGCCGGGCGGGCGTCGCGTCGAGGAAGCTCCGATGCTCCGAGAACGCGACCTGCGCCGCGGCGAGCGCGACGCCGACCGCCTGTTCAGCGTCCGCATCCGTCGAGGCGCTCGTCAGCACGTCGACCGGGTCGGCCGTGGCCTGCGAGGGCACTTCTCTTCGGACGACTCGCGAGAAGCTCGCGCGTTCGCTGGCGATGACCCAGTGCGTGAAGAGCCCGGTCCCCAGCACGACGAGCACGCCGAGGACCGTCGCCCTCACCGTCCTCGGATCGAACTGGCGGCGCAGCGGCACGGTGGTCCTGAACGCGAAGGAGTCGTCCATCCCCCGGTCTATCGGCCGCTTCGCCGTGAGGCTTAGACCCCGGGATGCCTACCAGGAGGCGGCGGAGGCCGCCATGGCGGCGCTCCCGGTGCAGGGCTTCCCGCTCCCGTAGGTGATGACGTTGTCCGCGCCGACCCTCGCCCACCAGCATGTTCCCGACTCCGATCGGACCGCCGCTGCGAAGCCGGTCGCGTCCGTCGCGTACGAGATCGTCATCGGACCGTTCGAGGGACCGGACGTGAACAGCAGTCCGGGATCGTAGGCGGAAAGCGTCGCGAGATCGGTGGTGAAGCTGCCTCGCTCGGCGTGGAGGCTGAGCGCCACGACGACCGCTCGACCCATCGTGCCCTGCGCCGACGCGTCGTAGGCGCGGTCGACCTGGGAGGTGACATCGGTCTGGGAGTCGGCGATCTGTATGCCGGCCTCGTCGGCGCCGCGGAGGAACACGAAGGCGAGCACCCCGGCGACGAGGAGGCCGGCCACGATCCAGACGAGCCGCGGGTCGAACGAGTTCCTCGCTCGCTTCGGGTCGGCGTCGCCGAGCCGCGCGGGGCGCGTGGCGGGCTCGCCGAAATGGAACTCGTCCTTCATGCCCCAAGTATCGGTCACGGGAAGCCAGGCATGAGGAGCGAGGAGTGGGCGTACCATCCAGGCGTGAGCGAGATCGGCGAGGTCCTGGCCGCGATCGAGGCGCTGTCGGCGAAAGGCGAGCGGATGGCGCTCGCGACGATCGTCGCGGTGCGGGGCTCGACCTACCGCCGACCGGGCGCCCGGCTCCTGGTTCCGGAGGAGGGGTCGCCCGTCGGGAACATCTCCGGCGGCTGTCTCGAAAGCGACGTCGCCGACATGGCTCGCGTGGTGATGGATGAGGGCCGGGCGCGCCTCGCCGGCTGGGATCTCACCGCGGACGACGACGCCGTGTGGGGCCTCGGTCTCGGATGCAACGGGGCGATCGAGGTGTTCATCGAGCCAGCCGAGAAGGCCGCCGAGGTTGCGGGAGTGCTGCGGACGGCGCTCGAGGAGGAACGGCCGATCAGCGTCGTGACGGTGGTCGAGTCCTCGGAAGCCGGCGTCGAGGCGGGCTCGCGTCTCGTCGTGAAGCCGGACGGAACGAGCGACGGGTCGCTCGGCGACGCCACGGTCGATGCCGCCGCGGTGGAGGCCGCGATCGCCCGCTTGCGAGAAGAGCGATCCGAGGTGCGCAGGCTGGTCGATGGTGTCCGGGCGTTCGTCGAGGTGCTCGACCCGCCCCTTCGACTCGTCGTGTGTGGAGCCGGGCACGACGCGATCCCGCTCGTCCGCTCGGCATCGGTGCTCGGATGGAACGTGACCGTGGTGGACGACCGCCCGGCGTTCCTGACGCCCGAGCGCTTCCCCGGGGCCGCCGGTTTCGTCGCGATCGATGAACCGGTCGATGCGGCGAAGGCGGCACAGGTCGACGAGCGCACGTTCGCCGTCGTGATGACGCACAACTTCCTTCGGGACAGGGAGTACGTCCGCTCGTTGCTCGGCTCCCCGGCCGTCTACATCGGGATGCTCGGGCCGGGCGCCCGGACGGAGCGACTGTTGATGGAGCTCCGGGACGAGGGTGTCGGGATCGGGGACGCGGAGCGTGCGCGGATCCACGGACCCGCCGGACTCGACCTCGGCGGCGAGGGACCGGAGGAGATCGCCCAGGCGATCGTCGCGGAGATCGTGGCGGTCAAGCGGCGGCGGACGGGAGGGTTCTTGCGGGACCGGCGAGGGCCGATCCACGATCGTCCCCGGCCGGGCACGGAGGCTCGGGAGTCCTAGACGCGGCCGGAGAACGTGTCGCAGTCGTTCGGGTCGCCCGTGCGGTACCCGGTGCGGAACCACTTCTGGCGCTGCACGGAGGAGCCATGCGTCCAGGATTCGCGATTGACCTGGCCCTGGGTCTGTTGCTGGATACGGTCGTCGCCGACCGCGGCAGCCGCGTCCAGCGCCTGCGCGATCTGCTGCTCGGTGACGGAGGCCAGGATCCCTTCGTCTGCGTTGGCCGCCCACGCGCCGGCGTAGCAGTCGGCCTGGAGCTCCGCTCGCACCGCGGCGCTCTGGGGGCCCTCCCGGTCGCCGCCGATCTGCTCCAGAACGCCCGTGAGGTTCTGCACGTGGTGTCCGTATTCGTGCGCGAGGACGTATGCCTCCGCGAACGGCCCCCCCTCGGCGCCGAAGCGCGCCTGCAGCTCCTGGAAGAACCCGAGGTCGACGTAGACCTTCTGGTCCGCCGGGCAGTAGAAGGGACCGACGTCGGATGTGGCCGAACCGCAGCCGGTGCTCGTCGCGCCGGAGAAGAACACCGTCACGGCCGGGCGGTATCCGTCAAGCGCTTCGCTCCAATACGCCTGGATGCTGTTCACGGTCCCGATCAACCGGCAGTCCCGGCTCTTCTCGGCGTCTTCGCCGGTCCGGCACTCCTCGATGACCTCGCCCTGCTGTTGGCCGCCCGCCGTCACGCCGTCGAGGGACTCGAGGGCGCTCAGGTCGATGTTCCCCCCGCCGAGAACGGTGATCAGCAGGACGATGATGATCCCGACGACCCCTGCACCGCCGCCGACGGCCATGCCGCGACCGCCGCGCATGCCACGCATCCCGCGACGGTCTTCGACCTGCGTGGGGTCGAGCTTCGCCCCTTTCCGGAAGTCCACGGGGACTGGATACCCGAACGCCTTGCGCGGGAAACCGAAGGCTCAGCGAGCCCGGCGACCCTCCAGCCGCAGGATCACGTACGCGATCGTGGAGGCGATCCACAGATCGAATGGAGCGCGCTGAGCAGCTACATCGTCCGCTCGAACGCGCCCTCACCGGCACCGCCATGGATGTCGTCACCTACGAAGAGGGCGATGCCGCTCACGTTGCCCTCCTCGAGGTTGTTGCGCGCCAACGTTACTCCGACGCTCGGGGCGAGAGAGACCGATTTGCCGGTCACCCCAACGAGAGGGAGGATATCCACGCCCCGGAAGGCTGGGCAGCTTCCCGGGTCGTATCACCAAGGTCGGGTCGCCCGAAGCGCGACCCCTGCCGAGATAGGGGGTTCACGAGATGCTCCCGGCACCGTTCGAGTACCACCGACCCGACACGCTCGAGGAAGCGCTGCAGCTCCTGGCGGAACACGGCGAAGACGCCAAGGTCCTCGCCGGCGGTCAGAGCCTGATCCCGTTGATGAAGCTGCGTTTCGCCGCGCCGGCCCGCCTGATCGACGTCAATCGGATCGCGGGACTGGACGCGATCGAGGAGATCGAAGGATTCCTCAGGATCGGGGCGCTCGTCCGCCACAATTCTCTCGCCGCCTCGGACCTGATCAAGGAGCGCTATCCCACCATCGCCGCAGCGGCGCCCCTGATCTCAGACCCGATCGTCCGGAACCTCGGGACGATCGGTGGATCGCTCGCGCACG
>DATKDI010000036.1:0-5973 GCA_035512775.1 Actinomycetota bacterium | reverse complement strand
CGTCGCGGGAAGCCTGGTGCTGGCGGCCTGCGGCGGAGACGACACCGGAGACGGAGGCAACGGGGGGGACGGCGATGCGTCCATCTCCGTGACCGGGACCGACGCCCTCACGTTCGAGCCCAGTCAGCTCAGCGCCGAGGCCGGCTCGGTCACGATCGAGCTGACCTCCGAGCAGGCCGTGGAGCATACGTTCGTGGTCGAGGAGGCGAGCGACGCCGAGGTGGTCGCCGCCGCACCCGGCGAGACCTCGACGGGAACCATCCAGCTCGAGCCGGGCACCTACACCTTCTACTGCGACATCCCGGGGCACCGCGAAGCGGGCATGGAGGGCACGCTCGAGGTCGAGTGACCGGGGTCAGGCGCGGGCCACGGTGAGGAACGCGTCGACGTCGTCCACGAGCTCGCGGGGAGGCAGGCTCTCGATCCGCGCGATCGCGCTCCGGAGGCACGCGGCGCGACGGTCCTCGGGCAGCGTCCGCAGGCGAGCCGCGCACGGCCCGATCCGGGTTCGGAGCTGGATGAACTCCTCCTGCGTCACCGCGTGCGCCGAGCGCACGACCTCGGTCCGCGGATCGCTGAAGCCGGAGGCACGCAGCAGCGCCGCCATCTTCGCCGGGTTGTCGGTGCGCCCGTGGTCGGTGACGTACTCGAGATCGTCGGCGCCGTGCGCGTCGAGCTCCTCCTCCCACGCAAGGAAGCCCCGGCGCGTCCGCCCCTCCCCCCACGTCCCCAGGCCGACGGCCCCGCCGGGCCGGACCACGCGGCGCACCTCGCGCAGCGCGTCGAGCGGGTCGGGCAGATGGAAGAGCATGAAGGCCATGACCACGACGTCGAAGGAACCGTCGGAGAAAGGCAGGCGCCCGGCGTCGAGCACGAGGCGGGGAACGTCGGGGGAGGCGCGGGCGATCATCCCCGGCGCCCGGTCGCCGGCCAGGATCGAGGCTTCGGGGAAGGCAGCCCGCAGCACCGGGACGAGCGCGCCGACCCCCGCCCCGAGGTCGAGCACGCGCACGGGGTCGCGCACGGGGAGGAGCTCGATCAGGCGCGTCCCGAGCGGCAGCAGCTCGGGCGCCCACAGCTCCTCGTAGGCCTCCGCGTCGCGCGAGTAGCGCTCCGCGAGCGCCCCGACCATCACCTCATCGTCCATCGTCAGCCGACGAGCGCCTCTGTCAGCATCCCCTCCAGCGCGCCCAGTTCGAGATCCTCGAGGCGTCCGAACGACACGGAGGACTTCCCGATCTTCACCTTCCCCAGCCGGGAGCCGTAGACCTCCGGCAGGTACTTCCGATCGCGCACGGCGTTGACGTAGACGCTGACGTAGTCCTTCTGGTTGGCCAGGCCGATCAAGAACCACTCGACGTCCTTGCCCGACGAGCTCCGGTACGAGAAGTTCCCGTACCCCAGGATCGTCTGGTCGGTGCCTCCCCACAGCTTCTGACGCCAGACCTTCATCGGGAGCTTCGGGGCGGCCCTTCGGATCACGCCATGGACCTCACGGAGGATGGGCCGCCGCTCCTCGGGTGCGGCGGCCAGCAGCTCCTGCAGGGCGGTCATGCGGAGCATGCTAATCGAGCCGGAAGCGCCGTGGACTCCGGGCCGCGCTTCTGCTCCAATGCAGGGATCGAGACCGAGGGAGACGCCCATGAGCGGACGAGGGCACACGCTGGCCGCGACGGGGATCCTGCTGACGGGGATCCTGCTGGGAAGCCTCATGACCGGGATCGCCGCGGGGCACTTCGAGCCGAGCGTCAGGCACCTCATCAAGCACGCCGAGAAGGTGTTCTTCACCAAGAAGGCCGCCGACCGGAGGTTCGTGGCCGTACAGAGGCTCGCGCCGGGCGTCACGATCACCGGCGCGCTGGGCGGCCAAGTGAGCGACCCCGGGCAGTGGGAGCAGGTGGTGAGCTTCCCCGCGAAGTCGAGGAAGTCCCTGGCCGACGAGGACATCAACTTCCCGACCTCCGAGAGCAAGGCGATCATCGCGGAGCAGAGCGAGGAGTGCACCGGCACGGCGGCGCAGCCGACCGCGCCCCCGGGGATGGTGTGCATCTACGCCAGCTCCTCGCCCCCGAACACCATGGGCCTGGATGGAGAGATCCTCCCGGGAGCGTCGCATCGAGGCTTCGTCGTTCGGGCCATCGGGGACGCGGGCGGCCTCATGGGCGTGTTCGGGACGTGGGCGTACACGGAGCCCCGACGCGGCTGAGGAGCAGGCCGAGCCCGCGCGCGGCTAGAATCGCGGGGTGAGGACTCTCGGCGAACTGGAAGCGCGAGTCATGCGCGTGATGTGGCGAGCCTCGGGCCCCATGACCGTCCGGCAGACCCTGTCGGTCCTCAAACCCGAGCGCGAGTTCGCCTACACGACCGTCATGACCATCCTCGAGCGTCTGTGGCGCAAGGGATTCCTTCATCGCGCGAGGCGTGGTCGCGCGTACGAGTACGTCGGGATCGTTTCCGAGGCGGAGCACACGGCAGGGCTGATGCACCAGATGCTTTCAGTCTCGTCGGACCGACAAGCCGCGCTGGCTCACTTCGTGAAAGGGATGCGCGCCGAAGACGAGGCCGAACTGCGTCGGCTCGCCGAGGAAGCCTCTCGGAGGAAGGGATCCCGATGACTCGTCTCGGCGTCCTCCTCGCCGCGCTCGCCGCGTTCATGATCGCTCCCCGGGTTCTGGAACGGCTGCGAAGCGCGCCCCCCAGATGGCGGGTACGACTGGCGTTCCTGACCATCCTGGGGATGGGAGCCTCATCCGTCAGCCTGCTGGCGGTCGTCCTGTTCCCCGAGGCGCTGCTGGCCTCCAGGATGAGCGACATGTGGCATTCGGAGGCCATCCACGATCTCGTGAAGCGGCCCCCTCTGAGAGCTGCCTCCATCGCGGCCGGCGTGATCCTTGTCTTCGTCCTCCTCAGGTTCCTCTGGTGTTTCGTCAGGGGCGCGCGCAGCACGTCTCGCGCTCGCGTTCCCGGTGGCGGGAAGGCGTGGCGGCTGTCGGAGGGAGAATCGGTCTTCGTGCTGCCGGTGGGGGCACCGATGGCCTATTCACTCGGTCGCGGACGGGGACAGGTCGTGGTGTCGCAGGGGCTCTTCGGAGCTCTGGACCCCGCGGAGCTTCGTGCGGTGCTCCTGCACGAGGAAGGCCACGTGCGCTCGCACGACCACGGGAAGATCCTGCTGGTCAGTGCGATCCGAGGCGCTCTCGGCCTCCTGCCGAGCGTGGGTGCCGCCGTCGAAGCCCTGGAGCAAGCGATGGAGGAAGCCGCCGACGAACACGCCGCCCGGCGACTGGGTGACCCGGCGGTGGTGGCGACCGCCCTCTCGAAGGCGGCGCTCTCGGGGCTCCAGACCCCCCCAGGGATGCTGGGCATCATCTCGGAGACAGACGTCCTCGGACGGGTTCGCAGGTTGCTCGAGCCGCCTCGGGTCCCCGAGTGGATGCCCTGGGCCTGCGTCGCCGTGACGGGCGCCTTGCTCGCCTTCCTCGCGTTGACCCAGGTCATGGTGGGCGTGGCCGTCCTGGCCGCGACGCACCACCTCGTGAGCGCGGGGGCGGTGGCGGTCTTCCCGCTACCACCGGCCGTGAGATCCGCAGCCATCCACGCCTTGGCCTGACCGTCCGTTTGACGTACGAGTCGCCTAGTACTAGCCTCTGTAGTCGCCATCTATATCGCCCATGGGATCGGCATCTTCCTGCCCGCGAGGAGACCGACGCCGAAGATGACTTCAGCCGTGATGCCTTTCGATCCGAGCCCGCCCACAGACCGACGGCCCCCAAACATCCGGGAGGTGGTATTCGAAGAGACCGATTTGCACCCGCTGCACGTCCTTGGATCGTCCCCTTGCAGCATTGAAAGGAGCTCGACATGAGGCGACATCTCATCTTGCCGATGGCGCTCGTCTTGATCGCGGCTCTCGGCGCCGGCGTCGCCGCCGCACCCTCGCCCAACGGCGTGGACGAGCGCCAGGACCCGGGGGTTCACGCGATCGATGACGGAATCGTCGATACCCCGTTGGAGGAGCACGCCGCCCACGGCCACGACCACCAGCACGGAACCAACGTGGGCCACATCTCCCCGACGCAGGAGAACGTCGACCTCGTCGGGGTATGGACGGCGCCTCGGACGAAGAACAAGCCGGGCCGGATCACGGATGTCTGGTCCCTCGGCGACTATGCGTATCTGGGCACGTTCGCCCCGCCCTGCTCGGGTCTTGGAGTGAACGTGGTGGACATCTCCGACCCCGAGAACCCACAGAAGGCGAACTTCCTGCCTTCTGGGCCGGGCAATCGCGTCAACGACGTCAAGGCCTATCACTTCGAGACGTCGGCGTTCTCCGGGGACCTCCTGCTCCACACGAACGAGAACTGCAACACGAACAACAACCGGGTCGGCGGCATGACGATCTATGACGTCACCGATCCGGAGAACGCGGTGCGACTCGCGAAAGGTGTCGGTGACACGAACGGCGGTACGCTGCCCAGGGCCCGGCAGATCCACAACATCTTCGCCTGGCAGGACGGCAGCAATGCCTACGCCGCGATCGTCGACGACGAGGAGCTCCTCGACGTCGACATCATGGACATCACCGATCCCTCCAACCCCGTCCACATCGGCGAGACCGGTCTCCCGCACTGGCCTTCAGTCAACGTGGACGGTTTCGGGGAGAACGCGTTCGTCCACGACATCTGGTACCAGATCGTTGACGGGACGCCGACCCTCCTCCTGTCCTACTGGGACGCGGGGTGGATCAAGCTGGATGTCAGCGACCCCTCGGATCCGGTGTTCATCCCACCCGACTCGGATTACCCGAACCCCGACCCGCTGGTCCTGGCGGCCACGGGGCAGGCCCTCCAGCCCGAGGGGAACGCGCACGCCGGGGTGTGGAGCCAGGACGGGAGCCTGATCCTCGCAGGAGACGAGGACTTCTCCCCGTACCGGCTATCGGACATGGAGGTCACCGAGCAGACGGCCGGCGGGGTGCCGGGCCAGCCGTCGGTCGGGACCATGTACCCGGCCGGCGAGTTCGGGTGGACGGTGCCCATCGCCAGCATCGACGACGGGATCCTGAACGGTCCGGTGGCCTTCGGCGGCTACGCCTGCGACGAGTCGCCCGCCGTCCCGGACGCGTCGGTGCTCGACCCGTTCATCAACCCGGACGCACCCTCGACGGAGGAGAAGATCCTGGTGGTCCAGCGAGGGCCGGTGGGCGACCCCGACCACACGTACCCCGCGTGCTTCTTCTCCATCAAGGTGGAGAACGGGCAGGACGCCGGGTACGACGCGGTGATCGTCGCCAACCACCACATCGGTGCCGGTGGCGGCTCATCCCCGGATGCCTTCATCTGCGGGAGCCAGGGCCACGCCTTCACGGTGACCGCCCACGGCCTCTGCACGGGGCACCGGGCCATGCACGAGCTGTTCGGGACCACCCCGAGCTACGCCGAGGACTACAGCGGTGAGGACGCGCCCGGCCTGGGCGACGTCGGACCGAAGATCCAGGTCACGGCGGAGTTCGACGGGTGGGGCCCGTTCCACCTGCTCGACAACGACTCGATGGAGGAGATCGACGCCTACGCGCCGAGCGAGGTCTACGACGAGGACTTCGCCCAGGGCTTCGGTGACCTCACGATGCACAACGTCGAGTACTACGGCACGGACAAGGCCGTCATCTCCTGGTACAGCCTGGGGCTGAGGGTCCTGGACTACGGGGACTGCACGGCGGCCCCCGACGAGGACTTCAGCAACCAGGACGACCCGGGCTGCGTCGAGGAGGTGGGCCGATTCATCGACGAGGGCGGCAACAACTTCTGGGGCGTCCACGTCGACGACGGCACCGGGCTGATCCTGGCCAGCGACAGAGACCGAGGCCTGTACATCTTCGACTTCACGGGCTGAGGTCGGGATCGGAAGCAGGGCTCCGGATCGGAGAGGTAGGGATCCGGAGGTAGGCCCGGAGGGGGGCGGCCGCGAGGCATC
>DATKDI010000035.1:0-2967 GCA_035512775.1 Actinomycetota bacterium | reverse complement strand
GCCCGTCACCACCGTCTTCGACGTCGGACGGATCCCAACGATCTCGACCTCCTCACCCACCTTCACCACACCCCGCTCCACTCGACCCGTCACCACCGTCCCGCGACCCGAAATCGTGAAGATGTCCTCGATCGGCATCAGAAAATCCTGATCCACCGCTCGCTCCGGCATCGGAATGTACTCGTCGCAGCGCGCCAGCAGCTCCACGACCTGCTTACCCCACTCGTCCTCCGGATCTCCAGTCTCCAACGCCTTCAACGCCGATCCGCGCACGATCGGGATGTCGTCACCGGGAAACTCGTACGACGACAGCAGCTCTCGAAGCTCCAGCTCCACCAGGTCCAGGAGCTCCTCGTCGTCCACCATGTCGCACTTGTTCATGAACACCACGATGTACGGAACCCCCACCTGACGAGCCAGCAGAATGTGCTCTCGAGTCTGAGGCATCGGTCCGTCAGCCGCCGACACCACCAGGATCGCTCCATCCATCTGAGCCGCGCCCGTGATCATGTTCTTCACGTAGTCCGCATGACCGGGACAGTCCACGTGAGCGTAGTGACGGTTCTCCGTCTCGTACTCCACGTGAGCCGTCGCTATCGTGATCCCTCGCGCACGCTCCTCCGGAGCCTTATCGATCTGATCGAACGGCACGAACTTCGCCCCACCCCTCTTCGCCAGGATGTTCGTGATCGCCGCCGTCAACGTCGTCTTCCCGTGGTCCACGTGACCGATCGTGCCGATGTTCACGTGCGGCTTCGTCCGCTCAAACTTCTCCTTGCCCATGTCCGCTCCGATGCTTCCTACCCCTGACGGCCTCGCCGTGGGATCGCAGTTGAGTCGAGTTCTCGTTGGGAGGTCGATGCGTAGGCTCGCTTCGGGCGCGCCTCGCAATCGGCGGGTGGTCGTCTCTAAGGTCGTTGACCGTGCGAGCCGGTACGGCTGCGCAGGCTGCTCGACGTTCCGCGGCTGGATTCCGCAGCTGTGGCCTCGAGCTCGGGCGACTCGACTCGGACCGCAACCGTGGAGCCCACGACCGGATTTGAACCGGTGACCCCTTCCTTACCAAGGAAGTGCTCTACCCCTGAGCCACGTGGGCACAGACGATCCGAGGCCCGAGCGCCTCTCGGGACCGCAGAATCCGGGATTCTAGACCGTCGCTGGCAGGCTGTAAAGGCCTGCGGGGGTCCGAATCCGCTCCGCCGGCTTCGGAGGAGCGTCGACGCTCCAGATCCCAGGAGACCGGGATCTCCTCGGGGGGCCGGAGCGTGATCTCGAGGCTACGTCTGCGAGTCTCGGGCAGGCGAGGCGGCTGAGGCGGGGATGGACGGAGAATGAGCCTGCGAATTCTCCGGGCCAACCCGGACGAGTCATGAAGATCGGGCTAGCGCCTCTTGGTCGTGGTCAGCATCCGGTGGATCGAGATCAGCCGGCGGTCGAGACGATGCGATCGGTTCGGGATCGGCGCGATGAACACCGTCCCGGTCCCCTCGATGATGTTGACGAGCCCCTCCCCCGAGCGCAGGCTCGAGATCAGACCCTTCGTCGCCTTCTGCACCGAGAAGGAGAGGCTCGCCGAGCGCGCGACCGCGAACGCCCCGTCGACCATCAGCTTGTCGTTGCGCAGATCGACCCGCTCGCAGACGCCGTCGGAGTGGTAGAAGACCTTGCCGGTGCCCGACACCTTGGTCTGGAACATGCCCTCGCCGCCCAGCAGCCCCGACCAGGCCTTGTTGGTGAAGACTCCCAACGTGACGCCGATGTCGGAGGCGAGGAAGGCACCCCGGTCGAGCACCCACTCCTCGTTGTCGAGCTCGAGGGCGTTGACCTCCCCGAGCGTCGGCTCGAGGTAGACCTCACCAGTCCCCTTGTACTGAGGGCGGGTCGCCGCCTCCTTGGTCAGCGCTCCCTTCACGAAGCCGCCCAGACTGGCGCGGCCGACCTCGATCTCCACCTGGCCCCGCACGTAGTGCATGGCGCCGGCCTCGACCTGACAGGCGCTGTTGCGGAGAACGATGCGCGGCATCTGGTGGTAGTCGCGGCGGATCACCTCGAAGACCGTGTCGTGGCTCTCCCACCGGCTCACCTCGGTCCGGTCGCTGGTCGTGGCCGCCGGCTCGCCGGCGAAGGCCTGGCGCTCGGCCCTCGCGGTCGCACTCGCCGTCGCCGGCTCGGCCGCCGCGGCAGCAGCTGGGGCAGCCGCAGCTCCGCCGTCTCCTTGCGCCAGCAGGCCCGGCTGCGCGTCCTTGATCGGCTGCCACTGATCCAGCCCCGGGTGCCACATCAGTGACTGCCCGTTCACCTCGCCGCTCGCGATCCGCCCCTCGAGACCCGCCTGATCGATGGGGCCCACCTGCTCCGACCCCACCATCACGTAGTACTGGTCCGCCATCCCTCGACCTCCTTGCCCGACCCGATCGCACCGGCTCGCGGACACCGGCGGCCCCGCGAGCTCATCCCATTCGACGTCGCTTCGACGGCGCAGCATACCAGCGGAACCGACACGGAGGAGCGCGTCGGCTCCGCCCAGCCCTCTTCCCGGGCAGGCACGCATCACCCAGACCTCACACGGAGGCTCCAGGATTCCGGATGACCGCGGCAGCTGACGTCGCGAGGCCCTGCGGCGCTGCTCTCGGTGGGAACGATGGAGCGGGAGACGGGATTCGAACCCGCGACCAACAGCTTGGAAGGCTGCAAGCCGAATCGACGGAACCGCTTGTACCGCAATGGCTGTCGCCTCACCCACTGAATCGATGGTCAACTACATGGTCACCTACGACCCCCGAAGTCCTCGCGTTCGGCCCTCCCCAGCGCCCCCGGAATTCACCGGAAGCGCCCCCAGGGAGGAAGCCCTCATGACGACGATCGACGCGAAGACGAAGAAGCCGAAGGCGGCGAAGAAGTCGACCACCACCGAGGACAACAGCCCCACCCTGCGCCTCTCGCTCAAGAGCGGCGACGGGAACGGCG
>DATKDI010000034.1:0-3718 GCA_035512775.1 Actinomycetota bacterium | reverse complement strand
GGCTGCGCTGGGCCGAGGTGGAGCGGGAACCGATCCGGCGCACGACTCGCACATCGGCCGTCATCGCATACCCCGAGTCGGAGATGATCTGGGTGTCGCCGCGGATCTCTGGCTGGGTCGAGCGGCTCCACGTGACGTTCGCTGGTGCCGCGGTTCGCCGGGGCGCGCCGCTGCTCGAGATCTATTCGCCCGACCTCGTCACGGCGCAGGAGGAGCTTCTGCTCGCCCGACGCCTCGAGGACGACCTGTCCGCCGGTCGGCCGGGTCGCGGCACCGACAGCCTGTTCGCGCTGGCGGCGCGCCGGCTCGCCTACTGGAACATCTCGGAGGCGCAGGTCGAACGCCTGCTGGAGACGGGCGAGGTCCGAAAGACCCTGACCCTCCACTCTCCCGCCACCGGCATCGTGACGAAGAAGCAGGTGTTCGAGGGCCAGGGCGTGAAGGCGGGCGAGAACCTGCTGATGATCTCCCCCACCGATCCGGTGTGGGTCGACGCTTCGATCTATGAGCAGGACCTGCCGTTCGTGCGGGAAGGCCTGCCCGTGACGATCGACGTGGAAGGCCTTCCCGGCGAGGCAATTCAGGGGCGCGTCACCTTCCTCTACCCGAATCTCAGGGAGGGCAGCCGAACCCTGACGGCCAGGATCGAGCTCCCTAACCCGGAGGGCCGGCTGCTGCCCGGCATGTATGCCACGGTCCACATCGAGAGTCGATCCGAGGAGCCCGTTCTCTCGGTTCCCTCCTCGGCCATCCTGCACACCGGTACGCGAGACGTCGCGTTCATGGACATGGGGGAGAATCAACTGATGCCGATGATCGTCCGTACCGGAAGGGCGGGTGACGAACGCGTGGAGATCCTCGAGGGCCTGTCCGAGGGTGACCGGGTCGCGACCTCCGCGCAGTTCCTGCTCGACTCGGAGTCGAACCTGATGGAAGCGATGCAGGCGATGATGGCGCAGATGGGCCGCTCGGACGCGGGCAACATGGAAGGAAAGGACGAGATGGACGAGATGGAAGGGATGGAAGGGACGGAGGACCACTGATGCTCGAGCGAATCATCGAAGGATCGGTCGCGAACCGGAAGATTGTCATCGTGCTGACGGCGGTGCTCGCGGTGGCGGGCGGCTGGGCCGTGGCGCACACGCCGGTCGACGCCATCCCCGACCTGTCCGATGTCCAGGTGATCGTGTTCACCGAGATGTCCGGCCAGGCGCCCCAGATCGTCGAGGACCAGGTCACCTACCCGATCTCCACCGCGATGCTCGCCGTTCCGGGCGCGCGGGCGGTCCGGGGGATCAGCCAGTTCGGGCTCTCGTTCGTCTACGTGATCTTCGAGGACGGCACGGACCTCTACTGGGCACGCAGTCGGGTGCTCGAGGCGCTGAGCACGATTCGCGGCGGCCTGCCCGCGAGCGTCCAGCCGCAACTCGGGCCCGATGCGACGGGCGTGGGGTGGGTGTTCCAGTACTACCTCGAGGGCGACGACTACGACCTGGCCGAGCTGCGTTCGATCCAGGACTGGTACCTGCGCTACGAGCTCGAGTCGGTCAGGGGCGTGTCGGAGGTCGCGACGATCGGCGGCTTCGAGAAGCAGTACCAGGTGCTGCTCGATCCCGACCGGCTGCGCGGTTATGGGGTTCCTCTGTCAGCCGTGCTGCGCGCGGTCTCGGCCTCGTCCGCGGAACGCGGGGGACGCGTGCTCGAGCTGGCCGGAACCGAGTACATGGTGCGCGGCTTCGGTTACGTCGACGAACTGTCGGACCTCGCGGAAGTCGTCGTTGCAACCGACGACCGCGGTACTCCGGTGCGGGTGAGCGACGTGGGCCGGGTGCGCCTCGGGCCGGAGATCCGGCGCGGCATCGCCGATCTCGACGGCCGCAAGGAGGTCGTGTCCGGCATCGTGGTGATGCGGTTCGGCGAGAATCCGCTCGCCGTGATCGACCGCGTGAAGGAACGCCTGGCCGAGGCGGCGGACGGTCTCCCGCCCGGCGTCGAAGTGAAAGTGGCGTACGACCGCTCGGGCCTGATTCACCGCGCGATCGACATGCTGACCGAGAAGCTGCTGGAGGAGACGCTGATCGTGGCGCTCGTCACGGCGCTCTTCCTGTTCCACCTCCGCTCCGCCCTCGTGGCGATTCTCACGATCCCGCTCGGCCTGGCGCTTGCGTTTCTCGCCATGCGCTGGGTCGGAATCGACGCCAACATCATGAGCCTGTCGGGCATCGCGATCGCGATCGGGGCGATGGTGGACGCGGCCATCGTGATGGTCGAGAACATGCACCGTCACATCGAGCGCCCCGAGAACGCCGAACGCAGCCGCTGGAACATCGCCGTCGAAGCCGCCCGTGAAGTCGGGCCGGCGCTGTTCTTCTCGCTCCTCATCATCACGCTCTCATTCCTGCCGGTGTTCGCCCTACAAGCCCAGGAGGGTCGGCTGTTCCGGCCGCTCGCGTTCACGAAAACGTTTGCCATGGCGGCCGCCGCGCTCCTCTCGATCACGCTCGTGCCCGTCCTCATGGGACTGTTCGTGCGAGGCAAGATTCCGCACGAAGATCGGAATCCGCTCAACCGCTGGATGCGTCGCGTCTACGTGCCGGCGCTGCGCTGGTCGTTGCGACGACGCGGCCTGATGCTGGGCGGCGCGGCGCTCGTGCTGTTAGTCACGCTGATCCCGGCTTCGCACATCGGCTCCGAGTTCATGCCGCCGCTCAACGAGGGCTCCGTGATGGACATGCCGTCCCTTCTGCCCGGCATGGGAACGGGGCTGGCGAAGCGCGTGCTGCAGAACCGGGATTCGATCATGGCTTCTATCCCCGAAGTCGAGCTGGTCATCGGCAAGGTCGGCCGGGCCCGGACGGCGACCGACGCGGCACCGATGTCGATGTACGAATCGATCGCCACCCTGAAGCCCCGAGAGGAGTGGCGCCCCGGCATGACCTACGAGGACATAGTGGCGGAGTTCGATCGCAAAGTGCAGACGCCCGGTGTGGCAAACATGTGGTCGATGCCGATCAAGAATCGGCTCGACATGCTGGCGACCGGAATCAAAACGCCGGTCGGGATCAAGATCTTCGGACCCGATCTGCAGACCATCGAGGAGATCGGCGTACGTATCGAAGGGCTCCTGCCCTCCGTTCCGGGCGCCGCCTCGGTATTCGCCGAACGCACGCTCGGCGGACGCTACCTCGAAGTCGTTCCCGACCGGACCGCCGCTGCCCGGTACGGCCTGAACATGGAGGAGGTGCAGCGGCTCGCGATGACGGCGATCGGCGGGATGAACGTCGCGGTCTCGATCGAAGGGCGGGAGCGTTACTCGATTCACGTGCGCTACGAGCCCGAGTTGCGGAACGACCTGGCGCGCATCCGCTCCGTGATCCTTCCCGTGACCGGGGGTTCCGCCCAGGTGCCGCTCGGCGAGCTCGCCGACATCCGATTCGCCGAGGGCCCGCCGATGATCAAGAGCGAGAATGGCCGGCTGAACGGCCTCGTGTACGTCGACGTGCGTGGTCGCGACATCGGATCGGTCGTGGACGAGGCTAGGGAGTTGCTCGAGAGCCAACTCGTGCTGCCGGCCGGTTACCGGATCGAGTGGTCGGGCCAGTACGAGTACATGGAGCGCGTGCGGGAGCGGCTGAACGTGGTCGTCCCGGTGACGCTGCTGATCATCTTCTTCCTGCTCTACCTCAACTTCCGGAGCACCGCCGAGAGCCTGATCGTC
>DATKDI010000033.1:0-22288 GCA_035512775.1 Actinomycetota bacterium | reverse complement strand
GATCTCCGTTGCCACCACCGTTGCCGCCGCCGTTGCCGCCACCGTTGCCACCGCCGTCGTTGCCGCCACCGCCGCCGCCACCGTTGCCGCCACCGTTGCCGCCACCACCGCCGTTGCCGCCACCGGCGTCGGAGTCCTCATCGGCGCCATCGGTGCCAGTACCTTCGTCATCGCCACCAGGGGCGCCGTTCTCGCCACCGTTGCCGTTGCCGCCGCCGCCGCCGTTGCCGCCGCCACCGTTGCCGCCGCCGTCGTTGCCACCGCCGCCGCCGTGCTCACCCTTGCCGTTCCCGCTGTCCGGTTCGCCGTTCGAGCCCTCAGTGTCACTGTCGTCCTCGTCGTCGCTGCCGCCGATCACGCCGCCGTTCCCGCGCCCGATCAACCCACCGTTTCCGACGTTCTCGTCTGCACCGAAGTCACCGACATCTCCGACAGAACCGACATCACCGACGTCGCTTTCATCGTCGAACGGGGAGCCCGCGCTCGAGGAGTCTCCGTCCGGCGGATCCAACGGTTGATCCGTCGTCGGCGTGAGTGGGACGGACGACGCCGTGATGCGTTCGCGAGAGGGGACGAACACTGCCAGTGCATCCGAGGCGAACTCACGGGCGGTATCCGGCAGGTGTCCCGTCATCGCCAGGCTGCTGCCCGCGGTGATCACGATCGTCGCGGTCGCGACCGCTGCTCGCGTGATGGGTCGATGGATGCGCCGTCGGGCGGGACGACTCGTCAAGACCCAGGCATCCCGAGTCGCGCGCAGCTCGACAGCCATCGATGCAACGGTCGTGTGCTCGGCCCAGAGCTCCCCGGGATGGGGGCTCCCGGCGACGTCTTTCAGGAGCTCGTCGAAGTCGATCAGTCGGCCGCTCTGGGTGCGCACCATCGCGCGGAGCAGCGACTTCCCGTCGTCTCGTCGCGTGGGTTCGATCATCGGCCCACCTCCGCGATCGTGGCGGCTTCGGCGTCCGCGTCCGCCTCGGCGCGGAGGAGTCGCAACGCGTCCATCTCGAGGAGCCGGACGGCTCCCGTTTCCTGACCCGTGATCAACGCCACGTCGTCCACTTCGAGGTGCCCGAGCGCTCTGAGCAGCAGCACGTCGGCATGACCGGACGGAAGCGCGGCCACCTTCGCGAGTGAGTCGGACATCGGTCGCGGCGCACCACCCTCGACCTCGGTGGGATCGTCGAGCTCATCGTCTTCGAGGGGCTGACGGGCCAGGTCGAACAGCCAGCGGCGGAACGCGACCTCGTCGCCGGTGAAGTGCTGAAGTCCTCGGGCCACCTGCAGCCACACTCGTCCCGCCGCGGCTTGCGGCGAATGGGCGCCACGGGCCTGGAGGTATCGCAAGATCGCGGGGTGGAACTCCCGGTAGAGGAGACCGATCGCCCACTCGACACCCGTGGTGGCGGCGGTCAAGACCGTCTCGAACCGCTCGCCCCGCAGGCGCGGCGCCAGATGGGTCGGCATGACGGCTTCCGTCTGCTCTTCGGCACTCGACAGGTCCAGGCGTGGCTTTGGCGATGGTGCCGGGAGAGCGATGATCGGGTCCTTCGCCAGGCGGAACGAGAAGCGCGAGCCTTCACCGACCCGACTCTCCACGTCGAGGCGCGAACCGTGAAGCTCGAGGATCTCGGAGACCACCGCCAGTCCGAGGCCGGTTCCGCGCGTGGAGCGAGTGTGCACGTCGCCCCCACGGAAGAACCGCTCACCGATCCGTGCGACTTCACCCTCGGGTATGCCGGGGCCATCGTCGCTCACCGCCACGATCACGTGGTCCGGGCCGTCCTCATGTGCGCTCACGATCACGCGGCTGCCCTCCGGGGTGTACTTCGAGGCGTTCGAGAGCAGGTTCTCCACGATCCGTTCGATCAGGCCGGGATCGGCCTGCGTGGACACTCCGGATGCGACATCCAGCTCGAGCTGATGGCCGTCCAACAATGAGGCGAGCCGGTCGACGATCTCCGGCAGGAGCTTCGACAGATCGATCTCCCTCGTGTCCGGACGAAGCTGTCCCGCTTCGAGCTTCGAGAAGTCCAGGAGCTGTCCGATGACGTGATCGAGCGTGGCCGCGTTCGCGTTCAAACGCGTCAGGAAGTCGGTGCGGATCTCGTCGTCGATGGTCTCCCACTGGTGCTCCAGCGTGCGGCCCATCCCCGTGATGACGGTCAGAGGGGTTCGAAGCTCGTGCGAGACGGTCGAAAGGAAGTCGTTCTTCATCCGGTCGAGATCCGCCAGGCGCTGGATCACCTGTCGCTGCTCTTCGAAGCGACGGACGTTCTCCAAGGCCAGGCTCGCCTGCGACGCGAGCATCCGGAAGACCTCGACGTCTTGCACCTTGGGACCGGGCTCTACCTCCGAACCGACGACGAGCACCGCTGCCACGCCGTCGCTGACCTTGATGGGAACGGCCGCGCCGAACATCGGGAGCCCACGCTTCCGCCCGCGGAACACCGCGAACTCTCCTGATTCGGCCGTGGCAACAACGACCTCCGGGATCGTCGCTTCCGGAGCGGACGACTCCGGCACGGTGTGCCAGCCATCGACCTCACGAACGAAGACGCGGGCGAACGGGAAGCCCAGACCTGCGACCGCCTCGATCGTGGTTTCCAGGACCTGATCCGCATCGACGGTCGAACTGCTCATGTCCCTCGCGGCGGCGGAGACCGTGGCGAGGAGCGCCCATCGTCGATCGGCCTCGGTCCGAGCGTCCCAGGCCGCGCGGACCTGGACGCGGATCTCCTGGACGAGGAATCCCGCCAGGAACGTGAGGACGGACAGCACCACCAAGGGGAGGGGACCCTGATCGGCGGCACGAAGCGCGAGACCGTAGCCGACGAGGGTCATGGCGAGCAGCGCGACCTGTCCTCTCGGCGGGAATGCGACGGCGAAGAACACGGTCGTGAGGGCGTAGAGGAGGACGAGTGGAGATCGCGCGCCACCGGTGGCCCAGACGCCGACGGTGACCATGCCGAGGGCCGTGACCGCCCACACGGCGAGCAGGTTCATCCCGGTCCGAGTTGCCAGGAGCCGATCCCACGGCAACAGCGTCGCGAGCGCGGCCGCGACGGCGAGCCCGGTCAGCGCCAATCCCCATCCGCCGAGGTCTACGCGAGCTCTCGCCGCGAGGACGAACATCGCCGCGGCGGCGAGCGGGGCGAGGAGCGTCACCCGCATGCCGACGCGGAGCGTGCGGAACTCGATCGGCAGGGGACCGCCGGGCACGCCCCGGTCTCTCGCGCGGGGCGCCTCCGCCGGGTCGTGATGACCCGGCTTGCGGTGGATGGCGCCGGGTGAAGCTTCGGTCATCTGGGTTGCCTCCGAACGGCGGACTCCGGGGCGGCACCCCCTGCGGTCCGCTGTAGGACGCAGGGTTCGATGACCGTAGCCGTGCGGCTGTCGGTGGTTCATCCGTCGGTCGTTCATTTCGGGGGGTTGGCCGGGCCTCCGCCGAAGAGACCATCGACCTAGGAAAGGCACGTCGGCGAACCCGCATGAGCCGGCCTCGCGACCCCGGGAGAGGCGATTACCCGATCGGCTGTTCCAGGTTCTCGGCGCTCTCCTGGGAGATGCCGAGGCGTTCTGCGAGGTCGGGCGTCTTCTGATCCAGGAGCTTCTGGATCGATTCCTTCGACAATCCGAGCTGCTGCCGGATCGTCTCTGGCGAGATCCCGGACTCCGCCGCATCGTCGAGCTGCTTCTCGATCATCTGTTGGCGCCGCTCGGCGACCTCCTCGAGCAGGACCAGCTTCTCGATCTCCTCGCGGAGCAGGTCGATGTCCATCGCGGATCCCTCCATCGATCAGGCCTCGTACTTGAACGAGATGTTCACGCGCGCGCGGTAGCTGGTCACCTTGCCGTCCTCGATCGTGACGTCGAACTTCCCGACCTCGCCGACGCGGAGATCCCGGAGGGTCTTGGCCGCGGTCTCCACGGCATTCTTGGCCGCTTCCTCCCACGAGGTGGCGCTGGTGCCGATCACCTCGGTGACCCGATAGACGCTGTCGCTCATCTGGTCCTCCCCCTCTTGCCCGGCCAGCTCTCGCCACCCCTGGCGTGGCCACAGGCTATCGTGCTTGCCTGGTTCGTGTGGTGCCTGTCTTGGTGGCGACGGTCCTCGCCCTCGCGATCATCACCTGGCTCACCAGGTGGATACGGGCATCGGCGGCCCGGCGGCCGAGGCCGGGCCTAGGTCCACAGCTCGGACAGGGGGCACTCCCGCGCGCCTCCGGGCGTACGCTTCGGGGATGAAGGTGCGTCGCCGCGCCGCGCTGATCGCGATGGCCGCGCTCGTTGCCGCGTGCACGCGGAGCGCACCCGACGGACCCACGGGGGCGCTGCCGTCCCTGGGCGCCTTCCCCGGCCGCGCCACGGGCGATCTGCTCGTGCTGATGGACGACGGGAGCATCCTCACGGTGGGTCGCGACGGCGATGCGGCGGTCCGCCTCCGTGGAGTAGACGATCTGGACTTCGAGACTCGCCAGCCGGTGTGGTCGCCGGACGGCGCCCTCGTGGCGTGGGTGGAGATCGGCACGGCGGCCCCGCCGGCTTCTTCGACGCTCGTGACGAGTCACGTGGACGGGTCCAGTCGTCGCGAGGTCGTCGTGGACGCCGGCACCTTCTTCCTGCAGTGGGACCCGACATCGTCGAGGCTCGCCTACCTGGGGAGCTTCCGCGGGGTGGTCGGGATGGGGGTCGCGGACACAGGCGCCGACGGGGGACCGGTCGCGACGACGCTCGGCGCCGGGCAGCCCTTCTACCTCTCGTGGGCGCCAGAGGGCGACCAGCTCTTGATCCACGTCGGCACGGACACCCTCGGGACGCTCGACCTCGCGGGTGGTGCCCTCGAGCCGATCGAGGAACGGCCCGGGATGTTCCACGCCCCCGTGTGGCTGGAGGACGGGCGATTCGTGTACGCGGTGCACGACGGCGACGAGCAACTGTTGGTCGTACGCGGTGACGGCCGGCCGAGAGAGCTCGTCCGATTCCGGGGTGCGATCGAGTTCGTGGTCAGCCCGGACGGCAGCAGGATCGCCTATCGGGTGGATGCGGGCGAGGGCTTCGGCACGGTGTCGGTGATCGGCATCGATTCCGCACGATCACGCTCCGCTTCCGATCTTCCGACCTCCGCGTTCCACTGGAGTCCCGACGGGAGACGACTGTTGTTGATGACACCGGCGGAAGGGGACGATCCCACCACGCATCGTTGGCACGTCTGGGACGGGAAGGAGACGAACGCCGTCGGATCGGCCTTCATCCCCAGCCCGACCTACCTGCGCGACTACATGCCGTTCTTCGGGCAGTTCGCGCAGACGATGACGCTCTGGTCGCCCGACGGGCGATCGTTCGCGTTCCCGGGGTTGATCGGCGACCGTGCGGGGATCTGGGTGCAGGACCTCGACGCCGAAGATCCCAGGTTCGTCGTCGAAGACGGATCCGTCGTCGCCTGGTCGCCGGTGGGTACTCCGTAGACTCGCGGGATGCGCGAGGAGGTCACGCTCTACGACGAGGTCGGCGGCATGCGGTTCTTCGAGCGCCTGATCGAGGTCTTCTACGAGGGCGTGGCGAACGACGCGGTGCTGCGTCCCCTCTATCCGGACGATCTCGAGCCCTCCACCCGGCATCTGACGTTGTTCCTCGCGCAGTACTGGGGTGGGCCGACGACCTATGACGCCGAGCGCGGGCACCCTCGCCTCCGGATGCGGCACGCGCCGTTCGCCGTCGGGCCGGGGGAGCGGGATCGATGGCTGTTCCACATGCGGGCCGCGGTCGACGAGATGGCTCCTCAGGAGCCTGTTCGTCGAGCGCTCCTCGAGTACTTCGAGATGGCTGCTGAGGCGATGCGGAACCGCGACTGAGATCGCGACGCCCAGATCGCTTCGCCCGGATCGCTACGCGAGGAGATACCGGCGTGAGAGCGGCACCTGGGTGACCGGGTCGCACCGGAGCACCTGCCCGTCCAGGGTCACGGTCCCGTCCTCAGGTGAGACGTCGATCTCCGGCACCGTCCGGTTGCGAGCGAGATCCTCGCGGCGGACCGAGCGCGTGCCTCGCACGGCGACGAGCCGCCGCCGGGTGCCGAGCGTCCTCGCGATCCCGGCATCCAACGCGGCCGCGGAGACGAACGTGGTCGACAGCGCCGCCGGGGCCACGCCCGTCGCGCCCCAATCGGGTCCGTACCGGGTGGGCTGCGCTCCGTGGACGCTGGCGTTGCCTTCACCGATCGCGCCCCACGCCACCACACCTCCCTTGAAGACCATCACCGGCTTGACGCCGAAGGAGGACGCTTCCCACAGGACGAGGTCGGCGAGCCGCCCCGGGGCGAGCGAGCCGACCTCCTCCGAGATGCCGTGGACGCGGGCGGGCTCCTCGGTCACCTTGGCCAGGTAGCGCAGGACCCGCTCGTTGTCGTCGTCGGTTGCCTCCCTCTGAGCGGCCTTCATCGCGTGGGCGAGCTGGAACGTCCGGCGGACGGTCTCACCGATCCGTCCCATGCCCTGTGAGTCCGAGTTCGCGATCGAGATCGCCCCGAGGTCGTGCAGCGGCCCCTCGGCCTCCATCGTCGCGGGATGGACCAGCTCGCGGGCCGCCACCACGTCGTCGGGCAGCGCGGGGTTGCCTTCGTGGACGATCAGCTTCATGTCGAGCTGCTCGGCGGCGGTCGAGGGCCCGTAGGGGATCGTCGGCGTGGTCGAGGAGCAGAAGACGTTCGGCTCCCGCACGATGCCGATCAGGTCGGGGATGTGGCCGCCGCCGGAGCCCTCCACGTGGTACGCGTGGATCGCCCGCCCTGCGATCGCCTCGACCGTGTCCTGGAGCTCACACGACTCGTTGAGTCCGTCGGTATGCAAACAGACTTGGACGTCGTGCGCGTCGGCGGCACGGAGCACCTCGTCGATCACCTCGGGGTAGGCGCCCCAGTCCTCGTGGATCTTCAGACCGACGCCGCCGGCCTCGATCGCGGCCTCGAGCTGCCCCGGTACGCCGGTCCGCGCGGAGGGCTGGAGCCCGATGTTCACGGGGAGGTGCTCGAACGCTTCGAAGGTCCGGAGCATCCGCCACGGGGGCTCTTCGAACCCCGCGGTGATGAGGGTCGTCACACCGGCGGACAGCGCGACGGGGATCAGACGCGGAGAGAGCAGGTGCACGTGGGAATCGACT
This sequence comes from Actinomycetota bacterium, assembly GCA_035512775.1. GTDB lineage: Bacteria > Actinomycetota > UBA4738 > UBA4738 > HRBIN12 > JAJNBA01. The sequence goes on along the minus strand of DATKDI010000033.1, from coordinate 15,130 downwards.
GCTCCCGGCGTGGCGATCAACCCGTGACACGGGACCGGCCACGTGTTCGGCCCGATCGTGAGGTCCACGCCGTCGGTGATATCGCGGTTCCCTGCACGCCCGATCCCCGCGATCCGTCCGTCCTTGATCCCGATGTCCGCCTTCAGGACGCCGAGCAACGGGTCCAGCACGACCGCGCTCGCGACGATCGTGTCGAGCTCGCTCTCGGTGGTCGCGCGGTCGTGCTGGGCCAGCCCGGAGCGCCAGTTCTTCGCGTAGCCCCAGAGCGCCTGGTCGGCGGGATCGGTGAGGTCGCGTTCGATCCGGATCCAGAGGTCGGTGTCGCCCAGGCGGACACGGTCGCCGGCGGTCGGCCCGTGTCGTGTCGCGTGCTCGGCGCGCGAGTACCGCTCGGGCACGCGGTTAGGCCCCCGCCCCTCCGTACCGGACCAAGTCGACCTCGTGCGTCTCGCCGGGCGCCCACCGGAGGGAGTCGCCGGCGGGAAGGTCCAGCCGGAACCCTTCTGCCCTCGTCCGATCGAACTCGAGGTGCTCGTTGGTGCGCCAGAACGGGAAGTGAGAGGACACTCGGATCGGATGCTCACCACGGTTGGTAACACGGAGATGGATCCGCTCACGGCCCGACGCGAGCTCGACCTCCCCCTGGCCGAAGCGGATCGCGCCGGGGCCCTCGTCCGCCGGGCCGAACGGCTCGCGCAGGACCACGAGACGCGAGCCCTCCTCGAGGAGGACCTCCACGCGGATCTCGGGCACGATGCCGGCGACGCCGTCCATCACCTGATCGGGGCGCACGACGTCGCGGCCGGCCGCGGCGACTCCGTCGAAGGATGCACCGCCGCGGCCGGCCGCGTGCATCTCGTCGCACACGAGCGCGACCGCCTCGGGCGCGTTCAGTCGCAGTCCCTTCGCGAGCGTCGCCCGCGCGAGCTGGGCGGCGGTGAAAACCCGGAGGCGTTCCTCCTCGGTGGGGGTCAGCTGCACGCGGCGAGCGTACCCTCGGTCGCGATGTGGCGCTCCTCAGACGGATCGCGGTCGGAGAAACCCGAGGGGGACGGGGCGCCGCGCGCTCCCACCTTCCGGGAGGCTTCGCGCTTCTGGATCTGGCTCGGCTTCGTGAACTTCGGCGGACCCGCCGGTCAGATCTCGCTGATGCACCAGGAGCTCGTCGAGCGCCGGCGTTGGATCGACGAGGGGCGGTTCCTGCATGCGCTCAGCTACTGCATGCTCCTCCCGGGACCGGAAGCGATGCAGCTGGCCACCTACGTCGGGTGGCTCCTTCATCGGATCCGAGGGGGTCTCGTCGCGGGGATCGCTTTCGTGCTCCCGAGCTTCTTCCTGCTCATGGCGCTCTCCTGGGTCTTCGTCACGCACGGCGATCTCCGGTGGGTGGCGGGAGCGTTCGCCGGTCTGGCCGCTGCGGTGGTCGCGATCGTCGCTCAGGCGACCGTCCGACTGGGCCGCACCGCGCTCGCGAACGGACTCATGGTCGGGGTGGCGGTCGTCTCGTTCGTGGCGATCTTCGTCCTCGACGTCCCGTTCCCGATCGTGGTGGCGGGTGCGGTCATCTTCGGGCTGATCGGCGGGAGCATCCGGCCCTCGCTGTTCGAGGTCGGCGTCGGGCGCGAGCTGGAGGAGCATGCGTCGGCATCGGTGGTGGGGCGACTCGAGACGCCGGCTCCGACCTGGCGGCGGAGCCTCGTGGTCCTGATCGTGGGGCTCGCCGCGTGGCTTGTTCCCATCGCGGCGGTCGCGCTGTGGAGAGCGGATGCAGGCACGCTGACCGACATGGGGTGGTTCTTCTCGAAGGCGGCGCTGGTCACCTTCGGTGGCGCCTACGCGGTGCTCGCCTACGTCGACCAGGCGGCCGTCGGGACGTTCGGCTGGCTCCGGCCCGGTCAGATGGCGGTGGGCCTCGGGCTCGCGGAGTCCACTCCCGGCCCGCTGATCATGGTCCTGGAGTTCGTCGGGTTCGTCGGCGCCTATCAACACCCCGGCGGGCTCCCGCCGATCGTCGCGGGCATCCTCGGCGCGATCGTCGCCGTGTGGGCGACGTTCGCCCCGTGCTTCCTCTGGGTCTTCCTCGGCGGGCCGTACGTCGAGCGGATCCGCGGTAACGTGCGGCTCGCTTCCGCGCTGCAAACGGTGATGGCGGCGGTCGTCGGCGTCATCGCCAACCTCGCGGTGACCTTCGGCATCGTGACCCTGTTCGGTGAGGTGCGGACCGTGCGGTTCCTGGGCGGCGAGTTCCCCGTTCCCGTCTGGACCGAGGTCGACCCGTTCGCGGTCGCGGTCGCCGCGGTGGCGTTCGTGGGCCTGTGGCGCTACCGGTGGAAGGTCGTGCCGGTGATCGTCGGGAGCGCCGCGGCCGGGCTCGTGATCAAGGGGTTGCTGTAGGGGCCCGTCGATCCCGCCGGAGCAGGACGGCGGCGCCGGCGAGGGCGACGACCGCGAACGAGAACCATTGGAGCGCGTAGGACAGGTGCGGCCCCTCGGAGAGGACTGGCAGCGGCACGGGCGCCGGCAAGGACCCGGGCTGGGGCGGCGCTTGGTCTTGCAGCTGGAGAGGCAGCGGGAAGATGTCGTAGGGGAGCATCGACGCGATGCCCCGTACGTCGAGCACGCGGACGACCCGGTCGGCGTCCAGGGTGGTGGATCCGTCGCCCTCGTCGGGGATGAGCGAACCTCTTACCGTGAGGTCGCCGGCCGGAGGCGCGGCTCGGCGGATCGGGGGGGTCTGCATCGCGAACGGCACCCATCCCCTGACGACGAGGATCGCGCTCTCGTCCTCGAGGACGAGCGGCGTCACGACGAGGTGTCCCGCCTCGCCGTCGAAGCTCCGCCCGAACACGAGCACCTCCTGCTCGAGGTCGTACGCGCCGCGGGCGACGGCACGCCGGTAGAGGTCGGGGGTTGTCCCCGCGACGACGCCCTCGATCACGACGGGTGGATCGGAGCGCCGGCCGAGGATCTGGGCGTTGAGCGCCCGGCGCTCATCGAGACGGCGGAGCTGCCAGAGCCCGAGGCCGACGCAGGTCGCCGCCACGAGCAGCGCGACGCCCACGACCATCACACGCCGGGACGTCGATCCGGTCATGTCGGCAGGGCGCCCTCGCAGGCGCTAGGTGCCCTTCGCCTCCTGGATCACGTTGCCCCCGTCGATGACGACGGTCTGACCCGTGACGTAGCTCGCGCGATCCGACGCGAGGAACGCGATCAGCTCGCCGACCTCCTCGGGCGTCCCCGAGCGCCCCACCGGCGTGTGCACGCCCGCTGCGGCTTCCTCATCGGTCTGCGAGCCCGTCGCGATCCACCCCGGGAGCACGCTGTTCACGGTGACGCCGCTCCGGGCCACCTCGATCGCCAGGCCGCGCATCAAGCCGTCCATCCCGGCCTTGGCCGCCGCGTACCCGGTGGATCCGATCGTCGTGGCCACCGGCCCGGTGACCGAGGAGACCATGACGACCCGTCCCCAGCCGCGTTCCACCATCCCGGGCAGTACGGCCTTCGTCACGTTGTACGCCGTGCCGAGATTCGATGCGAGATCGCGATCCCAGAACGCGTCATCCATGTCGAGGAACTCGCGATCCTCCCAGCCATCCATGTCGACGGTCACCATGCCGGCGTTGTTCACGAGGATGTCGATCCTCCCGAACCGCTCGAGGATCCCGTCCACCATCCCTCGTACCTGTTCGCGGTCCGTGAGATCGGCGACGAACCCGGCGGCCTCGGATCCGGCGTCGGTCAATTCCGCCGACCGGTCATGGATCCGGTCGGTCGTGGATCCGATCGCGAGCGCCGCTCCCTCCCGTCCGAGGATCCTCGCCGTGGCGAATCCGATCCCCGTGGGACTTCCGGCGCCGGTCACGAGGGCCACCCTTCCGTCGGCTTCTCCCTGCATGGTGCGAGCGTAGCCGCTGCTCGCGCCGCGGGAACGGGAAGCATCGACTAGGCTTCCGCGCCCATGGATCCCGCCCGTCCGTTGCTCGAGATCCAAGAGATCGACACCGCGATCGATCGGCTGATGGCGCGGATGCGAGCGCTCGAGGCGGGTGAGGACGCGGCGGCTGCCCTCGCCGAAGCGAACGAGGCGGAGCGGATGATGGGGGAGCTCCGGCTGCGACTGGACGAGCTCTCTCGAGACCAGATGCGTTTCGAGCACGAGATCGATTCGATGTCGCAGAAGGCGGCTGCCGAGGAGCGGCGCCTGTACGACGGATCGGTCGCGAACGCGCGGGAGCTGGAGTCGATCACCCACGAGGTCGACAACCTCAAGAAGCGTCGCACCGATCGAGAGGACGAGCTGCTGGCGCTGATGGAGGTTCGGGAAGAGTTCGAGGGCCAGGAGCGGGCCGCGGCCGAACGTTCCGAGGCTCTCCGGGCACGGGTGGCAGAGGTGGGGAGCGTCGCCGCGGACGAGCTGGAGAAGCTGCACACCGAGCTGGAAGAGCGAACCGAGGCGAGGGCCACGCTGGCGAAGGCGGTCGACCCCGAGTTCCTCGAGCTCTATGAGGACCTGCGTCCTCAGAAGAAAGGCGTTGCCGCGGTGGCACTTGTCGATGGTGTGTGCCAGGGGTGCCACGAGCAGCTCTCGTCCGTCTATGTCGATCGGCTGAAACGTGTCGAGGGCCCGAAGAGGTGCGAGCACTGCCGGCGGATCCTGGTCATCTGATCGTCGCCTGCGACGGCGCCTCCCGCGGGAACCCGGGTCCCGCCGGCATCGGCGTGGAGATCACGAACGAGGACGGCGACGTGCTGGCCGAGATCGCGCAGGGTATCGGCGAAACGACGAACAACGTGGCGGAGTACACCGCGGTGATCGAAGGCCTCGCGCGGGCGGCAGAGCTCGGTGCGAGGGCCGTGACGCTCCGATCGGACAGTCTGCTCCTGATCAACCAGCTCACGGGCCGCTTTCGCGTGAAGGCGCCGCACCTGCAGCCGCTCCATCGCCGCGCTCGGAGCATCGCCGCCGGATTCGATCGGGTCTCCTTCGAACACGTCCCGCGGGAGGAGAACGTCGAGGCCGATCGCCTGGCGAACGAGGGCGTCGACCGATGGCTCGCGGGGGAGCGTTAGGCCGCAGGGCTGGGAGAGGGCGTCTCGGGCGCAGCCACCTGGGGCACGCCGAACACGAATCCTGTCGCCTCGCCGTCGGGGCCCGCGACCGCGACCTGGAGATCCAGCTTCCCGGCGGTTGCGGGCGGGGCGACGAAGCTGACGAGGCCTTCGGCCGACTCGCCGGGCGAGATCGGGCTCGGGAAGGTGACGAGGGGTCGTTCCGAGCTCGCGAGATCCTCCTGCGCGGTGAGCAAAGCTGTGAGGCCCGGCAGGACGCGCAACGGGCGCTCGGTGTCGTTCGTGACCTGGATCCCGAACTGCCATCGCTCGAGCTGCACGAGGTTCCGGATCTCCACCGTCACGCCCCTCCGCCGCTCGCGCGCGCCGTCGAACACTTGGAAGAACTCGTCAAGCCGGAGCCCGTCGCGAACGAAGTTGATGACGCGGAAGGCTCCGTCCTCTCCTTGGATCATCACGACCACCCCATCCATCGATCGCCGGATCGGTGCGATCTCCTCGCCGGTCTCGTCAGTGAACCCGAAGGTGATGGTCGCACGCACGATCACGCCGTAGGCGACGAGATCGTCGAGCGAGCCGTCTTCGGCCCGTACCGGGGAGGCTGCGCCCAAGTGGCCGAGCTGCAGGCTGCCTTCGATCGTGCCCGGGAACGCGGCGTTCTGCACGCCGACCCAATGCGCCCATTCTCGAGCGAGCGAACCTTCCACGAGGGGCCTGAGGGTTCGCCCGGCGTCGGCGGCCGAGCCGGCGTAGGCGCGGAGGAACGCGTGTGCGACCGAGCGGGCCTGTCCCGAGAGTCGAAGATCGTCGAGCGCGAGGATCTGCCGGCTCGCCGGGCGCTGCGGGCCCTGTGGCTCGGGCGTCCGCGAGCACGCGACCGCGGCCGCGGCGACGATCACGAGGCTGGCTGCGATCCGACGCATCGAAGAGAACCCATCGTACGCAGTACCCTTGTGGCGGAGGAGCCGGCCGGGCGGCCGCGGCCGCGCTTCGCGCGCGGTCGAGGAAAGTCCGGACTCCACAGGGCAGGGTGCTGGGGCGACTCAGGCGGGGGCGACCTCGCGAAGGCGCAACAGAGAGAAGACCGCCTCCCAGTTCTTGGGGGGTAAGGGTGAAACGGTGCGGTAAGAGCGCACCAGCGGCGCGGGCGACCGTGCCGGCTCGGCAAGCCCCACCCGGAGCAAGGCCAAGCAGGCAGCGTTCGAGGGTGGCCCGCCCGAGCTGCCGGGTAGGCCGCACGGCGCGGGAGAACCGCGACGCGGCCGCGCGGCGGGGAGACCCGCCTGCGCGCCGAGAGAGATGGCCGCCACCGGGACTTCGGTCCCGGTACAGGATCCGGCTTACAGGTCGGCTCCTCCACTTCATATCGGGGCTACGTTCGCTCCTTCGTCGCTCACTGCTTGAGCCCCGCAACCCCGTCCTTCGGTCGTGTAGCGTCCTCGCGATGGATACCGAGAGGCTCCGGTCGATCCCGCTGTTCGCGGAGCTCTCGGACCACGGTCTCGAGCGAGTGGCCGAGCTCTCGACGGAGTTCGAGTCACCCGCGGGCTGGGTCCTCGTCGAGGTGGGGCAGCCAGGCTCCGGGATGTTCGTGCTGGAGGAGGGGACAGTCGAGGTCCACACACCCGACGGCGGCGGATGGGAGCTCGGGCCGGGGGAGTTCTTCGGCGAGCTCGCGCTCCTCACGGATCAACCACGGATCGCGCGTATCCGCGCGAAGACCCTGGTCCGGTGCCTGGCGATCTCTCGGACGGACTTCTCGAAGCTGCTCCAGGAGGAGCCGGAGATCGCCGTCGCGATGCTGCCGACGCTCGCACAGCGGATCGACTCACCGCACTGATCAGGGCTGGCACGAATCGAACATAACGAACGGGCCGGCCTGACTCTGTTGGGGTGGATAAGCAGGACGGCAGGGTAATCCTGCACTTCCCTCTCTCAGACGTACCCCCGCCGGAGTGGCGAGAGTACGTCAACAGTAGGTGGGAGACTGTGGCCCGGGCGGAGGGCTACCAGCCTCCAACAGCCAAGGGCGACATCATCGTCATCGAGTCTCGCCCGTCGCGACAGGACTTCAGGGACTGGACGAGCAACGCAGATACTGCCATCGCCAACGCCAATCGTTACTACTCGGAAACGATCCTCGGAGACCGCCAGGGGAAGCGCGATGCAGCCCACGAGGTTTTGGAGCAACGGCGAGAGCTCCTCGAAGAGGCGCGTGGATGGATCGACGAGGAGCTAGATCCACCCAGCTAGATCCACCCCAGGGCTACCGAGCGTCGTCGGCCCGCAGTCGCTTGAGCTCCTCGCGCTCGGTCCGCGCCCGGCGCCGACGGCGCCGAAGTACGACACCCGCGATCTGGTCGATGATGACCGCGATCAGTGCCGTCCCGAGCAGCAGGCCGATCAGGGGAGCGGTGAAGTCGAACCCAAGCCACTCTACTTCCACGTCCTGCGTGTTCTGGAAGATGAAGACCACCAGCGCCGCCGCCAGGAGAAGCCCCAGGATCAGGGTCCAGAACAACCCCGTGCCGACGAACACTCGTTGTTTCTCCGGCCCTCGAGGCCGTGCCTCCTGAGACGGCCCGGCGTGCTGGGCCGGCGGCACGGGCTCCCCATCGTTTCGACGGACCACCAAAAGCCTCGTTTCCTCTCTTTGCAGCCTGGTCAATACCCCCCGGATAGCATGCCACTGTAAGAGCGGATGAGCGACTGCCCGCTCCCCAACGGCGTTTCGATCGCCTTTCCAGGTCCGAAGCCGCTACAAGCTGATGCGCGGGATCATGGAGGCCCTGATCGACCATCGGAACCCCTTCTCGATCCTCACGAAGGGAACGCTGATCCTGCGGACCTCGCTCTGCTCCGACGAGCGGCCGAGGTCGCACCGGTTTCCGCCGCATTCTCGATCACGACGCTGGACGAGCAGGTCTGGCGGCAGACGGAACCCGGCACTCCTCACCCGAAGGCTCGGATCGAGGCCATCCGGACGTTGACGGAGGCCGGCATCCCGGCCGGGGTCTTGATGGCCCCGATCCTGCCCGGGATCTCCGACCGTCCCGAACAGCTCCGGGAGGTGGTCGGGGCAGCGATCGATGCGGGAGCGACCCACGTCTCGCCGATCATGTTGCATCTCCGACCGGGCGTTCGAGAGGAGTTCCTCCCGTGGCTGGAAACGGAGCATCCGGACCTCGTCGAGCGTTACCTGCGGATGTACGAACAGCCGTACGTACCGAAGGCGATGCGAGAGTCGCTCGGACGGCAGGTGTCGTCGCTCGTCGCCGATGCCGGAGGAGTGCGTCGAGGTGTGGAGCCGGCGCGCAGGTTCTTCCGGAGGGATCGAGAACGCGTGCGGGAGCGAACGGTCGAGCAGCTGAGATCGTTGTGACTGCTACGCGCGAGATCCGACGCCGGCCTCGACCGCTCGCCGGAGCTGCTTCCCGGCGTGGTAGCTGGACCTCACGAGCGGTCCGGCCTCCACATGGGCGATCCCCATCTCCTCGCCGATGCGTTTCCACTCCGCGAACTCGTCCGGATGCACCCAGCGGTCGACGGGCAGGTGATACGTGGTCGGCTGCAGATACTGGCCCATCGTGAGGATGTCGATACCGGCGTCGTGGAGGTCGGCCATCGCCGCCGGCACCTCGTCGGGCCTTTCTCCCATGCCGAGGATCAGGTTCGACTTCGTGACCTGACCGGATCGATGCAGCTTCGCGAAACGGAGCACGTCCAACGTGCGCTCGTATCCGAACGCCGGCCGGATGCGGTCGTGCAGCCTGCGCACGGTCTCGAGGTTGTGTGCGAACACGTCCGGTTCCGCCTCCAGGACCGTCGCGATATCCCGCTCGCCGCCCTTGAAGTCCGACGGCAGCACCTCGATCCCGATCCCGGGAACCGCCTCACGAACGGCGCGGATCGCCGAGGCCCAGATGCGGGCCCCGCCGTCCTCCAGATCGTCGCGAGCCACGCCGGTGAGCACGACGTAGCGCAGTCCCATCTCGCGGACGGCCTCGGCGATCCGCGCCGGCTCGTCCTCCTCGACCGGGTCCGGCTTCGCGGTCATCACGTCACAGAAGCCGCAGCGCCGAGTGCACTTCGATCCCAGGATCAGGAAGGTCGCCTCGCGCTCCTCCCAACACTCGCGGATGTTCGGGCACATCGCCTCCTCGCAGACGGTGTGCAGCGATCGCTCGCGCATGATGCCCTTGAGGTCCTCGTAGTTCGGACCGGTCGTGAGGCGCACCTTGAGCCACGAAGGCTTCGGGCCGGCGACCGTTTCCACGCCGGGGCCGTTCGTGACGCCGACGATCGGAAGGTGGAGGCGTCGCTTCTGAGGGTTGTGGTCGGTGACCGCCATCGTTCCCGAGTGTAGCGAGCGTCCCGCTATGCGCGGGCGAGCTCGCGCATCCGCGCGTAGAGCTGGTCCGGTTCCGGCTCCATGAAGAAGTGCTCGAGTGGCGCAGCGAACGGCATCGCGGGGATGTCAGGGCCGCCGATCCGCACGATCGGCGCGTCCAGGTCGAACAGGGCCTGCTCCGCGATCGTGGACGCGATCTCCGCCCCGGCGCCGTAGGTTCGGTTGTCCTCGTAGACGACCATCGCCTTCGAGGTCTTGCGGACGGAGTCGACGATCGTCTCGACATCGAGCGGCGCGAGTGTCCGCACGTCCACCACCTCGACGGAGACGTCCTCGTCCTCCTCGAGCCGCTGAGCGGCGTCGAGGCAGAGATGCAAGGAGTACCCGTAGCTGACACAGGTCAGGTCGTCGCCTTCACGCTTCACATCGGCGACGCCGATCGGGGTGAGGTAGGCCTCGTCGGCGACCTCACCCTTGATCGCGCGGTATGTCTTCTTGTGTTCGAGGAACAGCACCGGATCCGGGTCCTTGATCGCGCTCCGCAGTAGGCCTGCGGCGTCGGCCGGCGTGGACGGCATCACGACCTTGATCCCCGGGATGTGGGCGTAGAAGGCTTCGATCGATTGCGAGTGGTACAGGGCTCCGTGGATCCCACCGCCGTAGGGGGTCCGGATCACCATCGGCACGCCGAAGTCCCCGTTCGAGCGGTACCGGAGCCGGGCAGCCTCCGAGATCACCTGGTCGAACGCGGGGTGGATGAAGTCCGCGAACTGGATCTCGGCGATCGGGAGCAATCCGTGCAGCGCCATCCCGATCGCCACCCCGACGATGCCGGACTCGGCGAGCGGCGTGTCGATCACGCGCTGCTCGCCGAATTCCTCCATCCAGCCCTCGGAGATCCGGAAGACGCCGCCGCGGATGCCCACGTCCTCACCCAGGAGGACGATCCGCTCGTCGTTCGCCATCTCGTCGTGGAGCGCGTCGCGGATCGCGGTGACCACGTTCTTCTCGGTCACGGCTCTTCCTCGTGGAAGACGTGGCGGAAGGCCGTGTCGGGATCGGGATCGGGAGCGTCCCAGGCGGCTTTGATCGCCTCTTCGATCTCCTCCTTCGTTCCCGCGCGCAGCGTCTCGTCCTTCTCGTCATCGAGGAGGTCGTGCTGTCGGAGGTATCCGCCGAACTGAACCAGCGGATCGTTGGCGCGCGCCTCCTCGACCTCCTCCCGACTCCGGTAGGCTTTGTCGTCGTCGTCCGAGGTGTGCGGCATGAACCGGTACGTCTTGCACTCGATCAGCGTCGGGCCCTCCCCTGCACGCGCCCGCTCGTGAGCCGTCTTCATCGCCCCGTAGCAGGCGAGCACGTCGTTCCCGTCGACGACGACCCCGGGGAAGCCGTAACCCTCCGCGCGCGCGGCCACATCCTTGATGGCCATCTGCTTCGACTGGGGGACGCTGATCGCGTACTGGTTGTTCTCGCAGACGAAGATCACGGGCAGTCGGTGGATCCCGCTGAAATTGAGCCCCTCGTGCCAATCGCCCTCGCTCGTGGCTCCGTCACCGAACCAACAGCCGACGACGGTGTCCTCCCCCCGGTACCTCGCGGCGAACGCGATGCCGGCCGCGTGCGGCACCTGGGTGGCGATCGGGGACGACCCGCTGATGATGCTCAGCCGTCTCGAACCCCAGTGCGCCGGCATCTGGCGGCCTCCCGAGGAGGGGTCGTCGGCCTTGGCGAAGACCCCGAGGAAGACCTCGTAGGGCGTCATGCCGGCAGTGAGGACGACCCCCAGGTCTCGGTAGTAGGGGAGCCAGATATCGGTGCCGCGCCTCATCGCCCACGCCGTGCCGATCTGGCATCCTTCGTGGCCAGCCGCCGGCACGACGAACGGCGCGCGGCCCATCCGGTTCTGCCGGAGGGCCGCTTCATCGAGCAGTCGCGACGTGAGGAGAAGGCGGTACATCCTCAGGAGGTCGTCGTCGGAAAGTCCGAGCGCGCTGTGTGGGGTTTCGGCTACCCGGGTGGACACACCGTCTCTCCTCGCACCGTCGTCGCAGGATATCAGCGGCACTCTCCGTCGCGGTCGGAGCGCCGGAACAGCGGGGAGCCCCGGTGCGTTGTCACCCACGAGGTCGTCGTCGAGACTGAGTGATAACCGCGAGACGTGAGGAGCAGGAAGGCAGCATGGCAACGTCACCGGATGTCGTAGAGGTCACCGACCAGAACTTCGAAGAGGTCGTCGTCGAAGGTTCGAAGGAGCGGCCGGTCGTGGTCGACATGTGGGCGGAGTGGTGCGGCCCCTGCCGCCAGCTGACGCCGACGCTCGAGAAGGTCGCCGACGAGCGTGCGGGCGCCTTCCTCCTTGCGAAGCTCGACACCGACGCGAACCCGATGACGGCGACGGCTTTCGGCGTGCAGAGCATCCCGACCGTGATCGCCTTCAAGGACGGAGAGGCCGTGACCGGTTTCATCGGGGCCTACCCCGAGCCGGAGGTGAACAAGTTCATCGACACCATCCTGCCGACCGACGCCGAGAAGAAGGCCGAGGAGGCTCGCTCCGTGGAGGAATCCGGCGACCTCGAAACCGCCGAGGAACGGTACCGGCAGGTGCTCGAGGACGGTCCCGAGAACCGCGAGGCAGCGGTCGGGCTCGCCCGGATCCTGTTGGAGCGGGGCGAGCTCGACGAGGCCGAGCGGCTCGTGGCGAAGCACCGCCCGGACCCTGAGGCGGAGAAGGTCCTTGCGACGATCACCGTGCGGAGATGGGCGGACGTCGGGGAGGACGGCATCCTGGGGCAGGCGAAGGGCCTGGTGGCCTCGGGCGATGTCATCGGAGGGCTCGCGGGCATGCTGCAAGCGCTCACCGATGACCGCGACGCCGCGAGGGATACCATGATCACCGTCTTCACCGCGGTCGGCGACGAGGATCCGCTCGTCCAGGAGTACCGACGGCTCCTGTCCGCCGCGTTGTTCTGACCTCAGCGGTCGAGCTTCAAGCGCAGCTCCTCGACGCCGCCGGCGTCAGCCGGCGACGTGGAGATCCTCTCGAAGCCACACTTCTCGAGGACGCGGATCGACCCCACGTTGTGGGCGGCAACGTGCGCATGCAGCGGTCGGGTCTCCAGCTCGGACAGGAACGCGGACAGCGCTCCCGTGGCGATGCCTTTGCCCCGATGCTCGCTACCGATCCAATAGCCAACGTCGCGCTCCCCGTCGTGCTCCCAGCTCACGATGTTGCCTGCCACGAGGTCTTCGAACTCGACGGTCCTGACCACGACGGTCTCGTCGCGGAGGATCTTCGTCCAGTGCGCCATGAAGGCGTCGCGACCCCGGGCGTCGAAGTTCGCCATCCGGTTCGCGTCGGCATCCCGCTGATGCTCGAAGAAGGTCGCGAGGTCGTCGTCGCGAACGTCTCGCAACCGAACTTCGGCGATACCCACGAGCGTTAGACCGCGGTCGTTCGCGGGACGTCGATGCCCGGCCATGCGGCGACACGGAACGTGAGGTCGAAGACCTCGGCCAGGTGGCGCGCCAGGTCGGGACGGACCTCCGCGACCGTCGTGGGTCGGCCCGCGAGCCGGCTGAGCGAGGTGACGCCGTGGCTCGGGAGCCCGCAGGCGACGATGCCGTCCCACCACGACAGATCGGGGTCGCAGTTGAGCGCGAAGCCGTGCAGGGTGACGCGGGCGCGCATCAGACGGACGCCGATCGCGCACACCTTGTCGTCGCCGTGCCACACGCCGGTCTGCACGTCCTCGCGTCGATGCAGCGCGACGCCGAACCCCTCCGCGGTCCGGATCACCGCCTCTTCCATCCGGCGGAGGTGTGCGGCGGCGTCGGGCTTGGGCCCGAGGTCGATGATCGGATAGCCCACGATCTGGCCGGGCCCGTGGAACGTGAATGCCCCTCCGCGGTCGATCCGATGGACCTCGGCGCCGCGCGCGGCCACCTCGTCGGGCGACCACAGGAGCTCGTCGGGCCGCGCGCGGCGCCCCGCCGTGAACACCGGAGGGTGCTCGACGAGGATCACGGTGTCGGGAACCTCGCCCGCCAGCCTGCGCTCCGCGAGCAGGTGCATCGCCTCGTTCGCCGGCCCGTAGGGGACCGGCCCCTCGGGCCGGATCAGGTGCGCCTCCCGGGTCATCGCGTCCCCGTCAGACGGCGACGTCCTCGGCGAAGTCCCAGCTCTCGAGGTTCTGCTTCACCCGCGCGAGGAACCGGGTGGCGATCTCGCCGTCGATGGTGCGGTGGTCCCACGACATCGAGATGTTCACCATCGAGCGGATCGCGATCGTGTCGTCGATCACCACCGCCCGCTTCTGGATCGCGTCGATGGACAGGATGCCGGTGTTGGGCTGGTTGATGATCGGGAGGCTCGCGATCGAGCCGTAGGGGCCGGGGTTCGTTATCGTGAACGTGGAGCCCTGGATCTCGTCTGGCTTCAGCTGATGCGCCCTCGCTCTTCCGGCAAGATCGGCGATCGCCCTCGCGAGGCCGACGGTGTTCATCGCGTCCGCGCCCTTGATCACCGGAACGATGAGCCCGGCGTCGTAGGAGACCGCGATGCCCATGTTCACGTAGCGGTGCCGGACGATCTCATCCCCGCGGAGCTCCGAGTTGACCTCGGGATGGGTAAGGAGCGCGTCGCACGTCGCTCGGATCACGAACGGCAGGTACGTGAGGTTGACGCCGTGCTTGGCCTTGAAGCCCTCTTTCACCCGCTCCCGCAGTTTCACGAGGTGGTCGATGTTGACCTCGACCATCGTCCAGGCGCGCGCGGACGTCTGGAGCGAGCCGACCATGTGCTGGCCGATCAGCTTCCGGATGTGCGAGATGGGTGCGACCTCGTCGCCGGGGCCCCCGACCGTCGGTGCGACCGGTGCGACCGTCGGCGCCTGTGGCGCCTGAGAAGGAGCGGGTGCCGGCACCTCCGCAGGTGCGGGCTCCGTCGCCGGTGCCGCTACCGCCGCCGCTGCGTCGCCGGAGTCGATCGCCGCCATCACGTCCTGCTTGGTGATGCGTCCCCCTGTCCCCGAGCCCTGGATCCGCGAAAGGTCCAGGCCGTGCTCGTCCGCGAGCCGACGCACGAGGGGGGAGAGGATCTTCGACCTTGGCCCCCGGTCGGGCATCGCTCCCGATCCGGTGTCGGCGGGAGCCGGCTCCGGCGAGGTCGCGCTCGCAGCGGTCGCCTCGGCTCCCTGCGGCGTCGCCGGCTCCACGGCAGGCATCTCGGCCGCCGAGCCCTCCGCGACGGCCGACGCACTCTCCGCTTCCGCAGGCGCTGCCGAAGGGGCTGCAGGTGTGGAAGAGGCCGGAGCCGCCTCAGAGGGGGGCTCGGTGCCCGCCGATGTTCCGGAAGAGGCTTCCTCAGCAGCGGGCGCTGGCCCCCCGGCAGGGGCGGCTCCCGCGTCGCTCCCGCCAGCTTCTTCCGCGCCTTCCTCCGCGATCTCCGCGAGGTCGGTGCCGACAGGCACGGTCTGTCCCTCTTCGACGAGGATCTTCGAGACGGTGCCGTTGACGGGTGAGGGGACCTCCGTGTCGACCTTGTCGGTCGAGATCTCGAAGAGCGACTCGTCGCGCTCGATGCTCTCGCCTTCTTGCTTCAGCCACTTCAGGATCGTGCCCTCGACGATCGTCTCGCCGAGCTGGGGCATCTTGATCGTGGTCATCGGGATCTCCTCACCAGGCCGAGAGCTTCTTCACCTCAGC
>DATKDI010000032.1:0-16162 GCA_035512775.1 Actinomycetota bacterium | reverse complement strand
CGCCGCCTCGCATCCCGACTACCGGGAGGACTTCGACGGCGGGACGCCGGCCGGTCAGACGGGAGATCCGGTCGAGCTGTCCCGAGCCTCGATCACCGCGGCGGGATCCCCTGTGCTCGAGGGCGACGTCATCGAACGAGCCGGGTATCCGGAGGCCGAGTCGGTCCACACTCGGGTGGTCCGCGACGGTCGGGTCGTGGCGATCGGGCGCTGGCAGGCCGCCGACGACGGTCGGTGGATCGACCGCGGCGCGGAGTACTGCGATGATCTCTAGCGGACCCGGTTGAACCGATCGGACATCGAACGACTGTCCCGACTTATGACTCGAGGGGCAAGTAAGTGACGCCCTCGTGTACCCGATCGTGACGCCCCTGACGCTCGGCTCATACTTCGTCTGGGCGGTTCGTGGATCGCCTGATGGGCACGATCGGGATGCCCGGGAGGCCGAGTCTGTACGGCGATCGCAACGGCGTCCGATCCTCGCGCCGCCTCGGCGGCGCTCACCCGGATCATCCCTCGGCGGAGGGCCGTCGCGGGAAGCCGAGCGCTTCACCCGACGTGGTGAGCCGCCCCTCGAGCTCGCTGACGATCCGATCACGTGGAGACTCCGCCGACTCGAGATCGGAGATGAAGAGCGTCTCGGCCACGGCCGGATACAGCTTCGCTCCCGCGAGGTACCGTCTTCCGCGCCGCTCGCCTTCTGAGGCGAGCAATCCAGCCGCGACGGCAACGATAAGGTCCTTCGTCGCTGTGGCTGGGCTCACATCGGTGAGTGAGCGGTAGTAGCCGGCGGTGATCTCGCGACCGAAGAACGCGTCCCACAGCGCGTTCGCGAGCCGTCGTTCCAGCCCCACATCCTCCGCGGCCTCCTCGACCGCCAGCCACACCTGCTGTTCGGTCTGGACGCGCAGGTCAAGAGCGTGTACCTGCTGAACCTGCGCCCGGATATGCCCCTCGATGAAGGGCGTCACGTCCGCGCCCGGGTCCCAGGACGACCCGAGGCAGCGGAAGAGGTCGTAGTACTCGGCGAGGTGGCGACCCCACCACTCTTCGAGTGAGGTGAACTCCTTCAGGTTGAAGTCCCCTCGGTACATCGCCAGAGACGCGAGGATCCGCGCCGAGCGACCGTTCCCGTCCCGGAAGGGATGGATCGCTGCGGTCGCTACATGGACCCATGCGGCGGTCACGGCTGGGTGCGGCTCAAGCGTTCGGAGCTGTGCGACGGCCTCCTCGAAGAGGGCATCCACATCCTCGCCCGGGGGGAGATACACGTCTTCCCCGGTCAGACGGTTCCTCACCCAGACCTGATGGTTCGTTCGGAGCCTGCCGGCTCCCAGGTCATACCGTCCGGCCATCACTCGATCGTGGAGTCCGACGATCAAGCCCCTGTCCCATGAGAAGGCGAGGTCGTCCGCCTGTCTCAGGACGAAGTTCATGGCATCTCGATAGCCCTCGACGAGTCTTCGGTCCTCCGGTTCCACGTCGGCCGGTCGGTCGCCCGCCAGGATGCGCCTGACCTCGTCGACCGTTACGTTGACGCCCTCCATCCGCGTCGAAGCCGCCACCGCCTCGGCCTCGAGGTCGCGTCGGAGACGTCCCTCCCAGGCCCGAGGAAGGACGCGGACGTCGAGCAGGCGCTTCCACGCGTCGAGCTCCTCGATCAGCTCCTTGATGGAGTCCGTCACGGTATAGGGCAGGATCGTCATGAGCGAATAATATCACTCAAACGCTAGCGATTGATAATTAGATTCGCTCTTGTCTGGGTCGCAGCGAGAGTCGGCGAACCGGACCGTCTCCTCGGGCTGGGTCAGCAGCTCCTCCGCCCTCGCCGAGCCGGGCGCCACCTTCCGCAGGTCTTCGGCCGCCCGCGGAGCAGCTTCCGCGCCGCGTCGAAGTCGCCCTCGTCGGCGCGCTCGCGGGCCTCGCGCTGGGCCCTCGCGTTCGGGGCCCCCGTGATCGCCGGCACCGGCATCCGCACCGAAGACCTGTTCTCACGTTTCCGCGCAGGCGAGCGATGCTCGAGACGAGTTCGCAGCCCGAGCGGATGGCATGGGTCGCTCGGGTCGTGCCGAGTCTCGAGGGCTCCGGCGTGATCTACGCCTAATAGCCTCCGGCGTACTCGAGGTAGCCGTAGTACCGGCCGGTGATCGGCGAGCTGTTCGGGTCCTGGACGAACCCGTACGCGTTGGACGCGTCGGCGTTCTGGGCGTCCGTTCGCAGCTTCGAGGCGATCTGAGCCGGCGTGCCCGAGCATGTGGCGCTCGACAGGCACAGCGCGACCGTCCCGGCCACGTGCGGCGAGGCCATCGACGTCCCCGAGATCGTGTGGTAGCCCCCGGAGAGCCACGTCGAGCGGATGCAGACCCCCGGCGCCGCGATCGTGTGGGCCTGGTCGGCGGCCTTCACCGCCCAGTTGCTGAAGTCCGCCGCGGTGTCGTCGACGTCGCTCCGGCAGGTCGCCGCGGCGCCACCGCCCGGCTGCCCGTTGAAGTCCGCCACAGCGGTCACGGTCAGGACCTCGTCGTACGCCGCCGGCACGAACCCGGCGAGATCCTTCGTCGAGTTGCCGGCCGCCGCCACCAGCGTGACGCCGCTGCCGTTCACCAGGCCGCAGACCGACTTGTGCATCGCGTCGTTGTTGGAGTTGCCGCAGTTGCCGTCGTCGGATCCCGAGCCGCCGAGGCTCATGTTCGCGACCTTGATGCCCCGCGACGCCGCGTTCGCCGCGACCCAGTCGATCCCGGCCGCGATCCACGACGTGTACCCGCTGCCCTTGCTGTTCAGCACCTTCACGGCCACGAGCGGCGCGCCCGGCGCGACGCCGACGACGCCGTTCGAGTCGTCCCTCGCGCCGACCGTGCCGGCCACGTGCGTCCCGTGGCCGTTGTCGTCGTCGCCGCCGGTGCCGCACTTCTTCCGGAACGGCCCGCCTCCGGTGCAGTTCACCGAGGCGATCACGTTGAGGTCAGGATGGTCGAGGTCGATCCCGGTGTCGATGATCGCGACCGCCGGGCTCGACACGGCCCCCGAGCCGTTCCCGGCCACCTGGCTGCTGAGGTCGCCCTCGATCCGGTTGACCCCGGTGGGGAGGCTCTGCGCCGTCGCGTGCATCAGGCGGTCGGGCTCGACCCAGGCGACGCGCGGGTCACGGGAGATCCGCGCCGCGGCAGGCTCGGTGAGCGTGGCGGCGTAGCCCTTCAGTGCCGTGCCGTAGACGAAGGAGACGCCGGCGCCGTACCGCGCGGCGTGCTCGGCGGCGACGTTGCCGGATCTGCCGACGGAGTCCCGCAGCACGACGATGTATCGGCCGCGCTCGGCCCTCGCTGGGGACGCCGATGCAGCGGGCGCGGCGGTCGCCACCACCGCCAGACACAGGACGAACAGCACGGACCTCTTCATGCGTCACCCCTCCTCCGGGCCTCGAACGCCCAGGAGCGGGGGGTCGCAAAGGGCGCGTTCGAGAGGTCGGATGGTACTCGGAAGCGAAACCTCAGTCCAGACGTGGCCGTCGAGCGCCTCCGACCGGTCCCGTCTCCCCCTTCGTCCTCGCGAGTCCGTGAGCGACTACAACTAGCGCGGTCCGGACACTCCGGCTAGGGTCCTCTCGCATGGGGGTGGCGGAGGAAACCGTTCCCGGGCAACGAGCGGTCACCTTCGGCACGGTCGTCGTAGGGATCGTGATCGGAGCCGTCGAGGTCTTCTTCGCGGTTTCCTTCGCGGCACTCGTCTTCTCCGGCTATCTCGAGTTCTACTTCCTGGACGACGGGGTCGGTCTGTACCTCGGGGCGGCCGCGTTGACGCTCGCGTTCATGGCCTGGCGGGCCGGCCGCCGAGGCGTCGTCGGGGGCCTCCAGGGAACGGGCGCGGCAATGATGGCGGTCGTCTCGGCGAGCGTCGTCGTGCACGGCGCCGGAAGCCCGAACGACATCTTCCTCAGCGCTGTCGCCGCGATCGTGGTGGCGATGGTCCTGTGCGGGATCGTCTTCCTGTGGCTCGGGTCTCGCCGGCGAGGGGATCTGATCCGGTTCGTGCCGTACCCGGTCGTCGGAGGGTTCCTCGCCGGCGCGGGATGGCTGCTCTTCAAGGGTGGGATCTACGTCGCGTCGGGGGTCTCACCGTTCTTCAAGCCCCTGAGCGACCTGGGGGCGGCCGCGGCGCTGCAGCGCTGGCTCCCGGCCCTGGCGTTCGGCGTGATCCTGCTGATCGCGGTGCGGGTGATCAAGCGCCCGCTCGTGTTCCCGGCGGTGATCGCGATCGGGCTCGGGGTGTTCGTGGCGGGGATGGTCGCCACCGGCTCCTCGATCGAGGAGGTCCGCGAGGGGGGGTGGCTGCTCGGATCCTTCGACTCGGCCCCCTTGTGGAAGACGTGGACGTTCAGCGCGCTCGGCGGCGCCGACTGGTTGGCCGTGCTCGAATCGTGGGCCGGCATCGTGACCGCGGTCTTCGTGGCCACGTTCGCGATCCTGTTCAACATCTCCGGCACCGAGCTCGTCTTGGACCGGGACCTCGACACGAACCAGGAGCTCCGCGACGCAGGCGTCCTGAACGTCGTGTCGGGGGCGCTCGGAGGGATCCCCGGCTATCACGCGCTTTCCCTCACGGCGCTCGCGGATCGCATGCGCGTGGACGCCCGGGCCGCGGGCCTGATCGCGGCGCTCGTCCCTCTGGCCGCCGTCGTGGTCGGCGCGGAGGTCGTGGGGCTGATCCCGCGGATGATCGTCGGGGGCGTCTTGGTGTTCCTCGGCCTGGCCTTCATGGTCGAGTGGGTCTGGGACAAGCGGCGGTTGCTACCGCCGCTCGAGTACGCCGTCGTGGTGGTGATCATGCTGGGGATCATCGTGTGGGGGTTCCTGATCGGTGTGGTGATCGGCCTGGTGCTCGCCGTCGTGCTGTTCGCCATCAGCTACGGCCGGATCGAGCTGGTCCGCGAGGTCGCCTTCGGCGAGACCTATCGCTCCAACGTCGACCGCCCGGCCACCGAGCGCGCCGAGCTCCGCGGGCTCTCGGAGCAGGTCCAGATCCTGCGGGTGAGTGGGTTCGTCTTCTTCGGATCGACCAACCGCCTGCTGGAGCGCATCCGCCGTCGCGTTGAAGGGGACACGCCGCCCAGGTTCCTGGTGATCGATCTCCGCCGCGTGACGGGCGTGGACTCCTCGGCGGTCGTCTCGTTCGTGAAGGTCATGCGCCTGGCGGAGGCTTCCGGATCCGAGATCGTCTTCACGGCCGCGTCCGATCCGGTCCGCGCGCAGCTCGCGCGGGGAGGCGTGGTCGAGACCGAGAGGCTCGTGGCCTTCGAGCCTGACCTGGACCGTGGGCTCCAGCGGTGCGAGGACGCGCTGCTCAGCGCCCCCGGTCTGGCCGAGGCCATGGCGGATCACCCCGCCGGCCGCCTCGACGGTCTGCCACCGGGCCTCGCCGCCCGCCTCGAGCGCGTCTCGGTGCCCGAGGGCGGCATCCTGCTGCACCAAGACGACCCGCCGGGCGACATCTACGTGCTCGAGTCCGGGCGCCTGGGCGTGGAGACCACGACGGCCGAGGGCAGCAGGATCCGGCTGCGAACGCTCCGCCCGGGGGTCGTGGTGGGCGAGGTCACGCTCTACACGGGCATCGCTCGCACGGCCGACGTGGTGGCCGAGGTCCCGAGCGTGGTCCTTCGCATCGGCCGCGAGGCGATCGAGCGCCTGGAGGCCGAGGAGCCGGAGCTCGCCGCGACGCTGCACCGGTGGCTCGCCACGACGCTGGCGGAGCGACTGACCGACACGATGCGAACGTTCGACGTGCTACTGGACTGAAGGGAACGGGGGAGACAGGGATGGTCGTACCGCGACGGGCCACCACGTGGCTCGCCTCCGTCGCCGCCGGCCTGATCATCGGCGCCGTCGAGTCGGTGCTCGCGATCGCGTTCGCCGCCCTCGTCTTCGGCGGCCTGCTCGCGGCCCGCCTTCCGGACGGCATCGGCCTGTACCTCGGAGCGGCGGCGCTGACGCTCGCATTCATGGCTTGGCGGTCCGGCTCCCGAGGCGTCGTGGGCAGCGTGCAAGACGCGGCGGCGGCGGTGCTCGGGCTCGTCGCCTCCGCCGCGGCGGCGAAGGCCGCCGACCTCGACCTCATCGCCAGGCAGTCCGGGTTGGAGGTCCACGGGCGTCCAGACATATTCCTGACCGTCGTCGCCGCGACCCTCGTGGTGACGGTCCTGTGCGGGATCTTGTTCTCGGTGATCGGGAGGGTCCGGCTCGGCGCGCTGATCCGGTTCGTGCCGTATCCGGTCGTCGGAGGGTTCCTCGCCGGCACGGGATGGCTGCTCTTCAAGGGGGGGATCTATGTCGCCACGGGGACGATCCTGCACCTGCGCACGGTCCCCTCGATGATCCGCGAATACCAGCTCGCCCACTGGCTCCCGGCCCTGGCGTTCGGCGTGATCCTGCTCATCTCGGTTCGGGTCGTGAAACGCCCGCTCGTGATCCCGGCGGTGATCGCGATCGGACTCGGGGTGTTCGTGGCGGGGATGGTCGCCACCGGCTCCTCGATCGAGGAGGTCCGCGAGGGGGGGTGGCTGTTGTTCGGATCGTCGGAGACGGCCCAGCCGTGGAAGCCGTGGGCGTTTCGCGCGCTCGGCGGCGCCGACTGGTCCTCCGTGCTCGAATCGTGGGCCGGCATCGTGACGGCGGTCTTCGTGGCCACGTTTGCGATCCTGTTCAACATCAGCGGGACCGAGCTCGTCTTGGACCGGGACCTCGACACCAACGAGGAGCTCCGCGACGCAGGCGTCCTGAACGTCGTGTCGGGGGCGCTCGGTGGGATCCCCGGCTATCACGCGCTCAGCCTCACGGCGCTCGCGGAGCGCATGCGCGTCGACGCCCGGGCCGCGGGCCTGATCGCGGCGCTCGTCCCGCTTGCCGCGGTCGTGGTCGGTGCGGAGGTCGTCGGGCTGATCCCGCGGATGATCGTCGGGGGCGTGCTGGTGTTCCTCGGCCTGTCCTTCATGGTCGAGTGGGTCTGGGACAAGCGGCGGTTGCTGCCGCCGCTCGAGTACGCCGTCGTGGTGGTGATCCTGCTGGGGATCATCGTGTGGGGGTTCCTGGTCGGCGTGGTGATCGGCCTGGTGCTCGCCGTCTTGTTGTTCGCCATCAGCTACGGCCGGATCGAGCTGGTCCGCGAGGTCGCCTTCGGCGAGACCTATCGCTCCAACGTCGACCGCCCGGCCACCGAGCGCGCCGAGCTCCGCGGGCTCTCGGAGCGCGTCCAGATCCTGCGGGTGTCCGGGTTCGTCTTCTTCGGATCGACCAACCGCCTGCTGGAGCGGATCCGACGTCGCATGGAAGGGGCCACGCCGCCCAGGTTCCTGGTGATCGATCTCCGGCGCGTGACGGGCGTGGACTCCTCGGCGGTCGTCTCGTTCGTGAAGGTGATGCGCCTGGCGGAGGCTTCCGGATCCGAGATCGTCTTCACGGCCGCGTCCGATCCGGTCCGCGCACAGCTCGCGCGGGGAGGCGTGGTGGAAAGCGATGGGCTCGTGGCCTTCGAGCCCGACCTGGATCGTGGGCTGCAGCGGTGCGAGGACGCGCTGCTCTCCGCCCCCGGCCTCACCGAGGCCCAGGCGGATCACCCCGCCGGCCGTCTCGACGGTCTGCCACCGGGCCTCGACGCCCACCTCGAGCGCGTCTCGGTGCCCGAGGGCACGGTCCTGCTGCATCAAGACGACCCGCCGGGCGACATCTACGTGCTCGAGTCCGGGCGCCTCGGCGTGGAGACCACGACGCCCGAGGGCAGCAGGATCCGGCTGCGGACGCTCCGCCCGGGGGTTGTCGTGGGGGAGATCACGCTCTACACGGGCATCGCTCGCACGGCCGACGTGGTGGCCGAGGTCCCGAGCGTGGTCCTTCGCATCGGCCGCGAATCGATCGAGCGTCTGGAGGCCGAGGAGCCGGAGCTCGCCGCGACGCTGCACCGGTGGCTCGCCACGACGCTGGCTGAGCGACTGACCGACACGCGCGGAGCCGTGGACGCCCTTCTCGACTGAGGCCGAGCCGACGAACGATTCGGTCCGGGTCGGGACGACCGTTGACGGATGCCGACGTCGAGCCGACCATGCGGGCATGCAGGCGGAGACCTTCGTCGAGGGCGGTTACCCGGTCGAGCCATACACGGAGGTCATCCCCGGGCTCTTCCAGGCGAGCGCCGCCCACTCGCCCGCCGAGATGCTGTCGATGTTCGACCTCCTGATCGACGTCGGCGGACGAGATCGCTGGGACGGAGACCCCGATCCTCGGTACAGCTTCCACCCGCTCTACGACGTCCCCTTCATCGCCGATGCGGAGATGATCCACCGGGTTGGGGAGAGGATCGCCGCTCTCGTCAGCGAGGGGAAGCACGTCGCGGTGAACTGTCTGAGCGGCGTGAACCGCTCCGGGCTCCTCGTTGGACGTGCGCTCGTGGAGCTCGGCTACACGCCCGAGGAGGCGATCGAGGCGGTGCGCCGGGCGAGGGGACCGATGGCGCTCAGCAACCACCACTTCGTTCGCTTCCTCCTAGTCGACTGCACCCCCCGAGCCCTGGCACGACGCCGACAGCTGCCACTTCCGCTCTGAACTCAAGAAGCGCGGCGGTTGGCTTGGATCGCTCCTGCGATGCGATCAGCGTCTCGCCCGACGCCGAGCAGCAGCGCCGACGAGGCGGCCGACAGGAAGGACAGCCCGACGAAGTAGAGGCCCGGCTCGCTCGGAAGGATGCCTCGCTCGTGAGTCGGCTCGAGTGAGCCATCGGAGAAGACCGGGAGGTCGATCCACGAGAAGTCGGGGGCGAAACCCGTGCACCAGATCAGGCTTGCGGGCTCGAGGACGCGTCCGTCCTCGAGGGCGGGAAGTCCGTCGAGGGCCCCGACCACCCTCGGTACGCGCTCGACGCCGGCCGCCGCGAGATCCTTCCGCTTGATCCGGACGACGGGACCGGCCTTCCTGTGGAGGTTCTCCCGGACCTTCCGTCCGAGCGGGTTCCGGACGTTCATCACCCGGTGGAACATGAACATCACGGCCGGGACGCCGACCTGCCGTCCGAACGGCCGATCGATGCGGAACGGGACCTGGCCCGGATCCCGGCCGGAGAGCCACGTTCTCCTTGTCTCCGCGTTCTCGAGTGCGATCTCCGTACCGGTGTCGTGCGCGCCCACGACCAGCACGGGGCCGTCGGGGAGCTGGCCCGGGTTCCGGTACTCGGACGAGCTCAGCTGGACGATCCCGGGATCGAGCTCGTCGGCGAACGATGGGATACGCACCGACCGGTAGCCCGACATCGCGACGACGACGTCGTCCGCGCCGAAACGCCGGTCGGCCGTCTCGACGAGGAACCGGCCGTCCCGACGCGACACGCGTTCGATACGTGTGTCCGTCAGCACGGGGAGCTCGAACCGGGCGGCGTACGCCTCGAGGTAGTCGGCGACCTCATCCTTCGTGGGGTAGGAGCGACGAGGGGCCGGAAAGGGCATGCCGGGAAGGCCGTTCGCCCACGCCGGGGTGAAGAGCCGAAGGGAATCCCACCGCTGCCGCCAGGCGTCCCCGATCCGTTGGCTCGCGTCGAGGATCACGAACGGAAGGCCGCGCCGCTTCAGGTGGTAGCCCGCCGAGAGTCCGGCCTGGCCGCCGCCGATCACGACCGTCGCGACGTCGTCCGCGTGTCTGGCGCCTCGGCGATCGTCGCTTGACAGCACGTCAAGCGGAGCCTACCTGCTAGGTTTACAGCATGTCAAGTGGGGGTCCTGAACGCGCCGGAACCATCGACCGCCCCGGCGATCCCGGCACCCGCGAACGCATCCTGCGGGCCGCCTGGGAGGAGATCGTCGAGCGGGGTCCGGCGATGACGCTCACGGATGTCGCCGATCGGGCGGAGGTATCGCGGCAGGCGGTGTACCTCCACTTCGGCGACCGCGCGGGGCTGCTGCTGGCGCTCGTCCGGTTCATGCCGGAGGCGCTCGGTTTCGAGCAGCTGCTGGCTCACGTGCTCGCCGCACCGACCGGGGTCGAGATGCTCCGCCGTACGGTCGATCTCCACAGCACGTACTCGGCGCAGATCGACCCGGTCGCCGAGGTCCTCGAGGCGGCGCAGTACCGGGACGAGGCGCTCGGCGCGGCTTGGCGTGACCGGATGGAGGCCAGCCGTCGCGTGCATCGGATGATCGTGCAACGGATCGCCGACGAGGGGCAGCTCGCCGACGGCTGGACGGTCGAGGATGCGAGTGACCTCTTCTACACCGTCACGATGCAGGGACCGTGGCGCGAGCTCACCCGCGGACTCGGCTGGAGCCCCGAGCGTTACGCGGAGAACGTGACGAGGCTCCTCTTCGCGACCTTCGTCCGGGGCCGCTGAGTCGGCGAGAACGAGCTGCGACACCCTCCCGCCGAGGCGTTTCCGGCATTCGCCTCCGCTTCGGTCGGTGGAGGTCCATCCACCCGCCACCTCCGGTTCAGGCGGCGACATCAGCCGAAGCCGAGGCCGCCACGGCCGCGAGACGAAGCGTCCTATGTCGGGCGGATGTTCGCGTTCAGATGGAACGTGTTGTCCGGATCCCAGCGCTGCTTCAAGGCAACGAGTCGCTCGAACTTCGAGCCGTAGACTTCCCGGACGCGATCCTGGGCATCGGCCCCGAGGTCGTTCACGTAGACGCCGCCTCGCACGAACTCACGGAGTGCTTCCCAGTTCGCCCGGGTGGTCGAGATGTTGCTGTCGTCGTCGCGCGGGTCCTCCCACGTGGCCGCTGAGAGGGAGTCGAAGACGGCACCCCGGCTGGGGTAGGCGGTGTCGTCGTCGCCCACATCCGAGATCGCTCCCCCGAGCGAGAAGATCTCGAGCCCGCATGCACCGTCGCCGACGAGCCCTCGTTCGACGAAGGTGTCCAGGAAGGCGTCCGAGAGGTCCCACACCAGCGATCCCTTCCAATAGTGACGCCTCCTCACACCAGAAGCGTCGCTGGTGACGGATTGCACGTCCGGGTAGGTCATCACCCGGGCCGACTCGGCGATCGGCCGCGCCACCCGAGCGAGTGGAGCGGCGAGCCGCTCACCCTCCTCGAGATCCGCGCCGACGTAGACGAGCCACGTGATCAGCTCACGGGTCCCTGCCGAGCCGCTCGCGAGCTCCCCGCCATCTCGGCCCGCCGCCATGTCGGCGAGTCCGCAGAGCTCTCGGGGCGCCACCGCCAGGAGATCACGGAACACGCGCAGGACGGCGACGGCATCCTGGGGCTCGTATCGACGTTCCACGGAAAGCACCGGTCCGATCTGGTGCGATCGGAACTCGAACTCCGTCACGACGCCGAAGTTGCCGCCGCCCCCTCGGATCCCCCAGAAGAGGTCCGTGTTCTCGTCGTCGGACGCTCGTACGACGTCGCCGCTCGCCGTGACGACCTCTGCGGAGACGAGGTTGTCGCACGCCAGACCGTGCAGCCTGGCCAGCCACCCGTAGCCGCCGCCGAGGGTCAGGCCGCCGACGCCTGTGTGGTTCACCATCCCACCGGTCGTCGCGAGCCCGTGTGCATGGGTGGCGCGGTCGAGATCCCGGAGGAGAGCGCCGCCGCCGACACGCGCTCGTCGGCGCTCCGGGTCGACCTCGACGCCGTTCATCGGCTGCAGGTCGATCATGATCCCGCCGTCGGTCGACGAGAGGCCCGAGATGCTGTGGCCGCCCCCGCGGACGGCGACCTCGATGTCCTCGGCCCGGGCGCGTTCGAGAACGGCCACCACATCCTTCGCTGACCGACACCGTGCGACGAACGCCGGCCGCTTGTCGATCATCACGTTCCAGAGCCGTCTGGCGTCGTCGTATCCCGGATCCCCGGGCTCGAGGAGATCGCCGTCGAACCCCTTCAACGCGATCTGTGACAAGGTTCCCGACCCTCCGACCGTGAACAAGGATGGTGCACCGGGATGACGGTGGTCAACCCACGGCGTCGAGCTTCGCGCGGATCCGCTCGACCGCGGGTACCGCGCCTTTGCGCTCGCAGACGTCGAGCGCCCGACCGAGCGCTGCGATCGCGTCGTCCCGCCGTCCGGCGAGCCGGTAGACCTCGGCGAGGTTCTCGAACGTGCCGGAAAGCGTGTCCCAGAAGTCGATCCCCTTCGTCATCGAGACGGCTTCATCGACCACAGCGATCGCCTCCTCGGTCCGTTCCTCCCGAGCGAGCAACTTCGCTCGGATCCCTCGTGCCGTCACCTGGTTCACCAGATCGTCCGACGCCCCGAGGTTCTCGGACACGCCGATCATCTCTGCCGCGTCCTCGAAGCGACCCTGCTCGTAGAGCACGTGGGCGAGATCGGCGGCCAGCGTGGAACGGGACCCGAGCTCCCTGATCGATCCGAGCATCTCCATCCCCCGTCGCAGGAAGCCCTCAGCGGCCTCGAGGTCGCCGGCCAGGATCTCGAGCCAGGAGGCGTTCATGGAGACACGGCCCACCCAGAGCTTCTGGCCCAGGTCGAGCACGACCTCCAGCGCTCGACGCTGTTGCCTCCGCCCCTCCTCGAACAGGCCGAGTTGCCCTAGGCAGCCTCCCTCCAGCATGTCGGCCATGGCTCCGATGAACCGATCCTCGGGCAGCCAAGCTCGGATCTCCTCACATCGTTGGATCCCCTCCTCAGGCCGAGCCATCCCCAAGAACGGCGCGACCATCCGCGAAAGGGCCACGTCGGGCAGGGCGGCCCGATCCCCAGCCCGTTGGGCGTGGAAAGCCGCACGCTCGGACGCGGTCTCTATGTCCGAGGCGCGACACCACATCAGGCCGACCTCGCTCAAGGCGCTCCATGCGCGTGCGAGACCCTCGTCGTCGCCGAGCTCCTCCAGGACGGGGATCGCCTTCTCCGCCTCTCGCTTGAGCAGCTCCGTGGCGCCTTCAGGCTCCATCTGTGAGCGGAGCAAGAGCTGCGCCAGGCGCGCGCGGATCTCCCGCCTTCGGTCACCCTGCCGGGAGCTCGTCTCCGATGCCTCGTCGAACGCGGACTTCGCCCTCTCCAGAGCGCCTGCATGGATCGCCGCCGTGCCGAGGCGTTCGAGGAGATCGATGCGCACCGGATCGTCAGTATCCATGAGGGCGACAGCTCGGTCGAAGAGCTTGCTGGCGCCGAGAAGGTCGCCTCGTGCGACCGCTCGCCGGCCACCCGACGCCAGTCGGACGGCCGCCTCACCCGCGAGCTCACGCCCATGGTCGTCCAGCGGACCGAGCTCGGACCGGAGTGCCGCCGCCTGCTCGAGGTGGTACGCGAGCACCTCCTCGAACTCGGGGAGGCGTTCGGCCGCGATCCGTTCGAGCCAGCGTGCGTGCCCCTCGTGCAACTGGGACCTGACGCGCTTGGGGATCCGCTCGTACGCGGCGTCGCGGATCAGCGCGTGGCGGAACCGGAACGCCTCGCTTCCACCGAATAGTGCCTGCTCGGGGCCGATCAGGTCCCGTCGGTGCAGCGCCATCAGGTGTCGGCCGACGTCGCCCGGGGCGAGGTCGCTCGACAGATCGGTGACGCTTCCCCAATGGAAGACGCGGCCTTCGACGGCGCCGCGTTCGATCACCCGCTGCTCCTCGGGGGTGAGTCGATCGAGCCTCGCCTGGAGGAGTCCGGCGATCGTGGGTGGCACGGTGAGGTGCGACAGGTCGCCGGTGACCACCCAGCCGTCCGTTTCCGGCCGGACCAGGCCATCGTCGATCAGCATCGCGACCATCTGCTCCACGAACAGCGGGTTGCCCTCGGCCGCCTCCATCACGCGGGCCGCGACGGTCAAAGGTGTGTCCGACCGTCCGAGCAGCCCGGCGATCAGCTGATCGGATTCGTTTTGGGAGAGTGGTTCGAGGAGGAGCGTGGTTGCCATCGCCTGCCCTCCCCAGCCCGGGCGGACCTCCCGCAGTTCCGGACGTGCCGGGCACACGAGGAGGATCGGCGCATCCCGCGTCCACTCGGCGACGTGCTCGATCAGATCGAGCAGCCCGGGCTCCGCCCAATGGATATCCTCGAACGCGGCGATGAGCGGCCTGTCCGAGGCAAGGGCCTCGAAGAGCTTGCGGATCGCCCAGTTCGTCTCCTCCGGTGACGCCGTGGCTCCCGCGAGCCCGAGGAATTCGGCGAGCCGTTCCGAGGCGATCGCGGCGTCTTCCGCACCTCGAAGAAGCGCATCGATCTTCGGGCGGACCTCCGCGGGGCCGTCCGAGTCCAGGATGCTGGCGACCCCGGTGAGCATCTCCACCACCGGCCAGTACGTGATGCCGTCACCGTAGGAGAGGCACTGACCGCGCACGATGGTGGACTCTTCCGGGAGGCCCGCGAGGAACTCCTCGACGAGTCGCGACTTCCCGACGCCGGGCGCTCCCAGGATCGTGGCGAGGACGCACGAGCTATCCGCCGTTGCCCGAGCGAAGGCTTCGCGGAGCGCGTCGAGTTCGCGCGCACGTCCGACCATGGGGGTGTCGAGTCGCCGTGTGACGCCGAGACTGTCTCGCCCGACCTCCACGAGTCGGAACGCGGCGACCGCCCCCGTTTTCCCTTTCAGAGTAAGCGGCTCGACCGGCTCCCCGATAACGGCGTCGCGGACCAGGCTCATCGTCGGCGAGCCGATCAAGATCTCCCCAGGGCCCGCCGCCTGCTCCAGGCGGGCGGCGACGTTGACGGCATCCCCCGTCACCAGCGACTGTCGGGCGGCGGAGTCGCCGGCGACGACGTCGCCGGTGTTCACGCCGATCCGCGACTGGATCGCTACGCCGCGGTCGCGTTCGAGCTCCTTGTTCAGGGATGCGAGGGAGTCCCGCATCTCGGTAGCGGCTCTCACCGCGCGGAGCGCGTCGTCCTCATGCACCGACGGGATCCCGAAGACGGCCATCACCGCGTCCCCGATGTACTTCTCGACGGTGCCGCCGTGACGCTCGAGGACCACTTGCATCTCCTCGAAGAAGCGCGACATCAGACTGCGGAGCGACTCCGGATCGAGCTGCTCACCGAGCGACGTCGATCCCGTGATGTCACAGAACAGGACCGTGACGGTCTTGCGAACTTCACCGCCGGAGCGATCGACCACACCTGGAGCCTAGGCCGGTTCGCCTTTCGGCACGAGTCCGAGCACCGACATGTCTCTCCAAAGGTCGGGAGCGGCCCTGTGCCCGGCTCAGGGTGCGGCGCGGAAGAGCCGCCAGCTTCCCGGGACGCCCTTCAGCTCGTGCTCGCCTCGATCGTCGAAGGTCACGGTCGCTCCCGCCAGCAGATCCTTCACCGTGCTCGAGACCAGGACCTCACCGGCTCCCGCGGCCGAGCTGACCCGTGACGCGATGTGGACGGCCAGGCCGCCGAGGTCGTCGCCCCGGACTTCGACCTCGCCGGTGTGGACGCCCGCGCGGATCTGCACGCCGAGCGGCTCGACGGCCTCCGTCACGTCGAGGGCGCAGCGCACCGCCTGCGTCGGTGAGGCGAACGACGCGAAGAAGCCGTCCCCCGTCGTTGAGACCTCGCGGCCACCGTAGCGTTCGAGTTGCGCGCGCACCAGCGTGTGATGCTGGTCGAGCAGATCGCGCCAGCGTCGGTCACCCCACTCCGCGGCTCGCATCGTCGAATCGACGATGTCGGTGAACAGCAACGTTGTGAGCAGACGATCGGGATCCTTGCCGGTTCGCGTCCCGGTGAGGAACTCCTCGATCTCGTCGGCGATGCGATCGATGCCCTGGGAGAACATCAGGTGGTCCTCACCCGGGAGCTCGACCAACTTCGCGCCTTCGATCCGCGCCGCGACGTCCTTGCTGTGCTCCATCGGCACGACCCGGTTGTCGCTCCGGTTCAGGACCAGCGTCGGACACGCGAGCCGTGGGATCACATCCTGGACGTCCGCGAGCATCGTCTGCCGGTAATAGTGGCCCATCGCTCCTCGGCGAACGGAGTTGCGCTGGAGTTTCAGGAGCCGTTTGTCGAACGCGTCGTCGCCCTCACGGCTCGGGGCGAGCCACTCGATGCCACTGGCATCGCCGCCTTCGTTGATCAGCGTGACCACATCCTCGACCGACTCCACCGACGGTCCTCCCTCCAGCTCGTGCTTCGCCGTCGGGGCGAACAGGACGAGGGAGCCGCATCGCTCCGGATGCGTCGCCGCCAGCAGCATCGCGACCAGGGTGCCATCGTTGGTGCCGACGATGACGGGTCGTTCCGAACCCACC
>DATKDI010000031.1:0-3840 GCA_035512775.1 Actinomycetota bacterium | reverse complement strand
ACGGTGTCAAGGAGAGATTGTGCCGGCGGCCCCAGGACTGGCCCGGCGTCCACTGCGCCAAGGCCCTTCTCAGCGGCGTTATGAAGCTCGAGGGAGAGTGGATCGATCGCTCCGCCTTCTACGAAGCCAGGCGGCGGTCAGGGCGCAAGGGCGCCCGCAGAGGTAAGCGACCCCGCCTCGCCGACCACACCGAAACCATGGTTCTCACCCTCTCCAAGATCCCGGCCTGGAAGCAGAGAGAGGGTCAAAGGACTCGGCTTCGGCCGGCGCCACCACCCTCGACACGCATAACGATCGGCTCGCCCCCGGGGCCATCCTCGGCAACCGGCGAGGCCACGGGTCCGAGGCAACGGGTCAGAGGATTCGGAGCGGGTCCGAGGCAACGGGTCAGAGGATTCGGGTCAGGACTCGAAGCTAGCCGATCACAGGATCCGGACCGTGGGAGCTGAGCAAGGCGGCGGGCCGATTGCCCGGCTCTCGGGGAGTTCGAACGTCTGATCAGGTATTGGCTCGAAGCCATACCGGGGACCGCCACCAAGCCTCTTGAAGCAAGCAGTCACTCGCCGACGCGGCGCCTGGTGGAGACCCGTCGCGGCCATGACCAGCGTCTTTCACGAGGCCTTTGACCCCCTATTGGAGAACCCTATTGGAGAACTGGAGAACCGGCTCGATTCGGTGCACCCCGCCCGAAGACACCGGGATCGTCGATTCAGCGGGCGCCGGTGGAGTCGCCGTGGGACCAGAAGACTCGGTACGGCTCGAGGAGGCGGCTGGCGGAGCCGGCCAGAGGCTGCCGATTCAGCGCTGCGACACCGACGGCCAGGCGGGGATTCGAGACCTAGAGCAGCTTCAGGAAGGCGACGATGTCCTGGATGTCTGTCTCGGTGAGCTCGACGTTCCCATCCGTGATCGGGAAGCCGAGTTGGCTGTCGAACATGAAGTTGTACTGCTCCAGGACCTCCTCGAGGCTCGCTGCCGAGTTGTCGTGGAAGTACGGCGCGGTGTGCTCGACACCCCACAGCTGTGGCGTCTTGTGCATGTTGGCGAAGAACGCCGGATGCAGGATGCAGGTCGACTCCGGGGGAATGAGTCGCGCGAGCATCGGAACGTCGTAGACACCCGTGAGCATGATGCCGGGATCCGGCGACTCGACCGTCACGGTCGTCCCGCAGACGTCTGTCACGTCGTACGAGACCACCGGGTTGTTCATCAGGTTGCGCGTGCTCACGCCGATGTCGAAGGCACGAAAGCCCGGCGGAGCACCGGTCGGCGCCTCGACGAACTCGTTCGCGGTGTTGAGCATCGGGCCGCTGTGACAGAACGCGCAGAGGCCCTTCTTGCTCGGCGGGTCCCACGGGGCGTCGACGAAGAACTCGCGGCCGCGCTTCTCGGCCGCCGTGCGCCCCAGCGGCAGCTCGGGGCGCGGCCCTCCGAAAGCGAAGCGGCGCAGCGCACTGTTCGAGAAGAACCGCGGATCGGTCTGCTGGAACTCGGCGATCAGATCGAGCTCCTCGGAAGTCGGGACGATCGTGTTCAGAGCATGACCCTCGATCGCGCCCAGCGCCTGTTCCTGCAGGGTCGGATCACGCAGGTCGGACATGAGGGCCGGATCCAGAGCCGGCGTGTTCAGCGTGCTGGGCACCCCTCGGGCCACGACCACGCTCGACGCGCTCGGATCGTCGGTGAGGAACACACCGCGCGGAAGTTGCCGGCGCACGAGGATCGTCGCCGACGCTGCGATGCGTGAGGTGCCTACCGCGAAGTCGTCGAGCCCGTCGTGGACGAACAAGGGATCGTCGGGCTGGGAGCGCAGGCGCCGAACGACCTCCGCAGGGTCGATGGTCCCGTCCGGTCCCGAGTGGCAGGTGGTGCAGGTCCGGCCGTTGCCGCCGAACTCTTCGCGCTGGAAGAGCCGCCGTCCTTCCGCGAGTCTCGACTTGCTGCATGCGGTCGAATCTGTGCCGGGAGCGAATCCCTCCGCACAGGGCGCCTCCGGTCCGGGAGCGCGAGTCGTCCCGAGACCCTCGCTCGCTCCGGACATGGGTCCGATGGCACCGACGAGTCCGATCGCAGCCAGCCTCAGTGCGACGCCACCAGCGGTCACCGGTCGAAACAGCTCCATCGACGCACCTCCTCGACTTCGCGCCGTGCAGCCGTCTGCTGCGCGGTCTCGATGGGTGCACTGTGTCCGGCGCGGGGTGTGATCGTCCTGATCGGAGTCGGATCAAGCCGTGATCACTTCCGATCGGTGGAAGACGAGTCCGCCTTTCAGCCCTGCGTTGGCAGGCCCAGACGCCGAATCAGACGGACGGCACGGGGATCGTCCCGGAACGGTTCGAGGAGGGGCTCGCTGGCGATCAGCGTCGAATGGAGACCCGGCTGTTCGAAGGTCTCCTCGATGTCCCGGAAGAAGCGGTCCGCGTCGCCGCGGGCCGCGCTGATCATCGCCAGTGCGAAGGGCGGCGCCGTCCCCGCGCGACGCTGCTCGCACAGGCTCGCCTCCAGGGCCGAAGCTTCCCCGTCCCGTCCGGCGCGCAGGTAGGCGTGGGCGAGGACCCCGAGGAAGTCGGGCCTTCCCGTCGCGGCGGCTCGCTCGAGGTGAGCGATGGCGCGCTCCGGACGGCCGACCTGGAGACAGGCGACGCCGAGGATGAACAGCAGGAAAGGGGGCGGGTCGGAGACGCGTGAGAGGAGCGCATCTCCGATCTCGACGGCTTCGTCCGAGCGGTCGGCCATGTGCAGAGCCTGAGCGAGCCAGGCGGTGGCCATCGGGGACATCGGGTCGACCTCCACCGCTCGGCGACCGAGCCGGACCGCCTTCTCGTGACGCCCCGAGAAGGCGCACGAGGCGGAGTAGCGTCCCCAGACATCGACCACCTTGGGAACCAGTTCCACCGCCCGTTCGAAGAGACGGTCCGCCTCTTGCCAGTTCCAGTCGTGCTCCCATGCCACCGTTGCCAGCCACGACCAGGCGCTGCCGAGCTCCGGTTCCAGCTCGATCGCTCGTTGGGAGGCCCCGCGGGCTCGACCGTAGTAGGTCGACGTGTCGAGACCCTGCCAGGCGAGCACGATGTTCGCTTCCGCGATGCTCACCATCGCCTGCGCGTAGTCGGGGTCGACCTCCAGGGCTTTCTCGAAGTGCCCGATGCTCCTTCGCGCCTCGTCTGGGATCATGCGGCCGAGGCCGAGGCGGCCCCGCAGGAAGTGGCGGTAGGCGCCGAGATCGTTCGTCTCGTGCTTGGTGATGCGCTCGGTCTCGGCCGGATCGAGCTCCACCGCGATCGCGGCGGTGATCCGACGGCACACCGCGTCCTGGACGTGGAACACGTCCTCGAGCGACTCGTCGTACTGTGCTGCGAACAACGCGGCGCCGTCGTCGGGGCGGAGAACCCGGACCGAGACACGGATTCGCCCGCCCAACCGCTGAAGCGTTCCCTCGAGGATCGCGTCGACGCCGAGCTCCCGGCCGGCGATCAGTGGATCCTGATCGAGCTCGCCGTAGCGCCGGACGGTCGCCAGCGGACGCACCACCAGGTCACGGAGCCCGGACAGGCGGGTGATCAGGGTGTCCGCCATCCCCAGTTCGAGACTCGGTTCGCGCGCCTCGGGCGAGAGCGGCCGAAACGGCAGGACGGCAAGGACGCGAGCCGCGCGTCGCGGAGCGGCCGCCTGGCGCTCGACGGGCGCGTCGAAGCGATAGCCGACGCTCGGAACGGTGGACACGAAGCGTGGCTGCTCGGGGCGATCCCCGAGCGCTCGGCGCACCTCCTTGACGCAGCGGGTGAGAGCTGCATCGCCGACAAAAGTGTCGGGCCACAGCCGGGCGTGGAACTCGTCGCG
>DATKDI010000030.1:0-41576 GCA_035512775.1 Actinomycetota bacterium | reverse complement strand
CCCCGCCCGGGACCGGGAGGGGTCGGTTCGGACCGCCCGTCCGGGGAGTGAGAGCGATTGGCTGACACGGCGATTCCTGGTCGAACCGAACGCATCACGATCGACAGCCTTCGAGGCGATCGGCGACGCCGGCGGCGAGAGCGCACCATCCGGTACTCCTTCTTCTCTGCCGCAGCGCTCTCCATCGTCATCAGCGCGCTCATCGTCTTCTCCCTCGCGGGTGGCGCGTTCGATTTCCTCACCAAGATCGATGGGCTCGGTGACCTTTGGAATCCGCGCGGCTGGTTCCCACGACGAGGTCTCTTCGACATCCTCACGATCCTCCTCGGAACCCTGATGGTCTCGGTCGTGGCGATCGTCGTCGCGGCCCCGGTCGGACTCGGTGCCGCCCTCTATCTCTCCGAATACGCGAGCCCTCGATCGCGGCGGCGGCTGAAGCCGATCCTCGAGATCCTGGCCGGCATCCCGAGCGTGGTGATGGGTTTCTTCGCGCTCACGTTCATCAGCCCGAACGTGGTCCAGATACTCGTGCCGGGCGCTCCCGCCTTCAACGTCGCGGCGGCCGGCATCGGCGTAGGGATCCTGATCATCCCGCTCGTGGCGACGATCGCCGAGGATGCGATGCACGCTGTGCCCGCCGCGTTGCGCGAGGCGTCGTTCGGCCTTGGTTCGAAGCGACGCACCACGTCGCTCCGGGTGGTGTTCCCGGCGGCGGTGTCGGGGATCGTTGCCGCCCTGATCCTCGGCCTTTCTCGTGCGATCGGGGAGACGCTGGTGGTGTCGATCGCCGCCGGCGCGACCGGGGGTTCGGAACGATCGATCGACATCTTCGCGCCCGGCCAGACGATGACCGCCGCGATGACGGCCCTCGCGACCGGGTCCGATCAGGTCCGCGGGGTGGACGGCGCGTTTGAGAGTCTCTTCTTCGTTGGGCTCCTCCTTTTCGCGATCACGCTGCTCCTCAACCTGGCCAGTGAGCGTTTCGTGCGGAAGGTGAGGAAGCGCTACTGATGGGCACTGAAGCGGCCGTTGCCGGATCGACGACCAGCGACATCGTCCGCCAAGCGCTGATCGGTAAACGCAAGTCCAGGCGAGACTGGTTGTTCGAGGCTGTCTTGCTCCTGGCACTCTTGTTCGGCCTCGCCGTTCTGCTGACCCTCCTCGTCGACGTGTGGCGGGAGGGAGGAAGCGTCATCACCGGCCGGGGTACGGACTTCGTTTCCTCGAACTTGTCGTCGATCCCGGAGCGGGCCGGGATCCGCCAGGGACTGATCGGGTCCCTCATGCTCATGGGATTCGTCGTCGTCTTGGCCCTCCCGTTGGGCATCGCGGCCGCCATCTATATGGAGGAGTACGCCCGCGATAGCCGCGTGACCCGCTTCATCAACGCCAACATCAGGAACCTCGCGGGCGTTCCGGCGATCGTCTACGGGATCTTGGGTCTGCAGGTCTTCGTGATCCTCCTCGGCGATGTCACCGGTGGCCGCTCGCTGCTGACAGGTGGCCTCACGATGGCCATCCTGGTGCTGCCGATCGCCATCATCACCTCGGCCGAAGCCATCCGGACGGTCCCGTACAGCATCCGGGAGGCTGGGTACGGGGTCGGGGCGACCCGGTGGGAGGTCGTCCGGAGCCATGTGCTGCCGTACGCCGCACCCGGCATCTTCACGGGCACGATCCTCACGCTCTCCCGTGCGATCGGAGAGACCGCCCCACTCCTCATGATCGGAGCCGTCACCGGCTTCTTCTCTACTCCGAATGCCGGGTTCGTCGACACGCTCCAGGGCAAGTACACCGCCCTGCCAACCATCATCTACACGTGGGCACGACGGTCGCAGCGTGCCTTCGGGAACGACACGGCAGCGGCGATCCTTGTACTGCTCGGTTTGATGCTCGCGATCAACGCGATAGCTATCCTCCTTAGGAATCGATATGAACGGAAATGGTGATGACATGGATGTATCCGAGGTGACACAGGTGCCTGAAGGGTCGCATCCTGCCTCCGATGCGACGGAGGTCAGACCGACACTGGCAGTGAAACCCACAGAGCGTTCCGGGGGAGAGGAGGCCCCTCGAGAGGGGATCTTCGACGTGCGCGATGTATCCGTCTACTACGGGGACTTCCGCGCGGTCCGAGACGTGAACCTGTCGATTGCGCAGAATGAGATCACCGCGTTGATCGGACCATCTGGCTGTGGCAAGACGACGTTCATCCGGTGTCTCAACCGGATGAACGACCTGATCGAGAGCGCCCGGGTGGAGGGGAAGATCCTCTACCACGGCGTGGATCTCTACGAGGAGCGAGTGGACCCCGTCGAGGTTCGTCGCCACATCGGGATGGTGTTCCAGAAGCCGAACCCGTTCCCGAAGTCGATCTACGACAACGTCGCGTTCGGGCCGCGGATCGCTGGGTACAAGGGCAACATGGACGATCTCGTCGAGGAGTCGCTCCAACGAGCCGCCCTCTGGGACGAGGTCAGGAGCAAGTTGAAGGACTCGGGCATGGCGCTGTCCGGCGGGCAGCAGCAGCGCCTGTGCATCGCGCGGGCGATCGCGACGAAACCAGACGTGATCTTGATGGACGAGCCGTGTTCGGCACTGGACCCGATCGCGACCGCCAAGATCGAGGACCTGATGAGAGACCTCGTTTCGGAGTACACCATCGTGATCGTCACCCACAACATGCAACAGGCGGCGCGTGTCTCGGACCGGACGGCGTTCTTCACGGTCGACGTCGCAGACGACGGGCATCGCACCGGGCACATCGTGGAGTTCGACCGGACCGAGACGATCTTCACCAACCCTTCCGATCAGCGCACGGAGGACTACGTCACGGGGAGGTTCGGATGACCCGAGAGCACTTCCACGAGCAGCTCGAACGCGTGGAGCTACAACTCCTGTCGATGGGGGAGCTCGCGTCGGCGGCCGTGCAGCGCTCCGTCGAGGCGCTCGTGCAACACGACGACGCGAAGGCCCAGGGCGTGATCGACGACGACGACGCCATCGACGATCTCTATCTCCAGATCGACCACGACCTGCTGGAGATGCTCGCGCTCCAGTCGCCGGTCGCGACACAGCTACGGCTCGTCTCGGCGATCCTCCACAGCTGTCTCCACCTGGAGCGGATCGGGGATCAGGCCGTGAACATCGCGAAGCTCTATCTCGCGACCCGTGACCTGCCTCCCAGTCAGAGCCTGCTCCAACAGCTGGACGAGATGGGTGCGTACGTCGTCGCGATGATCCGCACCGCCCTGGAGGCCTTCCGCACTCGAGACCTGGAGCTCTGTCTGAAGCTGCCGACGATGGACGACCCCGTGGATCGGCTCAATCGCGGCACACACCTCGAGGCGCTGAAGCTCGCCGATGACCCGCGCGCACTGGACTGGGGCCTGCACATGAACCTCGCGTCTCGCGCACTGGAGCGCGTCGGCGACAACGCGGTGGACATCGCCGAGCAGGTCGGGTACCTGATCACCGGAGAGTTCCGCGAGTTCACCGACGCGTCTCATGAGGTCCCGACCGCGGGGGCGGATGCGTGACCGAGGAAGCCCCCGCCCCGCGGATCCTCGTGGTGGAGGATGAGGAGTCGCTGGCGGACACTGTGCGCTATAACCTCGAGCGCGAGGGCTACGTGGTGGCGGTCGCCGCCGACGGGCGGAAGGCGTTGGAGCGCTTCCGCAGCGAGGGTCCGTCCCTCGTGATCCTCGATCTCATGTTGCCCGAGATGTCCGGGCTCGACGTCTGCAGGCAGATCCGACAGATCTCCAACGTCCCCATCATCATGGTGACCGCGAAGGACTCGGAGGCCGACAAGGTCTCCGGCCTCGAGCTCGGCGCCGATGACTACGTCACGAAGCCGTTCTCGGTCCGTGAGCTCGTCTCTCGTGTGCGGGCACACCTTCGCCGGGCGGGGATGCGCGCAGACGAACCCGAGGAGGACGTCCTCAGCGGCGGTCCGGTGTCCCTCGACGTCGCGAAGCACGAGGTCCTCGTCCGGGGCGAGACGGTCGGGTTCCCTCCCAAGGAGTTCGAGCTGCTCGAGGCGTTCCTCCGCCGGCAAGGGCGGCTCCTCACGCGCGACTTCCTCATCGAGGAGGTTTGGGGTGCAGGCTATTTCGGTGATACGAAGACGTTGGACGTCCACGTCAAGAGGATCCGGAAGAAGGTGGAGCAGGATCCGCACCTCCCCAAGCACCTCGTCACCGTGAGGGGCCTCGGCTACAAGTTCATCGGCTGAGTGTCCGCTACCGGATGCCCTTCCCGACGAGGTTGCCGAGCTCCGTTCGGCCCACTAGCGATCCGGTGGAACGAACGGCTACCATCGGCGCTCCGATGCTGGATCCCTTCCCCCGCACCGAGCGGTTCCTGAACCGCGAGCTCTCGTGGTTGGACTTCAACGCGCGGGTCCTGGCGCTGGCCGAGGACGCCTCGAATCGGCTCCTCGAGCGCGTGAAGTTCCTGGCGATCTTCAGCTCCAACCTGGACGAGTTCTTCCAGGTGCGCGTCGCGGGCCTCCAGGAGCAGCGGGAAGCGGGCGTCGGTCCGGCCTCGCCCGAGGGATCGACACCGGAGGAACAGCTCGCCGGCATCACGGGGCGCGTGGAAGAGCTCTACCGCCGAACGGACGTGCTGTGGGTCGATGACCTCCAGCCGGCGCTCGAGAAAGAGGGTGTGAGGCTCGTCGATTGGGCCGAGCTCGACGCCCGCGATCGCGAGCACCTCGGCGAGCTCTTCCGCGAGCGCGTCTTCCCGGTGCTCACCCCGCTCTCGGTCGATCCGGCGCACCCGTTCCCATACATCTCTTCCCTGTCACTCAACCTCGCCGCTCTCGTTCGCGACCCATCCAGCGGAGAGCGGCGCTTCGCGCGCGTGAAGGTCCCGCCTCTGCTTCCCCGGTTCATCGAGATGCCCGACAGCGAGCGGTTCGTCCCGATCGAGCAGGTCATCGCCGCGCACCTGGAGGTCCTGTTCCCCGGCATGGAGATCGTCGGTCATTCGACCTTCCGCCTCACCCGTGACGCTGATTTCGAGCTGGAGGAGGAAGAGGGAGGGGATCTCCTCGAGGCGATCGAATCCGTCCTGCGGCGCCGCCTCCGAGGCGCGACCCCGGTTCGGCTCGAGCTCGACGCCGCCTCCACCGAGGAGGTCCGAACGCTCCTGACGCGAGAGCTCGCGCTCCTGCCCGGCGAGGTGTACGTCGTGGAGGGGCTCCTCGACCCGTTGGCGCTGTGGTCCCTGTACGAGCTCGACCGTCCGGAGCTCAAGGACGATCCCTGGACCCCCGTGACCCAGCCTCGCCTCG
The DNA here is from genome assembly GCA_035512775.1 of Actinomycetota bacterium. Classification (GTDB taxonomy): domain Bacteria; phylum Actinomycetota; class UBA4738; order UBA4738; family HRBIN12; genus JAJNBA01. The sequence goes on along the minus strand of DATKDI010000030.1, from coordinate 36,274 downwards.
AAGGCGTCGAGAACTTCTTCGAAGTCATCTCGAAAGGCGATCTCCTCGTCCACCATCCCTACGATTCGTTCGAGACCTCGGTCGAGGCGTTCATCGAACAGGCGGCGCAGGATCCGTCCGTCCTCGCGATCAAGCTCGCGCTCTACCGCACGTCCGAGGAGAGCCCCATCGTGCGCGCCTTGGTCCGCGCCGCCGAGGCCGGGAAGCAGGTCGTCGCGCTCGTCGAGCTCCAGGCGCGCTTCGACGAGCGCGCCAACATCACCCAGGCTCGCACGCTGGAGCAGGCCGGCGTCCACGTGGTCTACGGCATCGTGGGACTGAAGACGCACGCCAAGGTGTGCTTGGTCGTTCGCCGCGAGGCATCCGGCATCCGTCGCTACGCGCACGTCGGCACCGGCAACTACAATCCGAGCACCGCCCGCCTGTACGAAGACGTCGGCCTGCTGACGGCCGACCCGGAGCTCGGTGCAGATCTCAGCGACCTGTTCAACCTGCTCACCGGCTACAGCCGTCAGCAGACCTATCGTCGACTGCTGGTCGCGCCCACCGACCTCAAACAGAGGCTGGTCGAGCTGATCCGCGCGGAGGTGGCAGCGGGAGACGGGTCCATCGTCTTGAAGATGAACAGCCTGGTGGATGCGGAGACGATCGACGCGCTCTACGAGGCCTCGCGCGCGGGGGTCGGGGTGGACCTGATCGTCCGAGGGATCTGCTGCCTCCGGCCGGGGGTGCCGGACCTCTCCGACACCATCCGGGTCAGGTCGATCGTCGGCCGCTTCCTCGAGCATTCGCGGATCTTCCGATTCGGCAGCCGTGACCGCGGCTACCAGCACTTCATCGGTTCGGCGGATCTCATGCCACGGAACCTGGAGCGACGCGTCGAGGTGACCGTGCCGGTGTTCGATCCGGCCCTGCGTGAGCGCCTCGACCAGATCATCCAGGCCGGATTGGAGGATGATGTGCTCGCGTGGGACCTCGGATCCGACGGTGTGTGGAAGAAGGTGGAGCCGGAGCGTGGGGTGAGCGCCCAAGAGCGGCTCATGCAGCTCGCCGTTGAGCGCGGGGAGAGCCATCGATGACCGACCACGACGCGATGGCGCTGGCGCTCGCGGAACAGGTGGAGCTCGAGCTGGACCACCTCACACGGCTCGCCGACGAGGCGACCGCCCTCGACGTCATCCGGTCCGCGATCGCCGGCTCCACGATCAAGCTCGTGTCGAACGATCCGGTGATCCGCCTCGGCGAGGATCCCGAAGGTGTGCACAAGGCGCGGGTCGCCGCCCGGCGACTGCGGTCGGACCTCCGGACGTTCCGACCGCTCCTCGATCGGGAGTGGGCTGGGGCTTTGCGAGCGGAGCTCAGGTGGCTGGGTCGACTCCTCGGGCCGGTTCGTGATGCGGAGGTTCTCGGAGCCAGGCTCCGGGGGCGGGTGGCGGGGATGGTCAGCCTCGAGGTGGCGTCGGCGAAGGTCCTCCTCGACGGTCTCGAGAACGATCGTCTCGCGGGCCGGCGTCGGCTTCTGGAGGCGCTTCGTTCGCGAAGGTACGAGGAGCTCGTCGTGCGACTCGTGCGCGCCGCACGTGAGCCGGTGGCGAGAAGCGAGCGGGTGGAACGGCCTGCCGTGACCACAGGAATACTCATGAAGCGCCCCTGGGCGAAGTTGTCCGGGAGCGCCACGGCGCTGGGCGCCGGCTCGAGCGACGCTGCGCTTCACGCCACCCGGATCGATACGAAGCGGGTCCGCTATGGGGCCGAGGCGCTCGTCACCGTGTTCGGGAAGCGAGCGACTCGCTTCGCCTCTGCGGCAGAGGCGCTCCAGGAGGTCTTCGGCGAGCATCAGGACGCCGTCGTGGCGATGGCCTGGCTCGCGGACCGGGGGATGGAGGCCGACGACCAGGCCGTGGCGTTCACCGCCGGGCGCCTCGCGGAGCTCGAAACCACGTCGCGCGATCGGGCGAGAGCCGCCTGGCCGGAGGCGTGGAGGCGCCTCGAGCGAAGGAAACGCTTCTGGACGTGTTAAACGAGGTTCGCGCGGCGGGCGGGGTCGTCCGCCGCCGTGAGGACGGACTGGTGCACACCGTGCTCGTGCATCGCCCCCGCTACGATGACTGGTCGCTGCCGAAGGGCAAGCTGCTCCATGGCGAGTCCTTCGAAGAGGCCGCGACACGCGAAGTGCGGGAGGAAACCGGCCTCGATTGTCGGATCGACGGCGAGCTGCCAACATCCCGCTACACCGACCAACACGGCGCACCCAAGGTGGTCCGCTACTGGCTGATGGATGTGCTCGACGGGCATGACCTCCACCCCACGGACGAGGTGGATGAAGCGAGGTGGTTCACGATCTCAGAGGCGCGGGATGTCCTCACCTACGACCGTGATCGAGCGGTGCTCGATGCGGCGACCACGGCCCATGCTCCCGCCTACCTGGTTCGTCATGCGAAGGCGGGCGATCGGCGAACGTGGTCGGGAGACGATCTCTCGAGACCACTCTCCAAGACCGGGCGCCGCCAGGCCAAGGCGCTCGTGCACGTGCTGTCGACCAGGGTGATCGAGCGGATCTTGAGCAGTCCGGCGGTCCGGTGCGTGGAGACGATGAAACCGCTCTCAGAACAACGGGGGCTCCCGATCGAGCCCCGCGACGAGCTCTTGGAAGCCGCACCGCTCGCCGGCCTGCTCGAGCTGCTCGACGAGCTCAGATCGACTCCCTCGGTCCTGTGTGGGCACGGAGACCTGATCCCGGAGGCCATCGAACATCTCGAAGGACGAGGGGCGGTCGTCGGACCGGAACGTGGCTGGAAGAAGGGGTCGGTCTGGGTGTTGGAGCGCGAGGCCGGCCTCGTCGTGCGCGCGACATACGTCCCGCCGCCACCGGTCGACCGCAAGCCTCGGGCTCGGGATCGGGAGCCCGCGGTCAAGCGCCGGGACTCCTGATTCGCCACCCGGACCTCTAGGACGGAGCTGCTTTCGAGCTCTTGGTCAGCGAGTGGATCTCCGTCGTGCGCCCAGGATCTGTCGAGAGATGTCCCTCCGGGTATCCCGAGCGGCTCCGGTACGCTCCCACGATGGAGGCCTTCGCGTTCCGAGATGGGGCTCTTCGAGCCGATGCCGTCCCGCTCGATGAACTCCGTGCCACGGTGTCCGATCTCGGGGATGGCGAGTGGATCTGGGTCGACGCCGTCGACCCGAGCACGGACGATCTCACGACGCTTCAGAAGCAGCCCGATCTCCACGACCTCGCGGTGGAATACGTCCAGCAACGGGATCAGCGGCCCAAGCTCGACCTTGGGGACCTCCGGATGGCGCAGTCGGCCGATCAGTTGAACGAGGTCATGAAGAAGCTCTCGGCGTGGGCGGGCAACATCCTCGTACCGACCCTGATCGCGGGGATCTACGGCATGAACTTCGATCAGATGCCGGAGCTGCATTGGACCCTGGGCTACCCCTTGGCGCTCGGGATGATGGTGGCCTCCGCCGTCGCGCTCTACGTCGGGTTCCGGAAGCGCGGGTGGCTCTAGCGTGTGCAGGGCCGTCAAGGTGCTCTGTGTGGCCACCGACGACGAAGGTCTTGGAACCCTCCGGCGCGCCACCACTGCGGCCGAGTGGGAGCTCACGCCGGGTGCGATCAACGAGACCGACGCGCTCGGAGTTATCGATGCCGAGCGACCGCACGCGATGGTGGTGTTCGGGAGCTACGAGACGTTGGTCTCGCTCGTCAGGGATCGGTTCCCCGCGATGAGGATCGTGACCGATCGGGACGCGCCCGGGACGAGCGCGGTGGCCTCCTCACGTGATGATGTGCGGGAGGTCCTCCGCTCGCTCGCTCGTCCGGGCGGTCCGATCGTGGAAGCCTCCGGCGTTCAGCCCCCCCAGGGAGACCAGCCGTAACGCCTCACCATCCGCATCGTCACGAAGGTGTTGGCCCGAGCGTTGAACGCGGACCAGTTCTCGAAGCCGAAGTCCTCCGCACGATCCGGCCAATATCTCAGGAGGTGCTGATAGATCCCAGCGGCGTTCCCGTAGGAGTTATACGCGCTCGGTCGATACCGGGACTCGCGCCAGGCGATGTAGAGGGCCTTGCGTGTACCCACGCCGTGATACGAAGCGGCGCAGCGGATGAGCTGTTTGACGTGCCATGTGCTTTGACGCCAGTCGATCGGGCAGATCCTCGACGAGACGGCGCGTATGTCGTCTCGCTGGACCATCGCCTGCGATGTCGTGGCGGCGGGGAAGCTCATGATGACGGCGGTCAGGATCGATGCCGCGACGAGGGCGCGGCCTTTCCGGATCATCGTGGTCATGGGCTGGATCACCCTCGCGGCGGACGCGGCTGGTGGCCTCGCCCTGGACCGAGCCTGCGGATCACTCCGCTGGACCCCTGTCCACCGCGCTAGGTCGTGGGTGTACGCATCACCTCCTGGTCTCGTCTTCTCTGTGCGACCTTCGTCGACCTCGATCCGTTTCCCCTTCTCCCACGCATGAACGCACGCCAAACCACACCCTGGGAAGGTGGGAAGCGCGCGTCGTGCGCAGGAGGACCGGGCCACTCGGTCCGAAGCCGACAGCAACCACCCTAGCCCGACCTACCGACATCCGGCAACCTGGGGGTCTCCGGGCCACGCAGAGCCGGCCCCAAGGCCCCCATGGGTACGATGGGTCCATGGGAACGGTCCTGCTCGCGGCTCCTCGGGGCTACTGCGCAGGGGTCGAACGAGCCGTGGATGCGGTCGAGCGAGCCCTCGAGATGCATGGAGGCCCGGTCTACGTCCGTAAGCAGATCGTGCACAACCTCCACGTCGTGCGCGACCTGGAGCGCAAAGGGGCGGTCTTCGTCGACGAGCTCGACGAGGTTCCCGGGGCGGCAGTCGTGGTCCTTTCCGCTCACGGCTCGTCGCCGACGGTCCACGCCGAGGCGGCGTCTCGCGGGCTGGAGCTCATCGACGCGACGTGTCCTCTCGTCACCAAGGTCCACCTCGAGGCGCGACGTTTCGCCGAGGATGACCAGACCATCCTCCTGATCGGCCACGCCGGACACGAAGAGGTCGAAGGCACGAGCGGGCAGGCGCCCGACAGGACCATCCTGGTGCAGTCGATCGAGGAGGCCGAGCGCGTAGAGGTGCCCGATCCCCGCCGGCTCTCCTACCTCACCCAGACCACGCTGTCGGTCGACGAAACGAACGACATCGTGGGCGTCCTTCGAGGCCGCTTCCCCGAGATCCAGGGCCCCCCTCGTGAGGACATCTGCTACGCAACGCAGAATCGCCAGGACGCCGTGAAGGAGGTCGTCCGCCGGGCCGACGTCGTGCTCGTGATCGGCTCCCGGAACTCCTCCAACTCGAATCGGCTGGCCGAGGTCAGCCGAGAGAGAGGAACGCCTGCCTATCTGGTGGACGACGAGACGGAAGTCGATCCGTCCTGGCTCGACGGCGCCGAGGTCGTCGGGCTCACATCCGGTGCGTCGGCGCCGGAGGTACTGGTGACCCGGATGCTCGAGTGGCTGGCGGTGCGAGGCTTCGATCGGGTGGAACAGGCGTTGATCACCGAGGAGAGCGTCCGGTTCGCGCTTCCCGCAGGCGTCCGAGCTACGACCACGAGCTGAACTGGTCTCGGTCCTCCTCGGGCTCCTCGTAGTCGACGGAGACCAGCGTGCTGGTCGACCGGATCCCGGGGAGCGCGTGGATCTTGTCGAGCACGATGGCGGAGGCGACCTCCCAGGGCTCCGGGATGCACGCCATCAGATCCCAGCGGCCGCCCAGCACCGCGGCCCCGGACACCCCGCCGATCTCGGAGAGGCGCTCGTAGAGGCCCGCCGCAGCTCCCGCGTCGGCCTCGATGTGGACGTAGCACGCCCCCCGGATGATCTGCGGGGTCGGCAGGCCTCCGAAGCCCACCACGCCGAGACGATCCGGCGGCACCACCGGCGCGGTCAGCGTGCGCTCCACCCCCTCGATCCTCTGGAGCTCCGATAGCACGCCGGTCGCGACCGTCACGAGGTCGGGTCCGTCGATCAGGCAGAGGACGTCCCAGTTCCCGATCACCACGACGGATCGGCGCGCCGTCGCGGTGGAAGTGAGCCGGTTCCGGACGGGTCCGATGCTGCCGGGACGAACCCGCAGGTAGACGAACGCTTCCATGAGAGGAGGCTAGGCCAGCCCCCCAAACCGAACAAGCACCGAACAAGGATCGCGTCACCCTTGTGCGGGGACGGGCGCCCGCGTGAGGGCGGCGAGCTCTTCTTCGCCTTCCTCCGGGCCGACGGAGATCACGCGGTCGCCCTCTTGGAACGAGAATCCGGAGCGGGGACGATAGATCCAGCGGGATCCGCGCTGGACCGCGAGCACGAACATGCCGGTCTCCGTCTCCACGCGGAGCTCCTTGAGCGAGCGCCCCGCCGCCTGCGAGCCTCGCTCCACCACGACCTCCGAGCTCGTCTCTTCCGTCTCCTCGAGAGCGAGCTGCACGACGGGATGGAGAGGCTCGCCTTGCTCCACGTACCAGGTCATGTCGCGGGCGGCGTCGCAGACGTACTCAGATGCGGCGCCCAGGCGAAGGAGTCCGCGCAAGGCGTCGGGATCGCGAGCCTCGGGCGCCGCACGAAGGACCCAGGATTCGAGCTCGTCGTGCAGGAGGTCGGACCGTGCCTCGAGGGTTCCGACCTCGGCCGCGAGCGATCGGTTGTTGAACAGGAGCGCGGAGTACGCCAGCCCGACTGCGGCCTCGGCGAGGTCCTTCAGCTCCACGAGGATGTCCACCGCTCGGTCCAGCTCCGAGAGGGGAGGCGACTCCTCACCCGATGCTTCCGGGAGCGGTGGGGCGCCCGCCAGCTCGCGGACGTGGTTCACCCCTTCCTCGGGACCCCGGACCAGCAGCACGTCACCGGCGGAGAGAACGTCCTCGGCGCCGGGATCGAACCGCCAGTCCATGCCGCTTCGGATGGCAACCACCCACATGCCCGATTCCGTCGGCAGCGACAGATCGCGGAGCGTGCGGCCGGCTGCGGGCGCGTCGTCGCGGATCTTGATCCTCGCCGTCATCTCGTCCGCGTGGCGGAGGTCCTGGCGGAGCGCGTCCGGGATCCCGAGCCGGGCCGCGACGACGCGCGCGATGTCGGAGGCCGCGTCACCCACGCGCTCGATCGCGTGCGCGATCCACAGCACGCCGGCCATCCCTTCGGCGTCCTCGGGACTGCGAGCCGCGAGCATCGCCGTGATCCGGAGGCGACGCAGGTGCTCGCTCATCCGCTGCTCGAGCCGCTCGACCTCCTGCGCGAGCTTCTCTTCGTTGAAGAAGACGGCCGCATAGGCCAGGTCGACCATGAGCTCCGAGGCGTCTTTCAGCTCGACCAGGAGGTCCTTGACGTTGCGAGGTTGGTCATCCATCACGGGAGCACGCCAGATGTTCTCATGACGAGCAGGATGGCCGCTACGCCGGCGAGGTCCAGGAGCGACGTGATGAAGGGAACACCCTGGTTGTCCGGGTCGATCCCGAAGCGTGCGGTGAGCACAGCCGTGTAGTAGCCGACCACCAACGTGATCGGCAGGACGATCGCTCCGGCGAACAACGTGGCTCCGATCAGCAGGGCGGGCGACGGGTCCGGACCCTCGGTCAGGGTGGAGAGGGCCCATGCGACGGCGCCGATCGCGGTGAACACGAGCACGCCAAGCGAGATGACGATGGCGCCGTCGACGACGGCCGGGATCTCGGGTCGTCCCCGCGGAGTGATGACACCGAGCTGGAGCTTGGAGGACAGGCGCGACGAGAGGATCCCTCCGAGTGCCCCCGCCTGCGAGACGAACGGGGGGATCAAGATCAGCACGGCCGTGGCCGCTTGGAGTTCGCCGCGGTGCGCCTCGAGCAGTGCTCCCGCGAAGATGTCGAGCAGCGGGGCGAGCGCGACGACCGCGGCCATCTCCAGGAGGATCCGGCGCACCCTCACCTCCACGAAGAACGCCGCGATCAGGGCGGCGGCGGTCGCGGCCGTGCAGAGCACGGCGGCGACCGCGCTCACGGTGGGGTTGCCGACCAGGAGGGTCGCGAGGAACAGGCACGGAAGCGTCACCATGTCGCCGATCGCCGTGACCATCGGGGTCGACACGGCGTCCAGGTCCCACCCCTTCCGGAACGACAGGATGGCGATCCCGACGGTGAACAGGAGCGCGATCAACGACGCGAGGACGCCCCCCACGACCGAGATCGTCACGAGGTCCCAGAAGGAGATCACCACCTCGTCCGCGAACGCGGACGCCACGAGCTTCGCGACGGCGGCGAGATAGAACGACGTCAGCAGGGCCGAGAGGATCCCGACGACGGCGTTGCGGGCGAGGAGGCTTCCTCGCCGGAGGGTGGGCTCGAAGATGCCGGCGGCGACGCCGGTACCGAAGCGGGCGCCCATCGCGCCGAAGATCGTGCCTCGCATGCCCACCGACGCAGGGATCAGCACGAGGAGCCCGGGGAGCTTCTCGAGGGTGCCGGTGATCGAGCCGAGGACGAGCCCGGCCACGAACCCCGCGCAGGTGCTCAGCACGAGGGCGACGGCTCCCTGCCGGAGGGTGCGGCGTTCCGAGCGCCAGTAGCCGAACAGTCGACGGGCGCGGCGCGCGAGGCGGGCGGGCGCGGCGCTGAGGCGCTCAGCCATCGCAGCTCACCCCGGAGGGTTCGGTCAGGCGCCCGCCCGCCTCGCGCGCACACGAGCGTCGCCGGGCGCACCGGGTTCGGAGGAGCTCGTCTGAAGCGCGGCTCCACGGGGACATAAGGGCACCGTCATCGTCATGTCACTGCTGGAGAAGTTGTCGCCGGGACGCGTCGGCGCCCCGCGCAGTATAGGCCCGAGGCTCAGGCGATCTCGTCCTCGACCCAGTCATGCGTCACGTACAACCAGAACGCGAGCCCGGCGTACTCACCGTACGGACGGAACCGGCGCTCGATCTGCGGATCGGGCACCGGCCGCTTCCTTCCCGACAGTCGCGTGTACTTCGGCCTCTGTCCAGGAATCGAGGATCAACCGGGAGTGCCGTCCGAGCGTCATCATGATGTGGGCCGCGGCGTACTGCCCGACGCCGGGGAGGGCAAGGAGCGCGGCCTCGAGGTCGGCATCGGGAAGGGTCGCGGGCGTCGCCGTCGCGAACGCCTCGAGATCCAGCTCGCCGTCCGCGACGGTCTTCGCCAGCCCTCTGAGGTACGCCGCCCGGTACCCGGCCCTGACCACGTCTCGATAGAAGGACTCGGGAGCGGAGGCCATCGCCGCAGGCGTCGGGAACGCGTTCGAGAGCGGCCCGTCGCCTCCGAGCGCCTGGTCGCCGAGATGCGTCACGAGCGCGTCCACCATCCGAACCGTCGCGCTCCACGCGCAATTGGTGGTGCACACCGTTTTCACGACGTCCTCGAACACCGTGGGGGAGCGGAGCATCCGGCCGGCGCCGCGAGCCGCCCAGGCCAGATCGGGGTCCTGTGCCGCTCGGACGTAGAACGACGACAGATCTTGATCGAGCCGCAGGACGTGCGCCGTGCCCTCGAGGACGGCGCGAAGCACCTTCGGACCGGGCCGCGGGCCGAGCACGTCCAGACGAGCCTGAGGTTTCCGCGGCCGGTGCCCCCGCGCTCGTGCGTGCTCGCCCTCGGACACGCGCACCCGTCGCGGTCGGCCACCGGGAACACGAACGGTGAAGGCGAGCGATCGCTCCTCCTCGTCCAGGACGGTGGGCGAGAGCCCCGCGAACCCATGGGAGATCAGTGTTCGCCACAGGTCGACCGGCTCGCCGCCGGGAGCGCGCAGCTCGAGCACGAGCGTCGTCGTCTTCCTCCTGTTTTGGCTCGTCTCTTGGCTCGTCTCTTGGCTCGTCCTTTGGCTCGTCATCGGGCCGCCTGCCGCTCGCGGAAGGCTCGCACCTTGGCTCTGTTCCCGCACGACGCCATCGAGCACCACTTGCCGCTCTGATTCTTCGAGTGGTCGAAGAACACCGAGGAGCATCCCGGGTCGTGGCAGATCCGGAACCTTTCCCAGCGCCCGTCGAGCTCGGCGAGGAACGCCGCTCCCAGGATCCGACCGATCGCACCGCGGACCCCGGTGGCATCGACGTGGATCGGGCTGTCTTCGCTGCAGCCGAAGCACACGCGCAGGCCGGTCTGCTCGGCAGCGCGGTTGAGGAACTCGGTCGCGGCCGGGTCGGTGGGCTCGCCCATGTTCTCGCGCACCTTCGAGGTGAGCGCGTCTCGAACGCGAAGCGCCCATGCCAGGTCCTGGTCCTTGACCGGGTCCTTCGCCTCGACCAAGGCTCTGGAGGTGAGCCACCATCGCAGGCTCTCGTGGGTCGGAGGCAGTCCGTCCGGGTTCCCCCGCTCGTGGTCGTGCAAGGACAGGAATGCACGCACGATCTCGAGATCACCGGGGGCCGGAGGCGTTCCGTCATCGACGTGGACCGGCTGCGGAACGAGCCGTTCGGTCACCATCGAGGAGCATCCTTTCTGGAACCGCCAGGTGCAGCCTGAAACCGCCGAATGCAGGTTACAGGTTACCTTGAAACCACCCCATGTGCCATAGCCAGTTACACCCGCCAGCCTCCGCCCGGAGACGGCGGTCCGCCGCGCCTAGACTCGGCGGGTGCTGGCGTTCACCGACTGGGCGATCGAGATCTTGTCCCGGGCCGACGCAGCCGCTCGGCGCTTCAACCCCGACGTGCGTGTGCGGATCGTCCGTGAGGCCGGCGGGGGCGTCCGCTTCGAGCTCACGGACGAAGCGGATGCCACCGATCGTGTCGTTGCGCACGAGTCCGGATTCACCCTCTTCGTTCCGGACGGCTTGGAAGGCACGGTGGACGTGGTCGAGCCGCATGACCAGTTGATCCTTCGGTCACCGGGAGACCCGGAACGGAGCTCGCGCACGACGACCTGACCTGCGAGGGAGTCAACGTACGGCCGATACACTTGCCTCCATGACGAACGCGGGTGCCCTACAGGCGGTGGGTGGAGCGGGGCCCGTGATGGTGATCGGCGGTGCGGAGGACCGCTTCCGCGACAAGGTGATCCTCGGGACGTTCGCGGAGCTGGCGGGCGGCAAGGACGGCCACGTCGTGGTGATCTCCACCGCGTCCTCACTGGGAGAAGCCGCGATCGATGCCTACCACGAGCTGTTCCTCGGCCTCGGGATCGGACGCGTGAGCGGTATCCGTCCCGAGGAGCGAGCAGAAGCCGACGACCCCGCGGCCGTCCAGCTCCTCTCCGAGGCCACCGGCGTGTTCCTCACCGGCGGGAACCAATCCAGGTTGACCCAGGTGGTGGCGGGGACGCGCCTGGGCGACGCGATCTCGAACGCGCACGATCGCGGGGTCACTCTCGCCGGCACGAGTGCCGGGGCGTCCGCCCTCGCCTCGCACATGGTCGCCTTCGGCCGCGAGGGGCCCACCCCGAAGCACCGGATGGTGCATCTGGCCGCGGGGCTGGGCATCGTCCAGGGCGTCGTGATCGACCAGCACTTCGAGCAGCGAGGTCGGATCGGCCGGCTGCTGGCCCTCGTCGCGCAATCGCCGTCGCTCCTCGGCATCGGGATCGACGAGGACACCTGCGCGGTGGTGAACGGCGCACGCGAGCTGTACGTGATCGGGCGCGGCGCGGTCACCCTCGTCGACGGCTCGCGCGTGAAGACCGATGCCTATCGCGGCAAGGGCTATCGTCCCGTCATGGTGAGCGGCGCCATCCTGCACTCCCTGCCCTCGGGGAACCGGTTCGACCTGCGCGGTCGCGCGCTGCTCACGGGTCCGGACGCCGCCCTCGAGGACGGGGAAGCGTCCACGTGACGAAGGCGGCCCCGAAGCAGCGACGCAGCCCCGCGACGGGAACCCGCGCCACCCGCCAGGCGGTGAAGCGCCAACCGGCGTCCGCGAAGTCCGGCAAGCCGAAGCCGGACCTGAAGATCGTCCAGACGCAGGTCTTCCGAGGGCCCAACTTCTGGTCGTACGAGCCGTGCATCCGGATGCTGGTCGACCTGGGATCGCTTGAGGAATGGCCCTCCAACCAGATCCCGGGCTTCAACGAAGGCCTCCTCGCGCTGCTCCCCGGCGTCGCCGAGCACTCCTGTTCGCTCGGTCGCCGAGGCGGCTTCGGGGAACGCCTCGTCGACGGGACCTGGCTGGGACACGTCGCCGAGCACGCGGCGCTCGAGCTCCAACGGGAAACCGGTGCGCACATCTCGCGGGGCAAGACGCGGAGCGCGGGAGAGACCGGCCAGTACAACGTGATCTACGGGTACTGGGAGGAAACCGTCGGCGTCGAGGCGGGGAAGCTCGCCGTTCGCCTGGTGAACCACCTGATCAAGCCGGGCAAGGAGTTCGACTTCCTCGAAGAGCTGGAACGTCTAATCAAGCTCGCCGAGCGCCGGGCGTTCGGTCCGTCGACGCAGGCGATCATCGACGAGGCGGCATCGCGCGACATCCCGTGGATGCGTCTCGACGAAGCCTCGCTGATCCAGCTCGGCCAGGGCAAGTATCAGGAACGGATCCGCGCGACGATGACGTCGATGACATCGGCCCTCGCGGTCGACATCGCGTCGGACAAGAAGATGACGAACCGGCTGCTCGCCGCCGCGGGGTTGCCGGTGCCCCGGAGCGAAGTCGTGCGTACCGCCGACGAAGCGGTCGGGGCGGCGGGAAGGATCGGCTACCCGGTCGTCATCAAGCCCTTGGACGGCAACCACGGACGCGGGGTCGGCCTGAACCTGACGAAGGACAGGGCCGTCCGCGTCGCATTCGAGCGAGCGCTGAAGGAGTCCCGGGACGGGCGGGTCGTCGTCGAGACGTTCGTCAAGGGGAACGACTATCGGGTGCTCGTGATCGGCGGACGGATGGCCGCGATCGCCGAGCGCCAGCCGGCGCATGTGATCGGCGACGGGGAGCACACCGTGCGCGAGCTCGTCGAGATCACGAACCTGGACCCCCGCCGCGGGATCGGACACGAGAAGGTGCTCACGAGGATCACGATCGACGCGAACTCGGGGCAGCTGGTGCGTGCGCAAGGGTTCGGCTTCGGCGATGTCCCGCCGGAGGGCGAGCGGATCCTGCTGGTGTCGACCGGGAACATGTCCACCGGCGGCATCTCCATCGATCGCACCTGGGAGGCCCATGAGGACAACGTCGAGATCGCCGAGGAGGCCGCGAGGGTCGTCGGGCTCGACGTCGCGGGGATCGACTTCCTGGCGCCGGACATCACCCTTCCCGTTCGCGAGACCGGCGGCGCGATCGTGGAGGTGAACGCCGCACCGGGATTCCGGATGCACACGCATCCCACCGAAGGTGAGCCGCAGTACGTCGCGAAACCCGTGATCGACTCGTTGTTCCCGCAGGGCACCCCGTCGCGGATCCCGATCGTCGCCGTCACCGGATCCAACGGCAAGACCACCACCACCCGGATGATCGCCCACATCTTCCGAGGGCTCGGCAGGAAGATCGGGATGACCTCGACCGATGGGGTGTACATCGACGAGCGGCTGGTGAAGCGCGTCGACGCCGCCGGTCCGAAATCGGCGCAGATGGTGCTCCAGAACCCCCGGGTCGACATGGCCATCTTCGAGGTCGCGCGCGGCGGGATCCTCCGTGAGGGGCTTGGCTACGGCCGCAACGACGTGGGCGTCGTACTGAACGTGACGGGTGATCACCTCGGACTCCGCGAGGTAGACACCCTGGAGCAACTCGCTGCCGTGAAGCAAGTGGTCGTGGAGGCCGTCCCGAAAACCGGATGGGCAGTCCTGAACGCCGATGACCCGCTGGTGCTGGAGATGCGCCGACACACAGGCGGCCAGGTGATCCTGTTCTCGATGAAGGAGAAGCACGAGTTCGTGGAGCGTTGGATCCGTCGAGGGCGGAAGGCCATCGTGTTGGAGCACGGTCCGCTCGGCGAGCTCATGGTGCTTAAGGAGGGGAGGCGATCCTCGCCCATCGCCTACGTGCACATGCTGCCGGCGACCTTCGACGGCAGGGCGCGGATGATGGTGCAGAACGCGATGGCGGCCGCCGCCGCGGCCCACGCCGGGGGCGCTCACCTGCACGACATCCGGCAAGGCCTGCGCTCGTTCACGACCTCGATCTACCAGGCACCCGGCCGTCTGAACGTGTTCGAGTTGGACGGCGTCAAGGTGATCCTCGACTACGCCCACAACGCGGCCGGACTCGAGACCCTGGGGGACTTCGTGGATCGTCTTGCGTCCGACGGCGCGCGCTCCGAGCGGCCGGGGGAGGCGTCGCGCGATGCCAACCTCGTCGTCGGCGTCGTCGCGACCGCGGGGGACCGGCGTGACGAGGACATGCGCCAGTTGGGCAGGGTCGCCGCTCGCCATTTCGACATCGTGATCGTCCGAGAGGACCGCAACCCCCGCGGACGCAAGCCGGGAGAGACGGCGGAGCTCGTGGTGGAAGGGGTACGGGAAGCGATGAACGAAGGCAACGCGCGCGCCGGCAGGGTCGAGATCGTCCTGGACGAGATGGAGGCCTCCCGCAAGGCGCTCGACCGTGCGCGGCCCGGCGACGTCGTCGTCCTCTGCGTCGACTACGCCACGGAGGTCTACAAGGAGCTCGAGAAGCGACGCGGAAGCGCGACGCCGTCCGCGATGGGTGCCGCCGAGAGCGGCACGATCGAAGCCCAGGGCGGCGACACCGATCTGATCGATCTCTCAGGCATCACGCGATAGCTCGTGGACACCCGCGCAGTCGCCGAGGAGCTCCGTGTTCGCCGTGATCAGCTGACGGCCGAGTTGGATGTCGTCACGGTCGTGGAGCGTGACCCCGATGCGTCGGTGTCGTTCGGGAAACGCGTCGGCGACGGGACCACCGCTGCCGTCGAACGGCTGAACCTCGTGGGAACGGCGCGGGAGCTCCAAGCCATGCTGCACGACGTCGATCGCGCGCTCGTGAAACTCGAGGACGGCACATACGGCATCTGCGATCGTTGCGGGAAGCTTATCTCCGAGGCTCGTCTCGAGGCGCGCCCCTGGTCGGTCCTGTGCATCGATTGCGCCGCCCTGCGTTGACGATGCACATCGACGAGATCGTCGCTGAAATCGCCGCCCGCGCGGGCGGGGCCGGAATCATGCTGGATGTCGATGGGACGCTGGCTCCGATAGTGCCGCGGCCGGAGCTCGCGCGCGTCCTGCCCGACGTGCCATCGCTCCTCGAACGCCTCGTACGCCGCATCGGTGTGGTCGCGGTGATCTCCGGCCGACGGTCGGAGGAGGTGCGAGCGCTGGTCGACGTCCCGGGGCTCGAGGTCGTGGGGACGCACGGACTCGAAGGGATCGCCCAGATCGACGACGACGCGCTGGCCGCGATCACGGACGTGGCGGCGGCCCTCGGCGCGTGGGTCGAGCCGAAGGGCGCGGCCGTGGCTGTCCACTTCCGTGCCCTCGCCGACCCTGAGGCCGCGATGCGAGCGGCGGGCGGGTCACTCATCACCGTGGCCGCAGCGAACGGGCTGGAGGTGGTGCCGGGCAAGGCGATCCTCGAGCTGATGCCGGTCGGCGCACCGCGGAAGGGGGATGCCGTCCAGCTCCTGGTCGAGGGCGATGACCTGGAAGCGGTCCTGTTCGCGGGCGACGATGTGGGCGATCTGGACGCGTTCGCGGCACTCCGTCGCCTGCGGGCGGCCGGCCTCTGGACGTGCGCGGTCGCGGCGGGCGGGCCCGAGGTATCCGCGGCGGTCCTTGAGGCAGCCGACGTGGTCGTCGACGGGCCAGGGGGGGTCGTCGAGCTCCTTTCGGCTATCGCCGACGAGCTCGAGCGCGTGGGCTCCTAGGGTCTCGGCGGCCGTACCTCGTCGATCGCTCGGAGCTGTCCGGCGAGCCAGGTGGCTGGTGTGTGGGCCAGCGCCGAACGCTGGAGCCCTCGAGCTCGGCGGGTCCGCTCCTCCTCCGGCATCTCCAGCGCCTCGTGGATCGCCTCTGCCGTCTCGGACAGGTCGAAGGGATTGATCGCGAGGGCGTGACGTCCCAGCCGACCGAAGGCGCCGGCGTTGCGAGACAGGATCAGCGAACCGCCGCGCGAGTTCAGCACCGGTCCCTCCATCGCGACGAGGTTCATGCCGTCGTGCACCGGGTTCACCAGCATCGCGTCGTACTGGTCGTACGCGGCGACGGCGTAGGTGAAGTTCTCCTGGAACTTCACGACGATCGGGTTCCAGTCCTCTTTCCCGAACGCCGCGTTGATCCGGTCGACCGTGGCACGGCAGTCGGCTCCGTAGTCGCGATACGCGGGCACCTCCTCGCGGGAAGGGCTCAGCAGTGCCAGGAAGACGACCCGACCTCGCCAGTCCGGATGCTTCTGCAGGAGCAGCTCGAACGCGAGGAAACCGCGCAGGATGTTCTTGGACGGCTCGAGTCGATCGACGCGAAGGAGGAGCTTCCGGTCGCCGCGGATCTTCTCGACCTGCGCGCGGGCTCGTTTCGCACGATCGCTCGCCGCGGCTTCTCGGATCTCCTGCGCGCCGACCGCGACCGGGAACGACCTGACCTGGACCTCGCGACCATCGACCTCTGCGCGATGCGCCCGGATGTCGACGTGGACGTCGTCGAGCTCCCGGACGGAGAGCAGGAAGTTCTCGCCCCACTGCCGTCCCTGGAAGCCGACGACGTCGGCGCCGAGCATGCCGCGAAGGATGGACCGCCGCATGTCGTCGGGCAGGGTCCGGAGGTAGGTGCGTCCTGCGAACGGCGTGTGAGAGAAGTGGAGGACCCGCGCCTCGGGAACGAGCTCTCGAAGCATGCCGGGGACGAGCGTGAGGTGGTAGTCCTGGATCAAGAAGACGGGGTCGTGCTTCGCCTCCACCGCCAGCGCCCGGGCGAACGCACGGTTCGCTTCGACGTAGTCGGCCCACTCCTGCTCGGTCTGCTCCCCGAAGCTTGGGGTACGCGCGATGTCCCACAGGTAGTGATGCGCGAACCACAGGACGCCGTTGGCGATGCCGTTGTAGTAGCCGTCATAGATCTGCTCCGGGATGTCGACGTAGCGAACGCGCTGCGCCGCTCCCTCGACCTTGCGACCCCGCGGCGCGATCTCACGGTCACCTTCCGTGACGGCTGCGGCCACCCATGTCGCGTCGTCCCGCTCGAGCACCCCACCGAGCACGGTGACGAGACCGCCCGATCCTCGATGGGCAACGAGCTTGCCGTCCTCGTCACGCTCGAAGGACACGGGCCCTCGGTTCGAGGCCACGACCAGCGCGGATTCCATCGCAGAGTGCGGTGTGGACGCCATCCAGCTCGATTCTCCCAGGCCGGGCCAGGGTCGCGCCGAAGGGCAACGTCACCCGGACACGAGAGGCCTGGGCGGGAGGTGCGACCCAGCCCAGGCCTCTCGGGCTGCTTGGTATGGGAGATCTGCGCGGTGGCGCGCCGACCTGTTCCTCGGCGGATCGGGGGACCTCCACCTCGGGCGCCGGGATCCCGGCGCCTCTCGGAAGGTCACTGCCAACCCTCCGATCCAAGTTCTACGTGGCCCGGATGACGAGGGAGAGGCCGTCGGACGAACATCGGGGCTCTTGCGAAGATCAGCCGTTCCTTGCCACCTTCGCGCGTCTGACGAGTCTCCGAACGTCCGAAGGCCCCAGGAGCCGAGCCCCTTTGGTGCGCAGCCATCGGAACGCCTGCTCCCGCTGGGCGAGCGCCGTGATCCCCACGACGTCGCCGGGAGCGGATGCCTCGAGCATCCCTCTCAGCGCTCGCATCTCGTCGGGATACACCTGCACGTCGCGCTGGCCCGCGCGGGCCGCTCCCTGGCGGAGCTGGGCGATCACGTCCTCCCTCGGACGACCCCGCAGATACTTCAGCAGCTCCGCGATCACGAGATGGTCGGCGCCGAGCGCCGCGCGCACCGCGAACCCCTGCAGGATGTCGTCGGTCCGATCTCCGGCGGTCCCGATGGCCAACCAGATCTCCCGGCCCGGTGGTCGGAGGCCTTGGAGGATCTCCACCAGACCGTCCATGCCCGCCTCGTTATGGGCGTAGTCGAGCACGAGGAGCCGGTCATCGAGGGAGAAGAGGTTGGTCCGCCCCGGATTCCTCTTCGGACCCAGAACGAAGCTCCGCAGACCTTTCGACACGGTCCTTGACGAGAACCCGACGGCGAGCGCGGCGGCGGCCGCGGCGAGCGCGTTCTGTGTGTACATGCGAGAGAGACCTGCGAGCGTGACGGGCACCTGGTCGAGGTCGACGAGCGGGTGCACCGCGTGCCCGTCCATCCAGGCGATCGTCCCGTCCAGGACGGTGATCGCGCGACCGCCGTCGGCGAGGGCTTCGCGGAGCGCGGGGTGTCGTGGATCCAGCGAGAAGAGCCAGATCCGAGCCGAGGCAGCGCGGCGCATCGCCAACACGCGAGGATCGTCCGCGTTGAGCACCACCCAGCCGTCCGGACGCGTGATACGTGTCACCGTGGCTTTGACCTCCGCCAGTTGATCGACCGTGGAGATCCCCTGGAGGTGGAGGTGATCCGCCGAGACGTTCGTCACGACCGCCACGTCGTTGTGCATCACACCGATGCCGCGCAGGAGGATGCCTCCCCGAGCCGTCTCCAACACGGCGACGTCGGGGTGCTGGTCGAGTGCGATCGCGGCGCCGGCGAAGCCCGAGTAGTCCCCTTCCTGCACACGGCGGTCGTTGCGGTAGACGCCGTCGGTGGAGGAGAACGCGACCCGCTTGCCGCCCGTCATCACGATGTGGGCGATGAGCCGAGTCGTGGTGGTCTTGCCGTTCGTGCCGCTCACCTGGATCACGGGGACGTCGGGATCCGGCACGGTGGGCTCAGGTCCGGGATCGGCCGAAGCTACCTCGCCGGCGAGCTCCGCGATCACCCTCTCGGGCGAGCGCCGGAGGACGAGCGCCATCGCGCTCGCGACCGCGCCGGCTAGCGCCTCCGCCGACCCTCGCCGGCGCCACGGGAAGACGACGATCAGGTGCCCGAACTCGGGCCCCGTCCGTCCACGGACCCCGAGCCATTCGGTGCCGGCGGCGGCGGCGATCCGCCTCGTCAGCTGGACCGCCACGCGCGCGGTCGCTCGGACACGCTGTTCGCTTCCGCGCGCGCCCGGTTCGATCGTTCGGATCCCTGCGGCGTGCGCGATCGCGACCACCTTCTCGTCGCCGACGCGGAGCCACCCGGCGACGTCCAGCGTGAGCTTGATGGCCGGTCGAGGGAAGTAGAGGTTCGGGCCTTCGAGCACCCGCAGCTCGACGATCCGGACGGGCTCCGACACGTGTCTACCCGCCGTCGGGACCGGCGGCTGCGTCGATCTCTGCGGCAGCCGCGACGTCCTTGTCGGTCACACCGCCGGCGTCGTGTGTCGAGAGCGAGATCCGGACGTGGTCGTAGTGGACCTCGATGTCCGGGTGATGACGGGCCGCCTCGGCTTGCTCCGCCACCCGGTTCACGAACGCGATCGCCGCGCGGAAGCCCGGGAACGCGAAGTCCTTGACGATCGCGTCGCCCTGCGAGGTCCATCCCTCCGAGCTCGAAAGGAAGCCCTCGAGCTCCTCATCCGTGAGCTTCGCCACGCGGCGCAGCGTACGTCAGGAGGGTTGGGTGGCGCGAGCCCGGCGGAGCTCCGGGTAGGCGAGCGCGACGAGTCCCGCGCCGATCACACAGGCGATCCCGCCCGAGACCACGCTGAACGTGGGAGACACGAGACTCGCAACGAGGCCTGCCTCGACATCGCCGAGCCGTGGCCCCCCCGTCACGACCAGGACGTGTATCCCGAACAGCCGCCCGAGGAGGCGATCGGGAGCCGCCAGCTGCAGGATCGTCGTCCGGAAGATGGCGCTGATGACGTCGGCCCACCCCGCGACCGCGAGCATCGTGAGGCCGAGCCAGAGCGACGATCCGGAGAAGCCGAACGCGACGATGGCCACGCCCCATCCCGCGACGGAGAGGATGACCGCGAGCCCTTGGCGGCGGATCCGACCCGTCCAGCCGCTCGTGAGGGCCCCCAGAAGCGCTCCCACCGCCGGGGCTGCGAACAGCAGGCCGATGGCCTCGGGTGTGCGCTCGAACTGCTCCACGATGAGGAACGGGAAGAGCGCCCGAGGAAGTCCGAAGACCATGGCGATCAGGTCGATGGCGAAGGTCGACATGATGAGGCGATTCCTCCGTGCGAACGAGAAGCCCTCGCGGATCGCCGACAACCCGGTGTCGCGGTGATCGCCCGCCAGCGGCGGCATCGGGCGGAGCAGCCCGGCCGCCACGAACATGCACGCGATCGACGCGAGGTCGATCGCGTATGCGACGGTCACGCCCCATCTGGCGACCACGAGACCCGCCATCGCAGGCCCCAGCAGCGCAGCGGTGTTCCAGACGACCTGGTTCAGCGCCTGCGCAGCCGGCATCAGGGGTGGGCCGAGGAGTCGCGTCGTCATCGCGGAGCGGGTGGGGCCGTCGATCGCGCTGCTTGCGGCCAGGACCGCGAGACCGGCATAGATCAACCACAGAGGCGGCTCGCCGGCGAGCGCGCCCCCGAGCAGGATCGACGAGCCGGCGGCGAGCCCCACCTGGGCGAACATCAGGAGACGCCGACGATCCCAAGCATCGAGGACCGCGCCGCCGGCGAGGGAGCCTGCCACCAGTCCTGCGACATAGGCGAGCCCGGTGGCGCCCACCGCCGCCGCTGAATCCGTCAGTTCGGCCACCTGCACGAACACGGCGACGAGCGTGAACTGACTCCCGGCGGCGGTGATCAGGAGCCCGGACCACACGAGACGGAAGTCCCGGGACACCCGTAGGGGAGTGAGGTCGATCGTAAGCCGACGGAGGCGTGCCCTCGTTCTCCTCTCGGGTGGACCCGGCGCCCTCGTCATCGGTTCGAAAAGGTAGCAACCATCCGTCGAGGACACGGACGACTGCCCTGCGCGCTAGCCAGCCCGCAGGGGAGGCGATATCCTTCGCGGCGAGGAGGTGATCCCGGGTGCCCAAGTTCCTCATCGACCGGAATTTCTCGAAGATCACCGAAGACGAGCTCGGGGAGTTCGCGAAGAACTCGAAGCGGATGGCGATCGAACGTTTCCATGACGTCGTCTGGCATCACAGCCATGTGGTGATCGACCCGGACGGCGTCGTGCACACGTTCTGTGTCTATTCGGCTCCGGACGAAACGCGGCTCCGCGAGCACGGAGCCGCTTTCGGCGGGCACCAGATCGACAGCATCTCCCTGATCGCCGGGGACGTGGACCCCGACGAGATCGTCGTCTAGGGCTGATCGGCGTCCCGCTCCCATCGCAGGCCCGAGTCGATCACTGCATGTGAAAGGCGCATGAACGAGATCGCTCGGCGCACCGTGACGTCCTTGCGACGAGGATCGTCGTCGGCGAGCAATCCGAGCGCGCTGCTGTAGAGCTCGACGGCGTGATGGAAGGCGAGCTGCTCGTCGGCGATCTCCGCGGCCGTGATCAGGTACGGGAGGGATCGTTCCGGTTCTCCCGCCTCCCGCCAGTGATGGGCGAGGACCCAGGCGAGGTTCCGGGTCCGATCGCCGGCCACGTCCTCGATGTACCGGGCGACGGCGGCGTGGCGCTGTTTGCGGTCCGCGCGCGCGAGGGTCGCGTATGCCACCTCGCGGATCAGGATGTGCTTGAAGGAGAACTCCGCGTCGCCCTGCACCTGACTCGACGGTTCCCGTCGGATGAGGTCCCTCGATTCGAGGGCGCCGAGCGCGTCATCGACTCCCTCGAGGTCCTCGAACGAGCGAAGCACGCCGGGCCAGAAGTGCTTGCCGACGACGGAGGCCGCCAGGACCGCGGCACGAGGCTCCGGGGGAAGGGCATCGATGCGCGAGGCGATCGCCGCTCGCACCGTCGTCGGCAGCTCGTCGGAGGGACCTCGATCCACGAGGGACGCCGCGAGCTCTTCGATGAACAGCGGGTTCCCCTCGGCGATCTCCACCAGCCGCTCGACCGACGACAGATCTCCCTGTCCCGACAGGAGGTAGCTGGTGATCGACGCCGAGTCGACGGGTGACAGCGCCTCCAGCGGGATCGTCGTGTGACCGAGGACGCCGCTTCCCCAGCCGGGCCTCACCTCGAGCAGCTCCGAGCGCGCGAGCGCCAGGAACGCCGCGGGCGCGTCCCGGACATGGGAGGCGAGATACTCGAGCAGATCGAGCTGGGCGGGGTCAGCCCAGTGGATGTCTTCGAAGACGAACACCGTGGGCTGCTCGAGCGCGACCTGTTCGGCGAACCGACGAGCCGCGAAGTGCAGCTGGACGGGTTCCTCGGCCACCTCGTCCCCGGAGCCCAGCCCGATCAGCGCCGCGAGGAGCCGCGTCGTCTCGTCCGCCTCCTCCGACGCCATCAACTCATGGACCCTGGCGCTCAGCTTCTCCAGGGCGACCGACGGGGCGTCCGTCTCGAAGATCCCTGCCACCTGGCGGACCTGCTCCGAGAACGCTCGATAGCCCGTCTGGCCGTACGGAAGGCAGCGCCCCTTGACGGCTCGCGCCCCGGTGGCCTCGACCCGCGAAAGGATCTCGGAGGCGATCCGGGACTTCCCGATCCCGGTCGGCCCCACCACCGTGATGAGATGTGGCCGGAGCTCGCCGGCCGCCCGCTCCCAGATGGAATCGACCATGCTCAGCTCCCGCGACCGGCCGACCAGCGGCGCGGTCGTCGCCGGCCGCTCGGCCGGCGCTCCGATCGGTGCCAGCGCGAGCCATGCCTCGACGGGATCGCTCTTGCCCTTCGCGTCGACCGGTTCGAGCTCCTGATAGCGGATCACGTTCCGCGTGGCGCGATACGTCTCCTCACCGACCACGAGACCCCCGACGGGTGCCGAAGTCTGGAGCCGTGAGGCCGTGTTCACGACGTCGCCCAACGCGAGCGCCTCGCCCGATCCCGGGCGAGACCCCATCGCGACGACCGCCTCGCCGGTGTTCACCGCCGCCCTGACCTGGAGAGGGTGATCGAGCCGGCCTCGGTTCAGGTCCTCCATCGCGTGGACGACTCGCAGCCCGGCCCGGACCGCGCGCTCGGCATCGTCGCCGTGGGCCACCGGCGCGCCGAAGACCGCCATGATCGCGTCGCCGATGAATTTCTCGACCGTTCCCCCGAAGCGCTCGATCTCTTGTTTCGTACGAGAATGGAACCCCTGCAAGGTATCCCGAACATCCTCAGGATCGGCCTTGTCCGACCGTGACGTGAAGCCGACCAGGTCCACGAACAGCACCGAGATGAGCTTGCGCTCCTCCCTGACGCGTTCCGGCGCGAGCAGCTCGGCGCCGCACGACGGGCAGAACGCGGCGTCGGGTGGCGGCTCTCGTCCACAGCTCCGGCATGCTGGCATGGAGCGAATCTTAGGTTGGCGGAGCCGGTGGAGCGGGCAGTCGTCGTCTCGGTCGGTCTCAGCCGGCCGTCGCGGCGAACGCTTCCTCGAGCAGGTCGAGACCTTCATCGAGGAGACCGTCGTCGATCGTGATGGGCGGAAGGAGCCGGACGACGTTCCCGTAGGTGCCCGCCGTCAGCACGATGAGGCCGCGCTCCAAGGCGGATCGGGCCAGCGCGTTCATCGTCGCCCCGTCGAGCGGCTCCTTGGTGTCGCGGTCGGCGACGAGCTCCATGGCGCGCATCGCGCCGCGGCCCCGCACGTTGCCGACGGCGCCGAACCGCTCCTGGTAGCCGCGCAGCCGCCCCTCGATCGTCGTGCCGACGGATCGGGACCGCTCGAGGAGGCCTTCGGTCTCGATCTTGTCGAGCACGGCGAGTGCGGCTGCCGCCGCGACCGGGTTCCCTCCGTACGTGCCTCCGAGCCCGCCGACGTGCACGCTGTCCATCAGCTCCGCGCGACCCGTGACGGCGGAGATCGGCAGGCCTCCTCCCAGCGATTTCGCGCTGAGGACGATGTCGGGGACGACGTTCTCGTCCTCGATCGCGAACCAGCGGCCCGCACGGCCCATGCCGGATTGGATCTCGTCGGCGATGAAGACGATCCCGTTCTCCGCAGCGAACTCGGCGAGACCGGCGATGAAGCCGGGCGCCGGCACGATGAACCCGCCCTCACCCTGGATCGGCTCGATCAAGATCGCGGCGATGTTCTCCTCGCCGATGTGCTTGTGCATCTCGTCGAGCGCGTAGGCGAGGCAGGACTCGGCGCACGTCTCTTCGGTGCCGCCGGTGGGGCAGCGATACGGATAGGCGAGCGGCAGGCGGTAGATCTCGGGCGCGAACGGCCCCATGCCCTGCTTGTACGGCATCACCTTCGCCGTGAGCGACATCGCCATCAGCGTGCGTCCGTGGAACGCGTGGTCGAACACAACGATCCCGGAACGCCCCGTGTGCTTCCGGGCGATCTTCACCGCGTTCTCGACGGCCTCCGCGCCGGAGTTCGCGAACATCGTCTTCTTCTCGTGGTCACCGGGCGTGAGCCCGTTCAAGCGCTCGGCGAGCTCGATGTAGGGCTCGTTCGCGGTCACGTGGAAGCACGTGTGGGTGTCGAGCTCGAGCTGACGTTGCGCCGCGGCCACGACCTCCGGCGCGGAGTGCCCGATGTTCAGGACCGAGATCCCTGCGGCGAAGTCGATCAACCGGTTCCCGTCGACGTCCTCGACGATCGCGCCCGCCGCGCGGGCGGTGACGATCGGGTGGAGGTTCGCGAGGCCGCGGGGGACCGCTGCGTCGCGCCGCGCGAACCACTTGCGCGAGAGCGGGCCCGGTATCTCGGTGACGAGCTTCCGTTCCTGCGGGATGTCCATGGCAGGTCCTCCGTCGGTCGGCCTTCTCGTCTGCTGCCGCCTCGCCCGGAGTATCGTGCCTCACCCGCGCGGTTGTCAGCCCGCTCGCGGGGTCGCGAAGCGGGCAAGGACCCGGAAGCGTGTCTCGCCGGAGCGCGCGACACTTGGCCGATGCCGATCGACGCCCCTTCCGGCCCGGCATCCCTCGACTTCTGGCTCGGGGACTGGACCTGCACCTGGGACGGCGGCGGCGGTCGGAACACGATCAGCAGGGAGCTCGGCGGCCCGGTGGTGGTCGAGCGATTCGAGTCCCTCCGTCCCGAGCGCTGGTCGGGGATGAGCCTCAGTGTCTTCGACGAACGGAACGGATGGCGCCAGACATGGGTCGACTCCACAGGCAACTACTGGGCCTTCCGTGGTTCACCGCACGCCGATAGGTTCGCCTTCTACGTGACCGAGGCCGAGGAAGACCGCGAGATCGAAAGGAGGATGGTGTTCTTCGATATCGAGGCAGACCGATTCCGATGGCGATGGGAACGCTCGGTCGACGGCAGCACAGTCTGGGAGCCGCTCTGGACCATCCACTATCGGCGAGCCACCGACGGCCTCTGAGGGAGGGGCAGCAAGGAATCGGCAGCAACGGCAGGGAACCGGCATGGCTCGGCAAGAACCCGCTAGCCCTTACGGGTCGCGGTTCCTAGCGTTGTTCCGTGCTCCGGTACATCGCACGCCGGCTGCTCTACTCGGTCCTCGTGCTGGTCGTCATCTCGATCCTCACGTTCCTGATCTTCGTGAAGCTGCCTTCGGGCGACCCGGCCAGGCGAGCGGCGGGCAGGCGGACTGATCCCCAGCAGATCGCGGACGCGCGGGAGGCGTTCGGGCTCGACAAGCCGCTGATCGTCCAGTACGGCCGGTTCGCGAAGGGCCTCATCCCTCTTCCGAACACCTTCCTCTCGGAGGACGTGTACTACTCGTTCTCGAACTACCTGCCGGTGCGCGAGGAGATCTGGCGCAGGCTCCCCGTCTCGGCGATCCTCGGTACCGGGGCGGCCATCCTGTGGCTCGTGGTCGGTGTACCGCTCGGCATCGCAGCAGGGGTTCGGCCGCGCTCGCTCACCGCCCGGTGGACGATGATCGTGGCCATCGTCGGTGTATCGCTCCCCGTGTTCTGGCTCGGTCAGCTACTGCTGTACTTCGTGTGGTTCAAGCTCCACCTCGCCCCCTCGAGCGGCCTGCAGATCGACGCGAGTGTGTGGGGCAGTGCGCTCCAGGGGAAGTTCATCCTCCCTTGGATCACCGTCGCGGTCGGGTATGCAGCGGTCTACGCCAGGATGCTCCGGAGCAACATGATCGAGACCACGGGCGAGGACTACATCCGGACCGCTCGCGCGAAAGGACTCTCTGAGCGCCGAGTGGTCTACAAGCACGCGCTTCGCGGGACGCTCACCCCGATCGTGACGATGCTCGGGATCGACTTCGCCACGATCCTGGCGGGTCTGGTCATCACCGAGACGCTCTTCGGTCTCCCCGGGCTCGGGCAGCTCGCCGTCAGTTCGATCTTCAGCAACGACTTCCCATGGTGATGGGCGTGACCGTCATCGGTTCGATGTTCATCCTGGCAGCCAACATCGTGGTAGACGTCGCGTACGCCTTCCTCGATCCGCGCGTCCGTTACTAGACCCACGCTGCCGAGGACGCTTTCCCTGGAGTTGTTCCCGACGACCTCTGGTCGGGTTTCCCGTATCCGGCGGATGTCGCATACTGACGGTCTCACGGCGACGGCGCCGCCGCTTGCCGGGCGCCGGAAATCGGAGACTGGCCTCGCGAGCGCGCGAGCAACGAAGGAGGGGACATGGCGGACGCCTACCAGATGTTCATCGGCGGCGAGTGGGTGAACTCATCGGACGGTCAGACCCGCGACGTGATCAACCCCGCGACCGGCGAGGTGCTCGCCACGGTCCAGGAGGGAACGAAGGAGGACGCCAACAAGGCCGTCGCGGCCGCCAGGCGCGCCTTCGAGGGTGACTGGTTCGACTCCACGCCCAAGGATCGCCAGCTCGCGCTCCTCAAGTTCGCCGACGCGATCGAGGAGAACGCCGACGAGATCGTGAAGCTCGAGGCGCAGAACGTCGGCAAGCCGGCCGCCGTCACGCTGTCGGAGGAGATCCCGCCGATCGTCGACAACCTCCGATTCTTCGCCGGCGCGGCGAGGACGATGGAGGGCCGGGCTGCGGGCGAGTACATGGCCGGCCACACGAGCTACGTCCGCCGCGAGCCGATCGGCGTCGCCGGCCTGATCGCGCCGTGGAACTACCCGCTCATGATGGCGATCTGGAAGATCGGTCCCGCGCTTGCCACCGGGAACACGATCGTGCTGAAGCCCTCGGAGATGACGCCGCTGACGGCGCTCAAGCTCGCGGAGCTCACCGCCGACATCCTGCCGCCCGGTGTCTTCAACGTCGTGACCGGCGACGGTATCCCGGTCGGCGACACGATCGTGCGGCACGCCGACGTCGGGATCGTCTCCCTCACCGGCGACACGGCGACCGGCAAGCTGATCGCGGCGAACTCCGCCGAGACGCTGAAGCGCGTCCATCTCGAGCTCGGCGGCAAGGCGCCGTTCATCGTGTTCGACGACGCGGACATGGAACAGGTCATCGAGTTCATCAAGATCGGCGGCTACTTCAACTCCGGCCAGGATTGCACGGCGTCCGCTAGGATCCTCGTCGGCTCCGGCGCGTACGAGAACGTCCTCGCGGAACTCGTTCCGGCGGTCGAGTCGATCAAGGTCGGCGACCCGTTCTCGGACGACACGGAGATGGGTTCGATGATCTCGAAGGAGCAGCTCGAGCGGGTCACCGGGTTCGTGCAGCGGGCCGAAGAGGCCGGCGCGAAGGTGCTCACGGGCGGCAAGGCGATCGACCAGGAGGGCTTCTGGTACTCGCCCACGGTCGTGAGCGAAGTGGGCCAAGATGCCGAGATCATCCAGACGGAGGTCTTCGGCCCGGTCGTCACCGTCCAGCGATTCGACGACGAGGCCCAGGCGCTCGAATGGGCGAACGGCGTGCCCTACGGGTTGTCGAGTTCCGTCTGGACCCGGGACGTGGGACGTGCCCACCGGATGGCGCGCAAGCTCCAGTTCGGCTGCGTGTGGATCAACACCCACATCCCGCTCACGCCGGAGATGCCGCACGGCGGGTACAAGCAGTCCGGTCACGGCAAGGACATGTCGGTGTACTCGCTGGAGGACTACACGAACATCAAGCACGTGATGGTGTCGCTCGACTAGGAGCGACCCGACACGGGTATCGGTGGAGCGGGGCGCCCGTTGCAGGCGACGGGCGCCCCGTCACCATCGGCGGATACCGAAAGGCGGTGGATGAGATGGCGGTGCGGCCCTACCTGGTGAACGGCGAGTGGCGCACGGGCGAGGGCACGTTCGAGGTCCACAGCCCCTACGACGAGAGCGTCGTCGCCGAGATCGGTGTGCCGACCGATGCCGACGTCGAGGAGGCGGCGGCCACGGCGCACGAGACGTTCAAGGAGTCCTCGAAGCTCCCCGTCCACGCGCGCGCAGACGCGCTCGACCACATCTCCAAGCGCCTGGGCGAGACGATCGAGGAGAACGCGAAGCTGATCGCCCAAGAAGGCGGTAAGCCGCTCAAGTGGGCGACGGTCGAAGCGACGCGCGCCGTCTCGACGTTCCGCTGGGCATCGGAAGTGATCCGCCACGGGGACGACGAGCTCATGCGGCTGGACACGGAAGCGGCGCTCGGATCCCGGGTCGGCCTCATCCGGCGGTTTCCGGTCGGGCCCGTCCTCGGCATCACCCCGTTCAACTTCCCGCTCAACCTCGTGGCGCACAAGGTCGCGCCCTCGCTCGGCGTCGGCGCCCCGATCGTCGTCAAGCCGGCGAGCGCCACCCCGATCGGCTCGCTCCGGCTCGCCGAGTTCTTCGCCGAGACCGATCTGCCGAAGGGGATGTACCAGGTCCTGCCGGTGTCCTCGAAGGTCGCCGACGGGATGGCCCGCGACGAGCGCTACCGCAAGATCTCGTTCACCGGCTCTGCCGAGATCGGCTGGTACCTGAAAGGCCTCGACCCGAAGAAGCGCGTGACGCTCGAGCTCGGCGGGAACGCCGGAGTGATCGTGCACGCCGACGCCGACCTCGACTTCGCCGCCCAGCGGGTCGCGTACGGCGGTTACTACCAGGCCGGGCAGAGCTGCATCAGCGTGCAGCGGGTGCTGGTCTCCTCCGAGGTCTACGACGACTTCTCGGCGCGCCTCGTGAAGCAGATCGCGAGCCTGAAGGTCGGCGACCCGCTCGATCCGACCGTCGACGTCGGGCCCGTGATCCAGCGGCAGGAAGTGGACCGGCTCACCGAGTGGGTCAAGGAGGCCGTGTCGCAGGGCGCCGAGGTGCTCACCGGCGGCCAGGGCGACGGACCGTTCTTCCAGCCGACGCTCTTGTCCAACGTCACCCCCGAGATGAAGGTCTGCCGCGAAGAGGTGTTCGGACCGGTCGTCACGATCAGCCCGTACCAGACCTTCGAGGACGCGCTCAAGATCGTGAACGACTCGAAGTACGGTCTGCAAGCCGGGGTGTTCACCAACGACATCAATCGGGCGTTCGAGGCGCACCGGGCCCTCGAGGTCGGCGGCATCATCGTCAACGACGTCTCCGCGTTCCGCGCCGACCAGATGCCGTACGGCGGCTCCAAGGAGTCGGGCTTCGGCCGCGAGGGGCTGAAGTACGCGATGGAGGAGATGACCGAGCCCCGGATCATGGTGCTCTCCCACGTTCCGCTCTAGGGAGACATCATGGAGCTCCGCGAGCTGATCCTCGTCGCGCTGCCGTTCATCGTGGCCATCACGCTCGGGGTGGGCTTCCTGCTGGTCTTCCGCGAGCGCGCGGCGGCGCACGAGGTGTTGCGCCGACGCGCCCACCTCGCGGAACCGGACCTCGCCACACCGCTCCGAGACCCGAGGCCGCCGGAGCGGCCCTGGTGGGGGAACCCGTGGTTGTGGCTGCTGGTCGGTGTCGTGTTCGTGGTGCTCGGGATCTTCGTATGGCCCGGACTGTTCGGCGGCACGTTGTTCCTCCTGCCGTTCATCTGGGTATGGCGCCCCCGGCGCGGCCGCGACGTCGATCCCCGCACCAACGGCCACGAGAAGCGCGAAGACCCCAGCTCCCTCGGCGGCTGACGGATGATCGACTTCCGTCCGTGTCCGTTCGATCCTCGCAACGGACGCCTGCGTGCCCTCTTCACGCTGTCAGGCCGACTCGTGTTGATGTGCGACGAGGATGGGTCCGTCTGGATGCACCCTGAGGATGTCGGAACCCGGCGCTTCCATCAGCCGACCGGCCCAGACTGGATGATCGGCGAAGGCGAGGTCCTCACGCCCGGCACGACGCGATGGGCCACGGAAGAGGAGCTCGATTCGGCTGGCTGGTCCGCGTATGTGCATCGCGAGTGAGTACTCATGCGGTGCTGTCGGATGCAAGGCAATTCAACTCAGGTCGCGAGCACACGGGCGGCGAAGTCGCCGACGATCGCGGCGGCTTCGCGTTCGCGACGCCACAGATAGTGGTCGGTGCCGTCCACGATCACGACCTCCGCGACGCCTTCACCGTAGGCGCGGAGCTCTTCCGCGGGGCAGTACTCGTCGTGCTCGCCCGCGAGGAACAACAGGGGACGCTTCAGGAGCCGGAGCTCCGCTGGCGTCGGGAGCGAGGGGAGCGCGAGGTCGTTCGGGCGGAGCGGGATCCCGAACAACGCCAGGGCGCCCACCCGCTCGTCCTCGAATGCCTCCCGCAAGGCGACGCTTGCGCCGAAGGACCACCCGAACAAGAGCGTCGGACCCTTGGCGCGCTCGCGAACCGCGCCCACCGCGGCTCGCACGTCTCGTAGCTCGTCGCGGCCGCCACCGAACGTGCCACCCGAGCCCATCGTCCCGCGGAAGTTGAAGACGAGGGCCGCGAAACCGTGCTTGCCCGCCAGCTCGTTCCGGACCGACCACAGGACCGGGTGGTCCTTGCTGCCGCCGTGCCGCGGATGGGCGTGGCAGATCACGGCCGACCCACGCGGGGGGTCGTCGGGCAGGCGGAGCTCGCCCTCGAGGCGAACGCCGTCTTCGGTGAGGAACGTCACGGTCTCCACTTCTGCGACCATGCCAGCCGTGGGGGACATGCGCCAACCGCGGGGGACCGCGTTCACGATCCGCGACCCTCTGCCGTGGCCCGACGTGGCGGCGATCGTTCACGAAGGTGAAGAGCTCGGCTACGCCGCCGTCTTCCTGCCGGAGACCGGCACTCGCGACACGCTCGCCACGTTGAACGGGATCGCGGAGGAAACGGATCGGCTGCTCCTGGGAACCGGCGTGATCCCGATGGGCGCCAGGACATCGCGGCTCGCGGCCATGGCGGCCGCGACCGTTCAAGAGCGATCCGGAGGCCGGCACATCCTGGGTGTGGGCACGGGCGGGTCGGCGCCGGGGGCGCTCGGGCGACTCGAGGAGTATGTGCAGGAGATCCGCGACCTGGTGGGCGGGAGCGCCCCCGGCGCCGCGCTCCGGCTCCCGCTTCCCGCTCCCGTGCCGATCTGGATCGCCGCCCTCGGGCCGAAGGCCGTTCGCCTCGCCGGAGAGATCGCCGACGGCGTGATCCTCAACTGGTGCACGCCGGATCGCGTCGCGGAGGCCCGCACCGCGATCCGGGTCGCGGCAGGCGAAGCCGGCCGCGACCCCGACGCCGTCACGATAGCCGTCTACGTCCGCGCGTCATTCTCGGACCGCGCGGACGAGGCGCTGCTGGCCGCGGCCGCCGAGTACGTCTCCTATCCCGCCTACGCCCGGCAGTTCGAGGCGATGGGCGTGGAGCCTTCCCCGGAAGCGGTCGTGGAGGCGGTGTGCCTGCGGGGCGATCCCAACCGGGCGAGAGAGCACCTGGAGGCCTATCGGGGGGCCGGCGCCGACCTGCCAGTGGTCTATCCGGTTCTCGCTCCAGGCGAGGGCGGCGAAGCGGCCCTCGCGGTCCTCCGGACGTTCTCGATCTGACCCATCGCCAGCCCGGATGGGCGATAGACTCCATTCGCAAGGCCGACACCGTGGAAAAGGGGTAAATGGGATGACCTACACGATCGCGGAGCCGTGCATCGATGTGAAGGATCGCGGGTGCGTGGACGAGTGCCCGGTCGACTGCATCTACGAGGGTCCTCGCATGCTGTACATCCACCCCGACGAGTGCGTCGACTGCGGTGCGTGCGAGCCCGTGTGCCCCGTGACGGCGATCTTCTACGAAGACGACGTGCCCGCCGAGTGGAAGCAGTTCAACGCGATCAACGCGGAGTGGTTCAGCGACGAGATCAGCGGCGTCGGGTCTCCCGGCGGAGCCGCGCAGGTGGGACCCGCGACCAAGGATCATCCGATCGTCGAAGCCTGGAGCTCGCCCTAGCGCATCGCTCCGCGAGGCTAGTCCGCGACCGGGTGGGTCGCGGGGAGGAACACCCGGAATGACGCTCCTCCGCCCTCCCGCTCCTCGACCCACGCGCGGCCGTGATGCATCTCCGCGAATCGGCGCACGAGCGTGAGTCCGATCCCCACGCCCGGCGACGGCTGAGGTGCACCCGTTCCCTGACGGAACTCCTCGAAGATCTTCTCGCGCAGGTCGGCGGGCACTCCGCCGCCTTCATCCTCCACCGCGATCGTGACGCCGTGCGCGGAGCCTGTGACGGAGACGTGTACGGAGGTGCCGGCCGGGGTGTGCCTGATCGCATTCACCAGGAGGTTCTCCACGATCCGCTCCACCTTCGGCGGATCGACGGGCACGATGACAGACTCGGCCGAGATCTCGACGTGCTGACCCGACGGATGTGTTTCCGTCACCATCCGCCGAACCAGCTCGCCGACATCGGTTGGCTCGAAGGTCGGCGTCAGCACGCCACGCGCGAGCCGATCGAGATCGAGCAGGTTCGTGACCAATCGTTCGAGCCGGCGAGCGTTGTGCTCGATACGGCCGGCGAGCTCGCGGGTCTCCTCCGGATCAAGCGCGACGTCTCCACGTTCGAGCGTGATCGCCATCCCGAGGATCGCGGCCAGGGGCGTGCGCAGGTCGTGGGACACGGCCTGGAGGAACGTGTCCTTCATCACGTCGAGCGCGCGTAGCCGGATGGCCGCCTCACGCTCGACCTCGAGGGCACGCTCCAGATCTTCTTGGGCGCGCTTGCGCTCGCTGATGTCCCTGATGAACCCGGAGAACACGGTCTCCTCGCCGACCGCCACCGGGACGATGGCCAGCTCGACGGGGATCATGCGTCCGTCCCGGCGCAGTGCCTGGATCTCGATCCGCGAGTTCAGGACCGCGCCCTCACCGGTGTCATGCCAGCGGCGGAGCCCTTCGTTGTGGGCGGCGCGGTGCGCGTGCGGGACGATCGTGTCGACGAGCGAGTGTCCGAGGACCTCCTCCGCGCTCCAACCGAAGGTCGTCTCCGCCTGAGGGTTCCATCCGATGATCAGGCCCTCCATGTCCATGCTCACGACGGCATCGAGGGAGGACTCCACCATGAGCCGCAAGTGCTCGTGAGCATCCTGGAGCCGTTGCTCGGCCTCCTTACGCCCCGTGATGTTCAGCTGGAAGCCTTGCCAGTACGGGGCCCGATCCTCCGGCCGAACGAGCCTCGCCTGATCCAGGACCCACACCACCTGTCCGTCCTTGCGCACGATCCGGTACTCCTCCGAGAAGAGGTCCGACCCGTCGGCGTTGCTCGCGGTATCCGCCGCGAAGACGCGCTCCCGGTCGTCCGGATGCACCAGCCGCTTCCAGAGCGCGGGGTCGTTCGCGACCGCGTGCCGGGGGTACCCGGTCAGCTCCTCGTCTCCCGGTCCGACGTACGTCGTGATCCCCTGGCCGGGATGATCGGGATCGAACTCCTGCACGTAGAAGACCGCCGGGTTCTGCTCGACCATCGTCCGGAAGGTGAGCTCCGCTTCGCGGAGTCGTTCTTCGGCATCCCGACGGGAGCTCACGTCGGTGAGGAAGCCGAGGAAATAGTCGAGGTTGCCCTCTTGGTCCAACACGGCGGTGGAGATGTCGTGCACCCACACCCAGTGGCCGTCTGCGTGGTGCATCCGATATTCGTGGTCGAACACTTCGAAGTCTGCGTTGTTGAAGGCGTCGATCGACCGGAGGTGCGCGAGATCGTCGGGGTGCATCTGATCGAACCAGAAGCCCGCGTCGTCGAGGAATCGTTGCGGAGGGAAGCCGAGGATCGCTTCCATCTGTGGGCTGACGAACCCCATCGACGTGATCCCGTCGGCTCCCACGAAGTCCGTGTAGGTGACGGCCGGGATCAGCTCCACCATCGCTCGGTATCGAGCTTCCGCTTGACGGAGGCGTCCCTCAGCCTCCATCTGCTCGCTCACGTCCACCATGAAGCCCTGCCAGTACACGATCCGCGCGTCCTCGTCGTAGACCGGGCGGGCCTTGTCGCGAACCCACACCCATCGCCCGTCGGCCGTCCTCATGCGGTAGACCTGATCGAAATCCACCTTCGTGGCGAACGCGAGACGGTTCGCCTCTTGCACGCGCTCGACGTCGTCAGGATGAACGGTCGCCCACCACCAGGTCCGATCGTCGGTCGCACGCTCCGGCGGATAGCCGAGGAGCGCCTCGATCTGAGGGCTCACGAACGTGACGCGTCCCCCTTCGTCGTGATGGGCTTCCGTGTAGGTCACCGCGGGGTTCTGCGTGACGAGTCCTTGGTACCGGGCCTCCGCCTCGAGCCGGCGACCCTCGGCACGCTGTCGTTGGACGGCCGCTCCGAGCATGCCCGCCACGGTGCGGAGCGAATCGAGTTCGTGTCGCGACCATCGCCGTTCCACGAAGCAGTCGTCGAAACCGATGAATGCCCACCAGGCGCCGTCCACGAAGACCGGGAACGATGCGATCGACACGATCTGCTCGCGGATGAGCTCCGCTCGCTCCTCCTCGGGGAAGTCGCGAACGATGCCGTGGACCGTCTCCTGGTTCGTCATGAGGCGGATCCATCGGTCGAAGCCGTTGCAGCGCATCCCGGCTCCGTTCAGGGCGGGATTCCCGAACTGGGACGTGACGTCGGGGGCGCACCACTCCGCGTGCTGGGTCGCCAGATAATCGCCGTCAGCGTCGGGCACCACGAGGATCAGATAGGACCGGGAGACCTCCGCGGCGAGACCGAGATGTCGCAGGACGTCATCGATCGCAGCACCCCAGTCGGGCGCCAAGAGCAGGCGTTCGGCCGAGAAAGCGACGGAGGCGAGCATCGCATCGCCGCCCACCAGATGCTCTTGATCCCGGATCGATCGAGCCAACGCGCATCCTTCCGCCAGGCATGCTGGAAACCCGCTTTCCGCGGTCTTTCCGGATTATCGGCGCGCCAACGAACATATGGAGTCCCCTCGTTGGGGTCGGACTTGACCCGCTGGGGGGGCTCAGGCCTGGTCAGGAAGGACTGGAAGCATGCCGGGTGTCGAGCCGGCGACGGGCATCTCCTCAGGCGAGGGCCAGCGTCGGCGAGACTTGGCTGCCAGCTTGAACATCAGTTCGACGGCCTTCGGATCCTCGGCTCCGGGCCGATGCTCGATCACGCCGTCGGCAGTGGCCCGGTCCCAGATGTCTTGGCCTCGTTCGGTCCGGACGATCGAGAGTGTCCAGCCCTCCGACTGCCCGAGTCCGCCGAAGGAGATGTCGGCGTGCTCGGCGGCGAAGTCGGGGCAGCGAAGGCAGCCGGGCCTGGTGTACTGCTGAGCGTCCTTCAACGAGTAGATGACCTCGTCGCCGGTGTCCGTGTAGAACAGCAGCTTCCCCTTGACGTTCACGCGGACGAGGTGATCGAGGTCTAGGCCGAGCTCCTTCTGGGCGATCTCGACCATCAGGCCGTCGTACGTGAACGACTTCGAGCAGAGGAGCCCGAAGGTCCAGGCGATCTTCCGGCGCCACTTGTTCACCCGCCGGACTTCCAGCGCTCCCGTCGCGCTCGATTGGCAACCCATCCCCACGAGGGCGAGCTTCGAGAGCCCCATCTCAGCCGCCTTGAGGAGGGCGAGGGGATTCGCGGAGTACGTGTAACGAGACCCCGCGGTGGCGAGGACCCCGTCCGCATCCGTGACCACGGTCGGCTCGGCGTCCCAGGCCCGCTCGTCCGAGAGCTTGGACGTCAGGGCCCCGTCGATCTCACCGTTGGCGAGCCCCCAGAGCAACAGCGCCGAGACGGCACCGCCGTCCTGTCCGTGCATGAGCGCCTCCTGCCCCGTGGCCCTGGCGAGGTAGATGTCACGGTAATGACCGATGACCTCCTCGGGCTTGCGGACCCGGCCGAAGAAGAGCTCGTCGATCTCCGACTCCCATTCACGGAACCTCGGACACGCGCGGGTGCAGATGTCGCATCCCTTGTCGCCGTGGCTGCAGCCATCGGGCCCTTCCTCCTGGAGCTGGACGGGGACGTCGTTCTCGTAGCCCAGGACGTGGAACGGACAGGCAACGATGCAGGAGGTGCAGCCGGTGCACATGCCCGTGAGCACGACCTCGTTGTAGAGGTCTCGCCACTGGGTCTTCTCGACGGCCACG
>DATKDI010000029.1:0-41394 GCA_035512775.1 Actinomycetota bacterium | reverse complement strand
CCACCTCGTCCGCGTCCCGTGCACGACGGGGCTGATGGTCTCCACCATCGAGAGGCCTCAAGGCCCCCAGAGCGCGGACCAGCCAGCGATCGCGGCCGCGACCGCCAACGCCGCGGCTCCTGAGTCGGTCAACACCTCTGCGTCAGCTCCCGGTACGTGATGCAGAAGACCTTGAACCCGACAGGGCAATAGCCCCGCACGGCGTAGTCCCCGTTGATCCGGATGTTCGACCTGGAGCAACAGTCCGCGATGTGTCGCAGCCGGCCGGAGCAGCATCGTGTCCACCCTCCGCCGTATCGCGTGTCGTTCACCCAGGAATAGATCTCGCGGACCGTCTGCTGGCACGTCTTGGATCGCTCCTGGGTATCCGGGTTCCGGTAGAGCTTGCCCCGGTCGTCCACCGGATATCCGTACGTCGGGTGGACGGGGAAGCCGTAGCGGTCTGTCCGGGACAGGGGAGAGAACGGGTGAGGACACGACCCCGTCGTCCAGGTGTGGCCACAGATGTGGAACGCCTCGGCCCGGTCGGGTGCGAGCGCGGTGGCAACCAGAGAGCCGCCGGCAAGGGCCACGACGCCGCGGCCGACCCTCCCGAGGAAGCCGCGCCGGCTGGTGCGTTGCGCGAGTGCCCGCTGTGCGCGCTCCATCGACCTCAGCTCGCCCATCGCTCACGCTCCTCCCGCATCCGCCGTTCCGCCGTGTCGACCAGCCCCTCCATCTGCTCGAGGTTGTTCACCGTGCCCTTCGCTCGGACGATCCCGAGCTCGTCGAGCACCAGCAGGAACGGGGTGCCGGAAATCTCGAACGCACGCTCCGCGTCGGGATCGTGGACGACCTGCGGCACGAGATCCCCTGCTCGAGCCGCGGCCGGGAGCGCCGGCGCCACCTCGCGGCAGACCATGCAGGTCGGCGACGAGAACAAGACGAGTCGCCGTTTCCCAGCGCCTCCGAGGACGAGTCGAGCGCCGTCGGTGTCGAGGGCGTCGACGGGGGGCAGGGCCTCACCGAGAGCGGGTCCCTCCGTATCGATCTCAAGTGCCCCGCGTGGACCCATCCGGAGATGGAGCGTTCCCACCTGTCGTGCCAGTGCGACCACGACGATGCACAGGACCAGGAGCAGAACCCATTGGGCCACGAACGCCGCCGTCCACCATCCACTCATCGCATCGTCCACGTCGGTTGCTTGCGTTCGTCCATGAACTGGATCAACGGGCTCCCGTCGTCGGCCAAGCCGACCAGCGCGCGGAGCTCGCCCTCTGCGTCCAGCAGCCGGAGGATAGGGAATCCGTCGGCCGCGAGACCCAGCCGGATCCGTACTCGCCCCGCGCGGTCGTACAACCCGAGCGTCGGCGATCCTTGATCCGCCAGCGTGTAGCGGTGGGTCACATCATCTCCCTCCACGTGTGCGCCCAGTGTGGGAGACGCGTCCGAGGCCAGCCCGAACTTGGCGCGGATCTTGCCGTTGCGGTCCCCGAACGCGAGGCTGGCCGAACCGTCGGTGGAGAGACCGAGCGTCGCCCGGACCTTGCCGTTGTCGTCGCCGATCGCGAGGCCTGCGGACCCGTCCGAGGAGAGCCCGAAGCGAGCGCGAACCTGCCCGTGGGGGTCGAGCATCGAGAAGAACGGAGAATCGTCGTTGGACAACCCGATCCGCAGTCGAACCCGTCCCGCGGTATCCAGGACCTCGAACTCTTCGGCTCTGATGACACGTTTCTTCATCGGATGGTCGAAACCCCGGCACGGTCGGCGTCCCTCTATCGTCGCCCGCGACAGCGCCGTACACAAGCAAGCGCGAGACAAGCACGAGTGCAGGGGTTCGCGGCGGGGGGCTCCGGACGGATTCCGCCGGCGATCGAGGAGGGAGTCGTCGTCGCGACGGGCCGAAAAGTGAGAAACCGCCGGAACCCGAGGGCTCCAGCGGCTTCTCAAGACGAACCATACGGCGCCACCGCTTCTACCGTCAAGCTGGGGTCGAGGCTCTTGTCACTCTTTGTCCGAAGGGCGGAGGGTCTCCCGGCGGGTCACGCACGCTCGGAGCCGTTCCGGCCGAGGCGTCACGCCGATCCCCGGACCCGTCGGGACGGCCATCGTCCCGTCGGGCGCCATCTCGAACGGCTCGGTCAGATCCTCGAGGAAGTACCTCGCCGATGCGCTCGTGTCGCCGGGCAGGGTGAAGCCCGGCAAGCTCGCCAGCGCCAGGTTCAGCGCTCGGCCGATCCCGGTCTCCAGCATCCCGCCGCACCACACGGGGACACCACGCGTCAGGCAGAGATCGTGGATCCTCTTCGCTTCGAGCACGCCCCCGACCCGGCCCTGCTTGATGTTCACGATCCGGCAGGCCTCGAGGTCGAGCGCGGCGTTCGCGTCGGCGGCCGAACGGATGGACTCGTCCAGGCAGAGGTCGGTGCGCAGGAGCGCCTGGAGCTCCGCGTGCCGTACGAGGTCCTCGTGATGGAGTGGCTGCTCGATCATCAAGAGATCGGCGTCCTCCATCGAACGGAAGATGTCGACGTCGGCCGGCGCGTACGCGGCGTTCGCGTCGACGGAGAGCAGGATGCCCGGATGGGCGTCGCGGACGGCCCGGACTCGTTCGACGTCGGTCCCGGGTTCGATCTTGAGCTTGATCCGCCGGTAACCCTCCTCCAGATACCCGGCGACCTGGTCGAGGAGGGACTCGGTCGAGGATGCGATCCCGATGCTGACGCCGCACTCGACCCGGTCGCGCTCGGCGCCGAGCCAGGACGCCAGAGACGATCCGCTCGCCCGCAGCTCGGCATCGGCGACCGCATCGAGCAACGCTGCCTTCGCCATCGGGTTGCCGCGGACCTCGGTGAAGGCCCGCTCCGCGCCGTCGACGTCCACGGCCCCCGCGCGGAACAGCGAGGGGGCGAGGAAGTCGCGGAGCACGATCCACGCCCCTTCGTTGAACTCACCGCTGAAATCCGGCGCCGAATCGGCGACGCACTCCCCCCAGCCCTCGGCGCCGTCGGTCTCTACGCGGACCAGGACGCAACGCTTGTCGCTCACCTCGCCGAAGCTGGTCCGGAACGGTCGGACCAGCGGCAGCTCGACCATCAGCAGCTCGACCGTGCGAACGCGACTCACCCCGGCGCCTCCGGCACCAACAGATAGGCGGAACGGTCCCGATCGAAGGCGGCGGCGATCAGCCCCGCGGCGAAGCACTCATCCAGCGCGTCGGCGGCGGCATCACGCCAGCGGGACGCGAGCACCGCGTCCATCTGGCGAAGTGCAGCATGCTCCCCCGGCACCTGCACGACGCCTCCCTCAGCGGCGGGCGCCGACCTTTGGACGGGGTCGGGAGCATCGGGATCGCCCTCGGCCGCGAGCACGATGGGGAGCTCGTTCGGCACGGCCCTCGGCGCTGGAGCCGGGTCGAGATCCCATCGGACCACGAGGCGATCGGTGCGATCGCCTCGATTGATCTCGTCCGACATCTCGCCGTAGAACGCCCGTTCGAAGCGGTCGGCGACCGCACCAAGCTTCCCGAGGTTGAACCAGGCGTTCCGCGCCACGAGCGGGTCGAACGTCCACCGGGCCACGTGGATGTCTTGATCGAGGGCCTGAGAGCGCTGGCCGAGCTTGAGCGCGTAGCCGACACCGCGGTGGCGCCGTTCCGGCAGCGCCGCGAGCATGTGCGAGTGCACGTGCAGGCCCCGTTCGTCCACCCCCGCCCAGCCGAGGACGAAGCCGACGAGATGATCGCCGTCGTAGGCCCCCAGCGGGATGTTGCCGCTGTGTGCGAGCGCGGTCAGCACCTCTCGTGGGGGCAGCTGGAACGGCCCCCACGTGGCGACCATGATCGCGATCGCGTCGTCGAACTGGTCGATGGAGGAAAGGGGGCGAAGGTCCACGTTCGCATCCACGGCCGCCGCGCGGGCGAGGGCCCATGCCGTCCCGGGCTCGTCCACCGGGCGAGTCTAGTGGGCCTCAGGAAGCCGCCCGGAGGGAACAGCGTGAAGAACGGGGAGGGCCCACCGAACGGCGGGCCCTCCCCAACGCAGGCGATGCTCGGTTACCCGCCGGCCGGCGGCGGCAACTCCTGCCATTCGACGTCGTCCAGGTCTTCGCCCCGGCGCCGCTTCATGAACTGGACGATGCCGGCGACGATCGCTCCGATGAAGGCGAGCTTCAGGAGCTTCCGGAAGAAACCGCCCTTCTTCTCTACCCCTTCGATGTCGTCTCCCATGGAACCAGCCTCCTATCGGTGGGCCTGGCCAAGCGAGTGAGCCTGCCAAGCGAGTGGGCCTGGATGGACTTGAACCATCGACCTCTTCCTTATCAGGGAAGCGCTCTAACCGAGCTGAGCTACAGGCCCGAGGGCCCCGAGCCCCTCGTCGCAGGGTAGTCAGGCCCCGGAAACCCTGTCAATCGAGGGCCGTCAGTCACGCCGGTCGGCGAGCGTGACCTCCACCCCGCCGACGATGTCGCTGATCAGGTTGTACGTCACCGCAACGAAGACGTTGATGAAGGACCAGACCGCGACCCCGACACACCCCGCGAGGAACAACCACGTGAAGAACGTCCCGCTGTCGATCTCGATCGGTGGCGCCTCGCGAGTGCTGACCTGACCCGTCGGCGACAGCCCGGCGTTGGAAGGGAAGATCGTGCCGAGGAGCTGCTCCAACGAATCGACCACGCCGCTCGCGGAAAGGATCGCCCAGATGATCGCGAGTGCCAGATAGATCACCAGGAAGACGCAGAAGTAGAAGATCAGCGAGAACTTCAGGACGGAGACCGGACCGACCCGCCGGATCTCCACGCGTGTGCGCCGCGCTCCCCGCTTGGGAAGCCGCGTCTGCGCGGGAGCCCTGACGACGGTGGAAGGCCACGGATCCTCAGCCGGCAGCGGCTCGAGAGGCGGGGCGAGCGGGTCGCCGAGTTCCTCCTCCCCCGGGAACGGCTCGATCTGGGACTCGGGATCGAACCCGGACGGCTCCGGCTGCGTCGTGGAGTTCGGTTGCTGCATGGGTTCCTCGACCGTCTGTGACTGGACTGGGCCGCTAGCGTACGCCCGCCCGCGCCCGAGCGGGGGGATGTTCACCCACTCGGGGAGCGTCACGCCCACCGCATCCCACACGCGCACATGGGTCACGAGCAAGAGGGCCGCGAAGGGGGGTGCGAGCACGCCGCCCATCAGGCTCACGTCCTGCTGGAACAGCAGGGCTCCGGCCCCGATCACGCACCCGATCGAGGCGAGCAGGAGGTCGGTCAACTGTCGCGGGTAACGAGGCCGAAGCGCCACGACCACGTAGGCAGCCGCCCCGAACGCGACGACCTCGACGAGAAAGCCGAGTCCGATGTTGTTCATGGGAGTTCCGACATCATCGCAGCAACTCCCGGTGATGCCCTCAGGT
Source organism: Actinomycetota bacterium (assembly GCA_035512775.1). GTDB lineage: Bacteria > Actinomycetota > UBA4738 > UBA4738 > HRBIN12 > JAJNBA01. The sequence continues at coordinate 36,019 of DATKDI010000029.1, read as the reverse complement.
TCCGGGTCGGTCCCTACTCGTCCATCTGCATGATCACGGGCGCGAGCGCGACGACGTGAGCGCCTTCTTCGACGCGCATCGTGCGAACACCCTGGCTGGATCGGCCGACCCTTCGGATCTCCCCGGCCGGCACGCGGATGACGATCCCGCTGGAGGAGATGGCGAACAGGTCCTGCTCCTTGGAGCCGACGAACGCGCCGGCGAGCAGCCCCGTCTTCGTCGTGATCTGGTGGCCGATCACGCCCTTCCCGCCGCGGCCCTTCACGGGGTAGTCCTTGAGCGGTGAACGCTTCCCGTACCCCTGCTGCGAGACGCTGATCATCTCCTCACCGTCGGAGGCGAGACTGAGGGAGATCACCTCGTCGTCCTCGGCCAGCCGCATCCCGATCACCCCCGCCGTCGACCGGCCCATCGGGCGGACGAACTGCTCCTTGAACCGGATCGCCTGGCCCTTGCGCGAGACCAGGAAGACCTCGTCCTTGCCGTCGGTGAGCTTCACGTCGATCAACTCGTCGCCGGGCTTCAGGTTGATCGCCGCGAGGCCGGTCCGAGCCGACTCGTACTCCGACAGCGGTGTCTTCTTCACCATCCCCTTCTTCGTGGCGAAGAGCAGGAAGCGTTCGGGGTCGTACTCCTTGAGGTGGAGCACCGCGGAGACGCGCTCGTCGCCCGCGATGGCCACGCCGGGGAGATTGGCCGCGTACAGGCCGCGAGCCGTCCGCGACGAGTCGGGCACCTCGTGCACCTTCACTCGGTAGACCTTGCCCTTGGTGCTGAAGAACAGGAGCCAGTTGTGCGTGGTCGTCGTGAAGACGTCGGCGACCACGTCCTCCTCCTTCAGGGTCGCTCCGCGGACACCCTTGCCACCCCGGCCCTGTCGGCGGAACGTGTCGATGGGCACACGCTTGACGTAGCCGGCCCGGCTGACGGTGATCACCACGTCCTCTTCGGCGATCAGATCCTCGACGTCGAACGACCCCTCGTCCGCCTTGATCTGAGTCCTTCTGGGATTCCCGTGCTTCTGCTTGATCTGCAGGATCTCGTCCTTGATCACGCCGCGGATCTTCTTGGGGTCCTTCAGGAGCGCCTTCAGGTACTTGATCTTCGCGAGCAGCTCCTTGTGCTCTTGCTCCAGCTCCGTGCGCGCCAGCTTCGTGAGCCGGCGGAGCGGCATGTCGAGGATGTGATTGGCCTGGATCTCCGAGAGCTTGAACGTCGACATCAGCTTGGTCCGCGCCGCCTGCGCGTCCTGCGAGCCTCGGATGACCTTGATGACCTCGTCGAGGTGATCGAGCGCGATCAGGAGGCCCTGGACGATGTGGTCGCGCTCCTCGGCTTTCCGGAGATCGAACTGGGTCCGCCGAGTGACGACGTCGATCTGGTGATCGACGTAGTAACCGATCATCTCGGCGAGGTTCAGCGTGCGAGGGACCCCGTCGACGAGCGCCAGCATGATCACACCGAAGGACTCCTGGAGCTGGGTGTGCTTGTGGAGCTGGTTGAGGACGACCTGTGGGTTGGCGCCGCGCTTGAGGTCGATCACCAAACGCATGCCGGCCCGGCCCGACGAGTGGTCCTTCAGATCGGCGATGTCCTTCACCTTGCCGCTCTTCACGAGGTCGGCGATCTTCTCCGCCAGCCGCGCCTTGTTCACCTGGTACGGCAGCTCCGTGATGACGACGCGCCCTCGGCCGGCGGACCCTTCTTCGACGGAGGCCACCGCGCGGATCTTGATCGAGCCTCGCCCGGTCTCGTACGCATCCCGGATGCCGTCGCGACCCATGATGACCGCACCGGTCGGGAAGTCAGGTCCCTTGACGAACTTCATGAGGTCCTTCGGCGTAGCCTCGGGATGCTCCAGGTAGTGGACGACCGCGTCGATCACCTCGCCGAGGTTGTGCGGAGGGATGTTCGTCGCCATCCCGACGGCGATCCCGCCGGAGCCGTTCACCAACAGGTTGGGGAAGCGCGACGGCAGGACCACGGGCTGCTGCTCGTACCCGTCGTAGTTGGGCACGAAATCGACCGTCTCGGCGTCGATGTCGCGCAGGAGCTCCATCGCGATCGGTGCGAGGCGGGCCTCCGTGTACCGGGATGCAGCCGGCGGGTCGCCGTCCACCGATCCGAAGTTCCCGTGAGGGTCGATCAGGGGATGGCGGAGGGAGAACTCCTGCGCCATCCGGACGAGGGAGTCGTAGATCGGGGCGTCACCGTGCGGGTGGTACTTCGCCATGACGCCGCCCACGACGTTCGCGGACTTCCGATGCGGCCTGTCGGGGCGTAACCCCTGTTCGAGCATCGACCAGAGGATCCGGCGGTGAACCGGCTTCAGCCCGTCGCGCACCTCCGGCAGGGCACGTCCGACGATGACGGACATCGCGTAGTCGAGGTACGACCTCTGGATCTCTTCCTCGAGCTGCACGGGCTCGACACGGCCCGCGAACAATCCTTCCTGCGCCATACCCCTCCTATACGTCCAGGTTGCGGACGTACCGCGCGTTGGTCTCGATGAACTCCTTGCGGGACGGCACGTCCTCGCCCATCAGGATCGTGAAGAGGCGATCGGCGGCGGTCGCGTCCTCGAGCGTGACCTGCAGGAGCGTGCGCCGCTCCGGATCCATCGTCGTGTCCCACAGTTGGTGCGCGTCCATCTCACCGAGTCCTTTGAATCGCTGCGGGTCGAGCTTCTTGTCATCGTTGCCGTTCTTCTTCCGGAACATGTCCCACTCGCGCTCCGTGTAGAAGTACTGCTCCGCCTTCCCGTTCTTCAGCATGTAGAGCGGCGGCTGCGCCAGGTACATGTAGCCGGCGTCGATCAGCTGCGGCATGTTCCGGAAGAAGAACGTGAGCAGGAGCGTGCGGATGTGGGCACCGTCCACGTCGGCGTCGGCCATCAGGACGATGCGGTGGTACCGCGCCTTGTCGAGTTCGAACTCGTCGCCGATGCCGGTGCCGATCGCGGTGATCAGCGCCTGGATCTCGATGTTCTCGAGGATCTTGTGGAGCCTCGCCTTCTCCACGTTCAGGATCTTCCCCCTGATCGGCAGGATCGCCTGCGTCGCGGGGTCGCGCGCCTGCTTGGCGCTGCCGCCCGCGGAGTCTCCCTCGACGATGTAGAGCTCACACGAGGCCGGATCGCTCAGCTGACAGTCGGCGAGCTTGCCGGGAAGTGACCCGCCCTCCAGGAACGACTTGCGGCGGGTCAGGTCGCGCGCCTGCTTGGCTGCCATCCTCGCCTTGGCCGCGGCGAGCGTCTTCTGGACGATCCGCCGCGCCTCGGTGGGGTGCTCCTCGAGCCACTCGGCCAGCTGCGCGTTGACGGTCGTCTCCACGAAGGAGCGCATCGTGGCGTTCCCGAGCTTCGTCTTGGTCTGTCCCTCGAACTGCGGGTTGCGGAGCTTGACCGACAGGATGGCGACCAATCCTTCGCGCACGTCCTCGCCGATCAGGTTGTCCTCCTTCTCCTTGAGGAGAACCTTGGAGCGCGCGTAACGGTTCAACACGTTGGTGAGCGACTTCTTGAGCCCCTCCTCATGCATGCCGCCTTCGTGTGTGTTGATCGTGTTGGCGAACGAGAAGACGGATTCCGAGTAACCGGTCGTCCACTGGAGCGCGAGCTCAACCTCCGCGTCCTCGGCCTTGTCGCCGATCGCGATGACCCGCGTGATCGCATCCTTGCCGGTGGCGAGATGCTTCACGAAGTCGACGAGGCCGCCGTTGTACTTGAAGACGTCTTTGTGCACCGGCTTCTCGCGCTCGTCGACGAGCTGGATCTCGAGGCCTGCGTTCAGGAACGCCAACTCGCGGAGTCGGTCCGTCAGCTCCGAGCGCCTGAACTCGAGCTCTTCCGTGAAGATCTCGGAGTCGGGCCAGAATCGGATCGCCGTGCCGGTCTTCCTGGAGGCCTTGCCCTTGATCAGCTTGGTCGTGGAGCGTCCGCGCGCGTAGGCCTGCGTCCACGAGAAGCCGTCGCGCTGAACCTCGACCGTCATCTTGGCTGAGAGCGCGTTCACGACCGACACGCCCACGCCGTGGAGCCCGCCCGAGATGCTGTACCCGCCGCCGCCGAACTTCCCTCCGGCGTTCAGGGTCGTGAGCGCGACCTCGACGGCGGGACGGCGGTCCTTCGCTTTGGGGATCGGCTTGACCGGGATCCCCGCGCCGTCATCTTGCACCGACACGCTGTTGTCGGTGTGGATCGTGACGACGATCTTGGTGGCCCGGCCGGCCATCGCTTCGTCCACGGAGTTGTCGACGACCTCGTAGACGAGGTGGTGCATCCCGCGCGAGCTGGTGGTGCCGATGTACATCCCCGGGCGGAGCCGGACGTGCTCGACGCCCTCGAGGACCTGGATGTCATGTGCGTCGTAGGTGTCTTTCTTCGCCTTCGCGGTGGCCAATCGTCCTCCTGTCAATGCCCCGCGCAGGCCGCCCCACGCATCGAAGCTGGGGGCGTGCGCGGGGCCGTCGCACGAACCCCTAGATTCTACCAATCAAGGGTGACGGAAACGGCGTTTCGAGGCCCGGAAATAGGCCGTCTACCTGCGGTTTCGCACGACGATCCGGACCGCGCTGATCTGGTCGCCGCCCAGTGCCTCGTCTGCCCGACGGCGGATCTCCTCATGGAGGAATCGGGCTTGCGCTCCCCACGGCCCGGACGTCGCCGTGACGGTCAGAACGCCTCCCTCGAGGGTTGCCGGCGCGGTCTCCGAAGCTAGCCGCTCCCCCACCACCGAGGGCCATGCGGCGGCCAACTGCGCGACCGGCATGCCTCGCGCGAAGAGCTGATCGGCCATGAGGTTGTCGATCACGTCGCCGAGCTCGACCGGCTCCTGGCTCGGGTCTCCGCTACGCCGTCGGAACCCTTTGGAATGCGGCACGTCAGGACCTCACCGTCACGGCGCCGGCGTCGACCTGCCAGACCGCGGACGAGACGGGCGGCACGTCGGCCTCGTCTGCGACGCTGATCACGACCTGACCACCTCGGTCCGCGAGACGTTGCGCGATGCGGTCTCGGCGACTGGGGTCCAATGCGCTGAACGGGTCGTCGATGAGCAGGAGCGGAGGCTCCCCGGTCTCGGCAGCGACCGCCGCCGCGATCCCGAGGCGAAGGCAGAGCGCCGCGGCCCACGTCTCGCCGTGCGACCCGAACGCCCGGGCGCCGAGGTCACGGACCGCCAGGGTCAGGTCGTCGCGGTGCGGGCCGACGAGCGACGTCCTGCGGACGAGCTCATCCGCCCGCCTCGCCGCGAGTTGCTCGCGGAACGCCTCCTCGGCGGAACCGGGACCTGTCACGTTGGGCGCGTACGCCACCACGAGCTCGTATCCGCTCAGGGCCTCGAACTCGGACGAGGCGCCGGTGGCGAGGCGCGCGACGGCCTCGTCGCGCGCCTCGATCACCGGAACGCCGGTCCGGACGAGCTCTTCGTCCCACGCGTCCATCCCCGACGGGACCCCACGGCCGCCCTCCCACTCCTTGAGGAGGCGATTCCGCTGGCGGAGCGCCCGGTCGTACGCGGACGAGACGCCGTCTTTCAGCGGCCAGAGCGCGACGACGGCCTCATCCATCAGGTCGCGACGCTTGGAGGGGTCGCCGATCACCACCGGCAGGTCGAACGGGCCGAACAGCACCGCCCGCACCTGTCGGCGGAGCTCTCGCTTCCGCCGGATCGGACTCTTGTTCAGCTTCACTCGGCTCGCACCCTTCCGCGGGATCTCCACCTCGACGAGGGCTCGCCCTTCTCTCCCCTCGAACTCGCCCCTGGCATAACCGACGTCGGCACCCTCACGGACGAGCGGCGCGTTCGCCGACGTTCTCGGAGAACGGAGCGAGTACAGGAAGAACATCCCCTCGAGCAGGTTGGTCTTCCCCTCCCCGTTGGGCCCGACGACGACGACGAGCCCTTCCGGGATGTGATCCACAGCTGTCAGTTGGTGATTCCGGAAGTCCCGAAGCTCGAGCCACTCCAGGCGCATCCGAGCCCGCGCGCTCCGCGCGTCAGCCGACCGCGGCGGGGAGCCGGACCGGCATCACCAGGTAGGTCAGCTCGTCGCCATCGCCGCGGATGACCCCGGGCTTCAGCCCGTCACGGACGTCGATCCGGACGCTCTCCCCCGTGGCCGCGGTCAGGCCGTCGACCAGATACTGCGGATTGAACGCGGCGGTCAGATCCTCGCCTTCGTACCGCGCCTCGACCGTCTCGACCGCTTGCCCGAGATCGGGGCTGGAGGACGAGAGCTTCACACCGAGGGCGTTGAACTCCACGCGCACCGGCGTGGTGTCGCGGGCGAGCAGCCCGACGCGGCGGACGGCCTCCAGGAACTGCTGCCGCGAGATCGTGAGCCGGCTCTCGTAGGTCTCCGGCAGGAGCTGCCGGTAATTGGGGAACTCGCCCTCGATCAGCCGCGACGTGAGCGTCAACGAACCGACGCGGAACGCGATCTGCGATCCGTTGGTGGATGCCTGGACCTCCGCCTTCTGGTCGACCGCAGCGCGTCCGGCCTCGGAGAGTGCCCGCTCGGGCACGATCGCCTTGGCCTCGCCGTCTGCCGTCGCGACCAAATCCCGCACGGCCAGCCGGTAGGAGTCGGTGGCGACCAAGACGACGCCCTCCCGGTTGATCTCCAGCAGGATCCCCGTCAGGACCGGGCGAGCCTCGTCGCGAGAGGCCGCGCGGGCGACTTGCGGCACGGCTTCGGCGAACGCGGCCGGGTCTACCGAGATCGCGGTTCCCGTCGGTTCCTGCACTCCTGGGAAGTCATCAGCCGGTAGGAGTCGGAGCGCTCCTTCATAGGCGGCGCAACGGATGTGGGCCTGTGACTTGTCGGTCTCGAAGTCCACCGGGGCCTCCGAGAGGGACTTCACCGTGTCGGCGAGGAGCCGCGCCGGCACCAGCGCGATGCCCGCCTCCTGGACATGCACGCTGATCGTGAGCCTGGCCGAGACCTCGAGGTCGGTGGTGGTGAGCGTGAGCGTCCCGTCCTCCGACGCGTCCAGCAGCACGCCCGTGAGCGCGGGGATCCCGGGGCGCGAGGACACGCCGCGTTGGACGGTCTGCAGCGCCTCCGACAGGTCGTCGCGGTCGCATCGGAACTTCATCATCAACCTCCTGATGCTTCTAGGGTCTTCTTAGAAGAGAAGCAGTAGTAGGGGCGGTGGAAATGTGCATGGGTGGGTGGTCTGCGCAGCGTACCGGGCATGGCCGACATGTGGATGGACGGTGAACGATCATCGTCGCTCCGGGGCCGAGTCCATCGGGTGTCCGTTCTGAGGGCCGTCACCGCGATGATATCCACCGGCCTCACACCACTCCGCGGACACGGCCTCGGATGATCCGAGTCAGATCCTGGACGTGCCGGAACGTGTCGTCGCGAGAGCGCATCTCGTCTTCGACCTTCTTGATGCCGTGCAGCGCGGTCGTGTGATCGCGACCCCCGAAGATCTCGCCGATCTTCACCAGGGAGAGGCCCGTGCACTCGCGCATCAGGTACATCGCGATGTGCCTGGCCTGTGTGAGCGGCCGGGAGCGGGACTTGGACACGAGATCGCCGGTCGACAGGTGGAAGTACGTCGCGGTCTCCTCGAGGATCAGCGGCGGCGGGATCTCCTGCTCCGTCTGGGGGATCAGGTCCTGGAGCGCCCGCTCCGCGAGCTCGATGTCGATCGGTTGCCGCGTGAGCTCCGACCAGGCGACCACCCGCACCAGCGCACCCTCGAGCTCGCGAACGGACTGGTCGAACTTCGACGCCACGAACTCGATCACCTCGGGTACGACCGCGGGGATGTTCTCGCGCTCGGCCTTCAGCTGGAGGATCGCGATCCGGGTCTCGAGATCCGGCGGCTGGACGTCGACGCAGAGACCCCATCGGAATCGGCTCACCAGCCGCTCTTCCAGCCCCGAGAGCTCGTGCGGCGGCCGGTCCGACGCGATCACGATCTGACGGCCGGCGCCGTGCAGATGGTTGAACGTGTGGAAGAACTCCGTTTGCGTCTCTTCGCGTTTGGCGAGGAACTGGATGTCGTCCACGAGCAAGATGTCGACCTCGCGGTACTTGTGACGGAAGGCGTCGCCCTGTCGCTCGCGGACCGCCTTGATGAATTCGGTCACGAACTGCTCGGACGTCACGTACTTGATGCGGGTGTCGGGCATCAGACGCCAGATGTGGTGACCGATCGCGAGGAGCAGGTGGGTCTTGCCCAGTCCCGTACCGCCGTAGATGAACAGCGGGTTGTAGGCCGTCGAGAGCGGCGCTTCCGCGACCGCCATGGCGGCTGCGTGCGCGAACCGGCTGGACGGGCCCGGCACGAACGCGTCGAAGGTGTAGTTGGGGAACGGGAGGCCGGGCGCGCCGACGGGTCTCCCCGAAACGGGCGCGAGGGCAGGCGGGGCGCCGATCGTCGCGTACGCGGCCGGCGGCACCGAGGTCAGATCGACGAGCGGGCCTTCTTCGTGGCGGATCGCCTCGTCGACTTCCATCTCGATCTTCACGGGCCGCCCGAAGGCCTCCTCGGCTGCCTCTTCGATGAGCCCAAGATGGTTGTGTTGCAAGCGCTCTCTGACGAACTGGCTGGGAACGGCGAGGGACAACACCTCCTCGCGCAGACCGATCGGGCGGACGTCGGTGAACCACATCAGGAACGTGGTCTCAGGCAGCTCGGCTCGCGCTCGGTCCAGGACGACCGACCACGTCCGTCGAGCTTCCTGGTCGGGCAATGCGACGGACATCTGAGATTCCACAGAACCTTTCCACACCGGTGGATAACCCACATCCGGGGAGGCATCGGGGTCGGAGGTCGCCGGGGGCCCCATCACCCCGGGGAAGAACGGGCGGACTATAGCACCGGGCTTTTCCACAGTGCGAGGCACTGCAGCCCTCTTGACGCACTTTCTCTTGTCAACCCCTCCATCCTGGGATGTTTCCGTATACTTCCCTCTTCGGCCGGCGGGTAGCCGGCCTTCCTTTCGCAAGGGAACTGACGATGGCCAAGGGAAAGCGCACGTACCAGCCGAACACCCGCCGCCGGGCGAAGACCCACGGCTTCCGTCTCCGGATGCGAACGCGGGCCGGCCGGGCGATCCTCGCCGCGAGGCGGCGCAAGGGCCGCAGCCGTCTCAGCGTCTCCGGCTGAGCGAGACGGTGCGCACGGCGGGGATCCAGAGGGTCTTCCGTGACGGCAAGCCGGTGCACGGCAGGCGGGTCGTACTGTTCGCCGCACCCGGTTCGGGCGGGCTCGCCCTGATCGCCGGCAAGAAGGTCGGTGGTGCGGTGCAGCGGAACCGAGCTCGGCGCGTCCTCCGGGCAGCGCTCCATGAGGTCGCGCCGCAGGGGCTCGAGGGACGCGACATCGTCTTGGTGGCTCGCGAGGCCATCCGAGAAGCGCGAACCCAGGACCTGATCGCCGAGATGACCGAACTGCTGGGGCGCGAAGAGGTGCGTCCGTGACGTCTGTCCGGCGCTTCCTGTGGAGAGCGGGCGCCCCCGCCCGGCTCCTCCTGCTCGGTGCGATCTCCCTGTACCGAGTCACGCTGTCCGGGTGGCTGGGCGGGCAGTGCCGGTTCTCCCCCACCTGCTCCCACTATGCCGCCGACGCGATCCGTACCCACGGGGCCGCTCGAGGGTCGCTCCTGGCAGCGCGACGCGTACTGCGCTGCAATCCCTTCGGGCGAGGTGGATTGGATCCGGTACCTCTGAAACGGTCGTATGATCACGCCATACAGACGGTCTCGGTGAGCGAGCGACATGCTGGCTGAGATCGGTCCCTTCCAGGCGCTGCTCGACGCCATCGGATGGCTGCTCGCCTGGTGCTACGACCTCACCGGCAACTTCGGCTTCGCGATCATCATCCTCACGATCGTCTTCCGCATCGTGTTGCTGCCGCTCGGCATCAAGCAGATCAAGTCCATGCAGGCCATGCAGGCCTTGCAACCGAAGATCAAGGAGATCCAGAAGAAGTACAAGGGGAACAAGCAGAAGGTCCAAGAGCAGACGATGAAGCTCTACCAGGAGTACGGGGTGAACCCGCTCGGCGGCTGTCTGCCTCTCCTCCTCCAGTTCCCCATCCTCATCGCGATGTACTCGGTCATCCGTGCCCCGGTCCCCCTCCCCGCCGACCCTGACAGCCGTGGGGTGGTCCAATTCAAGGACAACCATCTCCCGGAAGACTCGCAGCTCTTCATCGACGTCACCCAGCACGAGGGACGCGGACAGCATTTCCTCTTCATGAACCTCCAGTGTTCGCCACAGCAGGCCGGCAGGACCGTCTCGGTCCTCGACACGGAGCGGAATCCGACCGGTGACACGCTCGACTGCGGGAGCTCGATCCCCGACCGGATCCCGTACTACGCGTTGCTCCTGTTGATGATCGGGACGACCTTCTATTCGACCCGACAGACTCAGAAGGCAACGCCCGCTTCGGCGCAGAACCCTCAGACGCAGATCATCACAAAGGTCATGCCGGTGATGTTCGGGATCTTCGGCTTCGGATTCCCGGTCGGACTGATCCTCTATTGGACCGTGTCCAACCTCTTCCAGATCGGCCAGCAGGCGGTGATGCTTCGGCTGGGGCACATCGGGCCGGAGGCGATGAACCGGCGCCTCACACAGGTGCAGTCGAAAGCTTCGACGAAGCCGGACAAGCCCAGGGGTGGCTTCATGGGGAAGATGATGGAGCGAGCCGAGCAGGAGCGGAAGCGGCGCCAGGGCGAGCCCACCACACTTCGGAAGCCCCCGCCTCGCACGCCTGGCAACGGGAAGGGCACGGCGGGGAAGAGTGGCACCCGGAAGGGAACGAGAGGTGGTTCGGGCCGACCCAAGGGCTCAGGACCGAACCGTCCGAAACGGCCCGGGAGGTAACGGATGGAACGCGAACCGGATGCAGCCGAGGGCGCCGACCTCGAAGAGCAGGCGGACGCCGTCGCGGATTTCGTGGAAGAGCTCCTCGAGCGGATGGGGATCGATGCCATCGCGGAGCCAGTGACGCATCGGGGGCACGTCTACGTCGATATCGTCGAAGGACCCGAAGACGATATGGCGTTGCTGATCGGGCGCCACGGTCAAACGCTGGACGCCATCCAAGAGCTCGCCCGCACCTCGGTCGGCCGTCGACTGGACGACCGGATCCGGGTGCTCGTGGATGTGGGGGACTACCGGAAGCGCCAAGAAGATCGACTGATCGAGAATGCTCGGGAAGTCGCTGAGCGGGTCCGAAGCACCGGCACCGAGGAGAGGTTGGATCCCATGAACGCCTACGAGCGGAAGCTGGTTCACGACGTCGTCGCTGAATTCGACGATCTCGAGAGCTCCTCCGAGGGCGTTGATCCCGATAGGTTCGTCGTGGTACGCGCTCTCTAGGCGGGCCTCCAAGCCGGAACTCTCGGAAGGCCGTGTTTCACGTGAAACATGAGGGTTGGACCCCAGAGGAACTCTCACCGGCGCAGGTGGCGACCTTCGGCCTCTACGAAGCACTCCTCCTGAATCAGGCGGTCCCCAGAGGAATCGTCTCAGCCTCTGACAGTGCGCACCTGCGCACCCGCCATATCCTCGACAGCCTCAGAGCGGTCCCCCACATACCACTCGCCGCGCGGATCGTCGATCTGGGATCCGGAGCCGGTTTCCCAGGGCTCCCGGTGGCGGTGGCGCGACCTGAGCTTGAGATGACCCTCAGCGAACCCCGGCAGGCGCGAGCCGCCTTCCTCGAGCTGGCCGTCGAGAAGCTACGTCTCATGAACGTCCGGGTTTTCGCCGGTCCCGCAGAGGAGCTCACCGGGGGATTCGAGGTGTGCCTCGCGAGGGGATTCGGGGATGCCGCGCGTACGTGGGGCGTTGCCCGCGACCTGCTCGTGCCCGGGGGAGCGCTCGTCTATTGGGCCGGCCGGAGCTTCACGGACGACGATGTGCCTGCGGACGCCCAGGTCACAGCCACGGGCGAGGCAGCTCTTGAAAGCGGCGGACCCATCGTTATCATGACCGAACAGTGACGAAGGCCTCCGCCAGCACGTCCCAGCCTCAGGCGGCCCATGCGCCGGCCCCCGCCAAGCCGAAACGCGCGCCGCGGAAGAAGGCACCCGTCGTCCCGGAGCTCCCGGGCCGAGCCCGGATCATCGCCATCGCGAACCAGAAGGGCGGGGTGGGGAAGAGCACGACCGCGGTCAGCCTGGGGGCGGCGCTCGCGGACATCGGCTATCGGGTGCTCGTCGCCGACCTCGACCCCCAGGGCAACGCATCGACCGGGATGGGGATCCGTCACGATGCCCGTGAGGTAAGCGTGTATGACGTCGTGGTCTCGGAGGCCGACATCAACCACGCGATCGTCCCGACCCCCGTCGCCCGTCTCCACGCCGTGCCCGCCACCATCGACCTGGCCGGGGCCGAGATCGAGCTGGTGTCTCAGTTCTCCCGCGAGGCCAGGCTCAAGAAAGCCCTCGAGCCCGTCTCGGAGGGTGTGTATGACTTCATCCTCCTCGATTGCCCCCCTTCGCTGGGCCTCCTCACCATCAACGCGCTCACAGCCGCGGAGGAGCTGATCGTCCCGATCCAGTGCGAGTACTACGCCCTCGAGGGACTGGGGCAGCTGCTCCGCAACGTCTCTCTCGTCCAGCAGAACATCAACTCCGACCTCAGGCTCTCCGGCATCGTGATGACGATGTTCGACCCCCGCACGAAGCTCTCGGAGCAGGTGGTCCAGGAGGTGCAGCGCTACTTCGGGGACCTGGTCTACGGAGTCATCATCCCGAGGACCGTTCGGCTCTCCGAAGCCCCCGGCTTCGGGCAGCCGATCACCGTGTACGACCCGAAGTCCAAGGGGGCGGAGGCCTATCGCCAGCTCGCCCGTGAGGTAGCGCTCCGGCCGCCACCCGATGCGCCGATGCCGCTGTTCGAAGACATGCCGATCGCCGTGATGACCCCGGTCGACGAGGTCGTGACCGTGGATGAGGCCGGCCCTGCACCGGAGTCGGAGAGTGCCGAGGATGCTAGGGAGCCCGACATCGTGTCCGGTTCGGGGCCCGCGGCCAAAGTTCCTGAGGCGGTCTCGATCCTCGAGCCTATCGAGGACTCGACGCCGACCGAGCCCGAGCTTCCGCCGGTCGAGGCCGACCCGCCCGAGGCGATCGAGCAGTCTTCTCAAGCGCCCGCGGAGCCTACACACGGGCCGGAGGCCAACACCGAAACTTCCGATGAGCATCTCTGGGAGGAACCTCCACCCGAGCCGGAGCCGCGGGTCAAGCGGCCCTCGAGCCCTGCTCCTCCCGGTGAGCTCCCACGGCGGAGGGTCGTGGTGATCGACGAGAACCGCGACCTGAACATCGATGCCCCGCACGAGAGGCCAGCTGCTCCGGCTGATACGGGCGAGCAGCGAGAGGGGTTGGTGGACATCGGGGCGACACTCGACGATGAGCCTGGGCGGAAGCGCCGCTGGCGGATGTTCCGGAAGGGAGGCGATTGATGGCGAAACGAGGGGGACTGGGACGTGGGCTCTCGGCGCTGATCCCCGGCGCCCCGGAGGCGGGAGAGGCGAGCACGGGACTCCTCGAGGTTCCCGCCAACGCGATCGCCCCCAACCCGAAGCAGCCCAGGAGCCGGTTCGACGACGAGACGCTGGCAGAGCTGGCCGCGTCGATCCGAGAGGTCGGGATCTTGCAGCCGATCGTCGTTCGCCGGACGCGTCAGGGATACGAGGTCGTCACGGGGGAGCGACGGCTCCGTGCCGCGAAGCTTGCCGGCCTCGCCACGGTGCCGGTCGTCCTGCGCGATTCGGATGACTCGAACCTGTTGAGGGAAGCCCTCATCGAGAACATCCACCGGGAGGACCTCAACCCGATCGAGCTGGGCGAGGCCTTCCGCCAGCTGCTGGATGAGCTGGGCTTGAAGCAGGAAGAGCTCGCCGATCGGGTGGGCGTGTCGCGCTCCCACATCGCCAACACGATCCGTCTGCTGGCGCTCCCGTTCGACGTGCAGCAGCTCCTGACGGACGAGAAGATCTCCGCCGGCCATGCGCGGGCCCTCCTCGCCCTGGGTGACGCAGACGCGATCACGTCGCTCTCGCTCAGGGTCGCGGCCGAGGACCTCTCCGTCCGGGAGACCGAAGAGATCGTGCGACGGTTCATCGAGGGTCCGGCGGAGCCCTCCCCGAAGAAGAAGCCGGAGAAGCCGGATCCCGGTGACGCGAACCTCGCCGAGGTCGAAGAGATCTTGTCGGAACAGCTCGCGACCCGTGTCGTGATCCGGATGGGTCGCGGGCGGGGTCAGGTCGTGATCGACTTCGGGTCCGCGGACGATCTCGAACGCATCGTGTCCGAGATCGTCGGTTCCGGTCCCGGCCTCGCGCCCGACTGAGTGACACCGTCACACGACGCGTGCGACGTTCAGAGCGCCCGGGGGAGCGGCGGCGGGTTGATCCGCTGGAGGTGGCAGCGCGCCGCCTCGGTTGCCGGGCGGCGCGGGCCTTCCGACCGCCAGGTAGATGATGGCTCCGATCAGTCCGGTGATCACGATCACGAGCACCCACACGAGCTTGGTGAACACCTGAACATGGAATCGTCAGACACCTTGACCACATCGACGATCGCCCAGACCCACAGAGCGAAGGCAGCGAGCCCGAGGATGAACAGGATGGCGAAGGCGGGTGCGTCTGATGACACGGTCGACCTCCTCCGGTGCGGCGTCTCCGGATAGCCTATCCGCCGATGCCCGAGCCAGGTTCGTATCCGACCGAGCAGGAGCGAGCGGTCCGAGCTGCGTTCCTCGGAGCACTGCTCGGCTTGTTCCTCGCGCTGATCGCCGCCGGCCGACGGAGGAGCTAGCCGGAGAAGTAGCGGCCCACCCCGGCTGCCACAGCCCGGGCGACCCGCGACGGGAGACCTGGATCACGCAGCAACTCCTGCTCCCCCGCCCCGACTCCCGTCAGCGGCTCCACCTGGACCGCCGGCATCCGGGTCTCGCGGAGCGGCGCGATCGTGAGGGGTCTGAGCCGGCCGGAGAGCCCGAGCTCGGCTTCAAGCTCCTCCAGGATAAGTTGTGCCAGAATCAATCCCGACGGCGAGTGTGTCGTTCGGCTTCCGAAGTAGGAGCACACGGGACCGCCGTCTCCTTCATCGTCACGGGTCGCCATCTCGACCGTGATCGACGCGGCCGCGTCGACCTCGTTGGCGAGGCGGGCTCGATCCGAGGGCGCGGCCGCGTCGTCACCGGTCATGAGAAGCCGGGCGTCGGCTCCGACCGCCTGGAGCGCGGAGACGAGCGCCAGCGCCGAGCGACGGTTCACGTCGTCGCTCCCGTCCGGGTCTTCGCCGACATCGACCGCGATCACGCGACCTTCGATCGGTCCTCGAGAGGCCTGCAGTTCCTCCCGCTCACGGACCAGCGCACGCGAGGGGGCTGCGTCGAGCGGACGCATCCGCCGGAGGACGGAGAGTGTGTGTGGCCCGACGATCCCGTCCGGTTCGTCGCCCACGTTCCGTTGGAACAGCCGGAGCGCACCGTCGGTCCGTGGACCGTAGAACCCATCCTCCTTGCCGCTGTCGAAGCCAAGGGCGTTCAACATCCGCTGGAGCTCACGCACGTCGTCGCCGCGGAACATGGGAGCGCGGTGATAGAGCGTGCGATCGCCGAGCTGCCACCCGGCCTCGACGAGCTGTTCCCACGTGTCGGGTCCGACGAGCCCGTCCACCCGGAGGTGACGCTCTCGTTGGAACCATCGGACGGCGGCCTCCGTCGAGGGGCCGAACGTGCCATCGCACTCGACGCCGTCGACGACCGCACCAAGCGACCGCAGTCTCGATTGGATGTCCGTGATCTCCGGACCTCGATCACCTTCACCGTAGATGCGCATCGGTCCGAGTCTGCGTGGACGCGCGACGCGACGGCAACTGCCGCGAGCCCCCTGTTGGGGAAGCGGTCCTACGTCAGGTGCGGGTCGAGGTCGCGCAGGATGGCGTCCTTGGGCCGTGCGCCGGTGACCCTGACGACCTCCTTGCCTGCCTTGAACAGGATCAGGGAAGGGATCGACATGACCCCGTAGGTGCGCGTGGAATCCGGGTTGTCATCGATGTTCAGCTTCGCGACCTTCAGATCGCCACCCTTCTCCTGGCCGATCTCTTCGACGACCGGAGAAACCATGTGGCACGGCACGCACCACTCGGCCCAGAAATCCACCAGGACCGGGGTCTCCGAGTCCAGCACGCTGGCTTGGAACTCCGTGTCGGTCACATCTCCGATGTTGGCCATCTCTTCTCCTCTCGTTCCACCGGCTCATGCTCCGGTGGTCAACGTGTTGCCTTGAACGCTCTGCCGGTTGCGGCGATCCCCTGCCTCAGGTCGCGGCGTGCTCCTCGGCCTCGAGAAGCTTCTCCGCATCCATCGCAGCCTTGCACCCCTGCCCGGCCGCGGTCACCGCTTGACGATAGATCCGGTCGGTGACATCACCCGCCGCGAAGACGGCCTCTCGAGACGTGTGCGTGCGCGGTTCCGCGACGACGATGTACCCGTCGGGATCGAGGTCCAACCAGTCGCGGAAGAGCTCCGTGTTCGGGGTGTGGCCGATCGCGACGAAGACGCCGTCGGTCCGGAACTCTCGCGTCTCGCCGGTACCGGTCTCGCGCAGACGCACGCCCGTCACGGCGTCATCGCCCAGAACCTCCGCGACCTCCGTGTTCCAGATCACCTCGATCTTGGGGTTGGTCACGGCTCGCTCCTGCATGATCTTGGATGCGCGGAACTCGTCTCGCCGGTGCACGATGGTGACCTTGGACGCGAACTTCGTGAGGAACGTCGCTTCCTCCATGGCAGAGTCGCCTCCCCCGACCACGACGAGCTCGCGGTCGCGGAAGAAGAACCCGTCGCACGTCGCGCACGCCGAGACGCCCCGGCCGCGGAGCTTCTCCTCGCCCGGCACGTCGAGCCACCTGGCGGTCGCGCCCGTCGCGATGACGACCGTGCGTGCTCGCCATTCCTGATCGCCGGCCCAGACGCCGAACGGCCGAGACGAGAAGTCGACCTTGGTCACGTGGACCGAGAGGATCTCGGCGCCGAAGCGGGCCGCCTGCTTCTCCATCTGATCCATCAGCTCGGGACCCAGGATGCCGTCGGCGAAGCCCGGGTAGTTCTCGACATCGGTGGTGAGCATCAGCTGGCCACCGGCCTCGAGGCCCTTCAGGACGAGAGGTTCGAGATTGGCGCGCGCCGCGTAGAGCGCGGCGGTGAACCCCGCGGGGCCGGAGCCGATCACGATCAGGTTCCGGACGGCTGGGTCTTCGGTGCTCATGCGTTTCAATCCTCCCACAGGACTTGAACGCTGAGGCTGAGCCGGTTCCTTCCCTCCGCCAAGACCCTGGGCAGGTCGATCGGACCCTCGGACGCCGGATCTAGATGCGGGCGGAGGCGAAGGAGAGGATGCTGCAGTCGTCCTTCGCGGCCACCCAGACCGCCGCGGTGTCCGGGGGCTCGTTCGCCCCGGGTCCCTCCAGGTAGACCGCGATGTAGGCGTCGCGGTCCTCGAACGTGGCGAGGATCAGCCGAGTCAAGGTGCCCACCGGTTGCTCGTCGAACGCCTTCCGCACGCACCGGGCGGCGGCGGGATCGGCCCTCGTTGTCCGTGTTGCGCCGGCTTCTGCCATCTGCTCCGCCGGATCAACGCCGGCCGCGCGAGCGAGCTGCTCGAGCTCTTCGGCGTCGTAGTTCTCGTCCTGGACCTCCACCTCGGCGCCGGAGACGGCATCGGTGGTCTCGGCGCCCGCGGCCATCGTCCCTTGGGAGTCCTCCTGGGTGTTGCGGTCCGCCCCTCCGTCTCCGACGTTGGGGAGGGCGATCACGATCGCGACGACCACCGCGGCGGCCGCGGCCACCCCCGCCCACCGGTACCACCCGGGAGCCCCTTGGCCGGCCGCTCCCTGGCCGCGGCTGCCGGCCGCGACGACGACGCGCTCCTGCAGTCCCGGGGGGGCAGCGACCTGAGGGAGCGACCGAGCGGCGGCTCGTCCCGCGGTCGCATGCGCGACATCCTCGCGACACTCAGGGCAGGCATCCAGATGTGCTTGCACCCCGGCGAGGTCGCCCTCGTCCAGGGTGCCGTCCACGAAGTCGGCGAGCAGCTCGTAGGGATGATTCATGCCTCTTCCTCTGACGCCCGTGACGCGGCTGAGGGTTCCCCTCTCGACCCGCCGAGCGCCCGCCCAAGGGCCGCTCGCCCTCGGAAGACCCTCGATTTCACGGTTCCGACCGGGATCTCCAGCACGCGTGAGATCTCGTCGTACGGGAGATCCTGTACGTCGGCCATGACCAGGACCACGCGGAACTCCTCGGGAACCTCCAGGAGCGCTCGCGCGACGTCGACGGAGAACACCACCTGATCGGCGTGATCCGGGGCGGGGAGAGACGTCTCGGGTCTCTCGTCGTCCTCCTCCCTGACGATCTGCAGGAGGGGCCGCCGGCGCTTCCCTCTCAAGGAGTCGTAGCACGCGTTGACCGTGACCCGATGCAGCCAGGTCGTGAATGCGGAGTCGCCCCGGAACGTGTTGAGCTTGCGGAGCACCGTCAGGAACGTGTCTTGGGACGCATCGGCTGCCTCGTCCGCGTCACCGAGGATCCGCAGACAGAGGTTGTAGACGCGAGCGCTGTGACGCTGGACGAGGACCTCGAAGGAGTCGGCGCTCCCTTCCTGGAAACGCCGGACGAGCTGCGCGTCCGTGTCGGATGCATCCACCGTTCTCGAAACGCTACAGGGAGGGTGGCCCGGCGGTCTCCGTCACGACCACGATGGCGAACTTCTCCGTCAAGGGGATGCGGTGCGCCACCAAGGTGTTCGCCATCTTCCTGAGCTTCACCGTGACCAGACCCGTCGGCCGTTCGACGGTGCAGCCTCCGCGTGCCAACCGCGCAGTCGATTCCTCTCGCGACACGATCTGGGCGACCCGTTCGCAGGTGTCGCGGACATCACGCGCCTTCTTGTAGACGCGGGCGCCCTCGCTGGCCGCGGCCGCCCCTACGTCCGCGAGCTTGTAGGTCGTGAACGCGATCGAGGCGGCGTCGATCGCCGCGACCGCGAGGAGCCCGAGGATGAGGAGCCAGACCACGATCATCTTCCCGATCAGTCCGGTTTCGTCGCGCACGTTCATCCGCGGAATCTCCTGACGAAGGCCTGCCTCAGGTCATCGACCTCTCCGACTCGCAGGATAAGTGCCGTGATGAGGAACACCAGTACCCCGACGGCGATGGCTGCGCCCACGTGTGCTGACTGCACCAGCACACTCGCTTCGGACGGCACCCCCCACGCTTCGACGACACCGAAGGCCGCCGCCGCAGAGGCCACCGCTCCGATCGACGCTTTGGCTGCCGTACGCGCGATCCGAGCACCGTCGATCGGTCCGAGGCGATGTCGGAGGAAGAGGAGGAGGACACCCGCCCCCACGACGTACGAGGTGGCGTGAGCGAGGGCCATCCCACTGAGTCCGAGGTCCAACGGTCCGACGTACACGAGAGCGGCGCCGACGTTCACCACCGCCGCCACCAGGTTGACGAGCGCGGGGGTTCGCGTGTCCTGCATCGCGTAGAACGTCCGGGTGAGGAGGTGGAACGTCGAGAAGAACAGGAGCCCGACCGCGAACCCCTGCAGGGTCCGAGCGATCGCGAGTGAGTCACGTGGAACGGCCTCGCCGTGTTCGAACAGGAGCCGCGAGATCGGCTCGGCCAGCACGAAGAGGCCCACCGCCGCGGGGAGGATCACGACGGCGGTGTCGCGGAGCCCGCGCGAGACCAGCGTGCGCACGCCGTCTGGATGCCCACTCGACCATCGCTCGCTCATCCCCGGCAGCAGCGCGGTGAAGATCGACACGGCGAAGATCGCGTGTGGCAGTTGGAAGACCGTGAAGGCAGTCGTGTAGATCTGCGGCCCCGCTGGGAATCGGTTGTTGAGGATGATGACCACCACGTACGCGAGCTGGTTGGCGGCCACGTACAGGGCCACCCACGCCGCGAGCCGCACGAGATGCCGAACGGCCTCGTGCCGCCAGTCGAATCGCAGGTGGAGGCGGTATCCGAGCGAGCGCAGGGACGGCCACAACACGACGGTCATAACGATCACGCCGAGGGTGGTGCCCAGGGCGAGCACGGTCTGCTCCGCTCCCGTGATGCCGATCACCCGCGGCGGCCGGTCCCCGCGGACGATCGCGTAGGTGACGAACGTTCCGATGACGACCAGGTTGTTCAGGATCGGTGCGAACATGGGGGGCCCGAAGCGGCGATGTGCCTGCAGGAGCCCGATCGCGACCGCGCCGACGCCGTAGAACACGATCTGCGGCATGAACCAACGGAGGAAGAAGACCCCGAGCTGCACCTGAGCCTGGGCCTCCCGAGCGGGCGCATCGGACGAGACCAGATACAGACGGATGATCTGTTCGGCGAACAACGCCCCCAGCGCCGCGACCACGACCGCGATCATGAGGACGAGCGTCATCACCCGATCAGCCACCTCGTGGGCGTCCTTGCTTCCCCGCGACTGCATCCGGTCGACGAAGACCGGCACGAACACCGACGTGAGGATCCCGCCGAGGATCAGCTCATAGACGATGTTGGGCGTGAGGTTGGCGACCGTGTAGATCGACCCGAGCTCGCTGACCGTGACGCCGATGGTGGCCGTCATCGCGGTGAGGCGAAGGAAGCCCGTCAGGCGTGAAAGGGCCGTCCCGACCGTCATGACGGCGGTGTGGCGCATCAGCGATCGCCGCGTGTCTTCGGGCAGGGGTTCCTCTCCAGAGGTCACGGGTTCCGTCGTCGGAACAGCCTCCTCGACCAGAGCCCGACCAGGACCAGGCCCGCGCCGATCGTGATGATCAACGCGATCGGGTTGACCGCCGTGGACCTCACGAGGAGCTCACGCCGCGTCAGGATCATGCCGTTCGGCGCCATCACCCGGACGACGATCTGGCTGGGGCCGGACGCTTTCACCTCCGCTCGGAAGGTGATCACCTGATCGGGCCGGTCCAGCCGCACGGTTCGCTCGTCGTCCCCGAGGAACTCGACTCGACCTGAGGCGAGCTGCACCCGAACGTTCAGGACCCGACCGCCGGGATCGCCCATGCGCAGCGGGATCGTGCCGGAGCGGGACGTGAACGTGAGCACCCGCGAGGTGTCCGGCGCCAAGCGCGAGAACGTCCGGTCGATGACGTCGTTGACGGCATCGATCCAGATCCGCCCGGATCCCTCGTTGAGGATGTACTGCGATGCCTCCGCGTAGAGCATCGCGCGGCGGAGACGGACTGCTTCCTCGGCCGGCTCCTCGAGGACCGATGCGAACGCGGCCAGCCGGCGCCCGGTCGCCGCCAGGTCGTCCGCGTACGCTGCGGTGAATCCTTCCGGTGCCGGGGGCTCGAGCGCTGCCGGGATCGGCGCCGGGTCCACCTCGAAGGGGAGTTCCTCGGCGAAGACCGGTTCGAGGAAGGGCGCGTCGGAGAGTCGCTCGACCGCCGCACCCCACATCGCGGTCGGCAGATCGGGGAGCAGGTCGAGCGCCAGCCCACGCTTGACGTCACCTTCAGGCACCGGCTGCTCTCGCCAGATCGTGGCGAGCTCGCCGAGGACGGCTTGCGCGAGGAGGACGGGGTCATCGCGAAGCGCGGGGTCGTTCAGCATCGCCTGTGCCCCCGGGTCCGGGAGCACCAGGTTGACGTCCACGCCCGAGGTCGTGGAGAGCGCAGCAGCCGGATCGGGAGCGAAGTCGTTGGGCTTCGGTGGCCGATCCACGGAATCGGCAGCACCCAGGATCGTGCTCACTCCTCGAGCGGCGAGCACGTCGACCGAGCTCTGGTCGAAGGCGAGCCCGGGGGGTCGCGCGACGGTGGGATCGGGCCGTTCCTCGAGGATCCGTTCGAACGTTTCGTCGCCCAGTCGCCACTGATCTTCGAGATGCGTTCGGAGACCGGAGGACAGCAGTGCCGGGAGTCTCGGCGCCGCGAACGGCATCGCGTGCACGCGTACACGAGGGCTCGCGACGATCGTGCGGAGACGGTCCAGGGTCTCGGCCGAGATGCGAGGGACGACGTCACCTTCCTCGATGACCTGTCCATCGCTTCGCTCGTAGCCGTCGGATGCCTGCCGCAACTGATCGAGAGCGGCGGGGGAGACGATCAGGTCGAACGCCGCGCGGGATCTCGGTTGCGCCAGGAGGTCCGCGATCGCCTCGACCTGGGCCACGATGCCGCCCCCGGCCTCGAGGGTCGCCTCCCATCCGGTATCGATCAGGGTTCCGTCGGGTGCGAACGCCACCGGGGAGGCGATCTCGGTCCACCACGAGAACAGGACCCGGACCTGCGGCTTCCTCGCGATGTGGATCGCAGCCGTCGTGAGGACGGCGATCTCATGGTCGACCGATTCACTCCTGAGCGCGAGTTGTAGCGGATAGACGCCCGAGTCCTCCGGGTTGACGCTTCCCGGGATCTCCGACACGTCGATCGGGATCGGGACCACCACGGTGTCCCCCGGGCTGAGAGGCCCGAGGAGCGGCACCGTGTCTGCGGATGCGGCGAACGTCGGGCCCTGCTCGAGCGCCGCCTCGTACTGCAGGCGCGAGGTCACCCGGGGCCCGATCGCCCATCCGACCACGGGGCTCGCGATCGTCGCGTCCCCGTCGTTTCGCACGCTGACCCTCACCCGGAGCATCGGCTCCTGGGTCGTGGTCCAGGGCGTCTGGCTGATCAGGCGGATCACGGCCGTCGGCTCGTCCGGCTCTTGCGCAGGCGCGGGCGAAGCGGTCCAGAGGATCGCGAGGAAGGACAAGACGATGCGTGGTCCGTACGAGCGGCGCATACCGATGGCCAATCGTAGCCGCCGCGCTCAGCGACCCAGCATCGTGGCTGCCTGGTCGACGGCATAGCCGACCGAGATCACGAAGAGACCCCCGCCGATGACCAGCCTGAGGGTCCGCTCTTTGGCCCCCAGCGCGAAGGCAGCCCCCACGCGCGCACCCGGGATCGCCCCGACTGCCAGCGCCAGGCCGATCCCCACGTCGATGTGGCCGAGTGCTGCATGGACGACGGTGCCGGGCACGACCAGGGCGACGATCGCGAGCAGCGACGTGCCGAGGGCGCGCTTCAGGGGCATCCCGAGCCAGCCGGCCAGCAGGGGGACCATCACGAGCCCGCCGCCGATGCCCAGGAGCCCGGACGCGAAGCCGGCGACGGCTCCGATCCCTCCGAGGATCGGGGCCGTCGCCTCACGGGGTTCCCCGCGGTGCCCGCGTGATCCCCGAAGGATCGCGATCGCCTGCGAACCGAGGAGGAGCGCGGTGGCGAGGAGCAACAGCGTCGTGTCGACGTATTCGGTGAGCAAGGCTCCGAGGGCCGCGGCCACGAGGCCGGGGCCGACGAGCCACGCGGCGGCTCTGGTGTCGAGCTCGCCGTGACGGCGATAGGCGAGGGCGCCCGCCAGGGCGGCCGGGAAGATCACCGGAAGAGGCGTGGCCAACGCCACGATCGCCGGAGCTCCGAGCAGTACCTGGACCCCCGGGGTCATCAGGATGCCGCCTCCCACCCCGAACGACCCGGCGAGGACCCCGGAGACGAGACCGATCGCGACGCCGATCGCGACGTCGACCCAGCTCAAAGCCGAACCCATGCGATGAGACTCACCTGAGCAACTCTGCCGCGCGCTCGAGCACGTCGCGCTCACCGCGGTAGGCGGCGCGCTTGAGCGCGCGCTCGAGGGGGAACCAGCGGATCTCCTCCATCTCGTCGTCCCGGTCGTCGACGTCGCCGCCGGTGTGGCGCATCAAGAAGAAGTGGACCGTCTTGCGGATGCGCACGTTCTCCCAGACGTAGAAGTAGCGGGTCTCTCCGAGCGACGCTTCGATCTCGACGAGAAGCCCGGTTTCCTCGCGGACCTCCCGGATCGCGGCGTCTTCCATCGTCTCCTCGTCCTCGATGCCTCCCTTGGCGAGCCCCCAGGCGAGCTGTCCCCGGCGTGTGCGTCGAGAGGCGAGCACGACTTCGATCTCGTCTCCGTCCCGCTGGTAGACGACGCCCCCGGCCGAGATCTCCCGTTTCGTGGGGACGGCCGGCCCCTTCCGCCGGGTTTTCGTCGACTTCTTCCTGGTCTTCTGGCTCGCGCTCTTCTTCTTCTTGGAACGCGGGGCCGCGGTCGCCGGACGCCGATCCGACGATCCGGCCTCCGAAGTGATGGTCGAGCTCGTCCCCCCGGCCGTCTTCTGCGATCTCTGGCCTGACTTCTGAACGTCCCCTCGGCCGGTCGCCTCGGCGGACGCCCGTTTGGGACGACGGCGGCGGCGGCGGCGCTTCGCGCCGCCCGCCCCCGCCGCCGTCCCACCCTCGCCCTTCCGCGGTTGGTCGGCTTCGCCCATCCGTGCTGATTCTAGGTTCCGTTCCTCAGGTCTCCGGTCGCTCCGGCCGATGCATGAACCGAGCGCCGGATGAGGCGTGCCCAGCGATGAGAGAGAAGGAGCGTCGGTCTGGCATGGACATCGACGAACTGCTGAGGTACACGGTTGAGCGAGGGGCGAGCGATCTCCACCTGAAGGCGGGGAACGTGCCGTTCGTTCGCGTGGACGGCGAGCTCTCGCCCGCCGACCTCGGCTACCTCTCCGCGGCCGACACGGATCGCTTCGCCCATGCGTTGATGACCGAGCACAAGAAGCAGGAGTTCGTACGGACGAACGAAGCCGACCTCGGCTACACGTTGTCGGGTGTCGGCCGGTTCCGGGTGAACGTCTTCCGTCAGCGTGGCGTGATCGGCCTCGCGATCCGGCGGGTCCGCGCCGAGGTGCCATCCTTCGAGGAGCTCCGGCTCCCACCGGTGATGGCCACGCTCGCGGCCTCGCCTCGCGGCCTCATCTTGATCACCGGGCCCACGGGGACCGGGAAGACCACGACGATCGCGTCCATGATCGGCCACATCAACCGGACGCGCCGAACGCACATCGTGACCGTCGAGGATCCGATCGAGGTCGTCCATGACGACCATCTCTCCATCATCGAGCAACGCGAGATCGGGATCGATACCGAGTCGTATGCGACCGCGCTCCGCCACGTGATCCGGCAGGATCCTGACGTGATCTTCATCGGGGAGATCCGCGACGCCGATTCGGCCCTCGCCGCGATCCAGGCGGCAGAGACGGGACACCTCGTGATCTCGACCCTGCACACGATCGACGCGATGGAGACCATCAACCGCGTACTCGACCTGTTCCCGCCTCAACAGCAGCGTGAGATGCGTTCGTCCTTCGCGGGGGCTCTGCGTGGGATCGTCTCGCAGCGGCTCGTGACTCGGGCCGACGGCAAGGGTCGCGTTCCCGTGGTCGAGGTCTTGGTGAACACCGGCCGTGTCTTCGACAGGATCGTGGATCCGGAGGAGACGGCAGGCATCCTCGAGGTGATCGCGGGTGGCGACTTCTACGGGATGCAGACCTTCGACCAGGCGCTCGTGAGCCTCGTCAAAGAAGGCATCGTCTCTCCGGACGAAGCGCGCCGGACAGCCACCAACCCGCACGACTTCGACCTCGCACTGCACGGGACGCTCGAGCGGCGAGCCGCGTTCGACGACGCGGCCGTCTCCGACAGCCTTCCCTTCTAGCCTTCTCGCCTCCCCGTCGATCCGCTCCCCTCCGCGCGGATCGCTGCGCGCTCCATGGGATGTCGCCGGTAGCCGAACGGGATCGCGAGCAGGAAGTACACCGGGATGAACAGCGGCCCCCACACCATGTACTGATGGACGTGATGCCGCTCGTGTGCCAGCAGCCGTCCCTCGAGCGGCCTCGACGAGAGGACCACGAAGCCGACGGTCATCGCGGACCGGCCCAGGCGAGGCATCAGCCGGGTCAGACCTCGCGGATGCCGATCGAACAGGACCAATCCCTCCCGCACACGGGGTGTCTGGAACGTGAGGAGCCCGAGGATCACCCCGAGCAGCGTGTTCGGAAGCGTCCAGGCGAAGCCGAGCCAGACGGGCACGGCGGCACCGTATCGCGACGGGTGCGGCTGAGCGCGGGGGTATGGTGAGAACGCTGTGACCACGATCGAGATCGACCCCCTGTCGAAAGAGCTCGGCGACCGATTCCAGGCCGCCGGGCACGAGTTGTACCTGGTGGGGGGAGTCGTTCGCGACCTGGTGACGGGCCGCCTCGCACCCGAGACGGACACCGACTTCGCGACCGATGCGTCGCCTGCGGAGACGTCTCGCTTGCTCCGTGGATGGGCGGAGGCCCAGTACCTCGTGGGCGTGCGCTTCGGGACCGTGGGAGCGCGCCGCCACGGCCGAGTGGTCGAGATCACGACCTACCGGGAGGAGCGGTATCCGAAGGACGAACGCAAGCCGGCGGTCACCTTCGCCAAGGACATCGGGACCGATCTGTCCCGGCGAGACTTCACGATCAACGCGATGGCCGTCCGGTTGCCGGACGGCGAGTTCGTCGATCCGTTCGAAGGCGTGAAGGACCTCGCCGCGAAGCGACTCGACACGCCGCTCGAACCCGAGGTCTCGTTCTCGGACGACCCGTTGCGCATGCTGCGAGCCGCGCGCTTCGTCGCGCAGCTCGGGGTGATCCCCGCGCCGCGTGTCATCGAGGCGATCGCGGGGATGCGCGATCGCCTCGGGATCGTGTCCGCCGAACGGATCCGCGAGGAGCTCGACAAGCTGCTCGTGGCGGAGTCGCCAGGTGCCGGGCTGGCATCGCTGGTCGAGACGGGGCTGGCCGAGGAGTTCCTGCCGGAGCTGCCCGCTCTGCAGCTCGAGCAGGACCCGGTGCATCGCCACAAGGACGTGTTGCGACACACCTTCGCGGTGGTCGAGCGGCTGGAGCCGGATCGGGTGCTCCGCCTGGCGGGACTGCTCCACGACATCGGCAAGCCGTCGACCCGCGAGATCACGCCCGACGGCGTCTCGTTCCACCACCACGAGGTGGTGGGCGCGCGCATGGCGGAGCAACGGCTGCGAGAGCTGCGCTACCCGAACGCGGTCGTGGAGGACGTGCGGAAGCTCGTCGAGCTCCACCTGCGGTTCCATGGCTTCGGTGAGGGCTGGACGGACGCCGCGGTGCGCCGCTACGTGCGGGACGCCGGCCCACTGCTCGACAAGCTCAACCAGCTCACGCGGGCGGACTGCACGACTCGCGATCCCAAGCGTGCGGAACGGTTCGGGCGCCTGCAGGACGAGCTGGAGGATCGGATCGCTCGCCTCGCGGAGCAGGAGAACATCGAGGCGATGCGGCCGTCGCTCGACGGCCGCCAGGTGATGGAGCGGCTGGGTCTCGAGCCGGGACCGCTCGTGGGGGAGGCCCTCGCGTTCCTGATGGAGATCCGGATGGAGCGGGGCGAGCTTCCGGAGGACGAGGCGTACGGGCTACTCGAGGACTGGGCGAAGGAGCACGGGAACACCTAGGTCGCGCGTGCGGCGCGGAGCAGCATGGTGATCGTCCGCGGATCGCCTCGCCAGTGATCGCGCACCACGTTGGGCCCGGCACGCTTCACGACGTGTCGCAGCACGAGGCCGGCGACGACCGCATCGTCGATCGCGCCGATCCCGGGCAGGAACTCGCGAATCAGGTCGATCGGCGAGGCGAGCCACAAGCCGCCGAGGACGAGGAGAGCCTTCGATGAGCGCGGCACTCGCTTCATCGCCGAGCAGGCGGCGGAACAGCCGAGCGAGGTTCGGAAGCAACGTGATCAACTCGCGAGCGAGCGTCTTGCGTCCCAGGAACAGCAACACGACGACAGCGACCAGCCACACGACCACTACCACGGGCCCCGCGATCAGGAGCCAGCGCATCGAGAGCTGGGGTTCGTTAGAGCCCGTCCAGGTGGTCGAAGGGCCAGACGATGATCACGGCCTTCCCGATCACACGATCGATCGGCACGAACCCGAGCCCGAAGCGTGAGTCGAGCGAGTTGGATCGGTTGTCGCCCATCACGAACAGCTTCCCGTCGGGAACCCTCGTCCTGGGAAATCGAGCGGTCCGTTGCTCGAGGTAGGGCTCGGAGATCTGGAGGCCGTTCACGAACACGTGGCCCTCTTTCGCGTACACGACGTCCCCGGGCTGGCCGATCACCCGCTTGATGTAATCGGGATGGTCCGGCGGTGCGAACCCGAGTCCCTGGCCGAGCCAATGGGTGAGACCTCCCCACACACCGCGTTCGGACGCCTTCGTCGGATCGGGCTCCTCGAACACGACGATGTCGCCGCGCGCCGGGTCGTGGAAGTAGTAGGGGACCTTGGCCACGATCACGCGGTCTCCCGGCACGAGCGTGGGCTCCATGGATCCGGTCGGGATCCAGAAGGCCTGGAGCAGCAGACTCTTGATCAGCAATGCCAGAGCGAACGCCATCAGGACCAGTCCGGGCAGCTCCCCGAGGAACGTGAGCGCGGGGTGTTTCTTCTTCTTCGGCCGGTCGGGGACGTCGTCCGTGTCGTGGACACGGCGCTCGTCGGTTCTCATCTGTCCAGGGTACGGCGCCTTCGCGCCGGCAGGCCGAACGCCCTCCGCCCGTGCACCACGAGCAGTGCGAGACCGGCCGTGATGGCGAGGTTCCCGAACCAGGCTCCCAGTCCGCCGGCGACGACGGCGAGCGCCAGCTCGACACCGCGGAGGTCCGACACGAGCCAGGCGTGCCGGAGGCCCGCGTACGCGAGGAAGGCGGCGAGTCCCCACACCGGGAGCAGGCCGAGGATCACGGGCACCTGGGCGGCGAAGAACACTCCGAGGACCATGAGCGAACCGCCGAGCAGCACGTTCATCCCGGCGGTGCGGGCGCCGAGCCGGACGTGCGCCGTCAGCCCGCCGGCGCCGTGGCACATGGGCATGCCGCCCAGCACACCCGATACGGCGTTACCGATCCCCGCCGAGAGGCACACACGCGAGGGGGTCACGCGGGATGCGGCCGTTCCCAGGTACTCATGAGCGAGGTCGTTCACGGCGACCACGGCGTTGCCGAACGTCAGCGGAAGCTGCGGCACGACGAGCAGGAAGAAGGCGGTCGCGAACGCGCCGGAAGCGGGGAGATCGAGCTCCGGCGCGCTGAACGTCGGACCCCCGACGTGGGGGGTCGCCGCGGTCACGGCGGCGACAACGCCCACCCCGAGCACACCGAGCGCGAGCCAGTAGTGACGCGTCCTGGCCGCGACGAGGACGCCGGCGAACGCGGCGATCATCAGGATCCATGGCCACGGTGCGGCCGGCGTCGCGCTGAATACCTCGGGCGGATCCAGAACCAGCTTGACCGAGGTGATCACGAGCAGGACGCCCACGCCGAGCTGGAGCGCGCGGACGACGGGCTTGGTGAACACGCGGGCGACGACATCCGCCACGTGATGGAACGACAGGAGGAGGAGCACGGCGGCGATCTCGAGCCCGGCCGCATGGATCACGTCGGGAGAGAGCTGCTGCGCAACCGCCACGGCGGTCAGCGCCTTCAACGGCTGCACCGGGAATGGGATCCGGAACACGATCCCACTGGCGAGGACGAGGAGGCCCGCACAGACGAGCACGGCGCCGGCATCGAGGCCGTTCACGAGGATGAGCGCCGTGGCGAGCGGCACCATCACTCCGAGGTCGGCGACGGCGCCCGCCGCCTCGCCCACGCCGATCCGGAACGGGGCACGGCGTTCGGCGACCGACGCCGTCGCCGTCTTCATCGGGGGAGCTCGACCATCACGCTCGTCGCTTTCACGGTGGCGACGGCCTGCACCCCCGGCTCGAGCCCGAGCTCGTCCGCCGCCTCACGTGTGATCAAGGACACGATCCGATGCGGACCCGCCTGGACCTCGACGAGGGCCGAGACCTTGTCCCGCGTGACCTTGGTGATCACGCCCGTGAACGCGTTCCGGCGGCTCACGCCACCCTTCGGTCGCGCGGCCCTTCGCTCCGCTACGAGCCGCGCCACCTCGGTCGCCGGTACGAGTCGCTGACCCCCCGACGTGCGGACGGTCTTGAGCTTCCCGTCGCGCTCCCACCGCCGAAGTGTCTCGACCCGCACCCCGATCGCCTCCGCCGCCTGCCCGATCCGATAGTCCGTCATGAGGTGCGAGTGTACAGGTCTCAGTCCCGTGCACACAGGTATAGCGGGGATTATCTACTTGACGCACGGTGGCGGATAGGCTACGATTCAGTAGATGGCTCACTTCGACCTCTTGACCTGCGGTTTCTTCGGCTCCTCAGCTACCTTCTTGGCCTTGTCCCGAACCGGCTTTGGAAAGAGCCGTTCCATGGCCTCCTCAGTGGTCCACTCCTTCGGATCCTTCTTCTTCGGTCTCGGCATGGAGGTCTCCTAACGATGGTCGCTACCAACACCAGCAAGGCTCACAACGCCAAGGTCAACGGCGGGCGGCATGAGATGAACTTGGTCAAGCTGATCGAGCGGTTCGGCTCCGAGGATCGGTGCCGGGACTACCTCGAAACCCTCCGTTGGCCCGAGGGTGTCGCCTGTCCCGAGTGCGGCGGTACTTCCATCTCCCGGATCAAGACCCGGAACCAGTACGACTGCAATGCCTGCCGGAACCGGTTCTCCGTCAAGTCGGGAACGGCGCTGCATGACTCGCACCTGCCGCTCTGGAAGTGGTTCCTCGCCACCTACATGATGATCGAGTCCCGCAAGGGCATCTCTGCCAACCAACTCAAGCGAACCCTCGGGATCACCTACAAGACTGCCTGGTTCTTGTGCCACCGCATCCGTTGGGCGATGGGCGACCAGCCGCCCGAGCCTCTTGAGGGGATCGTGGAGGTCGATGAGACCTTCATCGGTGGCAAGACCAGCTACGCCGGTGGGATGCGAGAGAAGACGATGGTGCTCGGTGCGATCGAGCGCGATGGTCGCGTCGTCTTCCAGGTCTCCGACAGTCCCACCCCGAAGCGGCATGACCTCCACCAGTTCGTCAAGCAGGTCGTGGCCGACGACGCTGAGGCAATCTACACGGATGGTCTCCCGAGCTACGAAGGCATCGGCACCGACACACGACGCCATGAGACCGTCAGCCACTCCCAAGAGGAATGGGTCCGGGGCGACGTTGGTACTCAGAACATCGAGAACGTGTGGAGCCTCTTGGACCGTTCCATCGTCGGATCGTTCCACCAGCTCTCGGTCAAGCACTTGCCGGCCTACTTGGATGAGCTGTCGTTCCGCTTCAACAACAGGGAGAACCCGTTCCTGTTTCGGGACACGCTCATCGCGCTGCTGAGGTCGGATGGACTCACCTACGACGAACTGGTGGCTGATTAGCCGATCGGAATGGAGGGAGAAGGGGTCCAAAGGGACTAGACAATCGGCCCTTGACGGGGGAGGCGTCCCAGCGAGGAGTTCGTATACGCTGATGGTCCGAGAGGGGCTGCAGGAGCCCCTTTCCCCCAAGGAGGGCGGAACCCCATGCCAGCGCCAGCCACAGAGTACGAAGTCGATCCTGGCCTCTGGGCCAAGGTCCTCGCATATCGGGGCAAGGCGGAGTGGGTGGCCGTTTCCGATACCGAAGTCGTGGCGGCGGGTGTTGATGCCAGGGCGGTTCTCAAGGAGGGTGCAAGGCACACCGCCGATCCCACGCTCATTCGGGTACCCGGCACCGAGGTAGGCAGCTACATCCTCTAGGTGCCGCGCGTACCAGCGACGCATGAAGGGCACGACCCGGCCAGCGGGGTTCACTTCTGGCGACCCGTAATCAGAATCCGCGTCGATGTCGCTGGTCATCCCAGCGCTCCCCTCTATGCACTCGTTGATTCGGGGGCTGACTACACAACCCTCTCCCGCGATCTGGCCGAAGCCCTTTTCGGAATTGACTTCGCTTCCCTGCCTCGACTTATCGATGTGGGCGGACTCACGGGCCAGCCGATTGAGCAGCGGAAATTGGACGGGACCATGTCCTGGCGAGGAATCCCATTCTGCTCCTGGTTTGCCGTGGTGGATACAAACCTGCCGCGGCCGATCGTCGGACAGACCGACTTCTTCAAGGTGTTCAAGGTCGATTTCAGCGACTGGCGCATCGCCCATCCCATCGTGAACATCGACCCGCATCCTGCGAGGAAGAAGCACCCGAAACAGAAGAAGTAGCTCTGCCCCATGCACGAGGCATCTAGGCGTCGTCAAGAGCCACCACCCCTGGGGCGCGGCTTCCGTCCCTGTGCTCTATAGAACCGCTCGGTTGCCTCGATATCCTCGATGATCCTGGTCAACACCTCAGCAAGGCGGTCCGTGGCTCGATTCACGGACTGGGCAACGTTCTGTCGGCGGAGTTGCGCAACTGAATCCCGATAGGTCGCGGTGTTCTTCCGGCTCTCTTTGCTGACCTCCGCTAGTCCACGCAACAGCTCGCGGTACTCATCAAGATCCGGCCCGGGCGGCTGCCGCTGGAGCCATGCCGTGGTGTTGGCGATCATGCTCTCGCGTGAAGTCCTGAACCGCAGTTCCAGCTTGTCCAAGTCGTCGGCGTGTTCATCTAGATCCCGGGCGGCGCGACCCACTAGGCGGTGAGACCGTTCGATGTCACCGCCGCGTTGGACTTCTCGCGCCATCCTGCGCGTGTGGAGCCCCATCCGCTCGCTTTGGCGCGATGTCAGCCGTGCCATGCGGTCTAACACTTCCGTCATGTCGTTCGTGGATCGAATCGCATCCCGCTTGAAGTCCAGCATCCCTCGCTCGGCTTCCGGCTGGAGAGGTCGCATCCGCCGACGCACATCGACGGTGTACGGAACCTTCGCGAGAAGGGCGGCACGAACACGACGCGGCTGACGTGCCCAAATCAACCAAGGGACCAGGAGGGCTAGTCCGACCACGATTAGACCCCAATACATCGGTCCGCGCAGTGCCGCCCAAAGGAACCCGCCTGCGGCCGCGATCCCGAAGAAGACGAGCTGCGCCCGTTCCTTCCGGCGGGAGTAGGCAGCTCCCACTAGGAGCACCGCCACGGAGGCGACGAAATACGACTGACCCGACGACAGGGGCGTCGTAAGCAGGTCCACGACGCGCTCAAGCAAACCGGGCTCCACGGATTCGGGAAGCGATGTCGGCGGAGGCGGGCTTGCCATAACCCCGGATTGTACGCCCCAACTCTTGCAGTACCGTGCATCAAAGGCATAACCGCCGGTATAGCGATACTTATGCCTTTGATAAACCATGTATGGGTCCGGCACCTCAGGGGCTAGCCCAGCTGGCGCGGTCCTGCCACGATTCGAAGCGATTGGTGATCCGAACATCTACGGCGGCCTCGGCCAGACTCACCGCGATGCACCGTCCATCTGAACGTGGGGGATTCATCTGGCGCTTGATCTTGGGAGGGCCGCTCATCTTGGCTCTCGGAGTCGCCGTCTACGCCCTGTTGTCCCTAGTCCAGGCCCACGAAGGAAGCGAGTCTCGCAAAGCTGAGGGCGTAGCCGTCGACTCGCGCCGTGCGGGACCATTCGCGCCCATGGCGCCTCCCCCGTCCGTGCGTGTCTGTCGAAACAGAAGGGGTTGCTGAGCGTGCTGCGTGCGCTCCGTAACTTCCGGGATCAGGCCCCGGAGCTGCAGCCGTGGTCGTTGAAGTTCACGGATGGGTGGCTGGAACGCCGGTTCCAGGACGAGTACTTCGAGACGAACCTCCAGTACATCCGTATCGCGACGTTCCTGGGAGCGGTTACGTGGGCAGCGTTCGGCCCCCTGGCGCCGGTCATCGTGGAGGAAGGGGGGCTATTCCGCGACGCGCTGATCCGCTACGGGCTGGGGGTGCCCATCGGTCTCGTGAGCTTTGCCCTCACGTAGCTCCCCAACTATCGACGCATCTGGCAGGCCCTTATCTCAGCCGCGATCCTGTTCAGCAGCCTCGTCTGGGTGATGCACCGTGCAGTGGTCCCTGCCGAGCGTCCGGACTGAGGCTACGCCGGGAACATGGTGATCCTGATCTTCGCGTACATCCTCAGCCGACTGCAGTTCCGCTACTCGGTGCTGATCGGCGTGGTACTGATCGTGATGTACAACGTCGGGTCGTTCTTCATCATCCACGAATCGACGAACAACGTGATCTTCGGCGATTACTTCCTCCTGCTCACGGCGTTCATCGGGTCGGTTGGTGCCTACGTGCTGGAGCGATCCACGCGGCTCCTGTTCCTGCGGGAGCGCGAGCTCGATCGCGAGCGAGGACGATCCGAGGGCCTCCTGCGGAACATCCTGCCGGAGCAGATCGCGGACCGGCTGAAGCAACGTGACCCCGCGACGGAGCACGGTGCGATCGCGCAGGCCTACGGTGAGGTCACGGTCGTGTTCGCGGATCTCGTCGAGTTCACGAAGCAGTCCGGCACGACGGATCCTCCGGAGATCGTGGCAGTGCTTGACGACGTGTTCACGAGATTCGACGCGATCGCGGAGCGGTGCGGGCTCGAGAAGATCAAGACGATCGGGGATGCGTACATGGCGGTCGCCGGCGTCCCCGAGCAACGCGAGGACGACGTCGAGGTCGCCGCGCAGATGGCGCTCGCGATGCGGGACGAGATCGCCCGGATGCGGTGGCCCAGCGGAGACCAGATGCGCGTCCGGATCGGGATGGCCACAGGGCCAGCCGTTGCCGGCGTGATCGGTCAACGGAAGTTCGCATACGACCTCTGGGGCGACACCGTGAACACGGCAGCGCGCATGGAGTCGAACGGGGTGCCGGGGGAGATCCAAGTGTCGGAGGCCGTGTTTCGGCAGCTGGGCGACCGCTACGTCTTCTCCGATGTGCACGTCGTGAACCTCAAGGGCAAGGGTCCCACGGCGGCACGTTTCCTCCTCGGGAGGAACGGCACGGGATGAAAGTTCACACGGCGAAACGGACGTGCAGGATGTCGCCCTCTCGGACGACGTAATCCTTCCCCTCGACACGCACCTTCCCGGCTGCCTTCGCTGCCTCCATCGATCCGGCCGCGACCAGCTCGTCGTAGGAGATCACCTCGGCGCGGATGAACCCGCGCTGGAGGTCCGTGTGGATGGCGCCGGCCGCCTCGGGCGCCGTCGCGCCCCGCCCCACCTCCCAGGCCCGGGTCTCGTCGTCCCCGGTCGTGAGGAACGTGATCAGATCGAGCGCGCCGTATCCGGCCGCGATCACCCGCTCCAGTCCGGGCTCGGTGACACCGAACTCTTCGAGCAGAGCTCGGGCCTCGTCCGGGTCCATCTCGGTGGTCTCGGCTTCGATCGAGGCATACACGCCCACCGCACCGCCGAGCTCGGCCGGAGACTCCTCCCCTTCCTCGAGGTTCGCGATCACGACCTCCGGCTTCAGCGTTAGGGGGGCGATCGCCTTGAGGTGCCCCACCTCCTCGTCCGAGAGGCCGAACTCTCGCAGCGCCTGCTCGCTGTCGAGCCCGTCCTTCGCTCGCTGCAGGGCGTCCACCTCCGAACCACCCCTGCCTTTCGCCCGCTTCGTGGCGTTCTCCAGGGAGCTCTCCACGACGTCGAGATCTGCGAGCAGCAGCTCGTTCCGAACGTCGGTGAGCTCCTCGGCCGGCTCCCGATCGGCGCCGAAGCACCGCACGACGACAGCCAGGGCGTCAGCTTCCCTGAGCTTGGCGAGGCCTTGCGCGCTCGAGACGCCGCCGGGGACGTCGACGAAGCGAACCTGCGCGGGCACCGTCTTCTTCGAGCGCTCCATCTCTGTGAGCACCGCGAGACGAGGGTCGGGCACCGGCACGACCGCGACGTTGGCTTGTCCGCCGTGCGACCCGGCCCGGGTAAGGGCGGTGAACAGGGTCGACTTCCCCGAAAAGGGCACGCCGACCAGACCGATGTCGCGCATAAGTCGGCCAACGTATCAGCCGGAAGTCGGAGAACTTTCGACCTTCGACCACTATCCGGCAGTGGTATCACTGTCCGATGCTTGCGACGAGACCGGTGGGTGCCGGGGTGCCGCCAGACCCGCCCCGGTACCGCCGGTTTCCTTCGACCCGTGGAGGGTCGGAGGAACGGAGGATCTGGTCGTGCACCTTCACCGGTGCGCGTCGCCGGCGGGCGGGTGTTTCCGACGGCCCCGCCCGTCGGCCTCTCTTACGGGTGGGTGGGTGAACGAGAGGGGCCGGGCCGCGTCAGCGGCCCGGCCCCGC
>DATKDI010000028.1:0-14008 GCA_035512775.1 Actinomycetota bacterium | reverse complement strand
CTCTACCGCTCCAACGGAGCCAGGCTCGCCACCCTGTCGTCCTGGATCGACACCTACAATCGGCGCAGACCTCACACCGCGCTGGGTGGGCTCCCGCCGATCTCGCGGGTGCAGACAACGTAGGTGGGAACTACAGCTAGCGCGGGAGGCGCAGGATCTGCTTCGCGGTGAGCTGGACGGTCGTCGGAGCCACACGGAGCCCGGCGACCCCCACCCGCGCGTCTACCCAGGTGGAGTCCTTCAAGATCCTGACGGTGAGATGCCCGTCGAGGTCCTCGTTCACTCGGAAGATCATCCCGGACTCGGTCCGGTAGACCCCAGACCCCTGCACGGCACCTACCTTAGTCTTTCGCGCCGTCGAGCGCCGACGAGCGCCGACGAGCGCCGACGCCGCCGAGTGCCGGCGCCAAGGAATAGGCTCGTGTCACCCACGCGTTCGGAAGGAAGACATGCCTGCGATCACCGTCGATGACGTCACCGCGCTGAAGCGGCTCTCTCCGGTCGGGGAGTCCACGACGATCCGCCCGGTGCGAGCCGTCGTCACCGCGCCGGGTGGCTTCGAGGGAGAAGGCTTCCCGGTCCGAAGGGCGTTCGCGGGCGTCGATCTCACCGACCTCGACCCGTTCATCCACATGGATCAGATGGGCGAGGTGGAGTACGCGCCCGGCGAGCCCAAGGGCACGCCGTGGCATCCGCACCGAGGCTTCGAGACCGTCACGTACATGCTGGACGGGATCTTCGAGCATCAGGACTCGAACGGTGGGGGCGGCGTGATCACCAACGGGGACACCCAGTGGATGACCGCGGGCGCCGGGATCCTCCACATCGAGAAACCGCCGGAGCACCTGGTCGCCAGCGGAGGCCTGTTCCACGGGATCCAGCTCTGGGTCAACCTACCCAAGGCCGAGAAGTGGACCCCTCCGCGCTACCAGGATCTCCGGGGGAGCGAGGTCACGTTGCTCGCTTCAACGGACGCGGGCGCGCTGGTCCGCCTCATCGCCGGCGACCTCGCGGGGCAGATCGGGCCCGGTCAGACCTACACGCCGATGACGATGGTGCATGCGACCGTGTCGCCGGGCTCGCGGCTCGACCTGCCGTGGCGGCCCGAGTTCAACGCGCTCGCGTACGTGCTGTCGGGTGCCGGTTCGGTGGGCGACGATCGCCGGCCGATCGCCACCGGGCAGCTCGCCGTCTTCGGCGCCGGAGATGTCGTTCGTCTCGAAGCGGCCGCATCGCAGGACTCCCGCACGCCCGCCCTCGAGGTGCTGGTGCTCGGCGGTCGCCCCATCCGAGAGCCCGTCGCCTGGTACGGGCCCTTCGTGATGAACAACCGCGACGAGCTCGCGCAGGCGTTCGAGGACTATCAAGCGGGCCGGCTGGGAAGCGTGCCGGCGGTCCATCACACGCCGGACCACGTCGTGGAGTCGTCGGGGGACCCCGAGCGAGACTAGCTGCGGGTGCCCTGGCTCAGTGCGGCCTGGATGCGCGCGAACGTGTCTCGGAACGTGCCGGCTTCGTCGGCGGTGATGATGCCCCGCTCGAGGCTCCGGTCGAGCATCGCTTGCGCCTGACGGAAGAAGTCACCCGGCTCCTGTTCGGCCGCGACGTCGGGGGGAGCCGCCGGTCTCGGACTCGAACTTCGCCGACGCTGCTTCGGATCGACGCCCCTCCTCCTCGGAGATCAGTCCTTCGGCGAGAAGCAGGGTCGTCATCGATACGCCGAGCCATCGCGCCACCAGGCGGTTCCTCCCCGTGTGGGACGCGACGCTGCTCGTGCAGGCTCGACGCACGCAGATCCTTCCCGAGCGCTACCGCGCGCGCATCTTCAACACGAAGAGCCTGCACTCGTTCCACACGTTCCTCGTGAACGGCCAGGTGGCGGGCATCTGGCGACACGATGACGAGAAGGGCAGGATCGTGGGCGAGCCGTTCGAGCGCCTGTCGAAGGAGACGCGTCGTGCCCTCGACGACGAGGCCGAGCACATGCGCGAGCTCTTCGCGTCGCCCGTGCCATGATGTTCGGTTCGAGACCGGAGGAGGCGCACGATGGCGATGACGGTGGAGAGCACCAGCATGGCCGACGGAGAGCCGATCCCCGAGCGCTACGCGGTCGCCACGCCCACGGAAGATGGCAAGGCCGAGATGGCCGGGCGAGATCTGAGCCCACACCTGCGATGGTCGGGCGAGCCGGAAGGGACCCGATCCTTCGCGATCTCGGTCGTCGATCCCGACGTGCCGGCCGACCGGAGCCGGATGGGCGTCGAGGGTCTGTCGCTCGGCGACGACGAGGTGCGCGTGGATTTCGCGCACTGGCTCGTCGCGGATATCCCGGCCGCCGTCCACGAGTTGCCGGAAGGTGCGGGCGGTGACGGCTTCGTCCCGCACGGCAAGCCCCCGGACCCACCGGCGCAGGGCGGCGTCACGGGCCAGAACGGTTATCGAGGCCTGTTCGAGGGCAAC
Source organism: Actinomycetota bacterium (assembly GCA_035512775.1). GTDB lineage: Bacteria > Actinomycetota > UBA4738 > UBA4738 > HRBIN12 > JAJNBA01. The sequence continues at coordinate 11,548 of DATKDI010000028.1, read as the reverse complement.
CCGGACCTCGAGGGGATCTACGCCGGATGGGACGGGCCGTACCCGCCGTGGAACGACGAGCAGGTCCACCGATACTTCACGACGGTCTACGGGCTCGACGTCGAGACGCTCGGCCTCGAGCCGGGCTTCACGCTCGAGGAGATGCGCACCTCGATGCACGGGCACATCCTCGACGAGGGGCAGATCGTGCCGCGGTACTCGCTGAATCTCGACTTGCGGTAGCTGGGTCGGCCGTCGGGCGGGGCTCAGTTTCACGGCGGCCGTACCATGCAGTCATGACGACGCTCCGGCAGGGCGACGCGGCTCCGGACTTCGCACTCCTCGATCAGCACGGCGAGACGGTGCGCCTCGGTGACTACCGCGGGCGGAAGCTCCTGGTGTACTTCTACCCGGAGGCAGACACCCCGGGCTGCACCACGCAGTCGTGCGCCCTCCGCGACCATCGGCAGGACCTCGCGGGGATCGGCCTCGACGTGGTGGGCATCTCGCCGGATGCGCCGGCGAAGCAGCTCGCGTTCGACGAGAAGTACGGGCTCGGCTTCCCGCTGCTCGTCGACGAGGAACACGCGGTCGCGGACGCGTGGGGCGCGTGGGCGGAACGACATCGCGGCGGCCACTCGTTCATGGGGATCGTGCGCTCGTCGTTCCTGGTCGACGAAGACGGACGGATCGAGAAGGTCTGGTCGCCGGTGAAGCCGGAGGACACGGTGCCGAACGCGCTGGCCGCCGCCGCCGTCTGAGCGAGTGGTGGCTGAGGGCGTCGACGTCGTCGGCGCTCCGTTCGAGTCGCTCGACTTCCTGTACGTGGGTCGTGGCGACTTCTGAGGTGCCGGCTACTCCTCGCGACGCTCGAGCACCACGACCGGGATCTTCCGGATGCCGTCCGTCTTCACCTCGTACTCGGCGAAGGGTGGCCTGCGAGCGACCTGGCGGGAGTAGAGGTCGTCGCGCTCGGGCTCTTCTCGCAGGAACTTGATCGCGCGCACGGGGATCGACTCCGTACCCACCTCGATCGTGGCATCCGGGTCGGCCGCGAGGTTGCGCACCCAATCGGGATCGGCCGGCGCGCCCCCCATGGAGCCGAAGACGGCCCATCGGTCACCGTCCGGCAGGTACACCAGGGGCGTGACGTGCTCCTTACCGGTCCTGCGTCCCTTCGAATGCAGGAGCAGCATCGTGGCGCCCTCGAACCCGCCGCCGACCTTGCCCTCGTGACTCCGGAACTCCTCGATGATGTTCCCGTTCCAGTTGGCCATGGAGGCGAGCCTACCCGCGCCTAGCAGTCGACCGCGGCGGAGACCGCCAGGCAGAGCTCGCGATGGCGCTCGGGATCGAGGGCGCCCATCCGGCGGACGAGCATCGACTTCGGAAACGTGTGCACGGCATCCATCGAGGCCACCGAAGCGACCGGCAGCCCCTCGGAGATGCCGAGCGGGACCTCCGTGGGGATGTGACGGATCGTGCGGCTGATAGGCGCGACCAGCACCGTCCGGAGCACAGGGATGGCCTCGTCTCTCGTGAGGATCAGGAACGGACGGCCTTTGGAACCGCCTTCGCCCCACCAGATCTCGCCGCGGCCGATCGTCACCAGGGCTCCTCGTCGATCGAGCGGGCGGCGGCTTCGTGCGCCGCGGCGACATCTGCGTCTTCCTGGGGGATGCGTTGATAGCCCTCCACGATCCGACGGCCCACCTCGGTGCGCCGCTCGGCGTCGACGAGGGATTCGAGGGCCGACCGGACCGCGTCGGCCTTGGTCTCGAATCGTCCCCTCGCCACGAGGGACTCGAGCTCGTCGGCGACCCACTCTGGGATACGAATCGCAATCTGTATCGACATGCAGATAGCATACCAGGCAACGGGGGTACGGTCCGGATATGACCGAAAGGATCGTCGAACTTCTCCGGGCGGCGCCGTTGATCGACGGCCATAACGATCTGCTCTGGGCGTTGCGGAAGGCGCGGGAGGACGGGCAGGACGAGGCCGACCTGGCGAGCTCCGCCCCGCGGTTCCACACGGATCTCCCGCGGCTGGAGGCGGGTGGCCTCCGAGGTCAGTTCTGGTCCGTCTACGTGCCCTCCGATCTGCCCACGGATCAGGCCGTGATCCAGACCCTCGAGCAGGTCGATGCGTTCCTGCAGCTCCTCCGAGCGCACCCGGACCGGCTCGAGCTCGCGCGCACGGCCGACGACGTCGAGCGGATCGCGGCCGAAGGCAAGGTCGCCTCGATGATCGGCGTCGAGGGCGGGCACTCGATCGGTGGCTCACTCGGCACTTTGCGCGTGCTGGCGGAGCTGGGCGCCCGCTACCTGACGCTCACGCACAACGACGACACCGCTTGGGCGGATTCGGGGACAGGGCTCGGCAGCAACGGCGGGTTGGCCGAGTTCGGTGAGGAGGTGGTCCGCGAGCTGAACCGGCTCGGCGTCCTGGTCGATCTCTCCCACGTGTCCGGCGACACCATGCGTCAGGCGATCGAGGTCTCTTCTGCGCCGGTGATCTTCTCGCACTCCAACGCGCGTTCTCTCTGCGACGTCCCGCGCAACGTGCCGGACGACGTCATCGAGTTGCTCGGTCGCACCGGCGGCGTGATGATGGCGACGTTCGTGCCCTGGTTCCTCAACGCTGAGGGTGCCAAGGCGAACGCCACCGAGTGGGAGGAGATCCGGCGCCTGAAGGAGGCGCACGCCGACGACCCCGACGCCATGCGCGCGGCGGTGGACGAGCTGGAGAAGACCTTGCCGACGCCGCCCAGCTCCCTCTCCGACGTGGCCGACCACATCGATCACATCCGAGACGTTGCAGGGATCGATCACATCGGGGTCGGGAGCGATTTCGACGGGCTGCTCGAGATGCCCGACGGCCTCGAGGACGTGTCGAAGTACCCGGCGCTGTTCGAAGAGCTCCGCGACCGTGGCTACACCGACGAGGACGTCACGAAGATCGCCGGCCAGAACGTGCTTCGTGTGATGCGCGAAGCCGAGCGCGTGAGCGCGGGCCTCGCTACGGCGGCGCCCGATCCTCCAGCACCGATCCGTCCGGACGACTGAACACGGGCCGGCCGTCGAGCAGTTCCAGGCCGAAGCCACTGCGGTCATGGGCCATCTGGTGGTGCCGACGACACAGCAACACGAGGTTCGGCACGGCCGTGTCACCGCCGTCGGCCCAGTGCACGACGTGGTGCGCATCGCACCAGGAGTGGGGTCGGTCGCAGCCGGGGAACCGACAGTGGCGGTCCCGCACGATCACGGCTCGACGCATGGCTGGCGACACCACCGGCGTGCGACGCCCCACATCGGGGGGCTCCGAGCGTCCGGACATCACCACGCGCATCACCGAGGCGTCACACGCGATGCGCCGAGCGGTCTCGGGACTCACCGGACCGACGTGGTCGAGCTCGCTCGTCCGTGAGCTGACATCGGGGGAGGAGCCGGCTGCCGGGAGAGCGTCGGCCGCGACGGTCACCGTCACATGCGGTCGTTCCCCCGCGACGGTCGGACGCGCGGCGCCATCCAGCCACTGGCGGCAGACCTCCCCGAGGGCATCGGCACGGCGCTGCGCGGGTGTCCGGTCGTCTTCTCCTTGCCCAGAGCGGGCCTCAGCATCGAGCACCGCCCCGAGCGCGGTGAGCAACGTCTCTCCGTTCTCGGGATCGAGGTTCCCGTCAACGCGCACGATCCCGAACAACGAGACCGAGGCATGCAGCCTCCTCTGCTCGCGGAGCTTCTCCTCGCCTTGCGTGGCATGCTCCCGCTCGACCGCCTGGCGCCAGTAAGCCGCCACGCGGCTGAGGTCGTTCACCGGATGGATCCGGGCAGCTTCCACCAACTGCTCCTCGGAGCGGGCGAACGCCTCGGGATCGACCTCGCGGGTGGTCGCGAGCACTTTCACGCCCGAGAAGGAGATGTCGCCCGCCTCGAGCGCTTCGCGGGTCCCGGGCATCTCCTCCAAGGAGCGAGCCAAGCGTGCCTGCTCCCGAGCAGCTCCCCACCCCACCTTGAAACGGCGCGCGAGCCATGAGGCCACCGACAGGTCCCCGTCACGCTCGAACAAACGTCGCTTGTCGATCTCGGCCAACCGACGCAGCCGCTCGACCTCGAGCAGCTGGACGGCCCGCTGGAGCTCGGCGAAGTCTTCCTCCATCAGGGCATCGGGCAGGTCGGGGAGCGCCTCGGACCGGAGCTCCTCGATCACGGATCGCAGCCCGCTCATGAACCGTCACCCACGAACATGTGTTCGACGATACGCACGTGACCACTTCGCGTCTGTGAAGTCCGTCACTTCTGAGGAGGTTCTCGAAGGAAGTTCGGGACGCCGCCATCAACCATCGCCGCATACTCATCCCATGGCCGGGCCGCTTCGCGTCACGCGTTCGGTGGAGATCCCCGAGAAAGAGCTTCGATGGCGCTTCAGTCGCTCCTCGGGACCCGGCGGGCAATCGGTCAACACGGCGGACTCGCGCGTGCAGCTCAGCCTCGACGTCGCGAAGACGACCGCCCTCGGTTCCACGCAAAGAGCGAGGGCCCTCCAACGCCTCGCCGACCGGCTCGTCGACGGGGTGCTCACGGTGACGGCCCAGGAGGAACGGTCACAGCTTCGCAACCGGGAGATCGCCCTCGAGAGACTCCAAGGGATCCTCGCGCAGGCGATCGCTCCGCCGCCGCGCACGCGCCGACCCACGAAGCCGAGCAGACGAGCGGTGGAACGAAGGATCGCCGCGAAGAAGCGCCGCGCCAAGACGAAGAAGCTCCGCCGCGTCGACGAGGAGTAGCCTGTCAGCCTGTCCACAGGAGACCTGTCCACCACAAAGAGGAGGACCGTGGCCGATCAACAGCGCGATGACGTATCGGTCGTGGGGCAGGGCGCCCGCATCGAGGGCACGCTCCACTCGACGGGCTCGCTCCGCATCCACGGTCGTCTCACCGGTGAGATCGCGGTCGACGGCGACGTCTCGGTCGCCGCGGGCAGCGACGTGCGCGCGGACATCAGCGCCCGAAGCATCAGCCTGGCGGGCAGGGTCAAGGGGAACCTCACCGCGCCTGGCGAGGTCGTCTTGCCTTCGCAGAGCCGGGTCGAGGGATTCGTCCGTGCCCAGAGCGTGACCGTTCACGGTACCGTCCAGGGAGATGTCGTCGCCGAGCAGGGCGTCAAGCTCGGGAGGGATGCTCGCGTGCAAGGAGACGTGACCTGCCGAACGCTCGCGATCGAGGAAGGTGCGTTCTTCGCCGGCCGCTCGAACATGTCCGACCGGCCGACCGGCCAGTCCTAGCTCAGCGGTCGACGGAGTTCGCTGGGAAGCCTGCCTCGTTCCCCCGCGAGCTTCCGCCAGCGCTTGGGCCCGGGGCGATCCAGGAGTCCCGGCACCGTCCGGATCGTGAAGTCGCCCGGGGACACCGACCCCAGCTCCTCGGGGGCGACGGGGAACGACACCGTGGCGTCGGCTCGATCACGAGGTGAGTAGGGCACCACGATCGTCGCGCCGGTCCCGTTCCGGGAGGGATCCAGCATCACGCGGCCGCCGCGCTTCGCCTTCCGGAACGCGTCGGTCACCAGATCCGGTCGGCGCTCGACCACGATGTCGGTCAGCCGCGTCACGGCTGCGCGGAGCTCCGACTGGTCCACGCGCCGCTCGATCGGCACGACGACGTGCAGTCCCTTCCCACCGGTCGTCTTGATGCCGGAGGGCAACGCCAGATCGTCCAGCACTTCGAGGACCAGGAACGCGACCTCGACGGCCATCTCGAACGCATCCTCGGGGGGATCGATGTCCACGACGAGGAGATCGGGCCGGTCGAGACGGTCCCGCCGCACCGGCGCCGCGTGGAACTCGAGCACAGCCTGGTTCCCGAGCCAGGTGAGTGTGGGGAGGTCCTGGCAGACCACGTAGTCGACGTCGCGTCCGGCGCTCGGCGCCGGGATGCGGACGGTCTTGATCCAGTTCGGTGCGTAGTCGGACACCGCCTTCTGGTAATAGCGCTTGCCGCCGACGCCGTCCGGCGCGCGAATTATCGTGAGCGGTCGGTCGCGGAGCCAGGGGAGCATGTCCGCGGAGACGGCCCGCAGGTAGTCCGCGAAGTCCTGCTTCGTCACCGGGACGTCGGGCCACAACTGTTTCTCGGGTTTCGAGATGGGCGGGTCCCTGTCCCACGCTGCGCGATCCGCGGTCTTCTTCGTGCTCATCGCGAGCATCGTACGGGCGGCTCGCGATCCCGCCTGCGCGCGCGCATCGTGAAACACCCCGGGCCGCGGGGAAGCACCACCCAACACGTCGTTCTACGATTCCTCACCGATGATCTGCGGTCGCTGCGGCTCCGAAGCTCCCGACGGCGCGCGGTTCTGCCCTGCCTGTGGCAACGAACTCCTGGGTGGCACCGGGCAGCAAGAACGCAAGCTCGTCTCGGTCCTGTTCGTCGACGTCGTGGGGTCGACCGCGCGCGCCGACGGCGCCGATCCCGAGGACGTCCGCGATCGGAACCAGCTCTACTTCCAAGACGCGCGCGAGCGGATCGAGCGCCACGGCGGGATCGTCGAGAAGTACATCGGCGACGCGGTCATGGCCGTGTTCGGGGCGCCGCTCGCCCGTGTCGACGACGCGGAGCGTGCGGTCCGGGCCGGTCTGTCGATCCTCGAAGGGATCGCCCAACTCAACGCTGCGAACGAGGGCCTCGACCTCGAGGTGCGCGGTGCCGTCTGCACCGGCGAGGCCGTGATCGCCGTCGAGCCCGCTCCGGGGGAGGCGCTCGCGACCGGCGACGTCGTGAACACGGCCGCCCGCCTGCAGAACGCCGCCGCGCCCGGCGGCATCCTCGTCGGCGAGGAGACGCACCGCCTCACGCGCCACGCGTTCCGGTTCGAGCCGATCCCGGCCGTCGACGCGAAGGGGAAAGCGGCCCCGGTCGCCGCGTGGTCGGTCCTCGAGCCGCTCGAGGCACCGGGGAGCCGGCCCACCTCGGACACGCCGCTCGCCGGCCGGGAACGGGAGCTCGATCTCCTCTCGAGCATCTGGGACCGAGCCGTCGAGGACGGACGCCCCCACATGGTGACGATCCTCGGGCCGGCCGGGATCGGGAAGTCGCGGATGGCACGCGAGGCCTCCGAGCGGATCGAGCGAGCCGGGGGGCGGTCCCTGTGGGGTCGGAGCCTTCCGTACGAGGAGCAGACGCCCTATCGCGCCGCCGGCGAGATGGTGCGGCACGTCGCCGGCATCTACGAGAACGATCCCGTGGACGTCGCGCGCACGAAACTGGAAGTCACACTCGACGAGCTGTTCCCGCCGGCGGAGGTCGCCGACGCGACCCGATACCTCAGCCTGGTCCTCGGGCTCGGTCTCGACGCCCCGCCCGACGAGGCGATCCACCTCCTGTTCACGGTGCGGATGCTCGTGGAGCAACTGGCCGAACGACAGCCGGTCCTGCTCGTGTTCGAGGACGTGCATTGGGGAGACGATGCGCTGCTCGATGCGATCGACTACCTCGTCTCCCACGTCCGGGACGCGCGTCTGGTCGTCCTCGCGCTCGCGAGACCCGAGTTCATCGAAGCCGGACGGACGTGGGGCGGCGGGATGGTCGGCCACACGACGCTCCCGCTCGAACCGCTCACTGGCGATGACTCGAAGGCGGTGGCTACCGCGCTGCTCCCGGGCGCTGACGCCTCCACGATCGAACGTATCGTGTCGGTGGCCGAGGGGAACCCGCTCTTCCTCGAGGAGCTCGGCGCCTCGGTGGCGGACGCCGTCTCGAGCGACGAGCTCCCGTCGACCGTCTGGGCCGCGATCGCCGGCCGCATCGACGCTCTGCCTCCGGACGCGCGCGCCGCCCTGCTCCACGCATCGGTGATCGGTCAGGACTTCTGGCGCGGGGTCCTCGACGGGATGGGTGAGCTGGGGGCGGTGGACGATGCTCTCGAGGCGCTCGAGTCGCGAGGGTTGATCTTGCGGCGCTCGCAGAGCCAGGTCGAGGGCGACGTCGAGTTCGCGTTCAAGCACGTGCTGATCCGCGACGTCGCCTACGGCACGCTGCCTCGTGGCTCACGGCGTGACCTCCACGCCGCGATCGCGCGCTTCCTGGAGGAGACGCTCACGGACCCCGCCGACCTCGGATGGCTGCTCGCCCACCATTGGCGCGAGGCGGGCGAGGTCGACGCCGCGAGGGGGTACCTGCTCGGTGCTGCCGAACGGGCGAGGGACGCGCTCGCCGTCGAGGAGACCTACGACCTGTTCACGCGCGCGCTCGACCTCGCGACGACGGACGAAGATCGCCGGCGGATCCGGTTGCGTCGGGGCCTCGCGCTCACCGAGCTCGAGGACTATGCACGCGCGGACGTGGAGCTCGCCGAGCTGTTGCCCGAGCTGAGTGGCGTCGAGGAGATCGAAGCGTTGCTGGCGCGGAGCCGGGCGACCCTGTGGACGGAGAAGACCGCCGAGACGTTCTCGCTCGCCGGGCGCGCCGTCGAGCTGGTTCGGGCGAGGGGTCCGGCCGAACTGGAGGCCGTGGCGGTCGCGCGACTCAGCCAGGCCCACGGGATGCGAGGAGACGAGGGCGACATCGATCAGGCCATCGACCTCGGCGATCGCGCCCTGCGTCTCTGGCCGGGCAACGACCGGCTCCTCGAGCTCGCCGAGGCGTACCACATGCAGGCCGACGTCTACTACTGGACGGGCTCCTTCGAGCGGGCGCGAGAGCTCTCCACCCAGGCCGCCGCGACCGGCGGCCTCGAACCGCGGGGCGCCGAGTTCCTCCTCCGAGGCGGCGGGATGGAGGGACTGATCCTCGCGGGGATGGGTCGGTACGAGGAGGCGTTGGCGGCGGGAGACCTGGCGATCGAGACCGCCCGCAAGCTGGGGCGGAAGGACAACGTCGTCCTGAACTACTCGACCGCCGCGCTGCGCGAGGTGTTCGCGCTCGACGAGGCGAGGCTACGGAGCGAGACCGTCACCGACCGGCTGGGGCCGTCGAGCTTCAACATGCCGTGGATCAACGCACGGGCCGATCTGCTCGGCGCCCAGCTGCTGATGGAGGATCTCGCAACGGTCGACGGTACGTGGCCGGCGCTGTGGGACGACGCCGTCGAGAGCGAGGCGTGGGAGCGCTGGCTCGTCAGCGGTCGGCTCGCAGCGAACCGCGCCGAGCTGGATCTCGCCCTAGGCCGGACCGACGACGCGGTGACGTGGAGCCGGCGGGCGTTGGAGCTCGCCACGCGCGTGAACAGAAGGAAGTACGTGGTGAGCGCGCGCACGACCCTCGGCCGGGCACTGGTCGCGCGTGGTGACGCCGAGGGAGCGACAGGTGAGCTTCAGTCGGCCGTGTCCCTGGCCGACGAGCTCGGATCGCCGCTCCTCCGCTGGCAGAGCCGGGCAGCGCTCGCGGTTGCCGAGCGGGGTGTGAAGCGCGTGACCTCCCGTGCGGAAGCGCACGCACGGGAGGCCGCCGAGATCATCGAGAGCGTCGCCGCCGGGCTCTCGCCCGAACGGGCCAGGACCTACCTCGCCGCCTCGCCGGTCGTCGAGGCGCTCGACCTCACCCGATGAGCCTCTTGCGCTTCTAGGCCGGGCCGCGACGGCCTCACCCGCTCAGGCGGGCTGGAGTCGCACGAATCCTCCGAGGTGTTCGGGTAGCACGGTCAGCGAGACCCCCGCGGCCGCAGCCGCTCGTCGCATCGACTCGAGGGCTTCCTCGCTGGGTCGCCCGTAGATCTCCCATCCCCGGGGCTCCAGGTACTGGTACGCGGCCGCCACTCTCTCGTCGACGCCCTCGAAGTGGATGTCCATCGACTCCGCGTCGGGGAACGCGTGCAGGAAGGACACCTCCGTCCCCTGCTCGTCGAGGTAGGCGAGGAACAAGACGGTCCGGGGCTTCTCCCCGCGGAGCCTTTCGAAGACATCCGCGGAGAGGCGCTTCGTGTCGTCGAGTGCTCCCTCCTTGATCCCGAAATGGCTGATGAAGACCACCGGCTCAGACATGCGACCACCTCCTGGGCCGATCGTAGGGGAGCGCGGTGCGCGCGCGCTTGCCGCGGGGGTCCTCGGCCGCGAGGATGCGCACTGGATGCCGACACGCGAGACCCGCTACGCGAAGACCGCCGACGCGGTCCACATCGCCTATCAGGTCGTGGGGTCCGGACCCGTCGACATGGTCTTCGTGATGGGGTGGGTCACGAACATCGAGGTGATGTGGGACGACCCCGGCTTCGCCCGGTTCCTCGATCGGCTCGCGACGTTCTCCCGCCTGATCCTGTTCGACAAGCGAGGGGTCGGCCTCTCCGACCGGGTGCCGGAGGAACGGCTCCCGGACCTCGAGACCCGCATGGACGACGTGCGGGCGGTGATGGATGCCGTCGGCTCCGAGCGGGCCGTCATCTTCGGCGTCTCCGAGGGCGGTCCCATGTCGATCCTGTTCGCCGCCACCTATCCGGAGCGAACGATCGCCCTGCTCCTGTACGGCACGGTGGCAGACTTCACCGCCAGAGAGCCCGACTACAAGGACGACCCCGCCGCCTACCTCGCGGACATGGAGGAGAGGTGGGGCAGCCTCGAGTTCGCGCGGGAAGAGATCGCGACGTGGGCCGCTCCCGGTCACGAGTCCGACGAACGGCTGGTGGCGTGGCTGGCGTCGTACATGCGGAACGCCGCCAGTCCGGGGGCGGCGATGGCTCTCGAGCGCATGAACCGCGAGATCAACGCCGCCCACGCGCTCCCGTCGATCCACGTGCCCACGCTGGTGATCGCCAAGGAGGGAGACCTCGACTTCCGCATCGACCAGGTGCGGGACATGGCGAGCCGCATCGCCGGAGCCAGGCTCGTCGAGCTCCCGGGAAGCGAGCACTTCCCCTCGGTCGGCGATCCGGACGCGATCCTCGATGAGGTGGAGCGGTTCGTCGTCGCGCTCGGCGAGGTGGAGGCCGAGCTCGTCCGGGCGCTTGCGACCGTGTTGTTCACCGACGTCGTCGGGTCCACCGAGAAGGCCGCCGAGCTCGGCGATCGGCGTTGGAAGGCGATGGTCGAGGAGCACCACCGGCGTGTGCGCGGCCAGCTCGCGCGCTATCGCGGGGTGGAGGTCGACACGGCGGGGGACGGGTTCTTCGCCACGTTCGACGGCCCGGCGCGGGCGGTCCGGTGCGCGGGGTCGATCGTCGACGCCGTCGCCCCGCTGGGCATCGAGGTCCGGGCGGGCGTGCACACCGGCGAGGTCGAGACGATCGACGGCAAGGTGGGAGGGATGGCGGTGGTGATCGGCGCCCGGGTCGGCGCGTCGGCCGGACCGTCGGAGGTGCTCGTCTCCCAGACCGTGAAGGATCTCGTGGCCGGCAGCGGGCTCACCTTCGAGGACGCCGGCGAGCACGAGCTCAAGGGCGTCCCGGACCGCTGGCGCCTGTACCGGGTGGTGAGCCCGTGATCGAACGGCCCGAGACGCGGTACGCGCGGAGCGGGGACCTGATGGTCGCGTACCAGGTGACGGGCGAAGGCAACCCAGTCGACCTCGTCCACGCCCCGGGCACGGTGTCGCACCTGGAGCTGTTCTGGGAGATCCCGGAGGCGGCCACCCTGGTCGAGCGC
>DATKDI010000027.1:0-22062 GCA_035512775.1 Actinomycetota bacterium | reverse complement strand
CCCCCCACGACTATGACGTCAGCCTCCTGCCCGAGATCGAGGGGATCGCCGAGGGAGCAGCAGTGGAGGCAGAGGACATCCTCGCCCTGAACGTCCGCACCGAGGTGATGTTCGGGATGGCGTCGGGGGAGTGCACGGCGCTCTGCACGACGGCCCACGATCGCGAGGATGCCCACATGCTGCTCGCGCAGAACTGGGATTGGCACCCGGATGCCCGGGAGACGTGCGTGCTGCTCGTCGAAGCGCCACACGACGGCCCGCCATTCGTCACCCTGGTCGAAGCGGGGCTGCTCGCGAAGTGCGGGATGAACGAACGAGGCCTCGGTCTGGCTGCCACCGCACTCACCTCGACGCTCGACCGCGGCGCGCCCGGAGTCCCGTTCCACGCGATCTTGCGCCGGATCCTCACATCGGGCTCGTTCGACGAAGCCGTCGACGCCGTCGTGGCACCGACCCGTGCGTCCTCCGGGAACTTCCTGCTCGCGTCCCGCGACGGCCGTGCCGCGGATCTGGAGGGAGCGCCCGGAGGACCGGATGCGGTGCATCGATGCGACGGCCCGCGGCTCGCACATGCGAATCACTTCCTGCGACCGTCGCGGGCCGGCTTCAAGGACCTCGAGCGGTTCGACGATGCCAGCACCAGCGTCTCGCGACAGGCGGCCGCGGACACGTGGGTTTCCGCGATCGGCGAGCGATCGATCGACGACGTGCTCGTCGTGCTGCGCGACCACTCCGCCACGGTCTGCCAGCACGCCGACGGAAGCGGTCCGCCGGAGACCGCGATCGGAACCGTCGCGGCGATCGCCATGGACCTCACGGACGGGGCGCTCTGGGTCACGGAAGGGCCGCCGTGCACCGCTGCGGCGGAACGATTCGAGCTCGGCTCCCTCGTCGCGCGCGCAGCCTGACGTATCCTCCGCGCGTGTTGCGCATTCCCCCGCTCGCTCGCGCTTCGGTCTCCGTGCTCCTCGCACTGCTCGTCGCGGGCGCCGCGACGCCCGCCGCCGCCGTACCCCCACCCTGGAAACAGGACATCAACGAGGCGGTCGCCGGTCACGACGTGTCCGTCACGATCGGCTTCGACGGTGGATGGCTCTATCGCCACAACACCTGGGATCGGAAGACTCCTGCGTCGAACCAGAAGCTCGTGTTCTCCATGGCCCTGCTGCAGAAGGCCTCGATCGACACGCGGATCCGCACCCGCGTCTTCACGAAGGGTGCGACGACGAACGGCGTCCTTCACGGGAACGTCTGGATCGTCGGCCGTGGGGATCCGGAGGTCGACAGGGCCACCATGGCGGCACTGGCCCGGGCCGTGAAGGAGGCCGGCATCCGCAAGGTGCGCGGGCGCGTGATGGGAGCCACGACGGGCTTCCAGCGCGACTGGTGGGCGCCCGGATGGCAGGACTACTTCCCGCGCGACTACATCCCGCTGCCGACCGCGCTCACGTTCGAAGGGAACCAGGACGCTCGCGGCGTGCACATCCGCGATCCCGAGCGGCGAGCGGCGCGATCCCTCACGAAGCGGCTCCGGGCGCTCGGGATCGCCGTCACGATGGACCCGGGCGCCGGCGCGCCGCCGACCGGACTTCACCGCGTCGTGACCCTCGCGTCCGATCCCCTCGGAGCCCTGATCTCGCGGATGAATCGACGCTCCAGGAACTTCTACGCGGAGGTGCTCGGCAAGTGGCTCGGCAGGCTCGTCATCGGCGGCGCAGGGTCGATCGCGAAGGGCGCGCAAGCGATCGCGCGCTTCGCAGGGGCGCACGGCGTGAGCCTCGTCGCCCGCGATGCCTCCGGCCTTTCCTACGAGAACCGGATCCGCACGCAGGATCTGGTGAAGCTGCTCTGGTTCGCGGAGACCCGCCCATGGGAGACGTCCCTCCGCGTCAGCCTCCCGACCGGCGGGCAGGGGACGCTCGAGGGGCGGCTGGTCGGCGTCAAGGTGCGAGCGAAGACCGGCACGTTGATCGACATCTCCGCGCTTTCGGGCTGGGTGTGGCTGGAGCAGGAGGGAGCGTGGGGCGCGTTCTCGATCATGTCCCGAGGGATGTCGAAATCCCAGGCGGTCGCGATCGAGGACCGCATCGTTCGGATCGTCGCGAACCGAGCCTCGCTCGGTGCCCCCGTGCGCTTCCCTTCGACCGATGCGGGGTCCATGCTCGACGGGTCGTGACCACGTCCGATCTCGATGCGCTCGTCCGGGCAACGCCCTCCTCCCGCGATCGCGCGATGGACTTCCTCCGGGCGGCGTCGATCGTGGCGGTCGTCTTCGGCCACTGGTTCATCTCGATCAACCACTGGGAAGGCGGCGTGATCCGCTCGACGAGCGCCATCGGGGTCACGGCGGGCCTCTGGCTCTTCACCTGGGTCTTCCAGGTCATGCCGATCTTCTTCTTCGTCGGCGGGTTCTCGAACCTCGTCGCGTACGACTCCGCGCGACGCAAGGGCGAGTCGACCTGGACGTTCATCCGCGGCCGGCTCGAGCGGCTCCTTCGGCCCTCGATCGTCTTCCTGGGGGTGTGGACCATCGTGCAGGTAGTGCTCCACCTCGCCGATGTGGGCGCGCCGACCGGGCCGAGGCTGTGGGGCGACACGACGCTGCTTCGGGGGATGAAGCCGCCGGGGGCGACGATCCCCTTCGGCCCCCTGTGGTTCCTCGGGGTGTACCTCGTCGTCGTGATGATCGCACCGATCACGATCTGGCTGCACAGGCGGTTCGGGCTGCGGGTGCCACTGGCGATGGCGCTCGGCGCCGCCGCGGTCGACCTCTTCGCCTTCTCGACGGGCGAGTGGGAGTGGCGCTGGCTCAATGTGGCGTTCGTGCTGCTGTTCCCCCACCAGCTGGGTCACGCGTATGCCGACGGCACGTTCGCCCGGTGGCCCCGCCGGCACTTCGGGGCGATGGTCGTGGGTGGGCTTGCCGGCCTGGTCGTGCTGACGACGCCATGGGTTTTCCGGCTCATCGGCGAGGCCCGCTTCGACTGGTTCCCCGGCATCGGCCACTACCCCAAGAGCCTCCTGGGCACCGACGTCGAGGCGGTCTCGAACGCCTACCCGCCGACCGTGTGTTTCCTGCTGGGCGGCGTCTGGACGATCGGTGCCGTGATGCTGCTCAAATCGAAACTCGACAGGTGGCTGCTGCGGGAACGACCCTGGCGGTTCACGATCGTCGTGAACGCGCGGATCATGACGCTCTTCCTCTGGCACATGACGGCGTTCCTCTTGGCGCTCCTGCTTCTTTGGCCACTCGGGTTCGGACGCGAGCAGGACTCCACGTCACGGTGGTGGCTCGAGCGGCCGCTGTGGTTCCTCGCCTCCGGCGCGATCCTGCTCGGGCTGATCGCCGTCTTCGGACGCTTCGAGCGCGGAGGAAGATCGGCGGCGACGCGACGCGGTGCCGGCCCGCCCACCATCGCCAGGGATGGGGAGGTCGGTCGGGGGTAGCATCGCCCGGTGGATCTCGCGTCGCTCGCCACCGGCACTGGGTCACGGATCCTCCTGGTCGTGATCGACGGCTTGGGCGGCATGGCGGACCTGGCGCACGGCACGGAGCTGGAAGAAGCGATCACCCCGAACCTCGACCGCCTCGCCGGCGAGGGCGTCACAGGTCTCCTCGAGCCCGTCGGCCCCGGGATCACGCCGGGCTCCGGCCCGGGACATCTCGCGTTGTTCGGGTACGACCCGCTGGAGTTCGTGTTGGGACGCGGCGTGCTGAGCGCGGCCGGCCTCGGTGTCGAACTTCGTCCCGGTGACGTGGCGGCCCGGGGGAACCTCTGCACCCTGGATGCGGATGGCAACGTCGTCGACAGGCGAGCCGGCCGGATCTCCGACGAGGAGGCCCGTCGCGTGGTCGCGCGGCTCTCCACCGCCGTCCAGGGAGTCGAGTTCCACCACGAGAAGGGCCATCGACTCCTTGTGGTGTTCCGGGGAGACGGGCTGGACCCGCGGGTCGGCGACACCGATCCGCAGACGACCGGGGTCCCGCCGCTGGATCCGCGGCCGCTCGATCCGGCGGCGACGTCCACGTCCGACCTCGTCGCCGCCAAGCTCGCCGAGATCCACCGTGCGCTGGCCAGCGAGCCCGCATCCAACGGCCTGGTGCTCCGAGGGTTCGACACGCATCGTGAGCTTCCACGCTTCGAGGATCGAACCGGCCTCCGCGCCGCGGCCGTCGCGGTCTATCCGATGTACCGCGGCATCGCGAAGCTGTTGGGGTTCGACGTCCTCGGACCGCCGGCGGACCTCGCCGATCAGGTCCGCCTCCTGGAGAAGCACCGGGAGGACGCGGACTACTTCTTCGTCCACGTCAAGGACGCGGACGCCGCCGGTGAGGACGGCGATCGCGGCGCGAAGATCGCCGCGATCGAGCGGGTGGACGCCGCGATCCCGGATCTGGCCGCCGCGCTCGAGCCCGGCGTGATCGCCGTGACCGGCGATCACGCCACCCCCTCACAGATGGCGGCGCACTCGTGGCACCCCGTGCCGGTCGTCGTGCACGGACCTCGGTCCGGACGCGACGACACCGACCGCTTCGGCGAGCGCTGGTGCCGAGCGGGCGGTCTCGGCGTCCGCCCCTCGATGCAGCTCCTGCCGATCCTGATGGCCAACGCCGGCCATCTTGCGAAGTTCGGCGCCTGAGGATGTGCTTCGACACGGACGCATTGCCTCCGGATCCTGCCCGCACCGGCATGGGGTCCGGCTCGGAGCGGACGGTCCTGGTCGCCGCCGGCGGCAACCATTTCGCCGCCACGGTCGCCAGGACACGCGAACCCGCCTCGGCGGGCGTGGTGATCATCCCGGACGTCCGGGGCCTCTACCGCTACTACGAACGACTCGCCGAGCATCTCGCGGACGCCGGCGTGCACGCGGTCGCGCTCGACCCCTATGGACGGACCGCGGGAGCGGAGCACCGTGAGGGCGACTTCGACTACGCACCACATCGCGCCGCGGTGCGCGACGACGGGCTCCGAGCGGACGTCCGGGCCGCGGCCGACGTGCTGCGAGGCGAGGGAGCCACCCGCGTGGCCTCGATGGGGTTCTGCTTCGGCGGCCGCGCCTCGCTGATGCAGGCCTCACAGAAGAGCGTCGACGGGGTCATCGCCTTCTATGGTCCACCCTCGCGGTCGGACGAGGGCGAGCTCTCTCCGATCGAGGAGGCGCAGGAGGGCCTCGTCCGTGCGCCGGTGCTCGGTCTCTACGGAGGGGCGGACCGAGGGATCCCGACTGCCGATGTCGAGGCGTACGATCGCGCCCTGGACGCGGCGGGGATCGGCCACCGGATCGTCGTGTACCCGGACGCTCCGCATTCCTTCTTCGACCGGAAGATGGCGGAGCACGCCGACGCGTGCCGCGACGCATGGGCCCGGGTGCTCGGGTTCGTCGACAGCCTCGCGCGTTGAGTCCGGTCGGGCGGGTTGCGTTGCGCCACAAGATGCGCCCACACTTCACTGACTTGCGCGGCGTTCCGGATGCCGGGTAGCCTGCCGAAGAGTCATCGGCACAACCGAGAGGGGCGTGGATCCGTGGACATCGATCGGGTGCTTCGGGATGGAAGACTCAGCAGACGCGATCTCCTGAAGCGGGGTGGGGTACTCGCGGGGACCGCGATCAGCATGCCGGCGATCCTCGCCGCCTGCGCCCCCGATGCGCCGGCACCGCCGTCGGGCGACCCGTCGCCCACCGCGATCGACACGTCGAACATCGCCGGCTCGACCATCAAGGTCGGCACCTACGGCGGATTCTTCGAGGAGAACTTCCGGAAGATGTACCCGGCCTTCACCGAGGAGTTCGACGTCGAGGTCGAGTCGGTGTCCCAGCCGACCTCCGAGGTCTGGGTCGTGCAGCTGCAACAGGCGATCAGCGCCGGCGGGGCACCTCCCGCGGACGTCTCGATGCTCTCGGGCGTCGGGCTCCAGCGCGCGATCAACGGCGAGATCCTCGCCACGTATCAGCCGAGCGACATCCCGGAGTCCGTGCACCTCGCCGAGGGGTACATCCGCACCGCCGGCGGCGACAGCGTGATCGGCGTGGGAGGGCTCTCGTGGTACATCACGCTCGTGTCCAACACCGATCGCGTGAAGGAGAGCCCCGACACGTGGACGGCCTTCTGGGACCCGGAGTGGGAGAACGAGCTCGCGCTCCTGCGGAACGCCGCGAACTCGTTCCTCCTCGAGATCACCGCGACCTGCTTCTTCGACGGGTACGACATCCTCGAGACGGAGGATGGCATCATCGAGGTCATGCACAAGCTCCAGGAGGTCAAGCCGAACGTGAAGCTCTGGTTCCGAGACGAGGCACAGGGGCAGCCCGCGTACAACGAGGGCGAGGTGTCGCTCGGGCAGTTCTACCACGACATCACGCTGTTCGCGGCCTCGGAGGCCGGCGGCGGGAATCCGCTGCGGAGCGTCTTCCCGACCGAAGGAGCGATCATCGACACCGGCTTCTGGTCGATCTCGAAGACCACCGAGGAGTTGGGCGCATGTGTCGCCTTCATCGACTACATGTGCCGACCTGATGTCCAGCAGGAGCTCGCGCTCACCCTCGGGACGATCCCGTCGACGAAGCGGGAGACGCTGACGATGAGCGACGAGGAGTACGAGGCGGTTGCCGGCCCCGGTCCCGAGGTCGCCCTCCAGCCGAAGTACGAGATGTACGACGAGTTGGAGGACTTCATCGACCAGAACTGGACCGAGCTGATCCTCTCGTAGCGCGGGGAGCCAGGTGACCCCATGAGCAGGCGCTCCGAGGACGTGCGAGGCGGCCTCCGGCTCGAGGGCTTGGTCAAGCGCTTCGACGACGTCACCGCGGTGGCGGGCGTCGATCTGGAGCTTCCTCCCGGCAAGTTGATCTCGTTCCTGGGGCCCTCCGGGTGCGGCAAGACGACGATGCTGCGGATGATCGCCGGGCTCGAACATCCGACCGAGGGCCAGATCTTCCTCGACGACGACGACATCACCGACCGCCCTGCGTACCGGCGCGACATCGGGATGGTCTTCCAGAGCCTCGCGCTGTTCCCGCATCTGAACGTCGCCGGCAACATCGGCTACGGGCTCCGGATCCGAGGCGCGGAGAAGGATCGGATCGCCTCGAGGGTTGAAGAGCTGCTCGAACTCGTCTCGCTCGAGGGGCTGGGCGACCGCAGGATCCAACAGCTCTCCGGGGGACAGCGCCAGCGGGTGGCGACCGCACGGGCGCTGGCGTTGGAACCCCGGCTCTTCCTCCTGGACGAGCCGCTGTCCGCGCTGGACGCGAACCTCCGGGAGCAGCTCCAGGTGGAACTCCGGCTCCTCCAGCAGCAGCTCGGGATCTCGACGATCATCGTGACGCACGACCAGCGGGAGGCGATGACGATGTCGGATCTGGTCGTCGTGATGAACGCCGGCCGGATCGAGCAGGTCGGCCCCCCGCTCGAGGTGTACCGGCGACCGGGGTCGCCGTTCGTGGCCGGGTTCATCGGCCGGACCAACCTGCTGGTCGGCGAGGGGGCCGGTGACGGCTCGATCGCGGTCGCCGGACACCCCTTCGACGTCGCCGGCGGTGCCGACGCCTCCGGCGAGGTGACCGTCTCCGTCCGGCCCGAGGCCGCCCAGCTCGTCGCGGACTCGATGCCCGAACGCAACGCGCTCCCCGGCACGGTCGTGTTCGTGCGGGACCTCGGCGAGCTCTTCGAGTGCTTCGTGGACTGCGGCGTCGGCGAGCACGTGATCGTGGCGGGCTCCCCCCGCGACTGGGTGCCCGTCCAACAGGGCGCCGAGGTGGCGGTGCTCTTCCCGACCGAGGCTTGTGTGGTCGTGACGTCGTGAGCGTCCGCGAGAAGCCGTCCGGCCGGACCCTCGGCGTCCTCGCGTTCCCGGTGGGGATGCTGGTGGTCTTCTTCCTGATCCCGTTCGGGATCATGGTGGCGACGAGCTTCTACCACCGGGTTCCAGGGGCGTTCTACACACCGGCCTTCGAGTTCGCGAACTGGCAGCGCCTCTTCCAGCCGGTGTTCCTCGAGCGCGCCCTGTTCTCGATCGGGATCTGCCTCCTCGCCGGCTTCGTGTGCATCGTCGTGGCGTTCCCGTTCACGTACTTCCTCACGCGGATGCGTGGGCGGCCACACGTGATCCTCCTGGTCGTCGTGCTCTCCGCGCTCAGCCTCTCGGAGGTGATCGTCGCGTTCTCGTGGTACATCCTGCTCGGGCGCGCATCGGGGATCTCGAACATCCTGGTCTGGCTCGGCATCATGAACGAATCGGCCGCCTACCAGCCCAGCTTCGCCGCGGTGCTGCTCGGCCTCTGCTACATCGCGTTCCCATACTGCATCCTCACGCTCTACCCGCAGCTGACCCGGCTCGATCCCGAGATCACGGAAGCCGCACAGACGCTCGGGGCGTCACCGTGGCGGACGTTCTGGACCGTCGTCGTGCCCATCGCGCGGCCGATCCTCGTGGCGGGCTTCCTGCTCGTGTTCGTCTTCACGCTGGGGAGCTACTTGATCGCCGATTTCCTCGGACGCCCCGAGCACTGGACGCTCTCGGTCTTCATCGCGAACCAGGCGTCGGCCAACGCGAACGTGCCGTTCGCGGCGACGATGGCGATCTTCCTCACGCTGCTCTCGCTGATCGTCGTGGCGCTCGTGGGCCTGATCGAGTCGCGCACGAGGAGGCTCATCTAGGTGCGCGTGCTCCGTGCGGTCGTCGTCACGCTCGTCGTGGTCTTCCTGCTGGCCCCGCTCGTCGTGATCGCCGTGGGCTCCGTGAACCAGAACCGCTACCTGAACTTCCCGCCCG
This sequence comes from Actinomycetota bacterium, assembly GCA_035512775.1. Classification (GTDB taxonomy): domain Bacteria; phylum Actinomycetota; class UBA4738; order UBA4738; family HRBIN12; genus JAJNBA01. The sequence goes on along the minus strand of DATKDI010000027.1, from coordinate 13,288 downwards.
AGGGGTTCTCGCTCTCGTGGTACGCGCAGCTGTTCACCGACTCCGGATGGCGGACGTCGATCCGATACAGCGTGACGATCGCGACCCTCAGTGCGGCGCTCGCGGTCCTCGTCGCGACGCCGCTCGCGTACGTCCTCCGCGCCTACCGGATCCGGCTCGCGCCCCTCTTCTACACGCTCGGGATCTTGCCGTTCATGCTCCCGCCGATCATCAGCGCGCTCGGGATGCAGGTGTTCTGGCTGTCAACCGGGCACGTCGGCCGGATCGAGAACGTGATCATCGCGCACGCGATCTTCTTCTCCACGCTGCCCTTGGTCACGATCTCGCTCGCGATGGAGACGATGGATCAAGCGCTGCCCGAGGCGGCGCAGACCCTCGGGGCAGATCAGCGCACCACGTTCCGGACCATCACGCTGCCGCTGCTGATCCCCTCGATGGTCACGGGCTTCGCGGCGGCCTTAGTCCTCAGCCTGAACGAGTACATCATCTCGTTCCTCGTGGCCGGGTTCACCATCGAGACCTTGCCGGTGAAGATCGTGAACGGGCTCCGCTACGGGTTCACCCCGACGATCGCAGCGGTGGCGGTCGTGTTCATCCTGATCGCCGCGACGACGTTCACGCTGTTCGCGATCTTCGGGAACCTGATGAAGTTCCTGGGCGCTGACCCCGCGATCCTCGAGAAGAACAAGGCCACCTAGGCGCCACGAGGTGGGTCGGCCTGCCGGGCGAACAACGCCAACAGCTCATACGCCACGTGCGACGCGGCTACGGCCGTCACCTCCGCGTGGTCGAAGGGAGGGGACACCTCGACGATGTCCGCGCCCACGAGGCGCACTCCCGCGAGGCCGCGGAGGATCCCGAGGATCTCGCGGCTCGTGAGTCCACCGGCCTCCGGCGTTCCCGTCCCAGGAGCGAAGGCGGGATCCAGCACGTCGATGTCGATCGACACATAGACCGGCGCATCGCCGAGCCGGTTCCGGATCCTGTCCGCGATCGCCTGCCGGCCTTGGTCCAGGACGTCCATGGCCGACACGATCTCGAACCCGAACCGAGCGTCATCCACGAGGTCCTCCGGGGAGAACAACGGGCCGCGGATCCCGACGTGCGTGGCCTTGTCCTCGAGCAGCAGACCCTCCTCCCAGGCCCGTCGGAACGGCGTCCCGTGCGTGTACTCGGCGCCGAAGTACGTGTCCCACGTGTCGAGGTGCGCATCGAAGTGGACGAGCGCGACGGGTCCGTGACGCCGGTGCATGGCCCGCAGCAGCGGCAGCGCGATCGTGTGGTCGCCCCCGATCGACAGCAGGTGTGTGGCACCCTCGAGGGTCGTATCGGCAGCGGCTTCGATCTGCGCGATCGCCTCGGCGATGTCGAACGGGTTGCACGCGACGTCGCCGGCATCGGCCACCTGTTGCGCGGCGAACGGGTGGATATCGAGGCTCGGATGGTAGGCGCGGAGCAGCCGCGTGGCGTTGCGGATCGCGGCGGGCCCGAACCGCGCGCCGGGCCGGTACGTCACACCGCTGTCGAACGGGATCCCGAGGACGGCGACGTCGCAGACGTCGACGTCCTCGCGCCGCGGGAGTCGAGCGAAGGTCGCCGGTCCCGCGAAGCGAGGGACGACGAGCGGATCCACGGGGCCGACCGGGGAGGGGCCCTCATCCGGTCGCCCGGCGTTCGGATCGTCGGCCATCGCGAGCAGATGCTATCGGCCACGCGACCGAACGCGTGAGGGCGGCGGCGCCTTCGGCGCCGCCGCCCTCACCTCTCGACTTCGATGGAGCGAGTGACGCTCAGTCGTCATCCCCGCCGTGGCCGGAGTCGTCGCCGTCGTTGTCGCCGCCGCCGGGGCCGCTGTTGTCGCTCTGCCCGGAGTTGTCGTTGTCGTCGTCCGAGTTGCCGGGACCACTGTTCTCGCCAGGCCCGGAGTTGTCGTCGTCGCCGTCGTCGTTCTGGTCGACCTCGTACTCGACCTCGATCCTGCCGTTCTCCTCACTGAGCTTCAGTTTCCAGTCGCTGTTGCGGCTGCAAGCCCGGCGCCGGATGACGTCGCCGTCCCTCGCGAGGACGGGTAGGACCGTGCCACCGATCAACAGGGTTCCCAGGACCGCCGTGGCCACTATCGCTCGGAATCGCATCGCTGCCTCCTTCTCCCGGGGCGCCTCGTGGCACCCTCTGCCGATCCAACGATGCGGGAGAGCCCTTGAAGGGGACCGAAAGACCCGGTCAAGGTTGGGCTAAGAGCGCCGACGCACGCCGTCGTCGAAGGAGGTGGACATGACTGGGAAATGGGAGACGGCTCGAGGAGCGGAGGGGGAAAGAGGGGAATAGAAAAGGCCCTGATCGGAAAGTTCCGGACGAACCAACCTTGCGGCCGGTCCGGGACCTCGGGGTCTCGGCTAGCGTCCCTTGCCTGCTCCCCGCCCCCGGTTCACTCCGATCAGGGCAAACGCAAGATATGACGAGGGGCGGGGGCCGGTCAAGACGAACAGGGGGGTCTTGTCACACTTTCGCCGGGATGCCCATCGGATGAGCGCATCGTCCGCGAGGCCGGGTAGCGTCGTGGAGTGATCACCCGACTCTGTCTCTCGCATCGTCACTGGTCGTGGACACGAGCCACGGTCGCGCTGCTGGTCGCGCTGCTGATGTCGTGCACGGCGGCCGCTCCCGAGCAAGCATCCACATCGAAGTCGGCACAGGCGCCTGTGGTCACGTCACCTCCGCCGGCAACGCCGACTCAGGAGTCGGCGACGCCGGACGCTCCCGCAGAGACGGAGGCGAGCTTCCTGCGCCTGTCGCCTCCCGCCGGCGGGTCGTTCCTCGTTCGAGGTCGCTATCCCTTCGTGCCGACGCGATGCCGCGACGCCGAGCGACCCACGCTCACCGGCAGGTTCCCTGGGACCCTGCTCGTGAGGAGGGCGGATGACGGCACGATCACGGTCACGGTGGTCCTCCCGTTCGATCGCTACCTCGAGGGGATCGCCGAGGTCCCACCCTCCTGGCCCACGGCAGCCTTGGACGCGCAGGCGATCGCCGCCCGAAGCTACGCCCTCGCGACGACCGGATGGAGCGGCGATGAGGGCGACACCCTCGACGAGCCGATCTGCGCCACCACCTCATGCCAGGTGTACCGGGGGATCCCCGTCCCGCCTGACCCGACCCACCGGCGGTGGGTGCGTGCCGTCCGCCGAACCGATGGGATGGTGTTGGTCCACGAAGGTCAACCAGCGACCACCTTCTACTCCTCGACATCCAACGGCCGCACGTACGGGAACGAGGAGATCTTCGGGGGCACCCCCCTTCCTTACCTGCGGCCCGTGACCGAGCGCGACGACGGCGCGTCGCCGACGTCACGTTGGAGGGTGAGGCTGCCGTTCGAGGACCTGACGCGATTCCTGCAGGCCGCGGATCTCTGGCCGCGCGGACGGGCGATCTCCGAGGCCCGTACGCCTGGTACGTCGCTGTCCGTCCGGGGCGGGGGCGAGAGCCGCTCGATCGACGCTGCCGACCTCCGCGACGCCGTGAACACGTGGGCCCCGTGCCTGCGCCCGGGCCGATACCCCCCGGAGACGGCGAAGGGCACCCTGCCCCTCACCGTCCCGTCCCGGTGGCTCGACCTGTCGGCCACGGAGGGCGCGGTGGTCGTGACTGGGCGCGGGTGGGGTCACGGCGTCGGCATGGTCCAGTGGGGCGCGTACGGGAAGGCCCGGAGAGGCCTCTCGGGCTCCGACATCCTGGCCTATTACTACGGCGGATTCCGACCACAGGAAGAGCCGGAGCCCGGCCTGATCCGCGTGCTGGTCGCGAGCGGGCTCAGCGCCCTCCGGATCTCGCCCTCCGGTCCGGGCGCGAAGATGGCGGGCCGCCGCCTCGGCACCGGCACCGTGACGATCTCAGGAGGCGCTGTTCTCGAGGTGCGCGGCTGACCGTCTCCACGTCCGCCTAGCGGCGGACGTGGAGGCGCACGACGGATCCGGTGGGGAACGATCGGATCTGGACGAGGTCGCACAGGAGGTTCGCGAGCCAGAGCCCGAAGCCGGAGCCTCGATCCGGAGATGGCTTCCGACGGCCCGCCATCGGATCGTCGATGCGGCCCGCGTCGCTGACCTCGCAGATCAGCGTAGAGCCCTCTTCCCAGATCCGCAGGACCCCGACCCCGCCTCCGTGCCGCAAGCTGTTGGTGGCGACCTCGTTGACGACGAGGGTCAGGTCACCGACGCGCGCCGCATCGAGGTCGAACGCTGCGGCCGCCTGGCCGACCTGCTCGCGGACGGCCGCGAGGCTCTCTCCGTCCGGACCGAAGGGGAACACGCGCGGAACACCGCGAGGCTCGGGGAGCGGGTCGTCGAACGGCGTCGCGATCTCGTCGAGCCCGCGATAGGTCACGCTCTCGCGTCGCCGGCCTCCGTCCATGACATGGGGGTGGTTGCGCTTGGCTTCCTCCAGCACCGACGAAGGCAAGGACTCCGTGTCGTAGGGGCACGCCAGCCACCACGCGGGCGCGCCGGCGAACGCGAGGTTGAGAAGAGCCTCGTGGCGTTCGCACTCGATGAGCTCGCTGGCAGTTCGGGTGGCGCAGATCGGCTCCCCGATGCCTCGGAAGCGTTCGCCCGAAGGCACCTGTTCCGCGACGAACTCTCGCCACGCAGGGATGATCCGCGCAGGGTTCTGGCCCACCTGCGCCATGTCGGCGAATCGAACGCCTTCCGGGTCTCCGCCGAGCTCGTCACGCAGCAGCTCGATCTTCTCCGCGCTCACCACGACGAGCATCGGTTCGCGCTCGGCCACCGAGTCCCGGATGAAAGCAGAAGTACGGTCCACGAAGTCGGCCGTGCCCGCATAGAAGATCGCGTCGTGCTGGAACAAGGTGTCGTGTTCGCTCTGAATGGTTTCGGTTCGCATGCGTCTCCTCCGAGAGGCCTCGCCCACCCGTGCGGCCTACCGCTCAGACAGTACCCATGATCGCCCCGACATCCACCTTTCCCACAGAGTTGTGATTCACCCGTCTCAGCCAGGCGTTTCCGTCCCGTGAGGGCTCCCCGGGCATCGTTCCTCGTCTGCGCGCGGTTCCTCACGATCTCGGCTGGGTAGTTCTCACGGAGATGCGGCCGACCGAATGGGAACCGTTGGACATCGAGTCCACATCACGGCGGCGGACAGCTCCGCTTCGGATCGCGATGTGTCGACGCCGTGGTTCGAGGTGCCTCCGGATGGCTACGGAGGGATCGAGGCGATCTGCCACACCCTCGCGGAAGGCCTGATCCAGCGCGGCCACGAGGTCACATCGATCGGTGCGGGAACCGACCACGACTTGGCAGGGTTCTCCCCGACGTTCACCGAACCGCGGACGGTTTGGGCACCGGCGAGAGCATCACGGTGAAGGGGTCCACGCGCTCCGGGCGACTCGGTACATCCTCGAGATGGAGCGTGTCGATGTCGTGCACGATCATTCGGTGCTCGGGCCCGCCTTGGCGGACCGCCACGGGTCGCCGACGGTGGTCGGTCGTTGTCGACGGCGTCACCGGGGTGATCGTCGACAGCCCCGAGGAGCTCGTCGAGGCCATCGCGAGCGTCCCCGACTTCGATCCGCAGGCATGCCGCGATCATGTGCGGCACCGGTTCTCGACGGACTCGATGATCGACCGGTACGAGTCCCTGTTCGAACTAGCATCCTCCGAGGCACCCGTCCCAGTCGCAGGATCGGATCAACGAGGTCAGGCATATGGCGTTGCGGCTCGCCCGGCCTCGCATACGAGGTGATGGATCTGGGTAAGGGCGGGTGCGGACGTCAACCGAGACTTCCGGAAGGGAGAGAGTCATGACCATCGGAGAGGTGTTCGGTTTCCTGTTGATCGGATGCATCGTGGGGCCGCTGGCACGTTTCATCGTGCCGGGCGATGACCCGATGCCCATCTGGATGACGATCGTGCTCGGTGCCGTCGGCGCATTCCTCGGCGGATGGCTCCTGGCCGAAGTGATCACGCCCGACAACGAGGGCGTGCCGTGGATCGCGGCGATCCTGGCCGCTGCCGCACTCGTGGTGCTCGTGCGCCTCGTGCGGCGAGGCACGGGATCGACGCACCGACAGTTCTCGTAGCCGCCATGCAGGAGCTCCGGCGGATCGGTGATCGTGTCGAGGTGGCGGTCCAGGAAGTCGAAGACTTCCTGGACTCCCCCGCCGGGCGCCGGCTCCGCCGGCTCCTGGCCGGCGCCGCGATCGTCAGCGCGCCGCTACTCTTCCGGCTCCCCGTCTTGAAGCGCTACCCGCTGTTGCGCGCGCTCGAGGTCGCCGGTGGTGCCGCGCTCCTCGTGAAGTTCGCCGAGGCGCTCCGCGATTGGGAGCCGAGCGCGGAGCGCCGCATCGTCCTGGATGTGCCCGGATCCTCCGGCTAGACGATCGGTGCGAAGCACGGATCGGAAGCGCCGCCATGGCCTCGACCTTCGGATCCCCGGATCGAGCGCGTGGGTTTCTCAGACCTCGGTCTCGGTGTGCTCGTGGTACTCGTAGGCGGACATCGCCTTCCCCGACTGGGACTTCCATTCGCGCTCCTGCTCCGGCAGCTTCCCGAGCACCTTCGCCATGGCACGCACGTGCTCGGCGACCGAGCCGCAGCACGAGCCGATGTACCGAACGCCGGCATCCCTCGCTCGCGCCGCGAACGCCGCCATCTCGCCACGAGCGAGGGTCCTCGGTGTGAGCGCGTACGGGAACGTGTCGCCCGCGGTGAAATCGGGCTCCTCGTTCGTCGTCGTGTAGGCCACCGGCTGGGTGGCGACCGGGACGCCACCTGCGAGCGCTTCGACCATCTCCACCGCGATCGGCAGCTGCTGTGCCGGCCCGTTGAGACAGTTCACTCCCACGATGTCGGCTCCGGCGTCCGCGAGCCTCCTTGCGGCCTCTCCCGGCGAGTCGCCCTCGTAGGACTTGGCGGGAAGCGCTTCGAACGACATCGTCACCATGACCGGAAGCCCGGTCTCCTTCGCTCGCTCGACGAACAGCAGCGCTTCTCCGAGGAAGGAGAACGTCTCGCCGATCCAGAAGTCCGGGGGGCCGGCCTCGAGCTGGTCCTGCAGTTGCCGGTCGAAGAGCCACCGAACATGGTCGTGACTCTCGTCCTGCGCAGGGTCGTACGCCCACGTGAGGGAGAGGTTGCCCGCGACAAGCGCATCGCCTTCGGACGCGGCCTCACGGGCGATCCGCACCGCGTTCCGGTTGATCTCGTCGACCGTGCCTTCCATCCCCACCGTCGCGAGCTTGTCGTCGCTGGCGTAGAAAGTCATGGTCTGGAGCACTTCGGCGCCCGCGCGCAGGAACTCTCGATGCAGCTGCGTGAGGGCCTCGGGATGCTCGACGACCACCTCCGGCGTGAACGGACCGGCCTGCACGTAGCCGCGCTTCTCCAGTTCCAGCAGGTATCCACCGTCGCCGAGCACCGGCCCTTCGGCGAGACGCTCCATGATCCCCTTCGGCATGCGATCGAACCCTCCCCTGCGGACTGCGGTGCCCGAGTCTAGGGCTGGTCGCTCCACACGGGGAACGAATCGTGTCGACCGCCGGTCACGCGTGCTTCTTCTCGCGCCGCGGTCTCCCGGGTCGCGCCTCCGGGCGACCCCTGTGGTCCTCCGATCCTTGCGCCACGACCCAGCGATCGATCGCCACGGCGATCCCCTGGCTCGCGCGGTGGCGCGTGCCGAGTACAACCACCCGGGCGACATGGCGACCGTGCGTGAGTCCCGACGCCACTCGGATCGACACGAATCGCCGGGTGGGCGCGTAGAGGTCCACCGTCCGCAGGCGGGCACCGTCGAGCCAGATCTGCGCCCGGCCCCGAGCGGGCCCGAACACGGCCCGGAGCGACAGCCCGGTCCCGGAGAATGAGAGCGTCGCTTCGGCGCCCGGCGCATCGCTCACCACGTAGTTGCCCTCGCTCGCGGCGGGATCGCTCACGCTGGCCCACGCGACGGCCTCCGGACCCGGATCTCGGTGGAGCTTTCCGCCCCACCTGAGTGCATCCACGACGACGCGCCGACCTTTGGCCATCGGGCGCTTCTTCCCGAGCGGGGTGATCGTGAGCGTGTGCCCACCTCCGCCGAGATCCGAGAAACGGTGACGGATGTCGGGGCGGAACCTCCGTGAGTAGCCGTCGATGCGCGCGACCCAGCTGCCGTCGATCTCCACGCGCGCCTTCCCCATCCGAGGGCCCTTCACGGTGAACAGGGTCACCGCTCCGCCCCTGAACCGATACGAGATCGAGGCCGAGGCTCGGCGCTCCCAGCGAAAGGAGCCCCCGATCGCGCCTCTCTGGCGCCCGAGGCCCCACGAATAGCGCGTGCCGTTCGGCTCGTCTTCTTGGCGGGCCTGTGATCGTGCGGAGCCGACGTGTGGGGGCGCGAGCAGACCGGCGACCGCGCAGTCGGGATCCGTTCCCGTGCACGTCGAGGGCTTGCCGACCGGCGTCGATACCGGTCCGTTCACGACCGGAGTGGTCGGGACGGGAGAGGCCGATGCGGAGCGTGCCCGGAGCGAGGAGACGGAAGGCGTCGGGACGGGGGGTGCCGGGGCCGGAAGTGCCGAGACCGGCGGTTCGGCGAGCGTAGGCGCGCTGCAGACGGTCGCGCATCCCACTCGCGACGGGAGAAACGTCCCCGATGCGCCAACGGACGCGACGGCGGGGACCTCAACGGAGGTGTCGAAGACCGCGGACACGGCTGTGTCCCCGAGCGCGGACACGGTGCAGGTCCGTGCATCACCCGCCGGCGCGCACGCTCCGGTCCAGCGGGTCAACCGGGCGCCTTCATGCGGGGTCGCGCTCAGGGTGATCTCGTCGCCGGGATTCGTGAGCCGGAAGCAACGGTCCCGTGGTCCACCGCAGGCGACGCGGTCGCCGCGGATCGTGCCCCCTTGGGCCGGTGCGACGGTGAGCGACGCGATCGTCCCTCGGGTCAGGTTCCCGTTCACCCAGTCGCGGTCGACGGGACCCTTGATGCCGGGGATGTTCCCCGTCGCCGACCACTGCCAAACCGTGTAGCCGTTGTTCGCCCATCGGTCGCCGGGGATGTCGGGGGCGCCGACGTACCAGTGCGCGACCCACAACGGATGCCCACGGTGCCCGAACCACGAAGTGTTCCGCATGAACCCGCGCCAGAAGTAGTTGCCGGTGTAGATCATCGCGCGGACGCCGGTCCGCGAATGGACACGATTCAGCCATGCCTGCGCCCAGATCCGGAGCTGCTCGGGAGAGAGCCCACCCGTCTCCTCGATGTCGAGGACGGGCAGGACATCCCCCGCCCCTACTCGTGCGACTCGCAGGAAGTGGTCGGCCTCGCCGCGCGCGTCCCGAAGCCCGAGCGAGGGCTTCGCGAAGTGGTAGGCCCCGACGACGAGGCCGTTCGCGGTCGCACCCGCCAGGTTCTGCGCGTACCTCTCGTCCCGGTACCTGTTCCCGAGCGTCGCGCGCATGATCACGAAGCGCACGGACGACGAGGCGACCGCCGGCCATTGGATCCTCCCCTGGTACTTCGACACGTCGATACCCGGTACTCGGGGAGCGGCGATCGCGGGCACTGCGGCCAGGGTCGTGAGAACCGCTGTCATCGAGGCGGTCAGCACGAAGACGACATGCCTCCAGCGTCGCACGACCCACCCCACGGGTACCCACCCCCTCGATCACCAGTACCGACCCGTCGTGGCGCGGACGATAACCTCCGCTCCCGACCCTGTTGGGGATATTGTCGGCCGGATCCCGGGTTCCTTGAAGGAACGGAGATCGAGATCCCAAGAGCCGCAGGCGTTCCGTTCTGCTGAAAGACCCGGGAGAGATCTCCCCCGATCAGACGGGGAGCCGCGTCCGTAGGAAGGGCGCCGGGAGCTCGGAGAAGCCGCTCGATGCGACGCGAGAGGGCATGGAAAGTGAGAAACCGCCGGAACCCGAGGGCTCCAGCGGTCTCTCACTGCGAACCATACGTCAGGGTTCGAGCTGGTGTCAAATCGGACCTTCCCGGGCCTCCTACCTGCGTGTCCGCAACTCGGTCGCCCAAGCGACGACCTCGTCGACGGTCCGATAGTTCAAGATCCGCTCCCTCGGGATCCCGGCCAGCGACGCGGTGGCCAGCCCGAACGGCAAGAACTGCAGCTCGAACGAGCTGTGCGCATCGCTCCCGATCGAGAACCACTGAACGCCCTCGGTCACGGCGATCCGTGCGAGCTCCACGCTCAGGTCCTGACGAGCCGGAGTCGCATCGAGCTCGACCGCTTTGCCTCGATCCGCCGCCTCGGCGAAGACTCGGGCCCAGTCGGCGCGGAGACCCGCCCGGCGGCCGTACATCCTCGCCTGCGGGTGCGCGAGGACGTGGACCGAGGGATCCCGCAGGGCGGCGAGGTAGCGCTCCGTCTGGTCCTCGCGCATCCGCAGCTTCGAGTGGAAGGCGCCGAGCACGAGATCGAGCGGCGCCAGCGCTTCCGGCTCCATGTCGCAGGTGCCGTCGGGGAACACATCCATCTCGATCGAGCGGAGCACGCGGAAGGGATCTCCCGAGGAGGCCAACTCGACGTTCACCTCGCCGATCCGGACGATCTGGTCCGCGAGACGCTCCTCGTCCATCCCGTTCGCGATCGTGAGGCTCTTCGAGTGATCGGTGATCGCGATGAAGGGCCGACCGAGCTCGCGAGCGAACGCCGCCATCTCCGACAGCGGGAGCCCGCCGTCGCTGTCGGTCGTGTGCACCTGGAGGTCGGCATGGGGCGTCCGCTCCCAGTCCGGTTCCGCGTCGAGCACCCGGCGGGCCTCGGCCATGGTGAGGAACCCGCTGCGTGTCTCGTCGGGCTCGGGAAGATCCGGCGGCGCATCGAGCCAGCCGTGGATCATCGCTGCGACCCAGGGGCCGACGGCGTGCAGCTCCGTGAGCGAGCGCTCCGCCTCGGCGAGGTCGCCGGCTTCCTCGGACCAGAAGCGGGCGGCCCCGGCCGCCCGCCGGAGGGCTCGCCGGCGATGAGCGGTCTCCTCATCGCCGGCGCGCCACAGGAGCTCGGCGAGGTCGCCGTTCGACAGGCTCACGCCACCGGCGCGTCCTCGCGGCGCCGTTCGTAGCGGACGCCGAACCAGACCTCGTCCGCTTCGCGGTGCTCGAATCGCTCCATCAGGCGCATCCCGACCTTCTCCGCGACGCGGATCGATGGGGTGTTGTCCGCGTCGGCGTAGGCACGAACCACGTCGGCGCCCAGCGCATCGAACGCGTAGGAGACCAACGCGCCGACGGCCTCGGTCGCGTAGCCGCGTCCCTGGAATGCCGGCGACATCGTGTAGCCGATCTTGATCACGCCGGCCTCGCCGTCGGCAGGACTGATGCCCACATCCCCGACGAGCCCGCCACCGTCGCGCTCCTCGACGGAGAACTGCACCCAGCCGCCGGGCTCCCCGGGTGCCCGCGCGGACATCTCCTCGATGTCGGCCCGCACGCTTTCCGGGTCGGTCCGCTCCCAGCCCTGCGTGCGGTGCACCTCGGGGTCGCTCCGATACGCGGAGATGGCATCGGCGTCCTCCGGGACGGACCGGCGGAGTCGGAGGCGCTCGGTGAACAACGGTTCGGAGTCGGCATCGATGCGCATCGGACGGGAAGCGTACCGAGTAGCCTGCCGCACGCCGTCCACGGTCGCCGACATCGCGCCAAGATCGCAAGAGGAGGACCCGTCCATGGAGCCTTGGTCGTTCGAGCCGAAGGGTCGCTTCGACGAGCACACGGTCGACAGCCGGGCGCTCCGAGGGAATCCGCTGAAGGACCCGCACGAGCGGCCGCTCTGGGTGTACGTGCCACCCGGCTACGACGACGACCCCGCCGCCGCGCGCTTCCCGTCCGTGTACGCGATCCAGGGCCTCACCGGCCAGCTCGACATGTGGCGGAACCGCTCGCCGTTCCGACGCAACTTCCCGGAGCTCGCGGACGATCTCTTCGCGCGGGGAGACGCACCGCCGGTGATCGTGGTGTGGGTGGACTGCTGGACGTCGCTCGGCGGAAGCCAGTTCCTGGACTCCCCCGGCACCGGGAACTACCTGACGTACCTCTGCGACGAGGTCGTGCCGTTCGTCGACGAGCGCTACCGGACGATCGCCGATCGCGACCACCGGGGGATCGGAGGGAAATCCAGCGGCGGATACGGCGCCATGGTCGTGCCGATGCTCAGGCCCGACCTGTGGGGAGGTCTCGCCACCCACGCGGGCGACGCCCTCTTCGAGATGTGCTACCTGCCGGAGTTCCGCGAGTCGGTGCGGGTCCTTCGCGACGAGTACGAGGGCTCCTTCGACAACTTCTGGAGGGATCTCCGGAGCCGTCCGGCGTTCTCGAAGGAGAGCGACGGGCACCTGCTCAACGATTGGTGCATGGCGGCGTGCTACTCGGCCGACGCGGACGGCACGGTGCGGCTTCCGTTCGACACCGCGACCGGGCGGCTGATCCCCGATGTCTGGGACCGATGGCTTGCCCTCGACCCGGTGCGCATGGTGCCGGACCACGCGGACACGCTTCGGTCGATGAGAGCGATCTACATCGATGCCGGCAAGCGGGACGAGTACTTCCTCGATCTCGGGGCGGAGGCGTTCCGCCGGGAGCTGGAGACGATCGGGGTGACCGACGTCTATTTCGAGCTCTTCGACGCCACCCACATGTCGATCGAGTACCGCTACCCGCTCAGCCTGAAGTACCTCGCAGAACGCCTGTCCGCCTAAGGTTGCACCCCCTGCGAGAGGCCCCCGCGGACACCAGACGGACCCGCGATATTCCGTAAGCGTTTACTTACGAACGTGTACGATGCCCCCTCTGGCTGCACCGGGCAGCCGGGAAGGGGGAGATCCGATGACGGATTACCTGCTGTTGTACAGCGGAGGCCGCATGCCCGAGAGCGAGGAGGAACAGGCCACCGTGATGCAGGCCTGGAACACCTGGATGGAGGGACTGGGCTCCGCCCTGAAGGACGGGGGGAACCCGTTCAACCCGGGAGCCGCGAAGACGATCGGCGCCGACGGGTCGATCCGCGACGGCGACGGAACCGCGAGCGGCTACTCGATCATCAACGCCGATTCGCTCGACGCCGCGACCGACCTCGCGAAGGGGTGCCCTGTGCTCGAGGGCGGCGCCACGATCACCGTGTACGAGACCATCGCGATCATGTAGCCGAGGGTCAGGTCGCGGTGCGATCGCGGGCCGGGTCCGGACCGCGATCGTCGACCGCGATCACGAGCGCGTCCAGCTCGTGGCCCTTCAGGGAGAGGTGGCGTCGCTCGAGACCTCCGGTCTCGAG